>NZ_WTYR01000001.1:629166-1258333 GCF_009827575.1 Alteriqipengyuania halimionae | reverse complement strand
GGCCGAGGTCGACCCCGAGGATATTCAGCCTTCCGAAAGCGAGGATAAGCCATGATTTCGTCGAAATACGTTGCTCTGTTGGGCTTGTCTGCGATCGCGGCAGGGCTGGGCGGGTGCATCTCGGTCGATACGCCTACCGAACCGATCGTGATCGAACTCAATATCAACATCCGGCAGGAAGTGATCTATCGCCTTGCCGCCGATGCCGAAGACGCGATCGACGAGAATGCCGATATATTCTGAGCCGGGCCCCCGGCCGAACGAGAACGAAGGAGCGAAGACATGATTCGCAAGACACTGATTACCGCCGCAGCCATCGGTTCGATGATGGCGATAGGCGGCACCGCGCAGGCGATGCAGGACCGCGATCCGGCTTACGAAGCCGCGCGTGCTTCGGGCAAGGTCGGCGAGAAGGTCGATGGCTATCTCGGCATCGTCGGCCAGTCGACGCCGGAACTCGAGCGGATCGTCGCCGATATCAATATGCGCCGCCGTGCGGTTTATACCCAGCGCGCTCGCGCCGAACAGGCAACGATCAACGAATATGCGATCGCCGCCGGGTGCAAGCTGATCCTGCGCACGTCGCCTGGAGAAAAGTACCAGGCGCCCGATGGCAGCTGGCAAACCCGCACCCAGGACCGTCCGGTGCTGCTGCCGCAGTGCCCGAAGAACTGAACGGACTGAAAAAGCAGGGCGGAAAAGCTGCCGCGATAGGAGCCTGCTTCGGTTGACTTGTTTTTGCCCCCCTTCTAAGGGGGCGGCGCCCTCGGCGGGCAAGTCTTGGCCCGTGCCGTCAATCCAACCGGAGACACAGGCATGAGCGACGACAAGCCCGCACGGGAACACCTTGAGGAGGATGCGCGAGTCGACGCGCTCGAAGCGCGGCTTAGAGCCGCCGAGAGCCGCGAAGAATTGCGCAACCGCAAGCAATCCTCGGGCGCCGACGCGAATTATCGCAGCGGCAACCGGGTGCTCGCGGATCTCCTTGGAGGGATTCTCGGTGGAGCGGTGATCGGGTGGGCCGTAGGCTATTTCACGAACACCAATCCCTGGGCCCTGCTGGTCGGCCTGTTCCTCGGAATAGTGGTCGCCTTCAGGAACATCATCCGCGCGGCAAGTGTGCGCCCCGATGAATGACCCTTCACGGGTTTCGGGGCGCTTTGCATAGAGATTACAAGGGTTAACGGACGTGGCAGCCGAAGAAGGCAAAGTCGACCCGATGCACCAGTTCTCCATCGAGCCGTTGTTCGGCACGGAGAACCTGGACATCGCCGGTTACAACATCGCTTTCACCAATTCCGCGATGTGGATGCTCATCACCACGGTGGTGCTCTTCCTGTTCGTGCTGGGCGGGATGAAGCGCGAGCTCGTGCCCGGGCGATGGCAGATGATGGTGGAAAGCTTCACCGGCTTCATCGACAACATGCTCGAAGCCAATATCGGCCAGGCGGGGCGCAAATACGTTCCTTACGTCTTCAGCCTGTTCATGTTCATCCTGTTCGCGAACATCCTCGGCCTGCTGCCGCTGGGCGTCGCCGGGATCCACCCGTTCACCTTTACCAGCCATTTCACGGTGACGGGCATTCTCGCCATCCTGAGCTTCTCGATCGTGCTGATCGTCGGCTTCTGGAAGCATGGCCTCCACTTCTTCTCGCTGTTCGTGCCGCACGGCACGCCGCTGCCGATGATCCCGGTGATTGCGCCGATCGAGTTCATCTCGTTCATGGTGCGCCCGTTCAGTCTTGGCCTGCGACTGTTCGTCGCCATGATGGCCGGACACGTGCTGCTGGAAGTTCTGTCGAGCTTCGTGATCGACGGCACCAATGCCGGCATCGGCTTCGGCTTCCTTGTCGGTCTGCCGAGCTTCCTGCTGATGATCGGCATCTGCGCGCTCGAACTGCTGGTGGCCGGCATCCAGGCCTACGTTTTCGCTCTTCTGACGTCGCTGTACATCAACGACGCCGAGAACCTTCACTAAGTCGTCTCAATCTAACGGAATACCAAAGGAGTTCATTATGGATATGGAAGCTGCCAAGCTCATCGGTGCGGGTCTTGCTGCGATCGGCGCCGGTATGGCCGCCATCGGCGTGGGTAATGTGTTCGGTTCGTTCCTCGAAAGCGCGCTGCGCAATCCGGGTGCTGCCGACGGCCAGCAGGGCCGCCTGTTCATCGGCTTCGCCGCGGCGGAACTTCTGGGCCTCCTGGCCTTCGTCGTGTCGATGATCCTGATCTTCGTCGCCTGACGAATATTGGTACGGGCCGGGGCAAGTCTCCGGCCCGTCCCCAAATTGCCTTTCGCCTGAACCGATGTTCGCCGGCGTGACTTTCGCCAGCCCTACTTTCGAGAACCGAGAAACCCGATGCCCCAGATAGCCCAGCTAGCCGAGACCTGGTCCAGCCAGTTCTTCTGGCTCGCGATCTTCTTCGGAATCACCTTCTTCGTCATCGGGATGGGGATGGTACCGAAGGTCATGGACACGGTCGAAAAGCGCGACGGCAAGATTGCCGACGATCTTGCCGCGGCCAAGGCCGCGCGCGATGCGGCCGACGAACAGGAAGAAGCGTGGCGTGTTCGCGAGAACGAAAACCGCGAACGGGCTCGTGCCATCGTCGCCCAGGCGAAGGACGAGGCTGCGGCCAAGTCCGACAAGAAAATCGCGGCCGCGCAGAAGCGGCTCGATGCCAAGCTCGACGAAGCGGAAGTCCGCATCGGCGAAGCGCGCAATGCTGCCATGACCGAAATCGAAGCGGTTGCCGCCGAAGCGGCGCAGGACATCGTCCAGCGCGTTGCCGGCATCAAGGTGACCAAGCCGACCGCAAGCAAGGCCGTCAAGGAGACCATGGCTCATGGCTAACCCTCCCGCCACGCTCGAAACCGAAAGCGCCCAGGCCTACGTCGAAGAGGCCGACGGCCATGGCGGCGCGCATGCCGAACCCACGTTGTGGGGGCTTCAGCCCTTCCAGTGGGTGTCGGTCGCGATGCTCGTCCTGCTGCTGTTCGCGATCTTCGGCGCCAAGGTGCACAAGACGATCACTGGCGGACTCGACAAGAAGATCGCCGACATTCGCGAGCAGCTGGACGAGGCCAAGGAACTGCGTGCCGAAGCTGAGGCGCTGCGTGAAGAATACGCCGCCAAGATCGCCAATGCGGAAAAAGACGCAGAAGCCATGATCGAAAGCGCGAAGACCGAAGCCGAAGGCCTGGTCGAAAAGGCCGAAGCCGATAGCAAGGCGATTGTCGAGCGTCGCAAGCGCATGGCAGAGGATCGCATCGCCGCGGCCGAACGCGAAGCGCTCAACGACGTGCGCAACCGCGCGGTCACCGCGGCGACTGATGCGAGCCGCTCGCTGATCAACGCCAAGCTCGATGCCGATGCCGATCGCGCGCTGGCCGACAAGGTTATCGCCGACATCTAATTTATCCGGTTCGGAGAGGAAGCGCGCTCCATCCCGAAAAGAGGGTGGGGCGCGCTTTATTTTTGGCGTCTGCGTTCAGCCGAAGATCGAAAGATCCAGCGGTTCGGAAGCGCCGAACCAGATGACATGGCGGGTATGATCGGCCAGGTCGTCACCGCTCAGCCCGTGGGCGAAGATCGTCAGCCCGTTGCGCGCTTCGCAGGCCCACACCGTGAAATCGGCAAACTGGGCTGGACGAAGCGATAGCTGGCACGATCCGCGCGGGTGCGGTCCGACCGGTGCGGTGTGGAAGTGGCCGACCGGGCAGCCGAAGCGTTCCTTTGCCTGCTCGGCGAAACGCTGCGCATCGGGCAGCTCGTCACCGTTGAAATAGGTATGCGCGTGAAAGCCGCGGATCGTCATCTCAGAATGCGTCCTTGGCAGCCCGTAACGCGGCGAATGTTTCGTGCGGGGCGTCGCCGCCCCAGCGTGCCTGCATCTCGTCATCGTCGGCGCGCAGGAAGGGGTTGGTCTCGAGTTCGCGCGCCAGCGGGAAGGGCACGGTCGGTTCACCTGCCTCGCGCTTGGCGTCGATCTCCTTGCCATAAGCGATCAGCGCATCGTTGCCAGGATCGGCGTGCAGGGCGAAGGCTGCGTTCGCCTGCGTGTATTCGTGCGCGCAGTAGATCGTGGTGTCACTAGGCAACGACTTGAGCCGCGAGAGGCTGTCCCAGAACTGCTTCGGCTCACCTTCGAACATCCGCCCGCAACCCAGCGCGAACAGCGCGTCGCCGACGAAGGCGAGGTCGTCGTCCGCGAGGTGGTAGGCGATATGCCCTTTGGTATGACCCGGAACGTCGATCACCCGGGCCGTGTGCGCACCCAGCGACACCGTGTCGCCATCGGCCACCACGCGATCGATGGGGGAGAGTTTGGAGACTTCCTGCGGTGCGATCACCGTCGCTCCCGTTGCCTCGACAATGGCCTTGTTTCCGCCGGCATGATCGGGATGCCAGTGGGTGTTGCAGATCTGCGTGATCCGCCAGCCCCTGGCTTCGGCCTGTTTCAGATATTCGGCCCCGTCAGGCGTATCGATCGCCGCGGTTTCACCGCTGTCGGGATCGTGCACGAGGAAGCCATAATTGTCGGACAGGCAGGGGAACTGGTGGATTTCTAGCATGGGAGAGAAGGTAGGCATTCGCGCCGCCATAGAAAAGGCCCGCCGCTCCGATGGGGAGGGCGGGCCTTTCTGTAACCGCTGATGCGGCGTGGAAGAGCTTAGTCTTCCTTCTTCTTCAGCGCTTCGCCGAGGATGTCGCCGAGCGAGGCACCCGAATCGGCCGAACCGAACTGTTCGACGGCCTGCTTCTCTTCGGCGATCTGGTAAGCCTTGATCGAGAAGTTCGGCTTCTTCGAACGATCGAAGCCGGTGACCATCGCGTCGACCTTCTGGCCGGTCTGGAAGCGATCGGGACGCTGTTCGTCACGGTCGCGGCCCAGATCCGAGCGCTTGATGAAGCCGGTCGCGCCGTCGTCGCCGACCTGCACTTCGAGGCCGCCATCGCGGACTTCGAGCACGGTCACGGTGACGATCTGGTTGCGACGCAGGCTGTCGGAGGCACCGGCTTCGCTCGGCGCACCCTTTTCGAGCTGCTTCATGCCGAGGCTGATGCGTTCCTTGTCGACATCGACGTCGAGGACGACGGCTTCGACTTCTTCACCCTTGCGGTGCAGCGCCAGCGCGTCTTCGCCCGAGATGCCCCAGGCGATGTCCGACATGTGGACCATGCCGTCGACGTCGCCCGGAAGGCCGACGAAGAGACCGAATTCGGTAGCGTTCTTGACTTCGCCTTCGACCTTCGAGCCGATCGGGTGGGCTTCGGCGAACTCTTCCCACGGATTGCGCTGGGCCTGCTTGAGACCGAGCGAGATGCGACGCTTCTCGCTGTCGACCTCGAGCACCATGACTTCGACTTCCTGCGAGGTCGAGACGATCTTGCCCGGGTGGACGTTCTTCTTGGTCCAGCTCATTTCCGAAACGTGGACCAGGCCTTCGATGCCCGGCTCCAGTTCGACGAACGCACCGTATTCGGTGATGTTCGTGACCTGGCCCGTCAGCTTGGCACCGACCGGGTACTTGGCCGAAACGCCATCCCACGGATCGCTTTCAAGCTGCTTCATGCCGAGCGAGATACGCTGCGTATCGGCATTGATGCGGACGATCTGCACCGTCACGGTCTGGCCGATTTCGACCACTTCGCTCGGGTGGTTGACGCGCTTGTAGCTCATGTCGGTGACGTGGAGCAGGCCGTCGATGCCGCCGAGGTCGACGAACGCACCGTAATCGGTGATGTTCTTGACCACGCCGTCGATCACCTGGCCCTCGGCCAGCTGGTCGATCAGTTCGCTGCGCTGTTCAGCGCGCGTTTCTTCGAGCACGGCGCGACGCGAAACGACGATGTTGCCGCGACGACGGTCCATCTTGAGGATCTGGAACGGCTGCGGGGTTTCCATCAGCGGGGCGACATCGCGCACCGGACGGATATCGACCTGCGAACCGGGGAGGAAGGCCACGGCGCCGTCGAGATCGACGGTGAAGCCGCCCTTGACCCGGCCGAAGATGCGGCCTTCGACGCGCTTGCCTTCGCCGAATTCATTTTCGAGCTTGTCCCAGGCAGCTTCGCGGCGGGCGCGATCGCGGCTGAGCATGGCTTCGCCGTCGGCGTTCTCGACGCGGTCGACATAGACTTCGACTTCGCTGCCGACTTCGAGCCCGTGCTCGTCTTCGCCGCGCATGAATTCTTTGAGATCGACGCGGCCTTCGCTCTTGAGGCCGACATCGATGATCGCCTTGTCGTTTTCGATACCGGTTACGGTACCCTTTACGACACGACCTTCGAAACCGCCGTCGATTTCATCGCCGAGCTGTTCGTTGAGAAGCGCTTCGAAATCGTCGCGCGAGGGGTTGGCACTGGTTGCCATGGGTGGAATTCCTAGTGACTGATTTTCCGGCCGCCGGGAAAGCCCGGGGACTTTGGAGGCCGAACGTCCCGCGGGGCCGAATGCCGTCGCGAGAGCCCGTTGGCGCGGTATTCGCCGGCAGGTTCCACAATGCGCGGGGGAGGGCGCTCGCGCCCTTCAGTCAAACCCGGCCGTGCTTTGGGATAGCCTGCCGCCGAACGGTTCCGCACCGTCGGACGGGCGCGCGCCTAGGCGAAAACGGGGCGGAAGGCAAGCATATTCGCTTGAACGCGGGTCAGGCCGCGCCGTCCTCGACCATGCGCTTGACCGCGCGGATCGCGGCGGAGATCGCCTCTTCCTTCTTCATCAGCGTGGTGTCGAGGACATAGGCATCTTCGGCCGGCTTCAGCGGGGAGTCTTCGCGCTCCTCGTCGCGCTTGTCGCGCGCTTCGATCTGGGCGGTGATCTCTTCGAGCGTGGTCTCGACGCCGTTCGATTGCATCTCGCGGAAACGGCGCGAGGCACGCGCGGCGGCGCTGGCGGTGACAAAGAGCTTGGCGTCGGCTTCCTCGGGAATGATCACGGTGCCAATGTCGCGTCCGTCGAGCACCGCGCCGCCTTCCTGAAGCGCGAAGCTCCGCTGGCGCTCATAGAGTGCCTCGCGCACGCCCGGATGGACCGAGACGCGGCTCGCCAGCCCGCCGGTCTCTTCGGTCCGCAATTCCGGATCGTTGAGCAGTTCGTCGGGGAAGCCGCAGGCACACAGCGCCTCGACGGGGTCGTCGGGGTTGAAATCCGAAATCACCGCCTGACGGCCGACCGCGCGATAGAGCAGGCCGGTATCGAGGTGGGGCAGTCCGAATTCTTCGGCCAGCGCGCGGGCAATCGTGCCCTTGCCGCTGGCGGTGGGTCCATCGACCGCAATGATCATTTGCTATCTCCGCGTGCATCGATCCGCGACATCCAGCTGCGCAGGATGGCTTCGGTGATGGCGGGCCGCTCTCCGATGAAGGAATGCGATCCGCCGGGGATGACGGCCAGTTCGGCGCCAGGGGTCAGCGTGACGAAATCCTGCACGGTGTCGAGCCGCGCCTCGTCATACTGGCCGATCATGAAAAGGGTGCGCGCGCCGTCAATCCGCGACAGCAGCGGCGTGGCATCGTATCCGACCAGCGTGCCGCGCGCGGAAAACTCGCTCGGCCCCCACATCGCGTTGTAGAGCGTGCCGTTGAAACCCTGTCCCTTGTAAAGCTGGCGATAGGCCAGCGCTTCGGGAGAGGGGGCGGGGCGGTCGGGCCGGCCGTTATAGGCGCGGTAAAAGGCTTCGGTCGCCGGGCCGCAGATATCGGCGGCGGGCGGCGTCTTGCTCTCGCAGGCGATGATGTCGTCCTGCACCGCGTCGGGCAGGTCGCGGATCAGCAGGTTGGTGCCCAGGATCCAGTGCGGGGTCGAGATGAATGTCCCGCCCAGCACCGCGCTTTCGGTGTGTTCGGGATGGGCCGCCGCGTATTCGAGCGCCAAGGCCGAGCCCCAGCTATGGCCGGCGACGTGCCAGCGCTCGATACCCAGCGCTTCGCGGATCGCCTCGAGTTCGGAAACGAAGCGTTCGACGCGCCAATTGGCCGGGTCTTCGGGCCGATCGGACTTTCCGCTGTCGAGCTGATCGTAGAGGATCACCGCGCGCTCGTCCGCCAGCGTGGTGAGCGCGCCGAAGCCGAGATGCGTGCCGCCCGGACCGCCATGGATGAACATCACCGGCGGGTGTTCGGCATCGAGATCGCCATTGACGCGCACCCAGATGTTGCCGCCTTCGACGGGGACCATCAGTTCGCGATCGGCCTTGGCCCATGCCGCCGGTGCTTCCGGCAGGGCGACGTCCTGCGCGGCCAGCGGGGTTGCGGCGG
The DNA here is from genome assembly GCF_009827575.1 of Alteriqipengyuania halimionae. Lineage (NCBI taxonomy): Bacteria > Pseudomonadati > Pseudomonadota > Alphaproteobacteria > Sphingomonadales > Erythrobacteraceae > Pseudoblastomonas > Pseudoblastomonas halimionae. Next base: position 1,250,072 of record NZ_WTYR01000001.1, on the reverse strand, counting down.
TCAGGCTCGCGAATGCCGCAAAAGCGGCGATCAGCGGGAAACTGCGAATGGTCATGGCGTTTGCCTGCGTTCGCGCAACGCAATGGCGATGCCGTACAGCGCGATGCTCATCCACACGATCTCGAGCACCAGCGTGGGCAGGTTGTAATTGACCAGCAGCGAAACCGTCAGCAGCGCAGCGCCGAGCAGGTTCACGAGGTTGTAGACAAGCTTGTCCATCTGCTGCGCGCGATTCGCGTAAACGAACGCGGCGACGATGCAGAAACTGCCGGCAAAACCTATCAAATCGGCGATTTTGGGCGAAATGGGAATCATGCGCGAGTGCGCTCCAGCGTGTCGATGAAAGCGGGGAAGCTGGTGCCGATAGGCGAAGCGTCGTCGATCGTCACCCCCTCGCGGCTCGCCAGCCCCGCGACAGCCATGCTCATCGCGATCCGGTGATCGAGTTGGGTGGCGATCGGGCCGCCGCCGTTCAGCGGTTCACCGCCGCTGCCGTGCACCGTGAGCCCGTCTTCACGCTCTTCCACCCGCGCGCCGATCGCGGTGAGGGCGGTGGCCATGGCCGAAAGGCGGTCGCTTTCCTTGACCCGCAATTCGGCAAGGCCGCTGGTGCGCGTTGTACCGTGGGCAAGGGAGGCGGCCACGAACAGGACCGGAAATTCGTCGATCATCGAAGCGGCGATGGCCGGATCGACATCGACGCCGGTGAGGTCCGAATGGCGAACGCGCAGATCCGCCACCGGCTCTCCGCCGACTTCGCGGGCGTCGACCGACTCGATCGCGCCGCCCATGTCGCGCAGCACGTCGACCAATCCGGCGCGGGTGGGGTTCATGCCGACATTGCGGATGGTCAGGTCGCTGTCTTCGACCAGCAGGGCGGCGGTAATGAAGAAGGCGGCGGAAGAGGGATCGCCCGGAACGGTGATGGGCTGGGCGCGCAGGTCGGCTTCGCCATTGAGGCGGATCACGTTCGCGCCGTCCTCCTCGCCGATATCGATCCTCGCCCCGAAGGCGCGCAGCATGCGTTCGGAATGATCGCGCGTAGCCTCGGGCTCGATCACTGTGGTGGTGCCGGCGGTGTTGAGCGCCGCGAGCAGCACCGCGCTTTTCACCTGCGCGCTTGCAACCGGCAGGCGATAGGTGATCGGGATTGCCTGTGCTGCACCGGTGATGGTCATCGGCAGGCAGCCATCGCGCGACTTGAATGCGGCACCCATCTGCGAGAGCGGTGCGATGACGCGCCCCATCGGGCGTCGCGAGAGGCTGGCGTCGCCGGTCAGGGTAACCGAGATGGGCTGGCTGGCGAGCAGCCCCGCGAACAACCGCGTGCTGGTGCCGCTATTGCCCATGTCGAGAGGCGCGGTCGGCTGCATAAGGCCACCGGTGCCGAGGCCGTGGACGATCCAGTCCTCGCCATCGCGCGCGATATTCGCGCCCATGGCAGAAAGCGCGGCGGCGGTCGCGATCACGTCTTCGCCCTCGAGCAGGCCCGAAATGCGGGTTTCGCCGATGGCGCTGGCGCCCAGCATCAGGGCGCGATGGCTGATCGACTTGTCGCCCGGCACGGTAATGGTGCCGCGCAGAGGGCCGCCTGGCGGAAAGGTGGTTTGATCGGTGCTCATGGAAAGCTGCGCTTTGACAGCGCCCGTGGCCTATGGCAAGGCGCGCCGCCAATGCGAAGGGGCTTGATTCCACGCCGCCCCGACGCCACCTGCATCTACGAAATTTCTCCCGCGATTTTCGCGGGGCAAGCGTTTGAGGAATACGATGGCCAAACCGGAATGGGGCAGCAAGCGGACTTGCCCGAAATGCGGCACCCGCTTTTACGATCTGGGCGAAGAGCATCCCGTCACCTGCATTGAATGCGGGAACGAGTGGGAGCCCGAGCCCGTCCTGAAGCCCAAGCAGCCTATCCCCTTCGAAGAAGAGAAGAAGGAGAAGGAAGGCGAAGCCGATTCGGATCTGGCCGATGACGATCTGGAAGACATCGACGACGGCGAAGATTCGCCCGACAACGAAGTCGACCTGGGCGGCGACGACGATCTCGGCGTCACCAAGGGCAAGGGCGACGACGATAACGAGGACGACTCGTAAGAATTGTCGCTTTTGCGAAAGCCCTGCACAGATAGGGCTTGCAAATGATCGGACGCGGCCATAGATGGCGCGTCCTTCGCGGGGCTCTGGCTCCGCGACGATTTGAATGATTGGGGCCTTAGCTCAGCTGGGAGAGCGCAACACTGGCAGTGTTGAGGTCAGCGGTTCGATCCCGCTAGGCTCCACCATTCTACCGCCTGACGGCCCTGGCCGGATGGCATCGCAAGAAAAGTCGAATTTCGATTTTGGAATTCGCACGCTGGCCGACGAGGTTTCGTCCGCCGGCGTTTTTCGCGTTTGGCGGATTTGACCGCCGAAAAGGAGTGGCTGAAGCGTGTTCGACAACCTGTCCGATCGCCTTGGTGCAACGCTCGACAAGCTGCGGGGGCGCGGGGCGCTCAAGGAGCAGGACGTTCGCGATGCGATGCGCGAGGTGCGGATCGCGCTGCTCGAAGCCGACGTTGCGCTGCCCGTCGTGCGGCGCTTCATCGAAGCGGTTACAGAAAGGGCCATCGGCCAGGACGTGCTGCGTGCGGTGTCTCCCGGGCAGCAGGTCATCAAGATCGTCAATGACGAGCTGGTGCGCACGCTGGGCGGCGATCCTGAAGCCGAAGAAGGCGCTCCGACGCCCGACGACAATCAGCTCAAGCTCGACGTAAAGCCGCCGGCCGTGGTGATGATGGTCGGCCTGCAGGGCTCGGGTAAGACCACCAGCACCGCCAAGATCGCGCGCTTCATCCGTGAAAAGCACGGCAAGAAGGCGCTGATGGCGTCGCTCGACGTCGCGCGGCCCGCAGCGCAGGAACAGCTCGCGATTCTGGGCCAGCAAGTCGATATCGCGACCCTGCCGATCGTGCCGGGCCAGCAGCCGGTCGACATTGCGCGGCGCGCGATGGAAGCGGCCAAGCTGCAGAATTTCGACGTGCTGATGCTCGACACAGCCGGTCGCCTGCATGTCGATCAGGCGCTCATGGACGAGATGAAGGCGGTCGCCAGCACCGCCGATCCGGCCGAAGTGCTGCTCGTGGTCGACTCGCTGACCGGCCAGGACGCGGTCAACGTCGCCAAGAGCTTCACCGACGAAGTCCCGCTGACCGGCGTGGTGCTGACCCGGATGGACGGCGATGCGCGCGGTGGTGCAGCGCTCTCGATGCGCGCGGTCACCGGCAAGCCGATCAAGTTCGCCGGTACCGGTGAGAAGCTCGACGCACTCGAGGCTTTCCATCCGAAGCGTGTCGCGGGCCGGATCCTCGGCATGGGCGACGTCGTCAGCCTGGTTGAAAAGGCCGCGGCGACGGTCGATGCAGAAGATGCCGAACGCCTCGCCAAGCGCATGTCGAAGGGCGAGTTCGACCTCAACGATCTGCGCACCCAGTTGAAGCAGATGCAGAACATGGGCGGCCTCGGCATGCTCGCCGGCATGCTGCCGGGCATGAAGAAGGCCAAAGCCGCGATGGCCGCGTCCAACATGGACGACAAGGTGTTGCTGCACATGGATGCGATCATCGGTTCGATGACGCCCAAGGAACGCGCCAAGCCCGGCCTGATGAACGCCAAGCGCAAGAAGCGCGTCGCGGCGGGTTCGGGCACGCAGGTTCAGGACATCAACAAGCTGCTCAAGATGCACCAGGAAATGTCCAAGGTGATGAAGCAGATGAAGAAGATGGGCGGCCTCGGCGCGATCGGAAAGATGCTCGGTGGCGGCATGGGCGGCGGCGGCATGGGCGGTATGGGCGGAGGCGGCGCGCCTCCCTCGCTTCCCGGCCTCGGTGGCCCCGGCGGCAGCGCAGACATTCCTCCCGAGCTTCGGGACATGATGAACAAGAAGAAATAAATTCAAAGATTTACGACTGAAAGGTAATATCAAATGGCAGTTGCAATCCGTCTTTCGCGCGGTGGCGCCAAGAAGCGCCCGTACTATCGCATCGTCGTCGCCGATTCGCGCAGCGCGCGCGATGGCAAGTATCTCGAGCAGATCGGCACCTATAACCCGCTGCTCGCCAAGGATGACGAGAACCGCGTCAAGCTGAACGAAGATCGCGCCCGCTACTGGGTCGGCGTCGGCGCGCAGCCGAGCGACCGCGTCGCCCGCTTCCTCGATGCCGCCGGCATCCAGGAGCGTGAAGCGCGCAACAACCCGAACAAGGCCGAACCGGGCGAAAAGGCCAAGGAACGCGCCGAGGAAAAGGCTGCCAAGGAAGCCGAAGCCAAGGAAGCCGAAGAAGCCGCCAAGGCCGAAGCCGAAGCACCGGCTGAAGAAGAAGCCAAGACCGAAGACGCTCCGGCCGAAGAAGCGGCTGCGGAAGACGCTCCGGCTGCCGACGAAGAGAAGTCGGAAGGCTGATCCAGCGTGTCGGACAAGCCCGTTACCCTCGCAGCCATCAAGGGCGCGCATGGCGTGGCGGGCGAAGTCCGGCTCAAACTTTTCGGGGAGGGGTGGGAGCAATTGCGCGACCACCCCTCTTTCAATGGCGGCGCGCTCAACCTTTCGAAGATCCGCTCGGACAATAAGGGCGGCGCGATTGCGCGTTTCGAAGGCGTGTCGAACCGCAACGAGGCCGAGGCCTTGCGCGGCACCACGCTGACCATCCCGCGATCGAGCCTGCCCGCGCTCGACGAGGGCGAATTCTACCATGCCGACCTCATCGGCTTGCCGGTGGTGACCGATGGCGGCGCCGCGATCGGCACGGTCGCCGATGTCCTCAATTACGGCGCAAGCGACCTGGTCGAAATCGAGCGGGAAGAAGGCAAGACCTTCCTTGTCCCGCTGACCGACGAGGCGGTGCCCGAATGGGATGAAGAACACCTGGTGGTGAACGCGGCCTTCGTCGAAGGCTAACGTCGCAGCGGCTGCTGCTCGGCCAAGTGATTGCGGATGGTCGTGGCGGCGACACCTGCTTGGCCCATCGCGTGGGAAATCTGGTCGAGCCCGATCACCACGTCTCCCGCGGCGAACAGGCCGGGGATGCTGGTTTCGAGGTGGTCGCCGGTTTCGATGCACCCGTCCTTGCTGCATTCCGCGCCGGCCTGAACGGCGAGTTCGGAGCGGATGTCGGAGCCGAGCGCGGGATAGACGCTGTCGAATTTCATCCGGCCCTCGGCGGTGTCGAAAGCGAGGCATTCGCCTTCGATCGCAAAATTGCCGATCGGTCCGTCGACCGCAGCGATTTCCGCCGCGCGCACCTTGCGGTCGCAGCTATCCGAAAAATCGTGCTTCGGCAGGGGCGAGACAAGGGTGATGTCGCGCGAATAGGTGCGGATGAACTCGGCTTCGGCGCAGCCATGCGTCCCGGTGCCGATCACCGCCACCTTCTTGTCGGTGACTTCGTAGCCGTCGCAGACCGGGCAATAACGCAGCAACCCGCGCGCCAGTGCCTCGTCGTGCAAATCGTCGTCCATCGCCTCGGGCCGCCGGTTGACGACCCCGGTCGCCAGCAGGACCGAGCGCGCGCGATAAGTCGCGTCGTCGGTTCCGACGATGAAGCCGTCGGCATTGCGTTCGAGATGGATCACGCGCTTTTCCTCGCGCTGCGCGCCGTATTTCTCGGCCTGTTCGAGCATCCGTCTGAGCAGTACCTTCCCATTGATGCCCTCTGGGAAGCCAGCATGGTTGTGGCTCTCGGGGATCCAGGCCGCGCGGCTCTGGCCGTCATCGAACAGGCGAATGTCGAGATGATAGCGCGCGAGATAGATCGCCGCCGTCAGTCCGGCGGGGCCTGCGCCTACGATGATGCAGTCGTCCATGGCGGGATAACGCATGGGTTCCCACTCTGCTCCCGTTTGGTTAGGCACCAGAGCTTATGATTTGCTGGAACCAACCATGACACATTTTGTCGCATTGATCGTTAGTGTGATCATCAGTTTCGCCCAGATATTGCTCATCCCTATTGGTATCGTATCTCTATGGTGTGTTTTCGGGCGCCCCCGAAGCGCGAAGATTGCGGCCATCGTCGCAGCTTTGCTCTACCCCCTGACCGTTTTCATCGGCTTCATGGCAATGGGAGGTTTCGGAAGGTTTTTCGACAATAATCCGGTGCCGTCTCTTGTGGCTGCGATTTTGCTGAGTGCCACGGTTCTGCTCGGCTATCGATGTGCTCTGCGTATCTCGTCGCGCATTCTCGAAATGAAAGAATTTGGCATCCGCCCATGACCTTCTCGACCACCGTCATCACCCTTTATCCGGAGATGTTCCCCGGGCCGCTCGGCGCGTCTTTGGCTGGGCGGGCGATGGAGCGCGGGGACTGGTCGCTCGATACGGTGCAATTGCGCGATTTCGCAACCGACAAGCACCGCACGGTCGACGATACGCCGGCCGGCGGCGGTGCGGGCATGGTCCTGAAGGCCGATGTGCTGGGCGCCGCGATCGACCATGCGCGCAGCCTGTCGCCCGACGCCCCCGTCCTCGCCATGACCCCGCGCGGTAAGCCGGTATCACAGGCGCGGATCCGCGAACTCGCCGCTGGGCCGGGTGTCACCTTGCTGTGCGGACGTTTCGAAGGGTTCGACGAGCGCATATTCGACGGGCGCGAGGTCGAGGAAGTCTCGCTCGGCGATATCGTGCTTTCCGGCGGCGAACCGGCGGCGATTGCGATACTCGACGCTTGCATTCGGCTGCTGCCCGGCGTAATGGGCGCGCCGACGAGCGGTATCGAGGAATCGTTCGAGAACGGCCTCCTCGAATATCCGCAGTTTACCCGACCTCAGGAATGGGAAGGGCGCACGATCCCTGAAGTGCTGCGATCGGGGGATCATGCGAAGATCGCTGCTTGGCGCAAGGCAAGGAGCGAACACGATACACGGTTACGCAGGCCGGACCTTTGGGAGCGTCATACGGGCGCTCGGGACCAGTCTGCCTCTGGCGCGCGGCATGAAACGAAGGAAGATTAGGCCATGAACCTGATCCAGACACTCGAAGCCGAGGCGATCGACCATCTCGGCAAGGATATCCCCGAATTCCGTCCGGGCGACACCGTCCGCGTCGGCGTGCGCGTCAAGGAAGGCGAGCGCGAGCGTATCCAGAACTTCGAAGGCGTGTGCATCGCGCGTTCGAACCGTGGCATGGGCTCGAACTTCACCGTCCGCAAGATGAGCTTCGGCGAAGGCGTCGAGCGCGTTTTCCCGCTCTACTCGCCGAACGTCGACAGCCTCACCGTGGTTCGCCGCGGTGCCGTGCGTCGAGCGAAGCTGTATTACCTGCGCGGCCGCACCGGCAAGAGCGCGCGTATCGCCGAACGTCGCGACACGCGCCCGGCCAAGGACGCGAAGTAAGCTTCCAAGGCTTATCCGCCTGGCAAAAATCGAGGGGCGCTTCCGGCAAGGGAGCGCCCCTTTTGCATTTCGCCCCCACATTCGTCATTGCGAGCGGCAGTGCCGCGCGGCAATCCGGAACTGGCATTGTGCCGAGCTGGATCGCTACGCTCGCGATGACGAGATTTGGATGTTTGGGAGAGAATGAAACACCATGCGATATCTGCTTGCCGCCCTGATGCTGAGCGCATCCGCCATTCCCGCATCAGCGCAGGAGGTCGCAATGACTGATACCGCCGAAGCGCCGGAACTGACCTTCGAACGCGTCTTCGCCTCTCCCTCCCTCGATGGCGCTGCTCCGCGCGGGGTGAAGCTCTCTCCCGATGGACGCTATCTTACCTTGCTGCGCAATCGAGAGGACGATCGCGATCGTTACGATCTGTGGGCGTTCGACCGCGAGGCCGCCGACTGGACCATGCTGGTCGACAGCGAGACGGTTGGCTCGGGTCGCGAATTGTCCGAAGACGAAAAGATGCAGCGCGAGCGCGCGCGGGTCGGCAATCTCAAGGGCATCATCACCTATCAGTGGGCGCCCGATGGCGAGGGGCTGCTCGTGCCGCTCGACGGGGACCTCTACCTAGCACGGCTCGATGGCACGGTGGCACGTCTCACCGATACCGAGGAAAGCGAACTCAACCCGACGCTTAGCAAGAAGGGCACCTATGTTTCCTTCGTACGCGATCGGCAGTTGTGGGTCGGGCGCGTGGGCGAGAAGGCGAAGCCAGTCACGCCCAAGGAAGGCGACACGATCCGCTGGGGCGAAGCCGAGTTCGTCGCGCAGGAGGAAATGGGCCGCCTGACCGGTTTCTGGTGGAGCCCGAACGAGCGCCGCATCGCCGTCCAGCGCACCGATGAAGCGCCGGTCGGGATCGTCACCCGCGCCGCGATCGGTGCGACCGGCACCAAGACCTTCGAACAGCGCTATCCGGTGGCTGGCAGCGACAATGCCGATGTGCGGCTGTTCATCCAGGATCCGGATGGGGCAAACCGCGTCGAAGTCGATCTGGGTGACGAGAAGGATATCTATATCCCGCGCGTCGACTGGTCGCCCGATGGTGGCTCGCTGTTCGTCCAGCGCCAGAACCGGCTTCAGAATGTGCTCGAACTGCTCTCGGTCGATCCCGTCAGCGGTGAGAGCGAAGTGATCCTGACCGAAAAGGCGCAGGACGGTTACTGGGTCAACCTCTCCGACAATTACCGCTTCCTCAAGGATGGCACCATGCTGTGGTGGTCGGAAAGCGATGGCTGGGCGCACCTCTATCTGCGTACCCGTGAGGGCCCGGTTCAGCTCACGAAGGGCGAGTGGGAAGTGAAGGACCTTGTCGGCGTGGACGAGGACGCACGGCGCATCTGGTTCACCGGCACCAAGGACGATCCGCTCGAAACGCATGTCTACACGATGAGCATCGACGATCCGTCCTCGATCCGCCGTGTGACCGAACTCGGCTATACCAACGGAGCGAGCATGGATGCGAAGGGGCAGACGCTGCTGATCTCGCGTTCCAACGATACGCAGCCGACCCAGAGCTACATCGCCGATGGCGATGGCAATCGCCTGGCCTGGATCGAGGAAAACCGCGTCGATGCGGATCACCCGTATGCGCCGTATCTCGCCAGCCATCGTCCGGCCCAATACGGTTCGATCGAGGCCAGTGACGGCAGCGATCTCTATTACGAGATGGTCACGCCCGAACTCGAACCGGGCAAACGCTATCCGGTGTTCTTCTACCACTATGGCGGGCCGACCTCGCAGGTGGTGGACAAGGGCTGGGGCGGCGCATTGCGGCAGGCGGTGGTCGACAAGGGGTATATCTGGTTCGCGCTCGACAATCGCGGCACGCCCGGTCGCGGAGTGGATTTCCTAAAGCAGATCTACCGCGCGATGGGCACGATCGAGGTCGAGGACCAGGCTACCGGGGCGAAATGGCTCAAGACGCTCGATTTCGTCGATCCCGACAAGATCGCGACCTATGGCTGGTCCTATGGCGGCTACATGTCGATCCTGATGCTCGAACGCTATCCGGGCCTCTATGCCGCCGGAATTGCGGGCGCCCCGGTGACCAAGTGGGAGCTCTACGACACCCATTACACCGAGCGCTTCCTCGGCACCCCGCAGGACGATGCGGAAGCCTACGCGACCGGCAATGCGATCCTGGAGGCCGACAAGATCGTCGATCCGCTGCTGCTGGTCCACGGCATGGCCGATGACAATGTGGTGTTCGAAAACGCGACCGAACTGATCGCGGCGCTGCAGGAGGCCAATGTCCAGTTCGATATGATGCTCTACCCCGGCTACACCCACCGTGTGGCGGGCGAGAACATCTCGCCGCATTTGTGGAACACCTATTTCCGTTTCCTCGAGCAGAACGGGGTGACGGCTCCGGAATAGTAGGGGCGCACGATGAGCGAAAAGAAAGGCAATCTCAGCCTGCTGGCTGTCTGGGCAATCGGCGTTGGCGGGATGGTCGGCGGGGGAATATTCTCGACGCTCGGCGTGGTGATATCGAGTGCGGGGCACTGGGCGGCGCTCAGCTTCGTGCTCGGCGGACTGGTAGCCTATGCCACCGGTCACTCGCTCGCGGCGCTGACCGTGCAGGCGGACGAGGCGGGCGGGATCTATACCTTCCTGAGAGACCGCAAGCAGACGACGGTGGCGCGCTTTTCCGCTTGGGTGCTTTTGGCGGGCTATGTCCTGACCTGCGCGGTTTATGCCTATACTTTCGGCGCCTATATCGCCCACGCGCTGAACGGGGCGGCCTGGGTCTCGCCCGCGATGGCGGCGTTGGCGATCGTCTCGATGACGGCGATCAACCTGCGCGGGGCAGGGCAGGCCGCGGGCGTCGAGATCGCGATCGTGTGTGCGAAACTCGTAATCCTCGCGCTGCTCGCTGCCTATGGCCTTTCGCAGTTCGATGCGGGCAAACTCGAGATTCCGCAGCAGCCGGGCCTGATCGGCATCGTCGTCGGCGCGGCGAGCGTGTTCATGGCCTATGAGGGCTTCGAATTGCTGGCTTACGACTATGACGACATGGAAGATCGCAAGGCCACCATGCGCCGGGTCATGCCGTTCGCGATCGGGAGCGCTGCAGTGATCTACGTCCTCGTGTGCCTTGCCGTGCCGATGCTGACGGGGACGAAGGCAGTGATCGAGAACGGCGAAGTCGCGCTCTCCTTGGCGGGCAAGCAGGCGGCGGGCACGGCGGGGCTGCTGTTCGTGACCGTGGCGGCGGCGCTTTCGACCGCGTCGGCGATCAATGCCACGCTGTTCTCCTCCGCGCGCCTCGCCAGAGAAGTGGCGAATGACGATGCGCTGCCCAAGGCGATGGGCAAGATCAATGGCGAAGGTTCACCCTATTTCGCCGTGCTCACGATCGCAGTGCTTGCGCTGACGCTCGCGCTGGCCGGCGGGCTCGACGGTCTGGTCTCGGGCGCGAGTGTCGTGTTCCTGCTGGTATTCGGCACGGTCAACGCGCTCGCGTGGAAGGAAAATGTCGGTAAGCGCTTCATCACCATGCCCGGCACGATCGGTGCCTTTGCGGCGCTCGCCGTCCTGCTCGCCCACTTCGCCGGTCTGATCTAGCCGCACGTGTCATTGCAAGTGCCCGGCAAGCCGCTACATCGGCAGGCAACGTGAATGCAGGAGAATACATTGGGCTATAAAGTTGCCGTAGTCGGCGCGACGGGAAATGTCGGACGCGAAGTGATGCAGGTTCTCGCCGAGCGCGAGTTTCCGTGCGACGAGATTGCCGCGATCGCTTCCTCGCGCTCGCAGGGCACCGAGGTCGAATTCGGCGACACGGGCAAAATGCTCAAATGCAAGAATATCGAACACTTCGATTTTACCGGCTGGGACATTGCGCTGTTTGCAGCCGGCGGCGAAGTGTCGAAGACCTACGCCCCCAAGGCCGCCAAGGCGGGTTGCGTGGTGATCGACAATTCGTCGCATTACCGGATGGACCCGGATGTGCCACTCATCGTGCCGGAAGTGAATCCGGACGCGATTTCAGGCTATTCGAAGAAGAACATCATCGCCAATCCGAACTGCTCGACCGCGCAGATGGTGGTCGCGCTCAAGCCGCTCCATGATGTGGCTACGATCAAGCGGGTTGTCGTTTCCACGTACCAGTCGGTCTCCGGCGCGGGTAAGGCCGGGATGGACGAACTGTTCGAGCAGAGCCGCGCGATCTTCGTCGGCGATTCTCCCGAACCGGCCAAGTTCCAGAAGCAGATCGCCTTCAACGTGATCCCGCAGATCGACGTCTTCCTCGACGATGGGTCGACCAAGGAAGAATGGAAGATGGTGGTCGAGACCAAGAAGATCCTCGACCCCAAGATCAAGCTGTCCGCCACCTGCGTTCGGGTCCCGGTCTTCGTCGGACATTCCGAAGCGATCTCGATCGAGTTCGAGAATGAGATTTCGGCCGAACACGCTCAGGATATCCTGCGCGAGGCACCGGGGATCATGCTGATCGACAAGCGTGAGGACGGTGGATACGTCACCCCGGTCGAGTGTGTCGGCGACAGCGCCACCTTCATCAGCCGCGTGCGCGAAGATCCCACGGTCGACAACGGTCTGACGCTGTGGTGCGTATCGGATAATCTGCGCAAGGGCGCGGCGCTCAATGCGGTGCAGATTGCCGAGCTGCTCGGCCGTGAATGCCTGAAAAAGGGATGATGAAGATGCGGCTTGCGATCCTCTTGTCCGGTCTGGCGCTCGTCGGGTGCTCTTCGCAAGAAGCGGAGGCTCCCGACGTCGTCGAGACCGCGCCGGCGGCCGAAAGAGCCTCGCCGGAGGAAACCAGCGAGCCTGCGCCTGACACCGAAACCTGGGACGCCCCCGAAAGCGACGGAGCCGATGCTTCCGAAAAGGGGCCGATACCCACGCTCGACGGCAACGGGCTGCGCATGGTTTTGCAGACCGGCGCAACCAGGGTCATGGCGTTCGGGATGGAGCGCAAGCTGATCGAGAACGTCGTCGGTCGTGCGCTGGGCAAAGGCGGCACGCGTTCGCGCAATGCCGAATGCGGCGCTGGGCCGATGGAGTTTTCGAAGGTCGATGGACTGACGCTCAATTTCCAGGACGGCAAATTCGTTGGCTGGACCGTCGAGGCGCCATCCTCGCTATCGACGATGGACGGGATCGCCATCGGAAAGACCCGCGCCGAGATCGAGGATACGCGCGCGCTGACAATGGTGGACGACAGCACGCTGGGTCAGGAATTCACGACCGGCGGCATCGGCGGTTTCCTCGACGGCGAGGGCGACACGGTGAACATGCTCTTTGCCGGGACGCAGTGCTTCTTCCGTTAGGCTTGATTTGGCCGGGATGCTGACGGGCCGGGTTTTTTCGGTCCGCGCATCAGCAGAACCAGCGGAACTGCGGCCAGGCTCATCCACATCATCATATAGAAATCGTCGATATAGGCGATCATGCCCGCCTGCCGCTGGATCTCCATATCGACCAGCGCGAGCGGGACATCGCCGAGCGACTGATACTGGTCGAGCGTCGAGATATCGATGGAGCCGGTCGAAGCGGTGGTGATATGCGCGGCCAGGTCGGCATGGCTGATCTGCATGTTGCGCGCGAGCATGACGGTGGCGATCGAAATGCCGATCGACGAGCCGACCGAGCGGAACAGGTTGAGCATGCTCGATCCGTCGGTGCGGAGGTATGGGGCGAGGGTCGCGAATGCGACCGTCTGCAAAGGGATGAAAACCAGCCCGATGCCGATCCCCTGAACCGATCCCGACAATACGATGTGCCAGCGATCGACCGCGAGCGACCAATGCGACATCTCCCAGAGCGAGAAGGCGGTAATCAGGAAGCCGACGGTGACGAGGATACGCGCGTCGAGCCCCTTGCGGGTGAGGATCCCGGCGAGCTGCATCGAGATCAGGACCCCGATCCCGCGCGGCATCAGCACCAGGCCCGTATCGATCACGCTGTAACCGAACAGGTGTTGGAGCATCGGCGGTAGCAGCGCCATGTTGGCGAACAGGACCATCCCGATCGCGACCATGAAGGCCAGTGCGATGACGAAATTGCGATCGGCGAACAGCGCGCGCTCGATCAGCGGGTGGCGCGCGGTGGAGAAATGGATCGCCACCACCCATGCCGCGCTGATCACGAGGCCGGTGTAGATCCAGATCTCGCCTGCGTCGTACCAGCCGACCTGCTGGCCACGATCGAGCAGCAATTGCAGCGCGCTGAGCCCGACCGCGATCGCGGCGAACCCGAACAGGTCGAACCGACGCTCGCGTTGCCCTCGCGATGGCAGGATACCGATCAGGATCGCCAGCGCGATAAGGCCGATCGGCACGTTGACGTAGAACACCCAACGCCAGTTCCAGTACTCGGTCAGATAGCCGCCCAATACGGGGCCGAGGATCGGGCCGATCATGATGCCCATGCCCCAGATCGCCATCATCTGTGGGTGCTTGCTGGGTTTGGAACTGTCGAGGAGGAAGGACTGGCTGAGCGGAGCGATGAAGGCGCCCGCCACGCCCTGGATCGCGCGGAATACAACCATTTCGGCCAGGCTGGTGGCAATTCCGCACAGTGCCGAGGCGATGATGAAGCCTGCCACCGCGCCGATGAACAGCTTGCGCGCGCCGATCCTGTCGGCCAGCCAGCCGGTGATGGGCATCGCGACTGCCGAGGCGATGATGTAGCTCGTCAGCACCCAGGTGACGGTATCGACCGTCGCACCAAGCGCGGCCTGCATATGCGGGATCGCGACATTGGCGATCGTCGTGTCGAGCACCTGGAGCAGCGAAGCGAGCATGACGCCGACGATCAGCAGCGGCTGGTTGGCGACCGGAAGCGCCGCGACGTCCGCTTGCGCGTGGTCGCTTGGCGGCTGCGCTGCGGGCTCCGCTGCAGCGGCGGAGGGCCGAGCGTCTCGCAGTGAAGGCGAGGACGAGGCCAAGCCTAATCCTCCTTGGTGAAGACGGTGATCTCGCTCGACATGCCGGCGATCAGCGCACGCGGGCTCTTTTCATCGATCGCGATTCGCACGGGGATGCGCTGGGTGACCTTGACCCAATTGCCGGTCGCATTTTGCGCGGGGAGGACCGAGAACTGCGAGCCAGTGCCCGCGCCGATCGATTGGACGTGGCCCTTCAGCACGATGTCGGGATAGGCATCGAAGCGGATTTCGGCGCGTTGGCCGGGGCGCATCTCGGCGAGGTCGGTTTCCTTGAAATTTGCCTGGACGTAGGAATCGCCGTCTTCGACAATCGTGAGCACAGGCACATTCGGCATAGCCTGCTGGCCGACCAGCAGACGATCGGCTTGCGCCACACGACCCGCACTCGGGGCGCGGATTTCCGTGCGGTTGAGGTTGAGCCGGGCGGTGGCGGCCTGCGCTTCGGCGGCGGCAACCTGCGGATTGACCCCGGGTATCGCCGGACCGGTAGCGAGCCGTGCCTTTGCCTCGGTCTGACGGGCTTGTGCCTGTCGCAGTTGCTCGCGCGCCTGTTCGACCGCATGTTTGGCCGCGTCGTAATCGGCCTTGGTGGTAAAGCCGCGATCGTACAGCGCTTGCTGGCGCTCGAACTTGCTTTGCGCAAAGGCAATGTCTTCTCGCGCGGCGCTGATGTCGACGCCGGTCAGGTCGGTGGAATTCTGCAAAGTCTCGACCTGGACCTGCGCCCCCGCAATCTGCGCCATCGCCTGCTGCAGCTGGAGCTTGTAGGGCTCGGGATCGATCCGGAACAACAGCTCGCCCTCTGCGACCTCGTCGTCTTCGGCGACCAGAGCCTCGATAATCTTGCCGCTCACTTCGGAGCTCACCGTGACCATGTCCTGTTTGACATAGGCGTTGTCAGTCGAAACCTTGCCTTGCAGGCTGAGCCAGTAATAGCCGCCACCAGCGACGATGAGCAGCGGGAGCAGCACCATCAGCGCCAGCTTGCGCCAGTTGCGCAGCGGCTCGGACGGCTCGATTTCGATCGGCTCGGAAGGTGCGGAGGTCGCGCTTTCGTCAGTCGCGTCGCTTGTCACGGGCGTTTCGTTCGCTGAGTCTGCAGGCGTCGGATCGAGCGGTTCGCCTTCGGGACAGGTTTGTGTCTGCTGGTCACTCATCGTTCGCTCTTGCGCTTTCTCGTTCGGCCGACAGGTTCTCGGAAACGCGTTCGAGCAGTCGGGTAAGGTCGTCACGTTCATCCGGCGAGAGGCCGTCGAGCATGTTTTCGAGCACCGCATCGACCCGGGTTCGCAGCTCGGTGAGCGTGCCACGCCCGGCCGGGGTCAGCTCGATCCGGCGCGCACGGCGATCGTTGTCGCACACGCGTCGCGCCACCAGGCCGGCCTCTTCGAGGCGATCGACCATCCGGCAAAGCGTGATCGGTTCGACCTCGAGCCGTTCGGCATAATAGGTCTGCGTTTCGCCAGGCTCGCGATTGATCAACAGGACGAGCCGCGCCTGCGGTCCCGTCACACCGACGGCGCTGACTTTCCGATCGAAGGACCATCGGGCGAGCCGGGAATTGTCCGCGAGAAGATAGCCGATGTGGTTCATTGCGGATGATAATATAAGGCTGCTTACTATATCGGGCAATAGCCATCCCGTTTCTCGGGATATAGGGGACGCTCCGCACGAAATAGAAAGGAATGTCGCATGACGTCGGCAACCACGATTTCATCGTTCGACGGGGAGGAACTCGCCATTCACCGCATGGGCGAGGGCCAACCGGTCGTACTGCTCCACGGCCTGTTTTCCAGCGCGCAGATGAACTGGATCAAGTATGGCCACGCGGCGAAGCTCGTTGCGTCCGGGTTCGAGTGCATCATGCCGGACCTGCGCGCGCATGGTGAAAGTGCAAAGCCGCACGATGCGTCTGCCTATCCGCATGACGTGCTGGTGAGCGACGCGGCGGCCGTGGTCGAAAAGCTGGGGCTCGAACACTATGATCTGGTCGGTTTCTCGCTTGGCGCGCGCACGGCGGCGCGCGGTGTGCTGTCGGGCTTGCGCCCGCGCAAGCTCGTGCTTGCTGGAATGGGGCTCGAAGGTCTTGCCGGGTGGGAAGGGCGCGCCGCCTTTTTCATCGATGCGATCGACCGCTATGATGATATGGAACGCGGTGATCCAGCCTACTTCGCCAAGAATTTCATGAAAACGATGAAGACCGATCGCATCGCGGCGCGGCATCTGCTGCAAAGCGTCGGCGACACGGCGCCCGATGCCCTCGGTGCGATTGCCATGCCGACGGCAGTCGTGTGTGGCGACGACGATCGCGATAATGGCTCGGCGGAGAATTTGGCCGAGGCGATCCCCGATGCCGTCCACATCGAAGTGCCCGGCACGCACATGTCGAGCGTGGTCAAGCCCGAGCTTGGCGAAGCGATCGTGCGCTATCTGACCGCTTGATTTGGCTTCGCGCGAGGTTCATTCCTCCCACCACGACTTCTGGAGAGGATTCCGCATGAAATTCCGTACTGCCGCCGCCATCGCTCCGCTCGCGCTCGGGCTCGCAGCCTGCACCACAGTGTCCGCCGAGCCGGCGCCCACCGCCTCACCGACGACCCAGGCAGAAGATCAGGACAATGCTCATCCCCTCACGCCCGAAGGCGCGGCAGCGTGGGTAGCGATGGTCGAGCGGGACCTGTTCGATTATTCGCTGCGCGCCAGCCAGATCGCGTGGGTCAATGCGACCTATATCACGCATGATACCGATGCGCTGGCCGCTCGGGTCGGCGCCGAAGGGACGGAAAAGTCGGTCCGCTACGCGCTCGAAGCGGCGAAGTATGCCGAAGTGGAAGGGCTGGATCCCGAAGTCGCGCGCAAGCTCGATATCCTGCGCAACGGGATCGTGCTGCCGGCCCCGACCGCCGATGGCGCGGCCACCGAACTCAACCGGATCGCGACCTCTCTCAACAGCCAGTACGGGAAGGGCAAGGGCACCCTCAACGGCGAGGAAATCAGCGGCTCGGATATCGAGGCCGAGATGGGCAATCTCGACCGAACGCCGGCGGAATATGCCGAGATGTGGGCCAGCTGGCACACCAATGTGGGTGCACCGATGAAGGGCGACTATGCCCGTATGGTCGAAATCGCCAATGACGGCGCGAAGGAGCTTGGCTTCGACAATGTCGGCACGATGTGGCGTTCGGGCTATGACATGCCGCCGGAAGAATTCTCCGGCGAGCTCGAGCGGATGTGGCAGGAAGTCGCGCCTCTTTATCAAGCGCTCCACACCTACGTCCGCAGCAAGCTCAACGAGAAGTACGGCGACTCCATCCAGCCCAAGACCGGGCCGATCCGCGCCGACCTGCTGGGGAATATGTGGGCCCAGGAATGGGGCAATATCTACCCGCTGGTTGCGCCCGCCGGGTCGGGCGATCTCGGCTACGATATCGGCGATTTGCTGAAAGAGAAGGGCGAGGGCCCGATCGACATGGTAAAGATCGGGGAGGGGTTCTACTCGTCACTCGGCTTCAAGCCGCTGCCCGAGACTTTCTGGGAGCGCAGCCAGTTCACCAAACCTGAAGATCGCGAAGTGGTTTGCCATGCATCGGCGTGGGATATCGACAACAAGGACGATATTCGCATCAAGATGTGCATCAAGGTGAATGCAGACGACTTTGTCACCATCCACCACGAACTCGGTCACAACTACTATCAGCGGGCCTACAAGGATCAGCCCTATCTGTATCTGAACGGCGCGAACGACGGCTTCCATGAGGCCATCGGCGATTTCATCGCGCTGTCGATCACGCCCGAATACCTGGTCCAGATCGGCCTGCTCGATCGCGCCGACGTGCCGAGTGCGGACAAGGATATCGGCCTGCTGCTGCGTCAGGCGATGGACAAGGTCGCGTTTCTGCCGTTCGGACTGCTGGTCGACAAGTGGCGCTGGGGCGTGTTCGACGGATCGATCACGCCTGCCGAATACAACACCGCCTGGCACGATCTGAAGCGCGAATACCAGGGCATCACTCCGCCGGTCGAGCGTCCTGCCGATTCCTTCGATCCGGGCGCAAAATACCACATCCCCGGCAACACACCCTATAACCGCTATTTCCTCGCCCGCATCCTGCAGTTCCAGTTCTACAAGGCGGCATGCGATCAGGCCGGCTGGGAAGGTCCGCTCCATCGGTGCTCGTTCTACGGCAACGAGGAAGTCGGCGAAAAATTGAACGCGATGCTGAAAATGGGCGCGAGCAAGCCGTGGCCCGATGCACTCGAAGTCTTCACCGGCAGCCGCGAGATGAGCGGCAAGGCGATGATGGAATATTTCGCGCCGCTCAAGGCTTGGCTCGACGAGCAGAACAAGGGGGAGCCGAGCGGATGGTAAGGAGCGTCAGCTAAATGGCGTTCAAGCAACTCCCAGTCGTCGGTTGGCGTGAGCTCGTGGATTTGCCCGAGCTTGGCCTGACGGGCCTTGCCGCCAAGATCGACAGTGGCGCACGCACTTCCTCGCTTCACGGCCATGTGATCGAGGAGTTCGAGCGCGACGGGGAGCGGTACGTACGCTTCAGCGTCGATTTCCTCGATCGCAATGTGCGGCAGATATGCGAGGCTGTACATGTAGATATTCGCGGGATCACCAGTTCCAATGGCGAGACGCAGCGACGCTATGTCATCAAGACCCCATTGCGGATCGGTGACGTCGAATTTCGTGCCGAGATCAGCCTTGCGGATCGTTCGGACATGAAATTTCCGATGCTGATCGGGCGTTCCTCGCTCCGCCGTCGATACTTCGTCGACAGCGGCCATTCCTGGCTGCAAACGCCAGGGCAAAAGCCCGTCCAGGGGCACAAACCGTGAGTCGCCGCCCATGAAAATCGCTATGCTAGCCCGCAACCCCAATCTCTATTCGCATCGGCGCCTGGTCGAAGCGGCGGAGGAGCGCGGGCACACGCTCGATATCCTCAACACAACTCGCTGCACCGTGCATATTGCCAGCCACAAACCCGAGGTGTTTTACGACGGGCAACCATGTGTCGGCTACGATGCCGTCATTCCGCGCATCGGAGCCTCGATCACCAATTACGGGCTCGCGATCCTGCGCCAGTTCGAAATGCGCGGCTGCTGGCCGCTTAACGAAAGCGTCGCGATCGGACGCAGCCGTGACAAGCTGCGCTCGATGCAAATCCTTGCCAAGTACGGACTAGGCTTGCCGCTGACGGCCTATGCCAATGACCCCAAGAAGGCGGAAGAGATCATCAAGGCCGTCAACGGCCCTCCGGTGGTGATCAAGCTCCTCGAGGGCACACAAGGCATCGGCGTGGTGCTCGCCGAAACGATGTCTTCGGCCAAGTCGGTGATCGAGGCGTTTCGTGGTGCCAACGTCAACATTCTGGTGCAGGAGTTCATCAAGGAAGCCGGCGGCACCGATATCCGTGCGCTGGTGATCGGCGGAAAGGTCGTCGCGACGATGAAGCGCACCGGCGCGGCCGACGATTTCCGCTCCAATCTTCACCGAGGCGGCAGCGCGGAACTGATCAAGATCACACCTGCCGAACGTTCGACGGCCGTCAGCGCGGCCAAGCGCATGGGCCTGAACGTGTGCGGCGTGGATATGCTGCGGAGCAATCACGGGCCGGTGATCATGGAGGTCAATTCCTCCCCCGGGCTCGAAGGCATCGAGAAAGCGACCGGGAAAGACATTGCCGGGATGATCATCGACTACATCGAGAAGAATGCCAGGATCGGGAAGACGAAGACCAAGGGGACGGGCTAACGGTCCTTCGGTCTGGTTCGTACGGCCTCGCGCCGTGATCATGATCGGGGCGGTTGGCGCTTCCGGCGTCTAGTCGCTCCCGGGAAGCATTTTGCGCGTGAATTGCATGACGCGGTTCCGCCCGGCCTGTTTGGCGCGGTAAAGGGCTTTGTCGGCACGATTGACCAGAGTGGACAGGTGGGGGCGCTTGCCTGCAATCGCCGTCCACCCGACACTCGCGGTGATCGCGGGAAGGCGCTGGCCGTGGTCTTCGACACGCACTTCGCTCACTGCCTGCCTCAATCCCACCGCTATCGCTTCGGCGTCCTCGAGCGAGCCTCCGCGCCAGGCGGCGATAAACTCCTCGCCTCCGAAGCGACCGATGAGTGCATCTTCGTCCTCGATCCTGCGCGATAATCCATCAGCGACCTGAATCAGGCATTTGTCCCCGGCAGGGTGCCCGTAGCTATCGTTGAAACGCTTGAAGTGATCGATATCGATCATGAACACGGCCAGCGTCTCGTTGGTGGCGAGCGTTTGCGCATATGCATCGTCGAAGCGCTGGGTGAAGCCGCGTCGGTTAAGGATCCCTGTCAGCCCGTCCTCGTCTGAGAGGCGGCGCAACAAGGCGTTGTTGCGCATCAGCTTATCCTGCGCGAGCCGGGCCTGCACCACGAGCAGGAAGTTCCGGTCTCGCAGCCGCGCCATGCGATACGCCAAGGCTAGCGGTCCGACGCAGCATAACAGAAGGTAGACCGGCAGATCGTCATATGGATTAGCGAAAGCGCGTCCGGCCATCAGCGCCGGTGCCATCAACGCGGCGAAGCCGAAAGCCGCGAGCAAAATGTGCTCTTTCATCCGCAATGGCAGGATCATGATCGCTGCCGTAATGTAGAAGCCGCCCGCCATGAGATAGCGGTCTGCGTGATCTGTCGGGCCTACTTCGGCAAGGATCGACACTGAAAGCGCCGCGACGACCGGTGGAGCAACTCCCCGCACGGTTTCGAGCCAGTTTCTATTCGACCTCGGAAGGCAGATCGCAGGCCCGAAAACGAGGCCGCACAGGCCCACGCGCATTAACAGTCCCTCGGTAAGCAGGCCGACCATTTCGTCGAGTATCAGGCATGCGACACCGAAAACGAATGCGAAGATATGAATGAACCGCACCTCCTTGAGGCGCTTTGCCATCATCTCGCGATGGTGAAACTCTCGCAGCCCTTCGGACCACTGCGAATGGGCCAAGTCTCGGTCGATCGCATCGTCGACGGCTGCCGCGATAGGGTCCGGGAGCGAGAACGCATTCATACGTCTCTGCCTCTAGATAGCAGGGCCTGACATTTGGTTAACCCGATGGAGTTACGCCGATATTTCGCGTCCGGTCGACCGAACGAAAAGTGGGTCAGCGAAACGGCGGCTCGTTGAATGCGCGCAGTTTGCGGCTGTGCAGGCGCGGCCCTTCGGCGCGTAGCAATTCACAGGTGCGAACACCGATCTGCAAATGTGCGGCGATCGCTTCCTCGTAAAACTTGTTGGCTTGGCCGGGCAGCTTGATCTCGCCGTGGAGCGGTTTGTCGCTGACGCAGAGCAATGTGCCATAGGGCACGCGGAAACGATAACCTTGCGCGCTGATGGTGGCGCTTTCCATGTCGATGCCGACCGCGCGGCTTAGCGACAGGCGCCGGGCCGAGCTGGTGTAGCGCAGCTCCCAATTGCGATCGTCGGTGGTCACGACGGTCCCGGTGCGCATGCGCTTCTTGAGGTCGCTGCCTTGTTCGCCCGAAACTTCCTCTGCCGCCTTGCCAAGCGCCTGCTGGACTTCGGCGATTGCGGGGAGGGGAATCTCCGGCGGCAGAACCGGATCGAGCACGTGATCGTCACGCAGATAGGCATGTGCGAGCACATAGTCGCCGATCTTCTGGCTCGGGCGCAAACCGCCGCAGTGGCCGATCATCAACCATGCTTCGGGCCGCAGCACCGCGAGGTGATCGCAAATGGTCTTCGCATTCGAAGGGCCGACGCCGATATTCACTAGCGTGATCCCGCCGCGATCTTCCCCGACGAGATGATAGGCGGGCATCTGGTGCCGCCGCCAGGCCGTGTCGGACAGCAGGTTGCGCGCATTGGCAGTCGCACTGTCGAGATGCAGCCCGCCCGCGCCGTGCAGAGCCTTGTAGCCTTTGCTGCCCAATTGCGAGCCCGCCCAGTCGACGAATTCATCGACATAGCGGTGGTAGTTGGTGAACAGGATGAAGCGCTGGAAATGATCGGGGCTGGTGCCGGTATAATGCGCCAGCCGCGCGAGGCTGAAATCGGTCCGCAATCCATCGAACAGCGAGAGCGGCTTCGGAAAGTCGGGCTCCTGCATGTCAAAGCCGTCGGCGAGCTCGTCACCGATATCGGCGAGCTCGGTCGAGGGAAAATACCGCGCGAGTTCATTGGGATTGACCGAAGCCATCGCCGCGCCCGCCGATCCGTCCAGCACATAGGGAAACGGAATCGGCTGGGACGAGCGCCCGGTCGAGATTTCGACCTCGTAATCGGCTTCGAGCAGGCCGAGCTGTTCTTCGAGATAATCGCCGAACAGAGCGGGTTTGGTGATGGTGGTGGCATAGGTGCCGGCTTCGTTCAGACGGCCGAAGCTGCGCCCGAAACCGCCTGCCGCTTCGCCACCCCGGTACTGTACGCGCAATTCGGGATAGCACCACGCATTGTCCTGGCGGCGGCTGTCGGGCGGGATCGTGCCGTTATCGGCATAGGCCGCGATGTCGGACTGGAGGGTGCCTACGGCCTCGTCGTAGAGGCGCTGGAGGTCTTCGATAATGGTCTTGGTCGTTTGCATCGCGGGCTAATAGCCATAGCAATGTGACAAAGCAAAGGGGCGCGATCCTTGCCGGACCGCGCCCCTTCGATTTTCGCCGATAAAGCGTTCAGCCTTCGGTGGTTTCTTCCGAAGTCTCTTCGCCTTCGATCGTTTCGGCTTCGACGCCGTCTTCGAGCATCTCGGCCGGAATTTCGCCCGGCTCGGCATTCGGATCACGCTCTTCGGTGAACGACGCGGGCACATTGTCCTCTTCGAACATCTGCGCCATCACGTCGACGCCCTGCGCCTGCAGTTCGGCTTCGTCGTCCGAACGGGCAACGTTGGCCTTGATCGTGACCGAGACTTCCGGGTGGAGGTCGATGCGGACATCGTGCATCCCGAGCGTCTTGATCGGGTTGCCCATGATGACCTGCTTCTTGTCGATCTCGTGGCCCTTTTCTTCGAGGCCCGCGACGATGTCGCGCACGTTGACCGAACCGTAAAGCTGGCCCGAGTTGGACGAAGCACGGATCAGGACGATCTCGGTGCCCGCGACCTTTTCACCGGCCGTTTCGGCTTCGGTACGACGCTCGGCGTTCTCTTTCTCGAGACGCTCGCGATTCGCTTCGAAGACCTTCTTGTTGGCTTCGTTGGCGCGGAGCGCCTTCTTGTTCGGCAGCAGGTAGTTGCGCGCGTAGCCGTCCTTGACGGTCACGACGTCACCGATGGTGCCGAGCTTCTCGATCCGCTGGAGGAGAATGATATCCATGATGTCTTCTCCTTACTTCACGAGGTAGGGCAGCAGGCCCAGGTGACGCGCGCGCTTGATGGCCTTGGCCAGTTCACGCTGCTTCTTGGCGGAAACGGCGGTGATGCGCGAAGGCACGATCTTGCCGCGTTCGGACATGAAACCCTGAAGCAGGCGCACATCCTTGTAATCGATGGTCGGCGCATCCTTGCCCGAGAAGGGGCAGGACTTGCGGCGGCGGAAAAACGGACGAGCCATTAATTGTCTCCCCGGCGTTTGCGATCGCGATCGTTCTTGCGCATCATGACCGACGGGCCTTCTTCGTGCTCTTCCACCTTGATCGTGAGGAAGCGCAGCACGTCTTCGTTGATGCGGGTCTGGCGCTCGAGCTCGGCAACGACCGAGCCGGGGCCTTCGATGTTCAGCATGACGAAGTGCGCCTTGCGGTTACGATCGATCTTATAGGCGAGATTCTTGAGGCCCCAGGTCTCCGTCTTGGTGACCTTGCCGTCGTTCTTCTCGATGATTTCGG
Source organism: Alteriqipengyuania halimionae (assembly GCF_009827575.1). Taxonomy (NCBI): domain Bacteria; kingdom Pseudomonadati; phylum Pseudomonadota; class Alphaproteobacteria; order Sphingomonadales; family Erythrobacteraceae; genus Pseudoblastomonas; species Pseudoblastomonas halimionae. The sequence goes on along the minus strand of NZ_WTYR01000001.1, from coordinate 1,225,925 downwards.
TGGCTTGCGCGGCCAGAGCGTCGACCTGAGCCTGGCTCAGATCCTGTCGCGCAAGAAACACGTGCTCGTAAAGAGCCATGCGTCTTCCTTTCAGTTCATGCCGATCGCTGGCTTGTCCGCGCGGATCGCGGGGCCCCTCCGGCTTTCTTGGATTTCCCCGCTGGTGCAGGGAAGGCGCGCACATAGCGCGATACGCGCGTTTTGCAAGCCCGAAACGGCGAACCGGTGTTACGGTGACCGCGTCCTTTTGCAAAAGTCCGATCGATGGGCAAGGGCTTCTATAACAGCTATCTATCGGCGAAATAGCCCCGTGGTGTGTAACCTTTCGCGGATCGTGCGGCCACACCCCCAAAACGCTCGGGAGCATAGTCTGCCTCGCATATCGGGAGCGCTCAGGAATCATCCTGCCGCATTACGCTTCCCGAAGCGTGTAGGACAGCGCAAGGCGCCCTTGTGCTTCGCCCGCAGTGCGGGCTAGGCGATCACGGTTCGCTTAAGGAGAGACGAATGCCTGGTGGTTTGACAGCCTTGCTTGACGATGTCGCGGTGATCGCGCGCGCGGCGGCGGCGAGCGTGGACGATGTCGCGGTCGCGGCGGGCCGCGCTGGCTCGAAAACCGCAGGCGTGGTGATCGACGATGCGGCGGTGACGCCGTCCTATGTGACCGGCCTCACGCCCGACCGTGAACTGCCGCTGATCTGGAACATCACCAAGGGCAGCTTCAAGAACAAGCTGATCTTCCTGCTGCCAGGCGCGCTCCTGCTATCGGAGTTTCTGCCTTGGGCGATCATTCCGATCCTGATGCTAGGCGGGTTTTATCTTTCGTATGAAGGTGCCGAGAAAGTCCTCGAAAAGCTGGGTGGCAAGAAGCACGGCAAAACGCTCGAAGACAAGATCGAGGACCCGGTCAAATTCGAGAAGGAGCGGACGGCAGGCGCGATCCGCACGGACCTCATTCTCTCTGCCGAAATTATGGCGATCACCCTGAACGAAGTCGCGGCGGATACGCTTCTGACGCGCGCCATCGTCCTGGCACTGGTCGGCATTGGCGTGACGGTGGCCGTCTATGGCGCAGTCGCATTGATCGTGAAGATGGACGATATCGGTCTGCACCTTGCAGAACAGCCGGGGAACTTCGCCAGCAAGTTCGGCACCTTCCTCGTCAACGCCATGCCCAAACTGCTGACCGCGCTGTCGTTCATCGGCACGATCGCGATGCTGTGGGTCGGCGGCGGAATCCTGTTGCACGGCCTCGAGGAACTAGGCTGGCACGCGCCGGCCGATATCGGGCACGGCATGCAGCATGCGGTCGAGTACGCGACCGGAGCGCTGTCGGGGATTCTGGGCTGGGCGACCTACGCGGCCTATTCCGCCGTTGCGGCACTCGGCGTGGGCGCGGTGATCGCGGTGATTCTGCACAAGGTGTTCAAGGTCGGCAGCGACGGAGCGCACTAGGCCTCCACCCGTCATCGGGAACGACGGAGTTTAGAGTTTTCCTAGTAGATCCTTTGCGAATTCGCTCAGCGTATCGTCGCGCGCACCCATGATCACGATGCGATTTCCGGGCTGGGCGATCTCGACGATCCGCGAACCGCAATCCTCGCGGCTCGCGATATGTTCTGCATTGCCTCCGGCGTCCGTGATCATCGCCACGATCCGCTCGCTGCCCTCGCTGCGATCGACGGTACCGCCGAAATAGACCGGGTCGGAGAATATCGTCACATCGTCCTTGCCCAGTTCGCGGGCGAAGGTCTCGGCCAGTTCATGGCCCATCTGGCGCAACGGGCCATAGCCATGGGGCTGGAAGAACGCGATCACGCGGCCCGGGTGCGCCTTTAGCGTCTTCAAGGTCGCGGCGCATTTCTCCGGGTTGTGGCCGAAATCGTCGATCACGGTCACGCCGTTCGCACTGCCGACGATATCGAACCGGCGGGCCAGCCCTGCGAAACCTGCCAGTGCCTCGACCGAAGCCGCGACCGGCACGCCCGCCGCCGCTGCGCTTGCAATGGCTGCCAGGGCATTGGCGAGGTTGTGCCGCCCGGGCATGGCAAGGCGCAGAGGGTGTGTGCTGCCATCGTGGCGATCGATCACCAGCGCAGCCTGCTGGGTCGGACCGTCGGCATGGCTGCCCGGCACGATACCGATTTGTGCGCGCTCCTGGTTCAGGGCGAAGGTAATCACCTCGTTGGCGCGCGGGAGCAGGGCGACCGCTTCCTCGTCATCGGCATTGATCACCGAAATCCGGCTGCGTTCGAGGAAATCGCCAAACAGCGCGCGCAATTCCTCCATCGATTTGTGGTCGAGCGAGACGTTGAGCAACACGCCCACTGCCGGGCGATAGAGCGCGATCGAGCCGTCGCTTTCGTCGACTTCGCTGACGTAGAGAGATTGCCCGCCGACCACCGCGCTGGCGAAGGGACGCTCTTCGGAGACGAAGTTCTTCATCACCGCGCCATTCATGATCGTCGGCTCGCGCGCGGTGGCGTGGAGGATCCAGCCCAACATGGCGGTAACGGTCGATTTGCCGCTGGTGCCGGCCACGCCGATTCCGGCTCCGCTGGTGTTGAAGAGGATCGAATTGAGCTCTGCACGCGTGAGGCGCAGGCAACCGAGCTGCTTGGCTTTTGCGATTTCTGGGACAGTATCCTCGATCGCGGCAGACGCGACGAGCACCTGATTGCCGCTGGTGATCCCGCTGCCGTCCTGCGGATGCAGCGCGAAGCCCTGACGTTCGAGCGCGGCGAATTTTTCAGGCGTGCGCCCCTGGTCGAAACTGCGATCCGATCCCGCAATGTCGCAGCCGCGACCTTTCAGGATTTGCGCGAGAGGCAGCATGCCCGAGCCGCCGATTCCACAGAAGAAAAACGGGCGGGCGAAGAGTTCGTCGGGAGAGGGGAAGTCGGTCATGGCGTTGCGACCTAACTCATTCGTCAAACCCGCGGAAGTGAAACTGACCAGAGGTCAAAGCGGGAGTCCATGGTGTGGCCGGTGATAGCGCTCAATTCCCGCTTTCGCGGCACCGACCAGAGAGGGTAGGGTCGGGTCATGAGCACGCGGATCGCCATTTGTTGTCCGGGCAAGCCCCTGCGCCGCGCGCGCGCCGACAAGGTCGCAGCGCTGGCAGCGGAGGAGTTTCCCGAGGTCGCGCTCGAATTCCATGAACAATGCTTTGTCGAGGATGGGCACTTCGCGGGCGACGATGCAACGCGTCTTGCCGCCTTCCTCGAATGCGCCAACGATCCGGATATCGACGCGATCTGGTTCGGGATGGGCGGTTATGGATCGAATCGCATTGCGCGCGCAGCCATAGGCGGGCTGAAAGCAGCGGCAGGCGGGAAGGACTATCTCGGTTATTCGGACACCGGCACGCTTCTGGGGGCGCTCTATCGCGAAGGGATCGGCAGGCCCGCCCACGGCCCGCTCGTGGGCGATATCAGGCGCGAAGGGGGGGACGAGGTGATCCGGCGGGCAATGCGCTACCTCACCGGTGCTTCGACACCCGACGATCTCGAACCGAACCTCGACGATCGCCCTGCGGCGGCGTTCAACCTGATGACCTTGGCGATGCTGGTCGGCACCGAGTTCATGCCCGACCTCACCGATCACGTGTTGCTGGTCGAGGAAGTGGGTGAGCATCTCTATGCGGTCGACCGCCTGATGTTCCACGTCACCGAACATGTGCGCGGCATCGCCGGGCTGCGCTTGGGGCGCGTTTCCGCCGTGCCCGAAAACGATCGCCCTTTCGGGACCGACGAGATCGCGATCGCGCGCGACTGGTGCGCACGCACGGGGGTTCCCTATCTCGGCCGCGCCGATATCGGTCATGACGCCGCCAACAAGATCGTGCCGTTCGGACTTGCGGGTCGCGATTTGCGAGCATAGGCGGCGCCGCAAGGAGAGTTACCATGATTGCATTCGTATTCCCCGGCCAGGGCAGCCAGAAGGTCGGCATGGGCGCCGAACTGGCCGACGCCAGCGCTGTCGCGCGCCACACTTTCGAGGAAGTCGACGACGCGCTGAGCGAGAAACTGTTCGCCCTGATGCGCGAAGGCCCGGCAGACGAGCTCACGCTGACCGCCAATGCCCAGCCCGCGATCATGGCCCATTCGCTCGCCGTGCTCCGCGTGCTCGAGGACGGCGGGATCAAGCTGTCGGACAAGGCGAATTGCGTCGCAGGCCACTCGCTTGGCGAATATTCCGCGCTGGCCGCTGCGGGTGCCTTCGATCTCGGCTCGACCGCGCGCCTGCTGCGCCTGCGCGGCCAGTCGATGCAGGAAGCCGTTCCGGTGGGCGAGGGCGCGATGTGCGCTCTGCTCGGAGCCGATCTCGAAAAGGCCGAAGCGCTCGCCGCCGCCGCTGCGGAGGGCGAAGTGTGCGAGATCGCCAATGACAACGATCCCGGCCAGGTCGTGCTGTCGGGCCACGTTGCCGCGATCGATCGCGCGATCGCCCTGGCGAAGGAACACGGCATCAAGCGCGGTGTGAAGCTGCCGGTCTCGGCGCCGTTCCACAGTTCGCTGATGCAGCCCGCGGCTGACGCGATGCAGGGCGCGCTCGAACACACGCCGCCCGGCGCGCCGCACGTACCGCTCTATGCCAACGTGACGGCCGCCCTCGAAACCGATCCGCCGCGCATCCGCGAGCTTCTGGTGAAGCAAATCACCGGCCGTGTTCGTTGGCGCGAAAGCGTGATCGCGATGAAGGAAGCGGGGGTGAACCATTTTGTCGAGCTGGGCGGCAAGGTCCTCGGTCCGATGATCGGTCGCACCGTGGACGACGTGACGGTGACCTCGGTGGTCACGATGGAAGATATCGAAGCGCTTGCGAAGGAGATGGGATGATGTTCAGCCTTGAAGGAATGACCGCGCTAGTGACCGGCGCATCGGGCGGCATCGGCTCGGAAATTGCCCGCGCGCTGGCATTGCAGGGTGCGCGGCTCGCTCTGTCGGGCTCTAATGGCGAAAAGCTGCGCGCGTTTCGCGAGCAGCTCAATGAGGAGATCGGCGGCGATCATGTCGAGATCACCTGCGACCTTTCCAACAGCGAGAGCGTCGAAGAGCTGATCCCGGCGACGATCGACACGCTCGGCAAGCTCGATATCCTCGTCAACAATGCCGGCATCACGCGCGACAATCTCGCTATGCGGATGAAGGACGAGGAGTGGGATCAGGTGATGAAGATCAACCTCGAATCCACCTTCCGCCTGATCCGCGCCGCCGCGCGCCCGATGATGAAGGCGAAATTCGGTCGCATCGTGACCATCACCAGCGTTGTCGGCACGACCGGTAATCCGGGGCAAATGAACTACGCTGCTGCCAAGGCCGGGATCACCGGCATGACCAAGAGCTTCGCGCAGGAAGTCGCCAGCCGCGGGATCACCGCCAATTGCGTCGCGCCCGGTTTCATCCGCACGCCGATGACCGATGTGCTTCCCGACGCGCAGAAAGAAGCGCTCAACGGCCGCATCCCGATGGGCCGCATGGGCGAGGGTGGGGATATCGGCGCGGCCGTCGCCTATCTGTCGTCGAAGGAAGCGGGCTATGTCACGGGACAGACACTGCACGTGAACGGCGGCATGGCGATGCTGGGTTGATCGGGTTTATCCCCAAGATACCCCGTAAAACACGCTGGCGACCTTGCCCGAGCAATCGCACCCGTTAAGGGTAATTGTCATGTTTTCCGGCGCTGAGGGGCGATTCCGGCCCGTCTCGCGCCCAGAGGGATAGGGCCAAGTCATGAAAGCCACGATCGAACGCGCCACGCTTTTGCGGTGCCTCAGCCATGTCCAGTCCGTGGTCGAGCGGCGCAACACGATCCCGATCCTCGCGAACGTCCTGTTCGAAGCATCGGGCGACGGCACGATCAAGGTGACGGCGACCGACCTCGACCTGCAGGTGGTCGAGAGCCAGCAGGCCGTCTCGGTCGAAACACCCGGCGCGATCACCGTCTCGGCGCATCTGCTGTTCGATATCGCGCGCAAGCTGCCCGATGGCAGCCAGGTCAGCCTCGAAGCGGCCGACGGACGGATGACCGTCAAGGCAGGACGCAGCCGGTTCAAGCTGCCGACTCTGCCGCGCGACGATTTCCCGATCATCGCCGAGGGTGATCTGCCGACCAGTTTCGCGCTTCCCGCGCAGACGCTGGCCGAGCTGATCGACCGCACCCGGTTCGCAATCTCCACCGAAGAGACGCGGTACTACCTTAACGGCATCTTCTTCCATGTCGCAGACGAGGACGGCCCGGTGCTGAAAGCCGCCGCCACGGACGGCCATCGCCTCGCGCGCTTCACGCTCGATCGTCCGGACGGTGCGGATGGCATGCCCGATGTGATCGTGCCGCGTAAGGCGATCGGTGAATTGCGGAAACTGCTCGAGGAATCGCTCGACGGTGATGTGCAGGTCGATCTGTCGGCCAGCAAGGTTCGCTTCACACTTGCCGGAGAGGGTGGGACCATCCTCACCAGCAAGCTCATCGACGGGACGTTCCCCGATTACAGCCGCGTCATCCCGACCGGGAACGACAAGCTCCTCAAGATCGATCCGAAGACGTTCTATGCAGGCGTCGATCGTGTCGCAACGATCGCCACCGAGAAGACCCGCGCGGTCAAGATGGCGCTTGAAAGCGACAAGGTCACGCTATCGGTCACGAGCCCGGATAACGGCACGGCGACCGAAGAAGTGAAGGCGGATTACGGCGCCGAGGGTCTCGAGATCGGCTTTAATGCCAATTACCTCAAGGATATCCTCGGCCAGATCGACAGCGACACGGTGGAACTCCACCTTGCCGATCCGGGCGCGCCGACCTTGATCCGCAAGGATGAGAACAGCCCTGCGCTCTACGTCCTGATGCCGATGCGCGTCTGAGCGCGGTCTGCGGGCTATGCGTATTTCCCGCACGATCGCTGCCGCGCTTGCGCTCTTTGCTACGCCCCTGTCGGCACAATCGGGGACGAGCCAGCCGGCTTCCGGACAATGGCGGTTCGACACGGACGCCGATCTTTCCGCCACGCTCGACTGCTTCGAAGCCGCCGGCCAGACAGTGATCGCCGCTCATCGCGGTGGTCCGACGCCCGGTCTGCCCGAGAATTCGATCGAGGCGATGGATGCGCTGCTCCATGCCGTGCCCGCGATCATGGAAGTGGACGTCGCCGTCAGCAGTGATCGCATGCTGTTCCTGCTGCATGACGACACGCTCGATCGAACGACAAACCTCACCGGAGAGGCCGCTGCGCTGGATTGGCGCGCGCTGTCGCAGGCCCGTCTGCGCGACGAGGCAGGCTGGGTCACGCCCTATCGTATTCCAACGCTTGAGCAGGCATTGCGCTGGGCGAAGAACCGCACGGTGCTGGAGATCGATTTCAAGCGCGATACGCCGCGCGACGATGTGATTGCCATGATCCGCGCCGAAGGGATGGCACAGGGCGTCGTCCTGATCGCCTATTCGCTCGACCAGGCCAAGGAACTGCACGCGCTCGCGCCCGAAATGCTGGTGTCGTATTCGATGGAACGGCCTTCGGCGCTCGAGGAGGCGGTTGCGGCGGGAATTCCGGCCGATCGCCTGCTGGCCTTCACCGGCATTCGCACGCCGCGGCCCGAGCTTTACAACATCCTTGACGATGCAGATGTCGAGGTGATCTTCGGCACGCTTGGCGGACGCAATTCGATCGATAACCTGCTCGATCGCTACGGCATCGATGCGCGCTATGCCGAACTCGGCGAAGAAGGAGTCGACATCATCGCCACCGATCGTCCCCGCGCGGCAGGCGAAGCCTTGGCCGGAGCAGGGCGATTGCAACAGGCAGGACAGTGTGGCGTGTCGCGCAGCGCCGAATGATCGCCCTGTGCCTTCGCACACCTAACGACTGATCACGCGGCTTCGGCGAGCTCGTCCTCTTCATCCAGAAAGGCTCGGATTGCGGCGACGCTTTCCTCGCTATGGGTGAGCAGGAACAGGTGGCCGCCATCGGGAAATTCGACCAGCCGAGCATTGGGCATCAGTTCGGCGAGCAGCTTGCCATTGGCGGGGACAACGATGTTGTCGTCGCCGCCCATCATGACCAGCACATCTTTCTTCAAAAACGGAAGAGCGAGCGCGCTGGTCCAGCCGAGCATGGCGATCAGCTGGTAGACGTAGCCGCGCGGGGAGGGGGGCGTGATGCGGCCGATATGGCTGCGCTTGGCCTTCGCGCCGGAATCGCGCATCACTCCGCCATAGAGCGTGGCGAAATGCTCGTTCATGAAGTCGGCGTCCACATAGCGGCGCGGATCGACCATCTTCGTAAGGGCCGAGAGCTTGCCGGGTACCATGAGCATGCCCGGGCTCGTCGCGGCGAGGATCAGCTTTCGGGTGCGCTTGTGGTGCTGGAGCGCGAAATGCTGCGCCATTGCGCCGCCCCATGACACGCCCATTACGTCGACTTCGAGCACGCCGAGCCGATCGAGCAGCTTCTTCGCCACCCAGCTCATCGTGAAAGTGTTGTAGGGCACCACCGGATCGGGCGAACCACCAGTGCCGGGCATGTCGAACATGATAAAGGCACGTTCGCCGAGCGCTGCAGCAAGCGGCGCAACGGCTTCGATATTCGCGCCAATCCCGTTGAAGAAAAGTACCGGAGGGTGGTCGAGATTGTCGTCGAGCCGCCAGTGGGCGATCCGCAGCGTGCGTCCACCAATCTCGTCTAGGTAGACGGTAGCGCTGTCCATCGGATCGGTCATTCGGTAGCCTTTCGAAACTTGTATAGCAGCCCTGTCAGCATGCTTCACGCACGTAAAGGCCCGGCGCCGATTCACGCTCCGGAAAATCCTTGCTGCCCAGGCCTTTGGGCGCGGCGACCTTTTTTCCGGACCGTTTTTGCAGCCACTGCATCCAGAATGGCCACCAGCTGCCTGCGACTTCCTCGGTGCCCTCGAGCCATTGTTCTGCCGTTGCGGGCAGTTTGCCCTTCTTCTTCTGGACGAAATACTTCGCCTTGGGATTGCCCGGAGGGTTGAGGATCGCCTGCATATGGCCGGATTGGCTCAGAACATAGGTGACATCCTTCGATCCGAACAATTGCGTCGAGCGGTAGGTCGCGCGCCACGGTGTGATATGATCGGTCACGCCGCCCAGGATGAACAGGTCGGCATCGACTTTCGACAGATCGACCTTGTGATCGACCATATCGACATCGCCCTTTTTCGTGAAGGCGAGCGATTCGTAGATCGTCAGGAAATCTCCCATCAGACTGCCCGAAAGGTTGGTGGCGTCGGCATTCCAGTATAGCACGTCGAAGGCGGGAGGATCCTCGCCCAGAAGGTAATTATTGACAACGTAGTTCCAAATCAGGTCGTTGGGCCGCAGCCAGGCAAAGCCCCGCGCGAGATCGTCTCCCTTGATCACCCCAGCCTTGTCGGCCCGGCGGTGCGCCAGGGTAAGACCGTTCTCGCTGATCAGCGATCCGGCTTCGATATCGTTCTGCTTGGGATGAAGCACGCAAACCATCAGTGTTAGCGAACCGAGCAGATCGTCTCCGTCGGCAGCCATCTTGCTCGCCAGCATCGCTGCGGTCTGTCCGCCCGAGCAGCCGGCCGACACATTGACCTTGTCCGACCCGCTGATCTTGGCTGTTACCTCCATCGCCTCGCGGCAGGAGCGGACGTAATCCGCCATATTCCAGCTACCCTGTTCCCTGGTCGGGTTTTTCCAGCTGATGACGAAAGTCTGCATGCCATTGTCGACAAGATATTTGACGACCGATTTCTCGGGCGAGAGGTCGTTGATGTACATTTTGTTGATCTGCGGTGGGATCGTCAGCGCCGGGACAGCATAAACCTCTTCGGTGCTCGGCGTGTATTGAACGAGTTCGAACATCTCGGTGCGGTGGACCACAGCACCGGGGCTGGCGGCAATATTCTCGCCCAGTTCAAAGGGCCGCTTGTCGACCTGGCTTACCATCCCCTTGTTTTCGGTGATGTCGCGATAGGCGTTCTTGAGGCCCTTGATGAGGCTCAATCCGCCGCTGTCGATGGCACGTTTCTGCGCCGTGGGATTGCCCGCAAGTGTGTTTGTCGGCGCAATGGAATCGATGATGATATTGGAAATGAACCGCGCCCGATCGCGCTCGAGATCGTCGAGTTCGAGATCGTCGAGCCAATCGGCCATGCCTTTCTGCACAGCCAGGTAATATTGCGCGCCTGCCCGCATGAAGGGATTGTATTGCCAAGCCGGGTCCATGAAGCGCCGATCCTTGGGGTGCGGCTTCAGCTCCGAAGAGCCGGTCATGATCTTGACCATTTCGCTGCCCATCGCCTGGCTGTGGCGCATCAGCCTGGCGGGGTCGGCAGCCGTCTCGCGCAGCAGCACGGCGACCGCGCCGAGAATATCCTCGCGCGTCAGCCCGATAAGCGGGCCCAGCGCAGAGGTCGACTGCGCAGCTTCATCTTCCAGTTCGGGCATCGGTGTCTCCCCCACTTGTCCCTGGCTTCGGTGCGCGATTGTTTTTGCGCATCTCGATTCATCAAACGCTTTCCTAAGATGGCGGTGCCCTGCTTGTGAGGAACCCGCATCGGATGCCGGGCGATCGGGTGTGATCCAGGAGGGTACTCCGCCATGCCGCAGGCAATTGCGGCGAACATGCCGTTCGCGCGCTGACGATCACCGGGGCGGCACGCTCCGAGCTTCGATCATCGCTTCGATATCGACGAATTTTTCGCGCGGTGCGCCGTCGCGTGCTGCGGCGGTTTCGGCTTCTTCGATCTTCTTCCAGTCCTGGAAGGTGACGATGTCGAGCCCGCGATGTTCGGCGAAGATGTCGAACGCCTCGCGCCCGCGCTTGCCACCTTTGCCCAGCGCACCGCTGGCCAGGTCTTCCTCGATCCGTTCGACCACGCCAAACCCGTCGGGCTTGTTGGTGCCGATCGTGCCCGATGGTCCGCGCTTGGCCCAGCCGACGGTGTAGAGACCGGGGAGGATGCGACCCTCGTCATTGGCGAAGCGGCCTGCGCGCTCGTCGAATGGAATGCCTTCGATCGGCGCGGTCAGATATCCGATTGCGGTGAGCACGAGCGAGCAGGGGATGCGGTGGATTTCTCCAGTGCCGACGGCGCGTCCGGCTTTGACCTCCGTACGCTCCACCTCGATCGCACAGACCCTCCCATCCTCGCCGAGGATCGTTTTCGGGCTTTCGAAGAAGTGGAAATCGATTTCGACCGCCTTGTCGGATCTTTCACTCTCAGGGATCGCGGTGAAGCTGCGGAGATGGGCAACCGATTTTCGCAGGCCAGGCTCGAGCAGCGTGTCTTCCTCTTCATCCGGCAGGTCGTCGGGATCGACGCGTGGCGTTGCGCGCTCGAGATGCATCAGTTCGCCCAGTTCCTTGGGCGTCATCATGATCTGGTGCGGCCCACGCCGTCCTAGCAACACGATCTGACGAATGTTCGAGCGGCCGAGCAGATCGTAGGCGTGGGCCACGATGTCGCTGCCCTCGAATTCGTCGGGAGTCTTCGCCAATATGCGCGCGATATCGAGCGCGACATTGCCCATTCCCACGACCACCGCCGTCTCACCCGACAAGTCGGGGTCGAGATCTGCGAATTCCGGATGGCCGTTATACCAGCCTACGAAGGCGGCGCTTCCATAGATGCCGTCGAGATCGGCACCTTCGATGGCCAGTTCGCGGTCATGCGGAGCGCCGGTCGCCACCACGATGGCATCGTACATCGATTGCAGTTCGGCGATCGATACGTCTTCACCCACCGTCACATTGCCGACGAAGCGAACATGGTCGGTCAATGCCGTTTTCTCGTAACGGCGGGACACCCCCTTGATCGATTGGTGGTCGGGCGCGACCCCCGTCCGGATGAGACCGTAGGGAACCGGCAGGCGGTCGAACATGTCGACCCGCACGTCCTCGCCCCATTTCTTCTGCGCCGCCTCGGCAGTGTAGTATCCTGCCGGGCCGGAGCCGATCACTGCAATATGCCGCATCGTCTCTCCTGCTTCGCCCGGAAAGTTAACCTTGCCGGTCTTTGTGTTCGAAGGATGCCCTTCGCGCCTCGTCTTTGCAAGACGGCTTGCCGCAAGCATGATCCGTCGTCGCGATTAACCACCTTCTAATGTCATGCCTGTATGCCACGGTCCGTGGAACATCCTCTAAAAGGGACAGGGGGGTGTTTTCGGAGGGACAATGCTCAGCAAGTTGCGCAAGAACGCAGCGGGCCATCGTGTCGAACGCGGCGGGCTGCTCACCGGAATGAGCCGGGACGATATCGAGCAGAGCGTTCTATTGATGCGCGAGTATGAATCGAGCGGCCAAGGGTGGTTCTGGGCGACCGACAATCATGGGATCGTGACCTAATTCTCTCCGCGGACGGCGGCTACGCTTGGAATGGGTGTCGACGAGTTTATCGGCAAGCCTCTCACCAGGATACTGATCGATGATCGCGAGATCGAGGAAAGCGAATGCGAGGAGGGCCGTGCGCGCGGACTGAAAATCTACCCCGCCGGGCGCAAGGAGTTCAGCGACATCGTCGTGCGCTCGCACAATGACGAGGTCGAACAGCGCTGGGCGTTGAGCGGCTGTCCGCAGCGAGACGCGCAAGGCCAGTTCACCGGGTTCTGCGGGCATGCGTCCGATGTTACCGAACGCCGTCGCAGCCAGAACGAGGTCTCGCGGCTCGCGATGTATGACTCTTTGACCGGACTTTCGAACCGCTTGAGCCTTTCGAGCCAACTCGACCGGCAGATGCGGGTCTGTACGGCTGCGAAGCGGGCCTGCGCGATCATGCTGCTCGACCTAGATCGCTTCAAAGCGGTGAACGATACGCTGGGGCACCAGGCAGGTGACGAGTTGCTCAAGCAGGTCGCCGAGCGTTTGGTTAACGTCGTGATGGAAGAATTCGAGCTCGGGCGTCTGGGCGTAGACGAGTTCCAGATCATCTTGCCCGACATCGACGATCGAGCGCGATTGGCCGATACCGGTCAGTCGATCGTCTCGCTGCTGTCGCAGCCCTATTCGGTCGATGGCAATCGCTGCCTGATCGGCGCGTCGGTGGGGATTGCGATCGCGCCGTATGACGGTGTTACCAGTGAGGAACTGGTCCGCAGCGCGGATCTTGCGCTCTATTCGGCAAAGGGCGGGGGACGCGGTCAATTCCGGTTCTATTCGGCCGAATTGCACGACAAGGCGCGCGAGCGAACGGCGATCGAAGATGCGCTGCGTGACGTGCTCCTCAACGAGGAGCTCACGCTCGCCTACCAGCCCTACGTCGATCGGGATACCGGCGAGGTGATCGGATATGAAGCGCTGATGCGCTGGCACCACAAGGACATGGGCGACATTCCCCCGGCCAAGTTCATTCCCGTTGCCGAGGAAACGAACCTCATCGCCAAGCTCGGGGAATGGGCGATCCGCCGTGCGTGCATGGACGCTGCGCAATGGCCCGAACACGTCTCGGTTGCGATCAATTTCTCGGCCACACAGTTCCGGCAAGACGGTCTCGCCTCGATGGTGGCGAATGCGATCGCACAGGCCGGAATCTCTCCCTCGCGTCTCGAACTCGAAATCACCGAGAGCGTGTTCATCAGCGATCTGGAGCGCACCGACACCCTCTTCCGCCAGTTGAAGAAACTGGGCGTCAGACTGTCGCTCGACGATTTCGGAACGGGGTTCTCCTCGCTCAGCTATCTGGGGCGCGCACCGTTCGACAAGGTCAAGATCGACCGCACTTTTGTGGTCGGCTCGACGGATCGCGATAGCCGCAACCCTTTCATCATTTCGGCCATCGTCAGCGTTGCCAAGGCGTTGGGCATGGTTACGACGGTGGAGGGTGTGGAAGCGCTCGACGAACTCGAACTCGTTCACAGCAAGGGCGTCGACTATGTCCAGGGCTTCCTGTTTTCCGAAGCGATGTCGCACGAAGACGTGCTCGAACGGATGGCCGACGGCCGGCTGATCCTCAAGGCCGTAGGACCCAAGCGCAACCGCGCCGAGCGTCATAGCGTGTTCCGCAAGGTCGGCGTGATCCACGGGGATCATCGCTACGACGTGCGACTGCGCAACCTCTCTCGCTCCGGCGCCATGATCGAAGGGATCGCCGAAGTCCCGGTCGGCACCGAACTCGTGCTCGACCTCGGCGGCGGCCAGCTTGCTCTGGCGACGGTGCGCCGCTCGGAAGAGGAACGGCAGGGCATCGAGTTCGAGAACACGCTGATCAGCGACGGGAATGACGGGTTGTGCACCCGCTTCCGCATCAGCCCCTATGCGCTGGCCGCTGCGGGCATGCCGCTGCAGGCATTGCCGCCCGGGGCCTATCCGCTGGCCCACAATGTCGGGGCGGCCGGATCGGGTGTCCCGGCGTTCAACACGCGTAGCTACGCATCGTCGGAAGATATGCGCTACGCCGGATAAGCCGTCGGCATCTGCGCTTCCAACGCTGGCCTTGCCGGGCAGGTCGGGCTAAAGGCGCAGCAACTGCGCATTTTCCGCGCACACCCTCCTGTTTGAAGCGTTTGATGACCGACCTTTCCAAGATCCGCAACTTTTCGATCATAGCCCACATCGACCATGGCAAATCGACTCTCGCTGACCGGCTTATCCAGGTTTGCGGGGGGTTGACCGATCGCGAGATGTCCGAGCAAGTGCTTGATAACATGGACATCGAGAAGGAGCGCGGGATCACCATCAAGGCGCAGACCGTGCGCCTCAATTACACCGCGCGCGATGGCGAGACCTATGAGCTCAACCTCATGGACACGCCCGGCCATGTCGATTTCGCCTACGAAGTCTCGCGCAGCCTCGCCGCGTGCGAAGGCGCGCTGCTGGTGGTCGACGCGGCGCAGGGCGTCGAGGCGCAGACGCTCGCCAATGTCTACCAGTCGATCGAGCACGATCACGAGATCGTCCCCGTCATCAACAAGGTCGACCTCCCCGCCGCAGAACCCGACCGCGTGGCCGAGGAGATCGAGGAGATCGTCGGCATCCAGGCCACCGGCAGCTGGCAGGAGGGCGGCTCGGTCCACACCTCGGCCAAGACCGGGCTCGGCATCGAGGACGTGCTCGAGGCGCTCGTCGCCCGCATCCCCCCGCCGCAGGGCAACCGCGATGCGCCGCTGAAGGCCAGCCTCGTCGACAGCTGGTACGATCCCTATCTCGGCGTGGTCATCCTCGTCCGCGTGATCGACGGCGTGCTCAAGAAGGGCCTCGAGGTCAGGTTCATGCAGGGCGGCACCCAGCACCTGGTCGACCGGGTCGGCTGCTTCACCCCCAAGCGCACCGACCTGCCGGATATCGGCCCGGGCGAAATCGGCTTCATCACCGCGCAGATCAAGGAAGTCGAACAGGCCCGCGTCGGCGACACCATCACCACCGTGAAGGGCGGGGCGGACAAGGCGCTGCCCGGCTACAAGGAAGTCCAGCCCGTGGTCTTCTGCGGCCTGTTCCCGGTCGACGCCGCCGATTTCGAGAAGCTGCGCGAAAGCATCGGCAAGCTGCGCCTCAACGATGCGAGCTTCAGCTACGAGATGGAAAGCAGCGCCGCGCTGGGCTTCGGATTCCGCGCCGGCTTCCTCGGCCTGTTGCACCTGGAAATCATCCAGGAGCGCCTCAGCCGCGAATACGATCTCGACCTCATCACCACCGCCCCTTCGGTGGTCTACCGCGTCCACCTCGGCCATACGAAGAACGAGGACGCGAAGGTGGTGGACATCCACAATCCGGCCGACTGGCCCGACGTCAACCGCATCGACACGGTGGAAGAGCCGTGGATCAAGGCGACGATCTACACGCCCGACGAATATCTCGGCGCGATCCTCAAACTGTGCCAGGATCGCCGCGGCGTGCAGACCAACCTCACCTATGTCGGCGGCCGCGCGCAGGTGACCTACGAACTGCCGCTCAACGAAGTGGTGTTCGATTTCTACGACCGGCTGAAATCGATCAGCCGCGGCTATGCCAGCTTCGATTACGAGCAGATCGGGCTGCGCGAAGGCGACCTCGTCAAGATGAACATCATGGTCAATGCCGAAGCCGTCGACGCGCTCTCGCTGATCGTCCACCGCTCGGTCGCCGAAGAACGCGGCCGCGGCATGTGCGAGCGCCTGAAAGACCTCATCCCCCGCCACCTGTTCAAGATCCCGATCCAGGCCGCCATCGGCGGCAAGATCATTGCGCGAGAGACGATCGCCGCCCTGCGCAAGGACGTGACCGCCAAGTGCTATGGCGGCGACATCAGCCGCAAGAAGAAGCTGCTCGACAAGCAGAAGAAGGGCAAGGCGCGGATGCGGGAGTACGGGAATGTGAGCATTCCGCAGGAAGCGTTTATTGCGGCGTTGCGGATGGGGGAAGAGTAGCTTTCTGCAATCACTGCCAACTTTCGTTCCGATTCTTGCTTTGTTCCAATTTCCTCTTATAAGAGAGGTTGTGGAGCATGAAACATGCAAGAGAAGCGGTCCGATTGTGATATCCGCCCAGCCGGCAAACGCCGGGATGGGAGGCCACGCTTTTGGTGTCATGCCCATCAAGCGTCCGCGACTGGAAAGTACGGAATAAAGCTTGAGCGTTGCGAAGGCGCTTATCGCTCTCTGGAATCAAAAGAAATCCTGGAATTAAATCCCAAAGATTACGATGGGGGGGTAGCTCTGTGGGGTGCGGTGAAACCCGCATACGATTCCACGGGGCTTGAGGAGGTGGAGGGGATCCATGTCCACGCTCGAGATGATGCTGGCGACTTAGAGAAAGGCATAGATGACACCGTCGATGCCGTCGCTCTCGAAATCTCCGTGGATTTATTCGAGAAGCGCAAGGTATATGTAACGCGTGAAACGGCCGTGTCCGCATACATTTCTAGAGCGATCGGTCACAATTTGGATTCATTATTTTGTACCTACTGTGGTGAGCCGCATCTGGATTCTGAGTGGTTTGCTGTGAAGCCGCACAAGAGGCACCTCTGCCATGCCTGTGGAGAGATTTTCCTCGCCAACAAGAAGGGCATTTCTAATCCTCTCAAAGGTCTGCGGCAGGTTTTTCAGGATAGTGACGCAAATCGTTCAATTGTTCGTGCTGAGCGCAGGCTGGAGGCGAGCGTGAACGATTTTCCGGGCGGCATCCAAATGTGGGCTTCAAATCCCGCACTCCTCTGGACCGCGCCGAGGCCGGAAGAGGAGGGTATCCATTTTCATGGATACGCTGCAGATAGGTCAACTCGCCTTGAGGATGAAACTTTCGACGCTGTCGTCCTAGACGGTATCGAGATTGACGAATCTCACCTGCGATATTTCATGGCGCAAAATGCTCTCGCGCATTTGCGCGGGCGTATCGTGGTATTGGTCTGCGATTGTGGAGAGGCCTATTTCGACAATGGAATGGATGCTTTCATCCCGCATTCCAACCATCGATGTAAATCTTGCAATATAAAACTATCATCATCAATTAAAAATAAGAAGGTAATCAGTAACCCGTTCCTAAATACTATCCAAAATTTAGATAATAACAGAGGAAAAAAATGAAGGGATACATTTACATAACCGGGACCGGAGCTGATCCAGCGGGGCTTGATAACATCAGCGATCCCATGTTCGGGGAGGTGCCTTCCCTTGGTGCCTGCATGAGTAATCTGCGAGAATTCGTCGATATTGGTGACTACCTCTTTGTTGTTTCGGGGAAGACTGAGGATCTGGCGCAATACGTATTTGGAGGTCTAAAGGTTGCCGAGAAGATCGATCATCTAGCGGCATATGGTCGCTTCCCACAGAACCGACTTCGTTTGAGGGAGGACGGGATTGTAGTCGGAAATATCATTGTAGACGCCGACGGGAATAAGCACCCGCTCGACCACCACGCGGACAAAGGTTTCGAAAGACGCGTAAAGAATTTCATTGTGGGTGCTGATCCCCTTGCCATCCAGTCACCCAGAGAGGTCGAGTTGGCGCGACAGCAGACCTTAAGCAAATTATCGGATATCGTTGGGAAACAAGGTAACCGACCGATAGATATCTTGGGGCGCCAACGGAAGCTGAATGAAGATCAAGTTAATCAAATGATTGAGTGGCTTCGCGGCATCAAGCAAGACGCTGCAAAATGAGTCAAGTTCTCGCCGATCGTTTGCGAGATCTGCGAATTTCTCGCGATTCCTTGGTGTCAAAGACTGCTTTGGGCCGGCAACGCGCGAGCGAGATAATTGGAGGCGCCAAAGCCACCGTCGCGGAATTACGACAAATATGTGCTGGCTTAAGATTGCCAATTCAAATATTTACTGATTCCTCGAAGGTAGAGAATAATTCAATTTCTCCGTTATTTCGGAGTGCGCGAGATTCGTCTGCCGAATATGATATCACTGTTGAGAGGATCGCTCTTTTCGTAAAGGCTAGCTTAGAGTTATTGCCTGAGCGGACTTCGCCCCCTCGTTGGCTCGGTGGTTTTCAAAATGAGCAACGGACTTATCCAGCCGCCGACCGTTCGTCTAAAGTCGCTAGGCTGTTGATTGATCCCGCGAATGTGGATGGACCGCTCGCTGACTTAGGGATGAAATTGAACCAGCTTGAGGGGCTTATCGTCTCGCCCATTGAACATACTCGGTATGAAGGCGTCTCTCTAATTGCTGGCAATTACTGTTTCATATTCGTGTCGCCTCGATTTTCTGGGCGTATGCTTTTTACCCTCGGCCATGAATTCGGACATATTGTCACTGATCATGTTGACGGCGAATTTGCGAAGTTCGAACGGTCGAGGGATATCGGATCTTTCGGGAAATCGCGAAAATCGGAAGCATTCGTAGACGCGTTCTCATCTTGTTTATTGTTACCTGACACTGGTGTCGGCAAGTTTTTGGCGTTTCTTGCCGATCAAAAAATTATGGTGGAAGGCAAGATAACTGATCGAGAGATCCTGTATATAGCGCGCTTCTTCGGAGTTAGCTTTGATGTAGCTGGATTGAGGCTTGAAGCTCTTGGTTTGATTCCAGAAGGATTAACGTTTTCTTTGAGTCGCTATCTTCGGGAGGAATTTGGTTCTCCCGAAAAGCGTGCCGATATTCTGAATATCAGCCCGAGGCAAAAGGTCCCCATACCCCGCATCCCTTCCTTGTTATCGGATGCAATTTTGAGAGCCGTCAACACCGGAGAAACTTCGATCGGTTGGGTCTCCAATAGCTTTGGGTATTCGATTGGTGAGATTTTTGCTCAACAGGCACGAGCATCGTGAATGTTATATTGGACGCTTGTTCAATCATAAACCTTCACAACGGTGGGGTGCTCCGACTGGTTTGTTGTATTCCAGACTTACACATTCAAGTTGGCCCGATAGTTGGAGGAGAGTGTTCGGAGCATTGTGCATTGGCTATTGCCAGCCTCCATACTGATGGTGATCTCGAATACCTTGAGGACAATCAGCTTGATGTTGATGAGGTCCTAAATTTCGTTGATGAGAAAAAATTGGGCGACGGTGAATCGGAATGTATTTTACTTGCTAATCTCGATGGGCAATCTTCAATTTGTTGTGATGATCGGCGCGGTCGCGCGAAGGCTACAGAATTTTTGGGCGAGGAGAGGGTTCTTGGTTCTCTTAGATTGTTGAAAATGGCCGTTCGGGTTGGCCTTATAGTCCCTGTCGAAGCGTTTGCAGCATATGAGTTGATGCGAGATGCTGGTGGATTTTTGCCAACCATTGGGATCGCATATTTTGAGGACTAGGCGGTTTTAGACAGAAAGTATTTGGCAGCTTTGGCTCGAACTTTGCCTCGATCCGCATTCTTTATTGAGCGCCACTGCGAGCTCTGTTCGATCGCTTGCCCGATGCCCTTGCCTCCCTTTCCGGCTTCGGGCTTTGCTCAACCTACCCGTTACCGCCAGCGTCGGTCCTTGAGCCGCCTGACAACCGCCGCGCGCTCATCCTCATCCTCATCCTCATCCTCCACCTCCGGCTCATCCCTCCTGCGCCTATCCGGTGGCGGTAGCGCGGCGCTCTTGCCCTCCGCCTCCGCCGCGCGCTCGGCGGCCTCGCGTTGCCAGCGGTCGCGGCGGGTGAGGAGCCAGTCGACGGGGGCGTCCCACCAGTTTTCGCGGGGCGGGTCGCCCGCGTGGGGCTGGAGGTAGAAGGGGATGGCGGGCTTTTCGTCCAAGTCGCGGGCGCGCAGCTCTGTGTAGCTGACGAAGGCCTAGCGGGCGCAAGGGGATTTTTGGGTCGGAGAGGCGGGCCCAGTCGCGGCGGCGCTGCCTACTCGCCTGCGTCGAGCGTTCGCCAGTCGTCCTCGTTCTCGTTGAACTGGCCCAGTTCGTCCTCTTCGCCGATCAGGTCTTCGAGTTCGCCGACGGCTTTGAAATCGCCGTCGCGGACCATCACGAAGTCGGTTTCCATGTCCGTTTCGGGTGGGCCGTCCTCCTCGGCGCGGCGGCGGGCGGCGAGTTGGGCTAGCTCGGCCTGCATCGCCTCGATTTCGGGCAGGGTCATCGCCACCGGGTCGAAATGCTCGATCATCGCGGCGTTGATGTCGTCCTTCTCCGCGCGCGTGGGGACGGGGACGGTGTATGAGATTCCTTGTGGCCCTACCGCTTCGCTGCTTGAGGGCAGGGCGCTCCCCGACAACCTGTCCGCAGCGGGATCGAAATAGCTGGCGGAGAGGCGGCGGCCGTCTTCGCCGCGCGCGTTCATCCTTAGGCAGAACATCAGCAGGCGGTCGTTCTTCACGCGGCGGAAGCCTTTCAGCTTGCCGCCGACGAAGACGGGGGAGAGCTGGCCGTTCAGCGCGCGGTCGAAGGCTTCGTCCTTGAGCCGCTGGACGCCGAAATCGAGCGCGGCTTCCCAGGCGCGGCGGAAGCTTTCCGAGCCGCGCTGGCGGCGCAGGTAATAGGCGCCCTCGGGGCTCATATTGACATGCATCGCGGCGCGCTTGACGCTGCCGGTATCGGCGAGCGCGGCGATGAAGGCGCGCTGGCGATCGGGCGTCCAGCCATCGTGGCGGTATTTGCGCGGCACGGGCTCGAATGTGGGGAGGGCATGCCCCTCCGCCGCCATTTCGGCGACGGAGCGACGGGTGGTGCGGGGGTCTTTCTTGCGAGTCATCCGCCAGCTTGGAGCAGAAAACGCGCGTGTAGGAAAATGAGGCGCGCTAGGCGACCTTGCTCTCCGGCAGGTTCCCTTGCGCGGCCAGGCTTTCGGCCCGGTGCCGCTCCGCATTTTCCAGCTCGCGGGCGTGGACGACCCGGTCGCGGCCACGGCGCTTGGCGGCGTAGAGCGCGGTGTCCGCGCTCCGGTAAAGCGCGCGCCATGCGGCGTCGTCTTCCAGCGGGCCATCGGCCACGCCGATGCTGATCGTCACCTGCCCGCCATGGGGCATCGCGGCCTCGCGGATGTCGGTGAGGAGCTGGCTCGCCGTGCCCGAACGCAGCGCGTCGGTGGTGCCGAGCAGGGCGAATTCCTCGCCCCCGAGCCTGGCGGCGCCGACATTCTCGCCCGCGTGGGAATCGATCAGGCGGGCGACTTCCTGCAGCACGCTGTCGCCGCATTCGTGTCCATGCGCATCGTTGATGACCTTGAAGCAGTCGATATCGACGATGAGCAGCCGCGATACCCCGTCCCGCGCAGCCAGCCGGCCGGCGAAGTCGAGCAGCGCGCGGCGATTGAGGAGGCCGGTGAGCGGGTCGGTCTGCGCGAGCGCCTGGCTGTGCCGCTTGAGCAGCAGCAGCTCGACCACCTGGTTGTGATGCTCGTTGATCATCCGCCACTGGAACAGCCCAGCGATGCACAGGCTGACGGCGGCCGCCATGTCGAGGGTCGAACCGGTCAGCAGCATGAGGATCGCAATGGCCCCGATGTCGATCACCAGATGCGTCGCCGCCGCCGGGCGGATACTCGCCATGCAATAGGCCGTGGCGAGCGATCCCATGACGAGCATGACAGGATAATGCAGCCGCTCGCCGGGATCGGCGGCGAACCAGGAGGCGATCGCCCAGCTGGTGGAGATCAGCGCGCCGATCAGCGACGATTTCCAGCTCGCGATAATGAAACGTTCGGCTCGCCAGGGCTTCTGCTGGAACTGGTAATCACGGAAGAGGGAGTTCATTCCCATGGCGCAATAGACCGCCATCAGGCCCGGCAGGCCCCAGCGCACGAACCAGCCCGCACGCTCGGGCGTTGCGAGAGCGGCGAAAAGGCAGGTCACCAGCAATCCGACAAACAGCCAGCGCCCCTGTTTTTGCACCGTGGTGGCATTCGCGACGACGAAATCGGAACGGACGTCCTCCGGCAGATCCGGAATCGCGGCGTTGCGAAGGAAGGCAGTGACCTTGTCCATCGGGACGTTGTACCAGGGAAGGTCTAAGCTTTGTTTAATCCTTCCGCCGCGGGGAGCGTCCCGTGAACCGCTGCAACGCGCCATTCCTCCCGGTTCGCCAATGAAAAAGCCGCCGACGCCTGGTGCGGCATCGGCGGCTTGAGCGTCTCGGATCGCGCGATCAGGGCCGCGTCTGGCCCGACCCATGCACGAGGTACTTGAAGCTGGTCAGCTGTTCGAGGCCGACCGGACCGCGGGCGTGCATCTTGCCGGTGGCGATGCCGATTTCCGCGCCCATGCCGAATTCGCCGCCATCGGCGAACTGGGTGGAGGCATTGTGCATCAGGATCGCGCTGTCGATGCTGGTCATGAACTTGCGCGCGGCGTCGGCGTCTTCGGTCATGATCGCGTCGGTGTGGTGGCTGGAGTGCTCGTCCACCCACTCGATCGCCTCGTCGAGGCCGTCGACGACCTTCACGCTGGCGATCTGGTCGAGATATTCGGTGTTCCAGTCTTCGTCCAAGGCCGGCTTGATGCGGTCGTCGATCGCAACGGCGGCTTCGTCACCGCGCAATTCGCAATCGCTGCCCATCGCCTCGACGATCTTGGGCACGGCGCTGTCGGCCACCGCGCGGTCGATCACGATGCTTTCGGTCGCGCCGCAGACGCCGGTGCGGCGCAGCTTGGCGTTGCGGATCACCTCGGCCGCCTTGTCGAGATCGGCGGCTTCGTGGACGTAGGAATGGCAATTGCCATCGAGGTGGAGGAGGGTGGGGACGCTCGCCTGGTCGCGGACCAGTTCGACGAGGCCGCGGCCACCGCGCGGGATTACAAGGTCGACGAATTCATCGGCCTGGAGCAGCGCGGCAACGGCGGCGCGATCGGTGGTGCGCACGGTCTGCACGGCATCGGCGGGGAGGCCGGCGGCGTCGAGCCCTTTCTGCATGCAATCGACGATCACACGGGTCGAATGGCGGCTTTCGCTGCCCCCGCGCAGGATCACTGCATTGCCCGATTTGAGGCACAGCGCGCTGGCATCGGCGCCGACATTGGGGCGTGATTCGTAGATCATCCCGATCACCCCGATCGGCACGGCGACGCGCTCGATCTTGAGGCCGTTGGGACGATCGAACTGGGCGAGCTGGCGGCCGACCGGATCGGGCAGTTCGGCGATCTGTTCGAGCGCGCTGGCCATGCCTTCCACGCGGTCTTCGTCGAGCGCGAGGCGATCGATGAAGCTGTCGGGCTTCTTGCCGCGCACGCTGTCGACGTCCTTGCCGTTGGCTTCAAGCAATTCGGGAGTGGCGTCGCGCAGGGCCTTAGCGGCTTCGCGGAGCGCGGTGTTCTTCGCCTCGGTCGAGGCGGTGAGCAGGCCGCGGGCTGCCTTGCGGGCGCGCTGGCCGAGTTCGTGGATGTGGATCTGGGGGTCGATGGTCTGGTCAGTCATGTAATCCTCTTGGGTCTATGCTTACGACGGGTCGCGGCGGCGACGGTTCCGGAAAAGACGGGGTTCCGGAAAACCCGGACGTCAGCGCAGTTCGCGCGCCCGGTCGTAAGCGGCGGTAAGCGTGTCGCGCATCTTGGCGGAGAGGGCGTCGTCGCCGTTGAGCGCTTCGAGCCCGGCAGCGGTGGTGCCGCCCTTGCTGGTCACGTTGTCGCGCAGCGTCTCGAGCGAGGTCTCGTCATCGGCGATTGCCATGGCAATGGTGCCTTCGATCGTGCCGAGCACCAGGGTGCGGGCGTCTTCGCGCGAAAAGCCGAGCTCTTCGGCGGCGGCGACGTACATGCGCGCGATTTCGAACACATAGCCGGGGCCCGAGCCTGCAACGGCGGTGGCACGATCGAGCATGTCCTCGCTCTCGACTTCAAGCACGGTGCCGGTGCGCTCCATCAGTTCGACGGCGTGGCTGCGGTGCTTGTCGTTGACGCCGAGGCCGGCCACGAGGCTGCTGGTGCCCTTGCCGATTGCGGCAGGCAGATTGGGCATCACGCGGATGATCGGTGCGCCCGACATGGCGCCAGAAAGGCGGACGATCGAAGTGCCGGCGGCGATCGAGAGGACATATCCCTTGCCCGAAAGCATGGTCGAGTAGGCCGGAAGCTCCTGTTCCACCATCTGCGGCTTGATCGCGACAATAATGAGATCGAATTGTTCGCTCGAAATCTCTTCGCGCGATTTCACAAGCCGCGTATTATCCGGCGCGGTTTCGAGAAAAGGATCGACGATGATAAATTTTTCGTCACCCTTGTTCCAGTATTCGAGCAGCGCACTGCCCATTTTTCCGCAACCGATTAGCAAAATGTTGTGAAAGATATCCGACTCCTGTTTCTATTCGGTGGCAAAGCGCCGGCCGATGGGGTCTGCGCTTGAGTTGGATATTTTATAACACACCGATAAAATAAAATCCACCGGTTGTTCTGGCGCACCTGGTCCGTTAGGCTTGTGCCACATTACTCAACACTGCTCGCCAATACGAGAAGTAATATTATGACTGAAACACACAATATCGTTATCAAAATTGGCTCAACGCTGGTTGCAAATTCCGATCGCCTGACACCCCGTTTCGGCTTCATGCAGAGGTTGCTCGAGGATATTGCGCGCATGCGCGAGCGGGGAATCAACGTGATCCTGTGCAGCAGCGGCGCGGTGGCGCTCGGCTTGCGCACCGTCGGCGAAACCCCCGATTCGGCTGGCGTGAGCGACAAACAGGCGGCCGCAGCGTGCGGTATGCCGACGCTGCTCAACGCCTATAAGCAAGTCGGCCACGAATACGATATGGATATCGCGCAGGTCCTGCTGACGCTCGGCGATTTCGAGGACCACCGCCGCTTCCTCAATACGCGCAACACTGTGAACCGCCTGCTCGAGGCGGGCGTCGTCCCGATCGTCAACGAAAACGATTCGATCACGACCGAGGAAATCCGCGTCGGCGACAACGATCGTCTCGCCGCCAAGGTCGCGCAGATGGTCGACGCCAAGGATTTCATCATCCTGACCGAGGTCAACGGTCTCTACGATCGCCATCCCGACGAGCCGGGCGCCGAACTCGTGCGCGAAGTGCAGGATGTCGCGCCCTATATGGAAGCGACGAAGGGCAAGAGCACGCTCGGCACCGGTGGCATGACGACCAAGCTGATGGCGGCCAACATCGCGCAGGAAGCGGGCGTGACCACCTATATCGCGCATGGCGAGGTCGATCAGCCGATCTCGACCGTGATCGATGGGAAGCGCGATTGCAGCCGCTTCCCCGCGCACGATGCCCCCAATACCGGGTGGAAACGCTGGCTTGCCAACCGGCTGCAGATGGCTGGCAGCCTGAAGGTCGAAGATGATGTGGCCGATGCGCTCGAAAGCGGGGAACGGTCGATCATGCGATCGGATATCCTCTCGATCGACGGCGATTTCAGTCGCGGCGATGTGCTGCATATCTACGACACGCACGGCACCGAGCGCGCACGCGGCCTGAGCGACTTCAGCTCCGAGGAATTGCGCGTGCTTGCGGTGAACCCGCATCTCGATGCTGAACAATTGCTCGGCTACAAGACCAAGGGCGAAATCGTGCGGGCGAAGAACCTCGTCTTCCTCGAGCGGCGCCACTTGCTGTGGGACGCCCCCGAAGGCGTCGATCAGGTCGCCTGAGCGCAATTCCCATAAGCGGTCCAACCTTCACTTGGCGTTCAGCCCGGGCGCGGTTATACGGCGCGCCATGACATCGCGTTTCCTTTCCGCGCGCGCCGTTCGCGCTGCCGTCCTCGCTTCCGCAACCCTGTTTACCGCTGCCTGTGCCGGTGGCGGAGGCAGCGGCCCGTCGGACACCGCTTACGTGGCGCGTGATGTGGAAACGCTTTATATGGCGGCCAAGGATCGCCTCGATCGTGGTGCTTCGCGCGATGCGGCAGTGCTGTTCGACGAGGTCGAGCGCCAGCATCCCTATTCGCCCTGGGCCCGCCGCGCCCAGTTGATGAGCGCGTTCAGCTATTACACCGCGCGCGATTACAACAAGGCGATTCAGAGCGCGCAGCGCTTCCTTTCGATCCATCCGGGTAACAAGGACGCACCCTACGCGTATTACCTGATTGCGCTGTCCTATTACGAGCAGATCAGCGATGTGACGCGCGACCAGAAGGTGACCGAACAGGCGCTGGCGGCCATGCGCGAAATCGTGCGCCGCTATCCGGCGACCGATTATGCCACCGATGCACGTCTCAAGATCGACCTGGTAAATGATCACCTGGCGGGCAAGGAGATGGAGATCGGTCGCTATTACCAGACAACCGGCAAATGGCTGGCGAGCTCGCTGCGGTTCCGCAAGGTGGTCGAAAACTTCCAGACCACCAGCCACGCACCCGAAGCGCTTTATCGCCTGGTAGAAAGCTACCTTTCGCTGGGCGTTCCGGAAGAAGCCCAGAAAGCCGCTGCGGTGCTGGGCGCGAATTATCCCGGCAGCAAATGGTATCAGCGCGCTTATGACCTGATGGAGCGGCATGCTCCTGCGGTGGCGACCACCGCGGGCTGACGCCGGGCTTACGCGCGATTACCCTACCCGCGATTACGCTGCCTGGGTGCGGTCGGTTTTCTTCGGATCATCAGGAGTTTCGGCCAGCTCTACTTCGGCGACGACGCGATCGCGTCCATCGGCTTTGGCCTCGTAAAGAGCCTTGTCCGCCCGCGCATAGAGCTTGCGCCAGTCGCCGTCGGTCTTAAGCGGCCCCGTTGCCACGCCGGCGCTTACGGTCAATTGATCGCCGTGCGGCATATCGGCATTGCGCAGCGTCTCCACGAGATGCAGGCCCGACAGCGCAGAGAGATCCTTCGCTTCGCCCAAAAGCGCGAATTCCTCACCGCCGATCCGCGCCGCACAGACCCCCTGGCGCACGAAATTCGAGATGACATCGGCGACTGCGCACAGAACGTAATCTCCGATGTCGTGGCCGTGGCGATCGTTGATCGCCTTGAAATGATCGATGTCGATCAGAACCAGCCGCATCGTTTCGCCCCGCAAGCCCATTCGCTCCGCATCCTCGAGCAGTGCGCGCCGATTGGGCAGATCGGTCAGCGAATCGATCCGCGATAGCCGATGAAGCCTTTGCCGGTGCTCGAGCAGTTCGACGAGGAACCGCCGGTCGTTCCGCGCCATCAGCACGACGAAGAGACCGGATACGAAAATTCCTGCGCCGCAAATCATCTCGAACCCGGTTCCATCCGCGATCAGGACCACCGCCAGCGGTCCGAGACCGACCGCAAGGCACAGCGCGGCAAGGCGCCTCACCTTGGCGAAGCCGTAAGACGTAACGAGTACCCCCATGGCCATAAAGAACGGATACGTCAGGCGAACCGCCTCAGCGCTGTGATGCCAGGCCGAAATAGTCCACACTGCGCCGAGTGCGATGATGGTGCAGGTGACACAGATCGATATGGTCAGAGACTCGATCGCGCGAGCTTCGGTAGCGGGCGCCGAGCGCCGAAGCATCAGGCCCACGACGCTGATCGCCATGATCGCGGCAGGCAGCCAGAAGCGCAGCAGCGGGGGAAGATCCCAGGCAAGCAGAATGGCATTCAACGCGCCGAATAAGAAACCGCAATACAATAACGGTTCCTGCGAGCGAACATGCTCGGCCGCGACGATTGCGTAATCGCCGCGCACTTCTTTTGGAACGGTGGCTTCCACCACCCATTCTTCCCACACCCCGCGCATGGCGCATCACATAACCAATATGGTCTAACTTGTCATTAATCTGACAACAGGGTGCATTCGGGACGACAAACCTGTTCGAGAATGCGCGGATTCGCTTACATCGCTGCGATCTTCGGGTTAAACGGGGCGTGATGCTGACCCGGCTTTCCATCCGCAATATCGTGCTGATCGAAGCGCTCGATCTCGATTTCTCGGGCGGACTCAGCGTGCTGACCGGGGAAACCGGGGCCGGCAAGTCGATCCTGCTCGATGCACTTGGCCTGGTGCTGGGCAATCGCGCCGATAGCGGCCTGGTCCGCGCCGGCGAGCCCAAGGCAAGCGCGACCGCCGCGTTCGAATTCGCCACGCTGCCCGAACCGGTGACCGAAGCGCTCGACGATGCCGATCTGGAGATCGAGCCGGGCGAGCCTTTGATCATCCGCCGGCAGTTGAAGGCAGATGGCGGGTCGAAGGCGTTCATCAACGACCAGCCGGTGGGCGTCGCGCTGCTGCGGCAGATCGCGCCCGCGTTGGTCGAGATCCACGGCCAGCACGATGATCGCGGTCTCGTCAATCCGCGCGGGCACCGGGCGCTGCTCGACCGTTTCGCGGGAAGCGATGTGGCGAGCGTTGGTGCGGCATGGTCGGCATGGCGCGCAGCCGAGGACAAGCTTTCCGAAGCCAGGGCCGACATTGCGCAGGCGAGCGCCGATCGCGACCTGCTGCTCTCGTGGCTCGAAGAGCTGACCAATCTCGCCCCGCAGGAAGGCGAAGAAGCCGAACTCGCCGCCACCCGTGCCAATATGCAGAAGGGCGAGCGGCTCTCGGGCGACCTCGAGGAATTGCGCCATCTGTGGGAAGGCTCCGACGGCGCGCTCGCGACTTTGCGCGGTGCGGCGCGGCGGCTCGATCGGATTGCGGGCGAGCACGACCAGTTGCAGCTTGCGCTCGACGCGCTCGACCGCGCCGTGATCGAGGCGGGCGAGGCCGAGGAAGCGCTGGCCCGCGCGGCCGAAGCGCTGGTCCACGATCCCGCCGAGCTCGACCGGGCCGAAACGCGCCTGTTCGAATTGCGTGCGCTGGCGCGGAAACACGATTGCGAGGCCGACGAACTGCCGGCCAAGATGGCGGAGCTACGCGCCAAGCTCGACGCGATCGAGGGCGGCGAGGCCGAGATCGGTGCACTGGAAAAGGCTGCGCAGGCTGCAGGCGAGACCTATGGTAAACAAGCCCAGGCGCTGCACGAGACGCGGAGCAAGGCGGCGGCGAAGCTCGACATGGCCGTGGCGGGCGAACTCGCGCCGTTGAAACTCGATGCCGCGCGCTTCCAGACCAAGGTCGAAGCGCTGCCCGAGGAACGCTGGAGCGCGAGCGGGATGGACGCGGTCGAATTCCTGATTTCCACCAACCCCGGCGCGGATTTCGCTCCGCTCAACAAGATCGCGAGCGGCGGCGAATTGTCGCGCTTCATCCTCGCGCTGAAAGTGGCTTTAGCGGAGCAGGGCGGCGCCGCGACGGTGATCTTCGACGAGATCGATCGCGGCGTCGGCGGCGCAGTCGCCAGCGCGATCGGCGAGCGCCTGGCACGGCTGGCCAGCGACGGCCAGCTCTTGGCGGTCACGCACTCTCCGCAAGTCGCCGCGCGCGGCAATGCGCATTACCTGATCGCCAAATCCTCCACCGGCACCGTTACCCGCACCGGCGTCACCCTGCTCGACGAAGCGGGCCGCCAGGAAGAAGTCGCGCGAATGCTCAGCGGGGCCGAGGTGACACCGGAAGCCCGCGCGCAGGCAGATAGATTGCTGGGGGACGTGTGATTACCAAAGGCAACTTTTCCGACGCTGTGCGGAGTGTGGACGAGCGTTTCGAAGCACTGACTGACCAGTTTATCGCTGAATATCGGCAACCGTCCGAACCAAGCGCGAGCGGTCTGCCTTACTATATTCTAATGGGAAGCATTGCTGACGAAATTGTCACTCGCATGAAGAACAAGGATGAGGATTCCTGCAGAGCCGCATTTGAGTTGGTTGAGAAGCTTCATGTTGAGGGCGATGAATACGTTCAGGAAGCCGCGACAGTCGGTTTGCTTGAAGCTGTCCAAGGATACATGAAAGGTGTGATGAGATTTGAATGTGCGCATCGCTACTTAGGTCCCGAAAGTCGGAAGTGGTGGGACAAGTTGATCCGGTTTTGGGATCATGGCGACGCTGCGGCATTACGCCATGACTGAACTCACCGAAGCCGAGGCCGCAAACGAGTTGATGCGGCTGGCCCGGCAGATCGCAAAACACGATCGGCTCTACCATGCCGAGGACGCGCCGAAGATCACCGACCAGGAATACGATGCGCTGGTGCGGCGTAACGCGCAACTGGAGGAGGCGTTTCCGCAGCTCGTCCGCGACGATTCCCCGTCGAAGAATGTCGGGCATCAGATCGCCGCCTCGCCGCTGTCGAAGGTGGCGCACGAGGTGCGGATGATGAGCCTCGACAATGCGTTCGACGATGAGGAGGTGAAGGAATTCGTCGCGCGGGTGCGGCGGTTCCTGAGCCTGGGCGAGGACGAGCCGATCGCCTTCACCGCCGAGGACAAGATCGACGGGCTCTCGCTGTCGCTCCGCTATGAGCAGGGCAAGCTGGTTCGCGCCGCCACGCGCGGTGACGGGCAGGTTGGCGAGGACGTGACGCCCAATGTCGCGCACATCGCCGATATCCCGCAGCAGCTTCCCGAAGGTGCGCCCGACGTCTTTGAGATCCGCGGCGAGGTCTATATGGAGCGCGCCGCCTTTGCCGAACTGAATGCAAAGGCCGAGGAGGCGGGGACCAAGACGTTTGCCAATCCGCGCAACGCCGCCGCCGGATCGCTGCGCCAGAAGGACGCCAGCGTAACCGCCCAGCGCCCTTTGCGGTTCTGGGCGCATGGCTGGGGCGCGGCATCCGACGTGCCGGGTGAGACGCAGGTCGAGGTAGTGCGCCAGATCGAGGCATGGGGTGTGCCGGTTTCGCCGCTGTTCACCCGATGCGAGATGATCGAAGAGATGTTCGCGCATTATGCGAATATTGCCGAGCAACGCCCTGATCTGCCGTATGAAATCGACGGCGTGGTCTACAAGGTCGACCGGCTCGATTTCCAGCAGCGGCTGGGCTTCGTCGCCAAGGCGCCACGCTGGGCAATCGCGCGCAAATTCCCCGCCGAACGCGCCGAGACCACGCTGGAGAGCATCGATATCCAGGTCGGGCGCACCGGCAAGCTGACGCCCGTGGGCCGCCTTGCGCCGGTGCTGGTGGGCGGGGTCACGGTGACCAACGTGACGCTCCACAATCGCGACGAGATCGCCCGGCTCGGCGTGCGTCTGGGCGACCGCGTGCTGGTCCAGCGTGCAGGCGATGTGATCCCGCAGGTGGTCGAGAACCTCACTCCCGACGCGAAGCGCGATCCGTTCGTGTTTCCCGATCATTGCCCCGAATGCGGCAGCGAGGCGGTGAGCGAGGAGGGAGAGGTCGATGTGCGCTGCACAGGCGGTCTCATCTGTCCGGCGCAACGCACGGAAAGACTGAAACATTTCGTCAGCCGCGCCGCGCTCGATATCGACGGGCTGGGCGAGAAGACGATCGACCAGTTCTTCGCCAAGGGCTGGCTCGAAAGCCCGGCCGATATCTTCCGCCTGAAGGACCGCCGCGAAGATATCCTCGCGCTCGACGGGTGGAAGGAGACGTCTGTCGCGAACCTTCTCAAGAGCATCGAGGCTAAACGCTCGCCCGAGCTTAGTCTTGGGGATCCGCTCGTCGTGATGGATGTGGGCCAGCGCCAAGGAGTGAGCCCGGACCGAGCCCTATTCGGCCTTGGTATTCGACACATTGGAACAGTTACCGCACGCGATCTTCTGAAACATTTCGGGACGATGCTTGAGCTTCGTTCTGCGGTTGACCGTGTGAATTTTGGCGATGAAAGTGCCAAAGAAGATATCTTGTCAATCGACGGGATCGGTCCTGCGGTAGTCGAGGCTCTATGTGATTTTTTTCATGAACCTCACAATGTTGAGGTATGGGAAGATCTTATTGGAACGACTGATAGAAAGGGGGAGATAGTTCTTCCTCCCATGGAGTTTGAGACAAAGGAATCCCCCGTCTCGGGCAAGACGGTCGTCTTCACCGGCAAGCTCGAAACCATGAGCCGCGACGAGGCCAAGGCCCAGGCCGAACGACTGGGTGCCAAGGCCTCCGGGTCGGTCAGCGCGAAGACCGACCTGCTCGTCGCCGGGCCGGGCGCGGGCAGCAAGCTGAAGAAGGCGGCAGAACTGGGAATCGAAGTGATCGACGAGGCAGGCTGGGCGGAAATTGTCGCTGCAGCCAGTTGAGGGGGAAGACGCAATGCAGATCGAAGACGCACAGGCCGAGATCCGGCGGGGCTATCTGGACGGCGCGTTGGGCGTGATCGTTTCGGGCTGCGTGTGGCTGGCAACCGCGATCACCGAACGGCAGGCCGGGGTCGGAACCGCGTTTACCGTGCTATTCTTCGGAGGGATGTTCATCTTTCCGGTAGGCTTGCTGATCGCGCGCGGCATCCTGAAACGTCCCGGCGAAAGCGCTGAAAACCCGATGGGGCGCCTGGTGCTCGAAGGCACGATCGCCATGATCGCCATGCTGGCCGCCGCCTGGCTGTTCCTCGATTATCGCCCCGACTGGGTCATTCCGATCGCCGCCGCCGCGGTGGGCACGCACTACTTCGCATTTCGCACTGCGTACGGTTTGAAAATCTACTGGCTGCTGGCCGCGATCGTCACCGCCATCGGGTGCTTTGCGATCTTTCCGGAAGTGATCCCGAGCGACATGGTGGCCTTCGGCGTGGCGGCGACCGAGCTGATTTTCGGCGTGTTCCTGGCGATCCGCGCGCGAGGTTGATGTCCGCACCTTGGAACTTTGCCGTCGCGCACCGTTGAACACAATGTGTCGCTCGCTCTTCGTTTCATCGCCATATTGTTTCCCGTCCTCGGCCTGGTCGCGCTTGCCGTGATCGTGGTGCCGCGGCTGTCCGCGCCGGCGCCCGATCCGGTGGCCGAGGAGGCCGAGGCGCTGGTCGAACCCGAATTACCGACGCCAGAGGAAGCCACGCTCGATCGCCAGCTGAGTGAAATCGGCTCGCGCTTTGCCGGGCAGGTGGGGATCGCGGTGCGTCCGGTCGAAGGCGATCGGACGATGCAATATCGCGGGCTCGAACTGTTTCCGCAGCAGAGCGTCAGCAAATTGTGGGTCTCGCTCACTGCGCTGCGGCAGGTGGATGCGGGCAAACTCTCGCTCGACGAAGCGCGCGTGGTCACGCTCGAGGACCTCACCCTTTTTCATCAGCCGATCCGTGACGAAGTGCTCGCGAGCGGTTCTGTGACCACCGAATATCGCGACTTGATGCAACGCGCGCTGACGCGCAGCGACAACACTGCCAACGATATCATCCTGCGACGCGTGGGCGGGCCAGATGCGGTGCAGGCCACGCTCAACAGGCTCGGCCTTTCGAGCATCCGTTTCGGCACCGACGAGCGGACCAAGCAGAGCGCGACCGCCGGGCTGCAATGGCGCCCGAGTTATTCGCTGGGGCGCGCCTTTTACGACGCGCGCGATCAAGTGCCCGATGCCGATCGGCGCGCGGCCTATGAGGGCTATCTCGCCGATCCGATCGACGGCGCCGCACCGGTTGCGATCGCGGCGGCGCTGACGCGATTGGCGAAGGGCGAGTTGCTGTCGAAGGACAGCACCGCACTGCTGCTGGATACGCTGGCCGAAACGCGCAGCGGCCCGAACCGCTTGAAGGGCGGGTTGCCCCCCGATTGGCGGATCGCGCACAAGACCGGGACCGGGCAGGCGCTGGTCCACGAACAGACCGGCTACAACGATATCGGCATCCTGACGGCGCCCGATGGGCGGCGCTATGCAGTGGTCGTGATGATCGCGCGGACCGAGGAGAGGGTGCCCGACCGGATGGCGATGATGCACGAGGTCGTCGGCGCGGTGGCAGAATACCACGACGCGACCGCGCAATAGCGCTCGGTTACATGCCCGCGCGCTTGCGCAGCCACAGGATCGACCAGTCGCCATCGACCAACCGCGCGGCAAGGCGGAAGCCCTGGCGGCGATAGGCGCGGCGCACGGCAGCTTCCTGCGTTTCGAGCAATCCGGCCAGCAGCACGCTGGCCCCCGGCGCGGTGATGTCCGCGAAATCGGGGGCAAGATCGATCAGCGGGCGGGCAAGAATATTGGCGATCAGCAGATCGTACGGCGCGCGGACCTGGATCGCGGCATCGTCGGTACCCGGCGCGATGATCGGCATCACGTCGCCGGGCATTGCGCCAAGCGGGATCGCGTTCATCGCCGCATTGTCCTCGATCACGCCGAGGCACACCGGATCGATATCGGTCGCGGTGAAGCGGGCACGCGGCCACAATGCGCGGGCGGCGAAGGCAAGCAATCCGGTGCCGGTGCCGATATCGGCGACGTCGCGCGCAATCAGCCCGCTGCGCTTGATCGCGTCGAGCATGGCGAGGCATCCGGCGGTGGTATTGTGATGGCCTGTGCCGAAAGCCTGCGCGGCAGGGATCTCGAAATTGACCGCATCCGGATCGGGCGCATGGTCGGGCGTGTGGATATGGAAGCGCCCGGCGCGGATCGGATCGAGCCCGCGCTGGCTTTCTGTCAGCCAGTCGGCTTCGGGCAGCTTTTCTTCGGCGAAGTCTGGCGCCTTGCCATCGAACAGTGCGGCAATCGCGGCGCGATCGGCGTTGCGGGGCTTGCGCGGCAGATAGGCATCCAGCCGCCAGTCGTCGGGCTTGTCCTCGGCAATTTCGAACCCGGTGAGCACGATCTCGTGATCCCAGTCGAGCGTCTCGTCCTGCCGGGCGAGGGCAGCTTCGATGACCGGCTTGCGACCGAATGCGGTGAGTTTCCAGCTGCTCATGATGCGCTTTCCTGTTTGGTGTCGAGCGCTGCACGTTCGGCCTCGCTCAGGCGATGGGGAACGGCCACCGGCTGCAATGTGTCCTTGTCGAACAGCGCCGTACGTCGGCGCGCGCCCGAGAGATAATCCTTTGCGATCCGTTTGATCACTCTGAGCATAATCGGAAGCATGGCCGCATTGCCGGAATTGGGCTCGCCGCGCGCATGTTCGACGAACAGGTGCCCGCGCACCGGGCCGACCATGTCGCGTCGATCGTCGGCGCAATTGGCGAGCTGGGTGGTGATGTACGGCACTTTCGCACTCGCGAAGCTGTTGAACAGCGGCGTGCGGCATTGGCTGCAATACCAGCGCAAAGTCGGCTTGTCGGTCAGGTGGACGCAGGCCAGCGCTTGTGCGCCGCTGTCGAGCCGCACGCTGGCGCAGCGCGACTGGTAAAGATCGGTGCCGCCATGTTCGTCGAGGACGTAATCCTCGGCATCGCAATAGCGCGCGAAGGCCTGGCAATCGGTGCAATGGCACACAAGCCTGTCGCCTTCGTGAGGGCCGGGGTCGAGGATCGCGCCGCGCACCGCCCCGCACCGGCAGGCGAAGGCGAGATTGCCGCTCACCTCACATAGCTCGCGCCATTCGCATCGAGCGTGGCGCCGGTGAGCGAGGGCGGGGCGTCGAGCGCGCAGAAGGCGATGATGGCGGCGATTTCCTCGGGCTCGGCGACGCGGCCCAGCGGAATGTCGGCCAGCAGGCCGGGCCCCCCGCGACTCTCTAGGTAATCGCCCGCCATCGCGGTATCGGTGAAGCCCGGCGTGATCGCGTAGCTGAGGATGTTTTCGCCGGCATAGGCCCGCGCAATGGTCTTGTGCATGGCGAGCATTCCGCCCTTGGCTGCAGCATAATGCCAGTGCGCCGGGCTATCCCCGCGATGGCCCGCGCGGCTGGCGACATGGATGAGCCGCCCGGGTGCCTTGCGCTCCTGCCAGTGCTGCACCGCATAGCGCGAGAGCTGGGCTGCGGCGGTCAGGTTGATCCGCAGCGTGTCTTCCCAGCTGTCGAGCCATTCGATGTCCGATCCGTCGAGCGGATTGGGATCGAACAGGCCTGCATTGTTGATCAGCACGTCGATCGTGCCGCCGGCGCGGCGCAGCGCCTCGTTCCACAGCGTCTGCGGAGCCTGCGGGTCGCACAGATCGGCGCCGATGGTGTGCGCGTCGTGGGCTTTCGAGCCGTGGCCGATGACGGTGCAGCCGCGCGCTTCGAGAGCGGTGCGCGCCGCCGCGCCGATCCCGCGAGAGGAGCCGGTGAGAACAATGGTGGTCATGGGGAGGGGCTCTAGCGCCGCCGCCCGGTTTCGTCATCACCTGCGCAAAAATGCCGCGCGGCGGCGGGTCGGGCGGCACGCACACCTTGCCTCACCGTCTCATTCCGTTAAGGGACGGCACAAGACATCGTCCGACAGGAAAACCCATGGCCGAAAGACCCCTCTCACCGCACCTGCAAATCTGGAAATGGGGTCCGCATATGCTGACCTCGATCCTCCACCGCGTCAGCGGGGACGGGATGGCGCTCGTCGGCCTGCCCGTGCTGCTGTGGTGGCTCGGCGCGCTCGCCAGCGGACCGCAGGCGTACGAAACCTTCGCATCGGTAGCGACGAGTCCGATCGGCTATATCGTGCTGGTTGGCCTGACCTGGGCGTTCTTCAATCACGTTTGCTCGGGCCTGCGGCACTTCGTGCTGGATATCGGCGCCGGGTACGAACTCGACACCAACCGCACCTGGGCGATCGCTGCCAACGTGCTCGGCGTGGTGCTGACGATCGCCTTCTGGGCGGTCGTGCTGGCCAAGCAGGGAGCATTCTGATGGCGCAGGACATCACCTCGCACGAAACCCCGATCGGCCGCGCGCGCGGCCTCGGCTCGGCCCATCACGGCACCCATCACTGGCTGCTGCAGCGCTTCACCGCGATCGGCAATCTGGTGGCGGTGCTGTTCCTCGTGATCAGCTTCCTGATGCTGCCCGATTACGGCTACGCCACTTTCGCCAGCTGGGTCGCCTCGCCGCTGACCGCGCTGGCGCTGGCGCTGCTGATCATCTCGGTGTTCTGGCACGCGCGGCTGGGCCTGCAGGTCCTGGCCGAAGATTATGTCGACTCCGCGGGCAACCGTTTCGCCCTCAATGCCC
This sequence comes from Alteriqipengyuania halimionae, assembly GCF_009827575.1. Classification (NCBI taxonomy): domain Bacteria; kingdom Pseudomonadati; phylum Pseudomonadota; class Alphaproteobacteria; order Sphingomonadales; family Erythrobacteraceae; genus Pseudoblastomonas; species Pseudoblastomonas halimionae. Next base: position 1,188,891 of record NZ_WTYR01000001.1, on the reverse strand, counting down.
TTCTCAATATCGCGGCTTTCGCCGGCGGCGCCTTCGGCCTGCTGAGCATCGCCCGCATCGTCTTCGCAGGAGCCGCCTGATGGCCGCAGCCAGTACCTTCGAAATCGGCGGTCGCGCCTATCCGATCATCGACCACACCTATGACGTCGTCGTCGTCGGCGCGGGCGGATCGGGCCTGCGCGCCACCATGGGGGCCGCCGAATCCGGCCTGAAGACGGCGAATATCTCGAAAGTCTTCCCCACCCGCTCGCATACCGTTGCGGCGCAAGGCGGGATCGCCGCCAGCCTCGGCAACAACACGCCCGACCACTGGTCGTGGCACATGTACGATACGGTCAAGGGCTCCGACTGGCTCGGCGACCAAGACGCGATCGAATACATGGTGCGCGAAGCGCCGCAGGCGGTCTACGAACTCGAACACGCTGGTGTGCCGTTCAGCCGCAACGCGGACGGTACGATCTACCAGCGCCCGTTCGGCGGCCACATGCAGAATATGGGCGAAGGCCCGCCCGTGCAGCGCACCTGCGCCGCGGCGGACCGTACGGGGCACGCCATGCTCCACGCGCTCTACCAGCAGAGCCTGAAGTACGACGCCGATTTCTTCATCGAATATTTCGCCATCGACCTGATCATGAAGGACGGGCCGAACGGCAAGGAATGCGTCGGCGTGATCGCGATGTGCCTCGATGACGGCACCATCCATCGCTTCCGCTCGCAGGGCGTGGTGCTGGCGACCGGCGGTTATGGCCGGTGCTATTACACCGCGACCTCGGCCCACACCTGCACCGGCGATGGCGGCGGCATGGTGCTGCGCGCCGGCCTGCCGCTGCAGGACATGGAATTCGTCCAGTTCCACCCGACCGGCATTTACGGCGCGGGCGTGCTCATCACCGAAGGTGCGCGCGGCGAGGGCGGCTACCTGACCAATTCCGAGGGCGAGCGTTTCATGGAACGCTATGCTCCCTCGGCCAAGGACCTCGCCTCGCGCGACGTCGTGTCGCGTTCGATGGCGCTCGAGATGCGCGAAGGCCGCGGCGTGGGCGCAGAGGGAGATCACATCTATCTCCATCTCGACCACATCGATCCCGCGATCCTCGCCGAACGCCTTCCGGGTATCACCGAAAGCGGCAAGATCTTCGCCGGTGTCGACCTGACGCGCCAGCCACTGCCGGTCACCCCGACGGTCCATTACAACATGGGCGGCATCCCCTGTAACTTCCACGGCGAAGTCATGGCGGGCGACCCGAACGATCCGGAAAAGATCGTCCCCGGCCTGTTCGCGGTGGGCGAGGCGGCGTGCGTCTCGGTCCACGGGGCGAATCGCCTCGGCTCGAACTCGCTGATCGACCTCGTGGTGTTCGGCCGCGCGACCGGCTTCCGCCTCAAGGAAACCTGCAAGAGCGGCGGCTCGCAGGCCGAACTGCCCAAGGACAGCGCCGATCTCGCGCTCACGCGCCTCGATCACTTCCGCTATGCCGATGGTGGCTCGCCGACTGCGCGTGTGCGCGAGGAAATGCAGAAGTCGATGCAGTCGCACTGCGCGGTGTTCCGCAACAGCGAGACGCTCAGCGAAGGCGTCGAGCAGTTGAAGGCGGTGAACAAACGGATGGAAGACATCCACGTCTCCGACCGCTCGCTGATCTGGAACAGCGACCTCGTCGAAACGCTCGAACTCGACAATCTCATGGCGCAAGCCAATGTGACGATCGCGAGCGCGGAAAACCGCAAGGAAAGCCGCGGCGCCCACGCGCACGAGGACTATCCCGATCGCGACGACGCCAACTGGATGAAGCACACCATCGCGACCTTCGACGGTTGGGGCGGCAAGGGCGGCGCCGTGAATATCGGTTATCGCCCCGTCCACGAGTTCACGCTGACCGACGACGTGAAATATATCGAGCCGAAGAAGCGGGTATATTGATCGTTTGAAGGGGAGGCTGCGCCTTTGCCTGGCGTCGCTTTCTCTGGCGGCCTGTTCGTGTGGCGCCTCGACTGCCGAGGCGCCGCCCGAAAGCCTGAACGCCGATCCGTTCTATACCCGCTATGTCCCGGCAGCCGGAATCCCTGTCGTGTCGTCCGATCGCGTGTCCGATGAAACGCTGTTTGCCGCGCGCGATATGATGGCATCGATACTCGCGTATCGTCCCGAACTGGCCGAATGGCTCGCCGCGAACGATTATCGCGTTGCGATCATGGCCGAAGACGAGGCTATTACCGACCTTCCCGAGTATCGGGGCTGGAAGAAACCTGCGCCCGATGATCCCCGGCTGACGCGGTGCGAGCGCAAGCATTACGAGGCGCGGATCGGGCTGCTGTCCGATCGCGACTACTGGAATGCGCGGGTGAGGGGGCTGGGCGGAAAACGGGCGGTGGCGGCGGAAGAAGACGTGCTGGGCCGACGCTCGTCGCGCTATTGGGGCGAGACCATCCTCGTCCACGAATTCGCCCATGCGATCCATGACGCGATCCGGGGCACCGACCCCGCGCTCGCGGCCCGGATCGATGCCGCCTACAAAGCGGCACTGGCCGACCGGTTGTGGTACCAGGAATACGCGACCACCACCGTCGAGGAGTATTTTGCCGAGGGCACACAATTCTGGTTCAATTCGAACCGGCTCGCCGTGATGGACGGCACCCGCGTTCTGAACCACGACGATCTGCGTGCCTACGACCCGCGGCTCTACGCCGTGCTGGCGGAGGTCTATGGCGATAACCACCGGGTCGAATCGGATCCGTTCTACATGAGCGACGCACGCGTACCGCCCGGCCCGATCCCCGAGAATACCGCCGAGGTTTGCTGATGCGGCTTAGGTCGGATGTGACGTTCGTGCGCTTCCTCGCGGCACTTCCCATTATCGGTGTCGCGCTGATCGCATGGGGTGCGACCTACCCGTTCTACACCGATATCGACGCTGCGATGGAGCTGCGCCGCAACGCCTGCGATGCCAATGGCGTGATCGAGGGCTGGTACGAAGCAATGGCGCGCTTCGATACGCCGCGGCACGAATTCATGCAGGCAGGACTTGCATTGGCACTGATCGCTGTGACGATCTCGGTCTTGTCGAGTGTCTTCGGCAAGAAGGCGCCTGCCAATAAGCCGGCGTTCTTCGGGCTGGGATATCTCGGTCTTTTCATGGCCTGGTTTGGCTACGGCTTCAGTTTTTATATCGATATGCGTCGCGGTGTGTTTCCCCATTGCGCCGATACGATCGCCATTCCTCTGGCCGCGCAGACGATCGGCTATGCGATCCTAGCCCTCCTTTGCACGCTCTTCGGCCTGACGCTCCTCATCGGCTTCGGTACCTTGCCGGTCAGGCTCGACCGTTGGGACGCCGACAGGAAATTGCGGAGCCATATCGTGACCGGTATTTTCGGAGCGATTGCGTTGTTGGGCGTCGTCATCGTCGCGATCGATGCGACCGGTTCGACATTCCTTGCGATACCAGGGACGATCGTTCTGATCTACGTGACGCTGGCCACACGGGCGGCGCTGCTTGCGCCAGCGAACCTAAACAACATCGAAGAATAGCGGTTTACATCACGCCGCGTTGGCGGCGAGGCGACGGAGCACGGCGTGGCGATCGGCGACGATGTCGGCGAGCGTGTGGCGGTCGAGATGGGCAAGGAAGGCCTCGAGCGCGCCGGCGAGGGCGGGCTTTAGGCCGCAAACGCCGTCGATAACGCAATCGGCCTTGCCGCCCATGCAGGCGACGAATCCATCGAAATGCTCGAGCGTGCGGACCACTGCACCAACATTGATCTGCGCTGGCGGGCGGGCAAGCCGCAATCCGCCACCACGACCCCGCTGTGTCTCGATGAAACCGGCAGCCGCCAAATCCTGCGCCACCTTGGCCAGATGGTTGCGCGAAATGCCGTAGTGTTCGGCAATCCAGTCGATCGAGAGCGTATCCTCGCTGGCGGCCAGGGCCATCATCATGCGCAGGGCATAATCGGTTCGGAGATTGAGCTGCATAAAACAGGTATATTGAATATTGCTTTTTGCCGCAAGAGGCATATTAGGTATATCAAATACCTGTTATCGAGTCGGAGCGATCCATGTCCCCAATCCGTGAGAGAACCCGCAGCGAGGTACGACAGGCGCGCGAGGCCAAGCGCGCGCATGCCGCATCGCTCGGCGTCGACGAAGCCTTCGTCGATCATATGGTCGAGACATTCTACGGAGTCGTAAGGGACGACGATCTGCTCGGCCCGATCTTTGCCGAACGGATCGAGGACTGGCCCGCTCACCTGGCGCGCATGAAAGGATTCTGGCGCTCGATCCTGTTCAACAGCGGCGAATTTTCGGGCAACCCGATGCAGAAGCACATGGCCATTCCCGGGCTCGGGCAACGCCATTTTTCCCGGTGGCTCGCGCTCTTCTACGACACGCTGCGCACGCTAGAGCGTGACCCTGAGGGCACCTCGCTGGTCGCCGCGCGCGCACGTTCGATTGCTGATAGCCTGCTGACCGGAATCGCGGTCCGCCGCGACGGCCTGTCGGGTTCCAACGCCGGAAAGGACCTCCCCCATGCTTGAAGACCTCTCTTTCGAGATCGATGACAGCGACGTGTCTGCCAGCGAGATCCATGCTCTCGATGCATTGGTCACGCCCGCTGCCGTGCCCCCGGTTGCGTTCGGAAATCCCGGCTACCAGCTTCCGTCCCGAGTCTGGCACACGATGTTCGCTTGCTACGCGGTGTTTTTCACCGCGCTGGCCGTTGCAACCGGAGGAAGCGGGAAGGCGCTGTTCGCGATTGTCGTCTCGGCGCTCTACACCACGATCTATTTCGGCGTTGCCAGCATCGGGGCAGGGCAGGCGGGGCGCGAAGAGACGTCGCCGCTCGAACGCGGAGAGCCGTTGCAGACCTGGACCGGCCCGATGAACGCCATCTCGGTATATGCGCAGATCCTCGTCGTCCCGCTCGCGGTCGCAGGTTTCGGGATCGGGGTGGCGACGATTGCGCTGGTATCGGCATGACTACGCCCGAGCTTGTCACCTACTGGTCGCTCGGCCGGTTCGATCGTGAGAGTCTACCCGAAGGGCTGCGTCGCGAGCACCGCCTGAAGGACGGCACCTGGGGAAGGCTCGCCCTGTTATCGGGACGGATCACGCTGGTGTGGGACGATGGCGAAGGGGGTGAGCGGGAATTAGAGCCCGGCGAAACGGTCATGATTCCGCCCAAGCGACCGCATCATCTTATCGTTGCCGGGCCATTCGAATTGCAGCTCGATTTCCAGCGCGAGAAACTGCCGGGCGAGGGGATGGAGCCAGCTTCCTAGATCACCCCCGCGATCAGCTTGCGTTCGGCGGCCTCGTCGCAGGTGATGTACCAATTGTCGGGCGCCTTATCGCGCAATTCCTCGAATGCGACGTCCGAGCCGTCGACGATCTCGCGAAAGCCCTCTTCTTCGATCGTGATCGAATGCTCGATCTCGTTGAGTGCGGCTTTCAGCTGGGCAGTGCAGCTGCGCAGCGGGCCGGACAGGTTGATCGTGCGGGTGATCTGGCGCTCATGAAGCAACAGGCTCGCGCCTTCGGTCATGAAGCGGTGCTTGATCGGAAAACCGGCCATGAAGGTCGCCCCGGCCGAATAGACCGCCGCCTTGCCTAGGAAATAGAGCGTGCGCCCCGTTTCCGAAATCAACCGGATATCGGCCGCCATGGCACGTGCGATCTCGGGGTTGCCGCCCAGCGTGGTGATCGCGATCGTCAGCGGACCGTCGGTCGGCGCGGCGGCGAGCTGGTTGCGGAATTCGGCGTACATGGCCTCGTCCACCGCGCCGACCAGCCTGAGCTGGGGCGAAGTGAGCACTTCGTTGCGGGTGTCCTGATCGGGCTGGTTTTTCTGCGCCACGCTACTCTCCTGTTTGTCTGGCAACAGGTGGCCCGCGCGCATGTTCCGCGCCTTTGGTGGAGCCCAGTCGTTCATTCGTCTGTTTACAAGTGTAATTACGCTGCTTACACCTGTAGACGAATCGGGAAGGCGAAGGAGAGAGGGATGTCCTCCAAAAACGAAACCGGCGAACGGATCAGCGAAGCCGAATATGCGGTGATGGAAGTGCTGTGGGACAAGGCCCCGCGCACCGCTGCCGAAGTCTGCGACGAGGTCTGCGAGCAGCGCGACTGGTCGATCGCCACGGTCAAGACGCTGCTCTCGCGCCTCGTCGCCAAGAACGCGCTCGCAACCGAGCCCGACGGGCGTCGCTTCCTCTATCGCCCGCTGCTCGAGCGCGGCGACTACAGCACCCGCGAATCGCGCCGACTGGTCGATCGCCTGTTCGGCGGCCGTGCCGCGCCGCTGGTCGCCCATCTTGCCGAGGCCGAAGCGCTGACGCCCGACGATATTGCCGAAATCGAAAAGCTGCTGAAGGAGATCAAGGGATGATCGACTGGATGCTCGATACGCTGATTTGGACAGGTGCCTTGATCGCGCTGGTCCTCCTGCTTCGCCGCCCGGTCGCGGCGCATTTCGGTGCGCAGGCCGCCTATGCACTGTGGCTCATTCCGTTCGTCCGTCTGCTGCTGCCGCCGATCGAACTGCCGGCCATGTTCGCCCCCACCGTCGCCATCGCGCCGACGCAGGCGATCGCGATCGATCCCGTGCTGCTGATGAATGCGCAGGAGCAGGCGCAGGTCCAGCCGGTCGCAGCCGATACGGCATGGCTGTGGCTCGCGCTCGGCTTTGGCGTGTGGCTGACCGGCGCGGCGGTGACGCTCGCATGGCGCTTTGCCGACTATTTCCGCATGCGCGGCCAGTTGCTGGCCCAAGCGGACGAAAAGCTCGTCGTCGGCAAGGTGAGGATCGTCGAAACCCCCGCCACTGCCTCACCACTGGCGTTCGGTGCGATCGACAAGGTGATCGCGGTTCCGCAAGGTTTTCTCGCCGATAGCGATCCGGAAACCCGCAGGCTCGCGATCGCGCATGAGATGGCGCACCACGATCGCGGCGATCTGATCGCCAATTTCGCGATCCAGCCGCTGTTCGCGCTCCACTGGTTCAATCCGCTCGGCTTGCTGGGATGGCGCGCAATGCGCCGCGACCAGGAAGCCGCCTGCGACGCGCGCGTGGTCGCTGCTGCCGACGATGCGACGCGCGCTGCCTATGCCGAGTGTATCGCGCGCTTCTCCGCCGGTCCCGATCTGGGGCTGGCCGCGCCGATGGCTTGCCCGGTGCTCGGAGAAAAGAGCATCATCCAGCGATTGAGGAGCCTGAGCATGGCCGATATCTCCGCCCGCCGCCGGATCGCCGGCCGCGCCGCGCTCGTCGCCGGGCTGCTGGGCCTGCCGCTGACCGCGAGCATTACCTATGCCGCGCCAAGCTTCACGGAAACTCAGCGCGATGCCGAGCCGCTGGCAATGGTCGATGTCGATCCCGACGTGGACGTGAGCCCCGATATCGACATCGACGAGCAGGCAGACGAGCTCGCAGAAGCGAGCGCCGAACTGGCCGAGGAGAGGGCGCTCGAGGCGGTCGAACGCCGAAGCGACCTGGATGAAGCACGACAGGACCGGATCGAAGCCGAGATCGAGCGCCGTGCCGACCGGATCGAGCGCTTGGCCGAAAAGCTTGCGTCGACCGGGATGGCCGAGGCTGAAATTCATGCCCGGCTCGATCGTGAGATCGCGCAATTGGTGAAGACCCAGACCGAGAATGCCGATCGCCTGGCCGCCCAGGCCGCTCGCGCGGCGAGCCGCAGCATTTCCGCAAGCGCTAGTGCACGGGAATCGGCCACACGCAGCGAGCGGATCGTGATCGAGGCTGTCGAGAACGAACTGCCTCGGATCGCCGTGGAGGTTCAACGCGAACTGAATGCGAGCGGCATCCGGACGACGTGTGTGGTGAATGGCCAGAGCATCGATTGCGATGGTGCCAATGGTGTCGATTACGGCGATTTCAAGCGCGATGCGCTTGCTACCGCCCGCCGCGCAATCGCCGCCGATCGCACGCTGAGCGCGCGCGAGCGCAAGCAAGCACTCGCCGCGATCGACGACGCCGCAAAGGATTGATCTTGCAGGAGTTCTCCATGTCCAAACGCACGACCCGTATCTCCGCCGCTGCAAGCCTTGCCTGTCTTGTCGCACTCCCTGCCGCCGCGCAGACGATCGAATCCGATGAGGACGTGACGGTCGAAACGCGGGTTTCGGTCGATAGTGAACGCCCGACTACTCAGCGCCGCGAGATCCGCGTCGTGAGGCTCCGCGATGACGACAGCGATGTCCGGATTTCGCGCGAGATCGACGATGTGGGGAAGGCCGACATTCGCATCGTGACGATGGGCGAAGGAGCGGACCTTTCCGAGGAAGAACTGAAGGCGATCGCCCAGGCCCGGTTGGACGAGCGCGAGATGGTCGTCTTCAGCAAGAAGGAAATGGTCTGCGAAAAGGAGACGACGGGGCAGGTTTCGCTGCGTGTGTGCAGCGAAGCAGGACGCGGCTCCGCGCTCAAGGCGCTGCGCAAGGCGCGCGCCACCGTTGCCGACGATGACGGGATCGACGATTCCCAAAAGGGGCGCGCACTCGCCGCGCTCGATGCGCGGATCGCCGAACTCGAAGCGAAAAGAGCCGAACAGGATTGAGGGGCGTATTCGCGTAGCGACTTCGACCCGGTCCCCACCGCGAAGTCACCCTCATAAAGGGCGGGTGCGACTCCAGCGCATCCGCCCTTTTTCCGTTCTAGAAGCAGCGAACCTCAAGGATATTGCGGTAGTCGTCGGTTACCAGATTGACGCGCTCGCCGTTGAAGTTCTGGTCGAGCGCGGGTGAGCCTCCCTGTGGATAGGCGCGCGCGAGCGGATAATCCTCGAGGATCTCGCTGAACATCTTGTCGGTCAGCATCTGGCCCTTGTAGTCCTGCAGCTTGTCTGCGCCACAATCGGCGTCGGTCACCGTCTCGGGCGTCAATTCAGTACCTGTTTCGGTCGGTTCCGCCGCGGGTTCGGGGGCAGGCTCGGCTTCTTGCGAGCAGGCCACGACGGCAAGTGCGGCTGCAGGTATCGCGGCCAGCGACAGCATAAATTTCATTGGTGTTTCCCTCCCGTTTGGAAGGGCGAGAACTGCCGTGTCTCTGCCGCTCTGTCCAGCAAAAGCATCACCCCGCGCGGATCCGATCGGCCCATGCTTCGACATCGGGCAGATCGGCACAACGCGGCCAATGCGCGGGCGGCTGATGGCGAAACCAGGTGTACTGCCGCTTGGCATAACGACGGGTGGCGAGGGCCCCGGCGGCAACCGTTTCCTCGCGCGTGGCATCGCCGCGCAGCATGGCAGCGATCTCGGGCACGCCGATGGCGCGCATGACCGGCAAATCGGGATCGAGATCGCGGGCGAGCAGGACCTCGACCTCCGCAATCGCGCCATCCTCCAGCATTGCGTCAAAGCGCCGGTCGCAACGTTCGTAGAGCCATTCGCGATCGGGCAGGAGGACCACCGGATGGAGCGAAACGTTGTGTCCGATGCCGCCTTCCTTGCGCTCCTGCCATTGCGACAGCGTCCTGCCGGTCGATCGCACGACTTCGAGCGCGCGCATCGTTCGCGTGCGATCGGCGGGGGCGATGCGGGCCGCAGCGTCGGAATCTTCGTGTTCGAGCGCGACCCGGGCGTCTGCCTGGGGCAGGGCGCGCACCTTTTCCCGGATCGCGGGTTCAATGGCAGGAACAGGAGCGATGCCGTCGAGCAGCGTGCGCATGTAGAGACCCGTCCCGCCGACGAGGATCGGCACCTGGTCCGCGATATGCGCGTTCTCGATCTCGCGCTTCGCCGCCGCCGCCCATTCCGCGGCGGAGCAGGGATTGGCTCCGTCCCACGCGCCGAACAGCCGGTGCGGCACGCCGTCCATCTCCGCCTCGCTCGGGCGGGCGCTGAGGACCGCGAGATCGGCATAGACCTGCGCGCTGTCAGCATTGATCACCACGCCAGGATGGCCGCGATCATCGAGGACTTTGGCCAGGGCGATGCTCAGCCCGGTCTTGCCGCTGGCGGTCGGTCCTGCGATGAGTGCGAGCGGTGGCTTGTCACCGCTCCGTTCCACGCCTCCGGGAGTTTCGTCCTTGCTCATCGCCCGCCTGATAGCAGAACCTGCCACGCTCGAAGCAAGTCTCGAAAGCGCGCTGTCCGCTCTCGCGGCGTGCGACATGCCGGTGGCCGACGCCCGGATGCTCGAACATTGCGGCGAAGTGCTCCAGATAGACCTGCCGCACGGCAAGGCGGCGGACCTGCGCCGCGTGCTCGATGCGCAATTCGGACCGTGCGACCTGCTGGTGTCGGACAATCCGATCGAGGTACCGCGCCTGTTCGTGTCGGACATGGATTCGACCATGATCGGGCAGGAATGTATCGACGAACTCGCCGATTTCGCCGGTTTGAAGGACAAGGTTGCCGCGATCACCGAGCGCGCGATGCGCGGCGAACTCGAATTCGAAAGCGCGTTGCGCGAGCGGGTTGCGCTGCTCCAAGGCTTGTCGGAAGACGCGATTGCGCAATGCCTCACTGAACGGATCGCCCCGTCGCCCGGCGCCCGCGTGCTGGTGGCGACGCTTGCGGCAAAGGGCTGTCGCAGCGTGCTGGTGACCGGCGGATTCCACCAGTTCGCCGATCCGGTCGGGGACATGATCGGCTTCGAACGGGTGGTCGGCAATCGGCTCGCCACGGACGAGGGCCGTTTGACCGGCGACCTGGTCGGAGCGATCAGCGATTCGGGTACCAAGGCGCGCACGCTTGCCGAGGAAAGCGAACACATCGGAGACAATGCGGTCACGCTGGCGATGGGTGACGGCGCGAACGATGTGCCGATGCTGCAGGCGGCGGCCTACGGCATGGCCTATCGCGCCAAGCCGACCGCGCGCGAGCAGGCCGATGGCTGGATCGAGCGCGGCGATCTGACGGCCATGCTCAAGCTGCTCGGCATTCCCGAACGCGAGTGGGTGGCTGGCGAATAGCGCTTTTCACGAGACGTTTGCGGTAGGGGCTTGGAACCGATCGGCTTTTGGATTATATTTACATTAGTGTAAGTAAGAGCGAATGCCATGACCGACCAAAGCCAGCTTCCCCCGCTCGTAGCCCGGGCCGACGCCGCAGAGACTGCGCGCGACGGCACGCTGTTCCGCCACCCGGATCGCGAAAAGCCGCGGATGCGCCCGATCAAGGCGTTCAATCATTTCCGTGCGCTTGTGCGCGACAAGGAGGATACGAGCCAGGTCTTCCACATCTTCGAATCGCTGCCGAGCCGGGACTTCGTGCCGATGGCGCGCGAACTGACGCTGAGCGAGCAGGGCGAACATCTTCGCGCGACCGAAGACTATCTGCCCGCGATCCTCGACGACCACGATACACTGCGCCAACTGCCCGCAGGCACGGTTGCGCATGCCTATTGCGACTTCATGGAGCGCGAGGGCCTGACCGCTGCGGGCCTGGTCGAGGAGCACAACCGGTTCTTCGGCGATCGTCCCAAATACGGCGATCTGATCGAATGGTACGCTTCGCGCCGCCGCGACACGCACGATTTGCTGCATGTTCTGACCGGTTACGGCCGCGATGCGCTCGGTGAACAATGCGTGCTGGCGTTCACCCACGGCCAGAATGGCGGGCTCGGCAATCTCTTCATCGCCTATCTCGGGGCGCTTCAGATCAAGCGTGTTGCGCCCAAGGTCACGCGGGTCAAAGCCCCGGTGCTCAAGGCTGTGCGCGAGGCGCAGCAAATGGGCAAGGGCGCGCCGCGCGTCACCGATATTTCGATCCGCGACCTGCTTGCCATGCCGCTCGACGAGGCCCGCGCCATGCTCCGCATCCCGACCGGCCCGACCGTCTACGACGAATGCCACCGTCTGTGGCGCAGCGACGGGGTGGATCCGTATATCATGATCACCGGCGAAAGCGCGGTGGCGTAGATTGCTGGTTGTGCCTTCGACATCCGTCGAAGGCTTGCGGTACCTACCCCGGAAACCACCCTCAAAGCCAGCTGGCGATCTGCGTCAGCGGCTTCTTCTTCTGCGCATGCCCGGGGACTGTCGCATCGGATGCGGGGTGTCCCACAACCACGATCATCAGCGGCTTTTCCCATTCCGGCCGCCCGCAGATTTCGCGTAGAAATCCCATCGGCGAGGGCGTGTGCGTCAGCGTGGCGAGACCTGCTTCGTGCAGCGTCGCGATCATCATCCCGCAGGCGATGCCGACGCTTTCACTGACGTAGTAGTTCTGCGTCGTCCCATCCTCGTCCATCCCGCCCTTGCGCTGGGCGAAGCAGACGATCAGCCACGGCGCGGTTTCGAGGAAGGGCTTGCTCGCATCGGTCCCGATCGGATCGAGCGCGTCGAGCCATGCTTCGCTGGCCTTGGGCGCATCGCCGTCCTCGCCATAGAAGCGCCGTTCCTCGGCCTCCGCCGCTTCGCGGATCGCGCGCTTCGTCTCGGGCGACGACACCGCGACGAAATGCCAGGGCTGGTGATTGGCCCCGTTGGGCGCGGTACCGGCTGCAGCAATCGCGTTTTCGATGACGGCGCGCGGCACCGGCGTATCGGCAAAGGCGCGGCAGGAATGGCGGGTCTTGAGGCGTTCGAACGCAGCCTTGGCGCGCGCGACCCGCTCATCATCGGAGAGATCCGGCAGGGCGGGGAAGGGGTGGTGCGTTTCGCTCACCGCAAGTCCTTGCGGATCGCGAATTTTACGGCGGACCACACCTCGTCGACCGCGCATGTCTTGGTATCGACGAAGCCGAGCGCCAGGCCTGCGGTGCGCACGTCGTGTTCGTTGATTTCGGACGCGACACCCGATCCCGCCTTGGGCCAACTGACCCAGACCTGCCCATCGGGTGCGAGCACACCGCGCAAGGTTTCGAGTTGACGCTGCAATGCGTCGGCGGTCGTGACGAACACATGCGCTGCATCGAGGCCTTCGCACGGCTCACCCACGAAATGCAGTTCGAGCGCGTATTCGCCGATTTCGTCCTGCACGCTTTCGGGCATGCCGTCGAACCAGCAAGTCTGCCCGTCACGCAAATTGAGCTTTTTCGCCAAGGGCGTATCGGAATATCCTGCCGTCATTTCACACTGTCCAGATTTGCATACCGCAATCGATGCCATCGACGGCGAGATGCCACAAGGCGCCCACACCGAATGCCCGCGCCCACCAGCGCGGGATCAGCAGCAGCGCAGCGTAGACCAGCGCCGCTTCCCAGCCATGCAGCGGGTGAAAGCCGATGCTGCAGCGGTCAGGATCGAAGATGGGCGTGGCCAGCAGGTGATCGAGGTCGATCAAATTCGCCGCCAGCATCACCAGCCCGGCCGATTTCCACCGCTCGCGCCACAGCACCCACGCAATCGCGAAGGGCGCGAGGAAATGGCCCGCATAGTGGATCAGGGGCTGGAGATAGACCATGCGATCCTCCCCGCAATGCGGAGGATCAGCGCTCCATCCAGTCGCGGAAGAAGCTCTGGTGGGCTTCGCGCATATCGTCGAGCGCGGCGCCGAGCAGGCTGTCGCCGCCGACCGTACCCACACGGTGGAAGCCGATCATTTCCGCTTCGGTGCTCTCCGGCCCTTCGGCAACCAGCGCGTTGAACGCGTCGGCCTTGTCGGCGGGCACGGTCACGACATAGCGGGCCTGGTCCTCGCCGAACCACCACTGCGCCTTCGTGTACTTGTCGTTGCGCTGCACCTCGGCACCGACGCCCCCTGCGAGCGCCATTTCAGCCAGGGCGAGGGCGAGACCGCCATCCGATACGTCGTGCACGGCGTTGACCACGCCTTCCTCGATCAGGCGGCGCACGATCTGGCCCGCACCGCGTTCGGCGGCCAGATCGACCGGCGGCGCGCGACCTTCGTCGCGGCCATGCACGATCGAGAGCCACAGCGATTTGCCGAGATGCGAACGGGTGGGATCGGGGCGCGACCAGAATTCCGGCGCCAGCATGTAGATCGCATCGCCTTCGTTCTTGAACGGCATCGTCATCATGCCGGCGTAATCGTCGATCAACCCGACCCCGCCGATCGCGGGAGTCGGCAGGATGGCCGAGCCGCCGCCGGTCGCCTTGCTTTCATTGTAAAGCGAGACATTGCCCGACACGATCGGGAAATCGAGCGCGCGGCAGGCATCGCCCATGCCTTCGAGGGCGTGGACGAACTGGGCCATGATTTCGGGCCGCTGCGGATTGGCGAAGTTGAGGCAATTGGTCACCGCCAGCGGGCGCGCGCCGACCGCACACAGATTGCGCCAGGCCTCGGCAATTGCCTGCTTGCCGCCTTCATAGGGATCGGCATGGACATAGCGCGGGGTGCAATCGGTGCTGATCGCCAGCGCCTTCTTGGTGCCATGGACGCGGACGACGCCCGCATCGCCACCGGTCTGCAGCGTATCGGCGCCGACCTGGCTGTCATACTGCTCGGCGATCCAGCGGCGCGAGGCGCAATTGGGCGAGGCGAGCATTTCGAGCAGGTCCTTGCCCGGATCGGCCGAATCGGGGCGGGCGGCCATCGGCTCGATCCCGGCCCATTCGGTATATTCCTCGCGGCTGAGATAGGGCCGGTCGTATTCGGGCGCATCGGCCGCCAGGGGCCCAAGCGGAATGTCGCAGACGACGTCGCCGCCGAACTCCAGCACCATGTGCTGCGTATCGGTGACTTCGCCGATCACCGCGAAATCGAGCTCCCACTTCTCGAAGATCGCCGCCGCCATCTCTTCCTTGCCGGGCTTGAGGACCATGAGCATTCGCTCCTGGCTCTCGCTCAGCATCATTTCGTAGGGCGTCATGCCTTCTTCGCGGCACGGCACCATGTCCATGTCGAGCCGGATGCCGGCCTTGCCGTTTGTCGCCATTTCGACGCTGGAGGAGGTCAGGCCCGCGGCGCCCATATCCTGGATCGCGACGATCGCGTCGGTCGCCATCAGTTCGAGGCAGGCTTCGATCAGCAGCTTCTCGGTGAACGGATCGCCGACCTGCACGGTGGGGCGCTTGGCCTCGGCATCTTCCTCGAAATCCGCGCTCGCCATGGTCGCGCCGTGGATGCCGTCGCGCCCGGTCTTCGACCCGACATAGACGATCGGATTGCCCACGCCGGTGGCAGCGGAATAGAAGATCTTGTCGGCATCTGCGACGCCCACCGTCATCGCGTTGACGAGGATGTTGCCGTCATAGGCCGGGTTGAAATTGGTCTCGCCGGCGACGGTCGGCACGCCGACGCAATTACCATACCCGCCGATGCCCGCGACCACGCCCTGCACCAGGTGCTTCATCATGGGATGATCGGGCCGTCCGAAGCGCAGCGCATTGGCGTTGGCCACGGGGCGCGCGCCCATCGTGAAAACGTCGCGCAGGATCCCGCCCACGCCGGTCGCCGCACCCTGATATGGCTCGATGTAACTGGGGTGGTTGTGCGACTCCATCTTGAAGATCGCCGCCTGTCCGCCGCCGATATCGATCACGCCGGCATTCTCGCCCGGGCCGCAGATGACCCATTCGGCCTCGGTCGGCAGCTTCTTCAGGTGCAGGCGCGAGCTTTTATACGAGCAATGCTCGGACCACATGACCGAGAAGATGCCCAGCTCTACGAGATTGGGTTCGCGGCCCAGCGCATTGAGCACGCGCTCGTATTCTTCGGGCGAAAGTCCGTGCTGTTCGACGGTTTCAGGGGTGATCGTATCGGAGGTTTTCGGCATGCGCCGCGCCTTAGTCCAAGGGTTGCCGCCTGTCATCTCTCCGCAACGAAAATTCCCCTAGCTCGAAACGCCGAGCCCCACCTGGCTGCGGTGCCAGCGGGTCGAGCCGACCCATGCCGCGAGCAAGGTCGCGATCGCGTAGGACACCAGAGCGGTGATATAGAGCTGCGGTTCGGCAATCACCGGTTGCGGGCCGAACCAGTTGTAGAGCTGGAAGACGAGCAGCACCACTGCGAGGACGATCGGCGGCACCAGCGGCCCCTTGGTGCTGCGGACGTACCACCAGAAGGCGAGGGCGGTGATGCCCAGTTCGAGCGTGATCGCGATCGCCGGATGGTTCCACAGGCCGAGGCCGAGCTTGTGATCGCCGCCTGCCATGGTGAGATCGGGCACGTGGACCAGCCAGTCCACGAACCAGTGCGAGAGCACGACCAGCGCGGCGATCACCGCGCCTGTCGCATTGCGACTCAGCAACAGCACGATCAGTCCGAATACTGCGGCGAACCCGGCCGTGCCCAGCAGGCTATGGGTGATCGGCATGTGATAGAGGTCGAACGGGACCATCTTGCTTGCCGCAGGGTCGATCCGCATCTTTTCGATTCCCACCAGCGCGAGCGTAAAGAACGCCCAGTCGACCAGCTGCGCGGCCACGAACAACGTGCCGAGCTTGGGTGCCTTTTTCGTCGATGCGGCCGCCGCGAGTGCTGGCGCCCAGTGTCCTATAAACATCTATCCCCCTGAAGATTGCATGTGATGACCCGACCTGATGCGCGGTCAGGCAAATTTCTCCACCGCCCAGGTCCCGGCCGCAGCGGCGACTGCCGTCGCGAACGCGCCCCATGCGATATCGGCGACGGTCACAGTGGTCGACCACTGCTTGAGCACGGCCTGGCTGGTGAGATCGTAGGTCGCATAGGCCAGCGCTCCCAGAAGCGCGCCGTTCAGCGCTGCCGCGCCAATTCCGTCGACCATGCCGGGATGCACCGCGAACCACACCATCCCGGCGATGTAGATCAGGTAGAACGCGATGGCGGGCGCGGCATGGAAACTCTCGGCCAGAATGTCGCCGAGACGGGGACGGTAGAAATTTGGGCCGGCCCAGCGCAGCCACAGCGCGTCGAGAACGCCGAAGGCGAGCGCGCAGCCAAGATAGGCGACAATCCACTTCATCCTGTACTCCCCTGTCGCGCGCATGCTTGACCCGCCACCCGCGCCCCGTCAATGCTGCCGCGCGATGGCAGAGGACAAAACCGACATTTCCGCAATGAGCTTCGAGGACGCGCTGCGCGCGCTCGAAGACGTGGTGCGCAAACTCGAGGGCGGCGAAGTGCCGCTCGACGAATCGATCACGCTGTATGAGCGAGGCGAGAAATTGCGCGCGCATTGCCAGAAACGGCTCGATTCGGCGCAGGCCCGGATCGACAAGATCGTCACCGATGCGCAGGGCCGCGCCTCGGGCACCGTGCCGCTGGACGCGAATTGATCCGCCCCCCGATGCACGCCGCGGCCGCCAACGACACCCTGCTGAAAGACGCGCTCGAAGAGATTCAGAGCGATGTCGACAGAGGCTTCGACGGGTTCCTGCCCGTGCCCGACGATCAGCGCGCACGACTGGTCGAAGCGATGCGCTATGCCGCGATCGGCGGGGGCAAGCGTCTGCGTCCGTTGCTCGTTTCCGCTACCGCGAAACTGTTTCAGGTGCCGCGCGCCACCGCCTTGCGTGCCGGGATCGCGGTCGAGGCGATCCATGTCTATTCTCTGATCCACGACGATCTGCCGTGCATGGATGACGATGCCCTGCGCCATGGGAAACCGACCCTGCACAAGGCCTTCGACGAAGCGACCGCGGTGCTGGCGGGGGATTCGCTTCATGCGTTGGCGTTCGAAATCCTTTCGAGCCCGAACATGACCGGCGATCCCTTCACCCGCGCCGAACTGGTCGCCGCGCTGGCCAAGGCGAGCGGACATGAGGGCATGGCCGGCGGCCAGATCATGGATATGGTGGCCGAGGAAGAGAGCGAGGACTTCGACCTTCCGACCATCACCCGACTGCAACAACTGAAAACCGGCGCCTTGCTCGGCGCATCGGTGGAGCTCGGCGCAATCCTGGGTCGCGTGGCCCCCGAAGGCCGCACGCATCTGCATGGCTATGCTCGCGACATCGGCCTAGCTTTCCAGATCGCCGACGACTTGCTCGACATCGAAGGCGACGAAGAACTGGCCGGCAAGGCGCTGAGGAAAGACGCGGACGCGGGCAAGGCCACCTTCCTCTCGCTGCTCGGCCCCGAACGCGCCCGCGAACAGGCTCGCATGCTGGTCGACCAGGCGATTGCGCACCTGTCGAGCTATGGCGATGAAGCCGACCTGCTCCGCGCTATCGCGCGGTATATCGTGGAAAGGGACCGGTAATGAGCGCCAGCGAGCAAGAACGCATCGGCATCTATCCCGGGACGTTCGATCCCATCACCCTCGGCCATGCGGATATTATCCGGCGCGGCAGCAAGCTGGTCGATCGGCTGATCCTGGGCGTCACCACCAATCCTTCGAAGAATCCGATGTTCTCGCCCGACGAGCGCATCGCGATGGTCGAGCGCGAAGTGGCGGCAATGGGGCTCGAAAACATCGAGGTGGTCGGCTTCAACGCACTGCTGATGAAGTTTGCCAACAAGATGAACGCCTCGATGATCATCCGCGGTCTGCGGGCGGTGGCGGATTTCGAGTACGAATACCAGATGGCCGGCATGAACCAGCAGATCGACGAGGAAATCGAGACGGTGTTCCTGATGGCCGATGTCTCGCTGCAACCGATCGCCTCCAAGCTGGTCAAGGAAATCGCCCTGTTCGGCGGCGATATCACCCCGTTCGTCAGCGAGGCTGTGAAGGCCGATGTGCTGGCCAAGGTGGCCGATATCGGTCAGCTGGGCGATTACTGACGGCCAGCGGCGTCATCCACACCGTTCATTGCCCTGCAAGCGAAGGGCGGGTAAGGCGCGGTCAGACATTTCCGCTACAGAGATACGATACATGATCCGCAAGCTGCTTTGCGCAACTGCCGCGCTGACGATGTTCGCCACCCCGCTGATGGCCCAGGATGCCGACGCGCCGGTCGATTCCGACGTCGCAACCGATGCATCCGCCGAAGCGAGCGACACTCGCCTGCCGATCAGCCGCCAGCTCGATCCGGTGGTGAACCCCAATATGAGCGTCGATCGCGAGAATATCTGGCTGCTGGATCTGTCGAATGGCGGCCGCGTCGCGATCCGTCTCAAGCCCGACTGGGCGCCCGAACATGTCGAGCGGATCAAGACGCTGACCTTGCAGGGTTTCTATAACGGCACCCCGTTCCACCGCGTGATCGAAGGCTTCATGGCGCAAGGCGGCGACCCGACCGGGACGGGCACGGGCGGCTCGCAGCTTCCTGACCTGCAGGCCGAGTTCAACTCGCTGCCGCACCTTCGCGGGTCGGTCTCGATGGCGCGCGCGGGGGAAGAGGACAGTGCCAACAGCCAGTTCTTCATCGTCTATACGCCGACCTTCCTGCTTGATCGCAAGTACACCAATTTCGGTCGCGTGATCGGCGGCATGCAATATGTCGACGAAATCAATCGGGGCGAACCGCCGGCCGATCCCACGACGATCGTTCAGGCCAGTATCGCGACCCAGAACCTCGCGCGTCCGATCCCCCAACCCCCGCTGCCCGCGGCCACGCCGGTCGAGGAGGAAGTGACCGACGCCGATATCCTCGGGAATTGATGTCTCAGGTTCTCGGCTTCGGCGCGGACCTCTTCAGAAAAAGCGCCGGGTAGAGGGAGCTCCCGCCTGCGCGAGGGCACTGTTACAAAAGCCATGCGCGTCTCCGATTTCGATTTCGACCTTCCGCCCGAACTGATCGCGCTGCGCCCCGCGCGGCCGCGCGATTCGGCGCGCATGCTGGTGGTGGAAGGCGATGCTCCCTTCACCGATCGCACCGTGCGCGATCTGCCCGACCTGCTGCGCGAAGGCGATGTGCTGGTGTTCAACGACACTCGCGTCATTCCCGCCCAGCTCGAAGGCCGGCGCGGGGAAGCGAAGATCGGCGCGACGCTGCACAAGCGGATCGATCTGCGCCGCTGGCAGGCCTTCATTCGCAACGCCAAGCGCGTGCGCGAAGGAGACCAGCTGGTATTCGGCGGCGGCGTGACTGCAATCGCCGAGGCGCGGCATGCCGATGGCAGCCTGACGCTCGCATTCGAGGGCGAAGAGCCGGTCGAAATCCTTCTCGAACGCGCGGGCACAATGCCCCTGCCGCCCTATATCGCGGGCAAGCGGGCCACCGACGCGCAGGACCGCGCGGACTACCAGACCATGTTCGCGGCCGAGGATGGCGCGGTCGCCGCGCCCACCGCAGCGCTGCACTTCACCGACGACCTGGTCGCCGCGCTCGACGCGAAAGGCGTGCGGCGTGAGACGATCACGCTGCATGTCGGGGCGGGGACCTTCCTGCCGGTAAAGGCCGAAAATACCGACGATCACGTGATGCATTCCGAATGGGGCCGGATCGACGCGGCAACCGCCGACCGCCTCAATGCCGGACGGGCTGCGGGTGGCCGGATCATCGCGGTCGGCACCACCAGCTTGCGCACGCTCGAAAGCGCGGCTGCTACAGACGGTACGATCCAGCCCTTCGTCGCCGATACCGACATCTTCATCACCCCGGGCTATCGCTTCCGTGCGGTCGACGGGCTGATGACCAATTTCCACCTGCCCAAATCGACGCTGGTGATGCTGGTCAGTGCGCTGATGGGGCGCGAGCGGATAATGGACGTTTATGCCCACGCGATCGCGGAAGGCTATCGTTTCTACAGTTACGGGGACAGCTCGCTGCTCATCCCCTAGCACCGCTTGTCTGGACGCGCCGGGCGCGGCATAGCGCGCAGCGATGGAGATGCAGGCGAGGCAAAGGGGAACGGCGCTGACCGCGCGTTCGCGCGCTTTCGAGCGCAAGCCCGGCCTGCTGGCCCGGCTTTTCGCCCCGGCCTTCGACACCATGCTCGACCGGATCGACCGTGCGCTCGTGTCCGGCACGATCCACGGCAAATTGCCCGACGGTTCGCCACGCATTCTCGGCGGACATGCCCCCGGCTTCGAATGCACGTTCGAGCTCAGGAGCTGGAACGCGCTGGTACGCATCGCCACCAACGGATCGGTCGGGCTGTATCAGGCCTGGGAAGCGGGCGAGTGGTGGAGCCCCGATCCGGTGCCGCTGTGCGCCCTGTTCATGCAACATGCCGAGCGGTTGGGCGACACGGCGCGCGCCAAGGGGCCGTTCCGCCACCTGCTCAAGCTTGCCCATGTCTTCAATCGCAATTCGCACGAGGGCGCGCGCCGCAATATCAAGGCGCATTACGATCTCGGCAACGATTTCTACAGCGCCTGGCTCGATCCCTCGATGGCCTATTCGAGCGGATTGGGAGAGGGCGATCTCAATGCGCTGCAGGCACGCAAGTTTGCCGCACTCGCCGATCGCCTCGACCTATCGGGCGGGGAGCGCGTGCTCGAAATCGGTTGCGGATGGGGCGCGCTGGCCGATCATGTCGCCGAAGCCCATAGCGCGCATGTCACCGGGATCAGCCTTTCGGACGAACAGCTTGCCTGGGGCAGGGCGCATTGGGATCCGGCGCCCGGCAGTCTCGATCTGCGACATCAGGATTACCGCGACGTCGACGAGCAATTCGACGCGATCATGTCGTGCGAAATGGTCGAGGCGTTGGGCCGCGAATACTGGCCGACCTTCATGGATTGCATTGCGCGCAATCTGAAGCAGGGCGGCCGCGCGGCGATCCAGTATATCTCGATGCGCGACGACTTGTTCGACGATTATGCCAAGAGCGCCGATTTCATCCAGGCATATATCTTCCCGGGCGGACTGCTGATCCGGACCAGCGAATTCCGTGCGCTGGCCGAGGAACGCGGGCTCAGCTGGCACGACCAGGCCGATTTCGGGCAGGACTATGCCGAAACGCTGAAGCTGTGGCGCGAGAGGTTCGACGAAGCGGTCGAGCAGGGCCGCCTCCCTGCCGGCTTCGACGAGGAATTCGTTCGCCTGTGGCGCTTCTATCTGATGTATTGCGAGGGTGGGTTCCGCGGCGGCGGGATCGATGTCCACCAAGTCACGCTGACAAGGAAATGACGATGCGGAAGTTCACTGTTTCGATTGCGGCGCTGGCGATGGCGCTGTCCGCCTGTGCCCCGTCAGGCGATTTCAACGCCGCGGCCAGCGCGCAGGCGCCCGGCGACGTGGTGCAATCGACCCCGACAGTCGCCGCTTCTCAGGAAGATGGCGGGCCCCTGTTCTGGGACAGCGACACGCGTTCCGAACGCTTCCGCGCGATGGAGGATTATTTCGCCGGGCTCGAAGTCTCACCCGCCGCGTCGCCCCGCCAGCTCGCCAAGGGGGCACCGTTCGATGACGCAACCCGCGCCGCGATCGACGCTTATCTCGCCGACCACGGTACCGCAGGGATCATGGTGCTGCAGGACGGCAAGGTCCGGTACGAAGATTATGCGCTCGGCATGAAACCGACCGATCGCTGGACGAGCTTCTCGGTCGCCAAGAGCTTCACCTCGACCCTGCTGGGCGCGGCGATCAAGGATGGCAAGATCGATATCGACGCGCTGGTGACGACCTACGTCCCCGAACTCAAGGGCACGGCCTACGAGCTGGTAACCGTTGGACAGGTCGCGACCATGACCAGCGGCGTCGCCTGGAACGAGGATTATACCGACCCGGAAAGCGACGTGGCGCAGATGCTCAACATCGCCCCGGTCGAAGGCGAATCGCAGGTGGTCACCTATGCCCGCACACTGAAGACGGAAGCTGCGCCGGGAACCAAATGGGTTTATAAGACGCTGGAAACGAACCTTCTCGGCCTGATCGTCGAAGAGGCCGTCGGCATGCCGCTGGCCGCTTATGCGCGTGACAAGATCGTCGACCCGGCGGGATTCGCCGGGCGTCTGTTCTGGATGCAGGATCTGACCGGCGGCAATATCGGTGGCTGCTGCCTTTCGGTGCGCCTGTCGGATTACGCGCGCTTCGGCCAGTTCGTCCTCGAAGGCGGCCACGGTGTGGTGCCGAACGACTGGTTCACCGATGCCTCGACGCCGGCGACCGAGTTCGGCGGCGGCTACGGATATGGCTATCAGTGGTGGGTCTATCCCAACGGCTACGGCGCGCAGGGCATTTTCGGCCAGTCGATTACGCTGGTGCCGGAACAGGACCTGGTGGTCGCGATCGTCTCGAACTGGTCGCAGGCGACCGGCAACGAACCCAAGGCTGCACGCGCGAAGCTGATGGCGCAGATCGCCGCAGGCGCTGCAAAGTAAGGCCGTCGCCCCTGCCTTGCGCGGGGGCGACCGCTTATGCGCGCCTTATGCGCGCGAAGTGTAGCGCGAGATGATGTTGTCGTGGACGATCGAGCTCAAGAGCTGATCGAACGCGCAGCCGACCAGGCAATCGCGCCACCACACGACTTCCCCTTGGAGCGATTCGAGCCCCGGTAGCGTGAGCCAGCACACGGTGCCGGGATGGACCCGGCTCACCGCGGCGGCCGAGAAGCCGGCCAGCGAGAGATCGTGCACCACGGTCTCGAAGCGACGAGAGCCCGACATACGCAGGCTTGCAGGGATATCGACACGCGTGCGCGGTGCGCAGCGATCTTCCTGCGCAATCTGCTCGTACCGTCCTTGGACGCCCTTGGCGTGGCTATCGATCATCGTCTGCTCCGGTGATTTTTGCCGCTTTCGCGCGACCCCAAAGCCAGATGATAGTGATGTTAGCCTTTCACGCGGCTGATCAATCGGAGTTAACGACCGTCCGGCTGCCGCTCTCGAAATCGGAGGCGAGCAGGTTAACCAATTCTTCCGCGACGACTTCCGGCCCCTTGAGAGTGGCGGGGTCTTCGCCGGGATACGCCTTCGCCCGCATCCGCGTGCGCGTACGCCCCGGGTCGATCACCGCGAC
The DNA here is from genome assembly GCF_009827575.1 of Alteriqipengyuania halimionae. NCBI lineage: Bacteria > Pseudomonadati > Pseudomonadota > Alphaproteobacteria > Sphingomonadales > Erythrobacteraceae > Pseudoblastomonas > Pseudoblastomonas halimionae. The sequence goes on along the minus strand of NZ_WTYR01000001.1, from coordinate 1,165,245 downwards.
CCGCACCGAACGGGTGAGCTTGGCGGTTTCCTGGGCATAGCTCTGGAGCAGGTTTTCCATCGCCGCCTTGGTCGAGGCGTAGGCGCTCCAATAGGCGCGCGGTTCGGCGCCGACCGAACTGGTGAGGCCGACCACGCGGCCATCTTCGGCCTTTTTGAGCAGCGAATCGAAATGCCCGATCAACGCCTGCGTGGCGAGAATGTTGAGCGTGATCGCCTTGCCGAACTCCTTCTGGTCGATGTCGTTTACCGGCGACAGCATCGGCAGGTAGGCGGCATTGATCACCAGCATGTCGAGCTTGCCCCAGCGTTCGGCGATCGAATGGGCGAGCAACCCGATCGAATTGGCCTCGGCCAGGTCGAGCGGCGCGATCGTCGCGCTGCCCCCGGCGGCGTGAATCTTTTCCTCGACGTCTTCGAGCGTCTTGGCATCGCGCGCGGTGAGGACGACGTGCGCGCCTTCGGCGGCGAGGGCGATCGCGGTGGCGGCACCGATACCCCGGCTCGCACCGGTCACCAGCGCCAGCTGGCCTTCGAATTTCTTGCTCAAGCGACTTTTCCTACGGGAAGCGACAGCTGCGGGTCCTCGCGATCGGTAGCGTCGGTCAGCGTGGTCGGATAATCGCCCGAGAAGCAGGCATCGCAGAATTGGGGACAGGCATTGTTCCGCTTTTCCGCCCCGACCGCTCGGTAGAGACCGTCGATCGAGATGAAGGCGAGGCTGTCGGCGTGGATGAACTCGCGCATCGGCTCGACTTCCATCTGGGCAGCCAGAAGTTTTGATCGCTCGGGCGTGTCGACGCCGTAATAGCAGCTATGCGCGGTGGGCGGGCTGGCGACGCGGAAATGGACTTCCTTCGCGCCCGCATCGCGCATCATCTGCACGATCTTGAGGCTGGTGGTGCCGCGCACGATCGAATCGTCGATCAGTACGATTCGCTTGCCTTCCACGAGGCGACGATTGGCGTTGTGCTTGCGCTTCACCGAGGAATGGCGGTTGGCATCGCCGGGCTGGATGAAAGTGCGCCCGACATAGTGCGACCGGATGATGCCGAGCTCGAACGGGATGCCGCTTTCCTGGGCATAGCCGATCGCCGCAGGCACGCCGCTATCGGGCACCGGGATCACGAGATCGGCCTCGACCGGCTTCTCGCGCGCCAGCTCGACGCCGATTTCCTTGCGCGCTTCATAGACCGAGCGGCCGGCGAACACGCTGTCGGGGCGCGAGAAATAGACGTGCTCGAAGATGCACGGGCGCGGGTTCTGCGCGATGAAGGGGCGGTGGCTCTTCATTTTGCCGTCGAGCGTGATCTCGATCATTTCACCCGGATCGACTTCGCGTTCGAATTCGGCCCCGATCACGTCGAGCGCGACACTTTCGGATGCAAAGACGTAGCCATCGCCCATCCGGCCCATCACCAGCGGTCGCACGCCGAGCGGATCGCGGCAGGCGATCATGCCATTGGGGGTCATCACGATCAGCGCATAGGCACCCTCCACGAGGCGCAGCGCATCGACCAGCCGCTCGAGCGTCGAAGGATAGCGACTCGTTGCGACGAGGTGGATGATCACCTCGGTGTCGGAGGTCGACTGGAAGATCGCCCCGTTCTTGACCAGGTCGCGGCGGAGGTGGAGCGAGTTCGAGATATTGCCGTTATGCGCCACTGCAAAGCCGCCTGCGGCGAGCTCTGCATAGAGCGGCTGCACATTGCGCAGGCCCGAACCGCCGGTGGTCGAATAACGCACATGCCCGGCCGCCATGCTGCCGGGCAGCTGGGCGATATCCTCGGCCGCAGAAAAGTTCTCGACCACATGGCCGAGCCCGCGGCGGGCGTAGAATTCCTGCCCGTCGAAGCTGACGAGCCCGGCGGCTTCCTGTCCACGATGCTGGAGCGCGTGAAGGCCGAGCGCCGTGGTTGCCGCGGCATCGTCCAGCGCGATCGCGCCGAAAACACCGCATTCCTCGTGCAACGTGTCGCCGTCGCTTTCGAAGGGGTGGGGTAGGTCCATGCCCGTCGGTTGCCTGCCTTGAATTGTGATTGAGCGCGCCGCAGCCAATGGCGATGTTGCAAGATGATTACAAGGGGAGTGGGGTGAGTTGTTGCGCGTTAATGACGGGCGCTCTAGGGCAACGCTTCAACGCCGCATGAGACGACGCACTTGATCTTATCCCCTTTCGAATGGACCGTGGCCAAGCGCTACATGGTGCCCGGACGCAGCGAGGCGTTCATCACGCTGGTCGGGGCGATCAGCCTCGTCGCGGTGATGCTCGGCGTGGCTGCGCTGATTATCGTGATGAGCGTGATGAACGGCTTCCGCGCCGAATTGCTCGACAAGATCGTCGGACTCAATGGTCATGCGATCGTCCAGAGCTACGACGGCAAGATGACCGATTGGCGCGAGATCGTGAAGGAAGCGCGCGAAACCCCGGGCGTGGTCCGCGCAACGCCGCTGATCGAAATGCCGCTCGCGGCGAGCCATCGGGGGATGCTGCGCGGCATTCTGGTGCGCGGCAACGCGCCCGAGGATCTCAAGCGGCTCGAACCGAACGTGATTCTCGGCGATCTGTCGCGCTTGCAACCGGACGAGCGCAATGTCGCGATCGGTGCGCGCCTGGCCGAGAACCTCGGCGTACGGGTCGGATCGACGATCACCATTACCAATCCGGAAGGGCGCGCGACACCCTTCGGCACCGTGCCGCGACAGATCGGCTACGAAGTCGTCGCGATTATCGAAGTGGGCGTGCATCAGTATGACGAATTGTTCGTCGTCATGCCGATGGAACAGGCGCAGACCCTGTTGATGCTCGGCGATGCGGTCAACAATATCGAAATCAAGACTACCGACCCCGAGACGGTGCAGACCACGCTGCAACCGCTGGCCGACCGGCTGCGCGGACGCGCGGTGGTGACCGACTGGAAACAGATCAATTCGGCGCTGTTCAGCGCGCTCGCGGTAGAGCGGGTGGCGATGTTCATCGTGCTCTCGATCATCGTGCTGGTGGCGGTGTTCAACATTCTTTCCAGCCTGATCATGCTGGTCCGCGCCAAGACCCGCGACATCGCGATCATGCGGACGATGGGCGCCAGCCGCAAATCGATGATCAAGATCTTCGTGACTGCCGGCTTCGTGATCGGCGCTCTGGGCACCGGGGCGGGCGTGGTGCTCGGTTTCGTATTCCTGCAATTCCGCCAGGCGATCGTGCGCGGGATCGAATTCGTGCTCGGCGTGAACCTGTGGGACCCGGAAGTGCGCTTCCTCACTGAATTGCCGAGCCGAACCGATCCGGGCGAAGTGATCGGGATCGTCGTCATGGCGCTCGTCTTCAGTTTCCTCGCCACGCTCTATCCGGCGTGGAAGGCGGCGAGCACCGATCCGGTGCAGGTGCTGCGTTATGAATAGTGGAGCTGAAAACACGATCGCTCCGGTCGTCGCGCTAAAAGGCGTTACCCGCAGCTTCGAGCAGGGCGGGGTGACGATCGACGTGCTGCGCGGGGTCGACTTGGCGATCATGCCGGGCGAGATCGTCGCGCTGCTCGGCCCCTCGGGCTCGGGCAAGTCGACCATGTTGCAAGCCATCGGCCTGCTCGAAGGCGGGTTCGGCGGACATATCGGGATCGCCGGGACGGCGGCGGAAAAGCTCGATGCGGCGGGCCGCACAGCGCTGCGCCGCGATCATCTCGGCTTCGTCTACCAGTTTCACCACCTGCTGCCCGATTTCAATGCACTCGAAAACGTGATGATGCCGCAGCTGGTCCGCGGTGCGAACGATGCCGAAGCTTCGGCGAGGGCGAACGACCTCCTGACCGCGCTCGGCCTCGGTGCGCGGCTTGATCACCGGCCGAGCCAGCTTTCGGGCGGTGAGCAGCAGCGCGTCGCGGTCGCCCGTGGGCTCGCCAACCGGCCCGAACTGGTGCTGGCCGACGAGCCGACCGGCAATCTCGACGAACACACCGCCGACAAGGTGCTCGACGAATTCCTGCGCCTCGTGCGCGGAGAGGGCAGCGCGGCGCTGATCGCGACCCATAACGAGCGGCTCGCGGCCAAGATGGACCGGGTGGTCCGCCTCAACGAAGGCAAGCTCGGTTAGAATTTTGCATTGAAACCGACCCGCCGGAGCGGCGTTGGTCGGGTGAAAGGACACAACAGACATGACCGACCATCCGACGACTTTCAAAGCCGAGCCCGCCGATCTCGAGGATCCCGATTGGGACGATCGCGCGACGCTCTACAAGATCGACGAGGGCCAAGGCCTGCTCGGCGGTTTCGACGGGCTGCGCCGCGGTACGCTGGGCGAACTGGTGCGCTTCGTCATGACGCTGCCCGAAAGCGATCGCCACGAATACGCGATCCAGGAATCGGGCGACAAGCGCTTCGGCCCGGCGGAAATCGCCGCGCTCGCGGCGCATGAGAATTTCCCCGCCGAGGGCGACGACGCGTGACCACGATCGCCGATTTCACCGTCACGACCAATGGCGGTGAGAAGCTCGATCTGGGCGAGAAGCAGGGCAAGGTCCTGCTGATCGTCAACACCGCGAGCAAATGCGGTTTCACCCCGCAATATCGTGGCCTGCAATCGCTGCAGGACAAATATGCCGAGCGCGGCTTCGAAGTCCTCGGCTTCCCGTCGAACCAGTTCGGCGCGCAGGAGCCGGGATCGAACGAGGAAATCGCCGAGTTCTGCTCGCTCAATTACGACGTCACCTTCCCGCTGATGGCGAAGGTGGACGTCAATGGCGACGATGCCGCGCCGCTCTATAAATGGCTTCGCGAAGAGGCGAAGGGCCTGATGGGCACGACCTCGATCAAGTGGAACTTCACCAAGTTCCTGGTGAATCGCGAAGGCCAAGTGGTGAAGCGCTATCCGCCGACCACCAATCCGGGCGATATTGCCGACGATGTCGAAGAACTGCTCTAGCGCATGATCGCCGAAATCGACGCCTGGTTCCAGTCGCTCGGAGCGGAATACGGCGTGAATCCGTATATTTTCGGCGGCATCTATGTCGGCGCGATCCCGTTTTTCCTGCTCAGCATCGCCTGGCTGGTGCGGCGCGCGCGGGCCGGACAATCGACCGTGCTGCCCACCATGGTGGCGGGGTTCTTCTTCGTGTCGGCCTATCTCTATCTCGCGATTGCGGGGCGCAACATCCCTGTATGGGTGTGGATCTTCCTCGCCGTGCTGATCCTCTACGGCGCATGGTCGACCGTGCGCGACACACGCAGGAAGATCGCCGCCGACACGCCTCCGGACTGATGATCGCTTCCGGAGAATAGTCCGGGCGCGATAGTTATGTGGACATGGGGTGGATAGCCGCATAGTTATGTGGACATGGGGTGGATAGCCGCGCTGGCCACCTTTCAATCCCGACGCCGCGCCCGCATATTGACCCAATGCCCCATGCCCGTTTCGTTCCGCTGCGCGTCTTCTCGAGCTACTCGATGCTCGAAGGGGCGATCGATCCCAAGGCGATGGCGAAACTGGCCAAGGAGCGCGGCTTTCCTGCCATTGCGATGTGCGACCGCAACGGGCTGTTTGGCGCGGTCGCCTTTGCAGCGGCGTGCCGGGGCGAAGGGATCCAGCCGATCATCGGTACACTGCTGGGCGTCGCGCGCGACAAAAGCGGAGAGCGCGTCGATTACGTTCCGCTCTATGCCAAGGACGAGGCTGGCTGGCTGAGCCTGTGCGCGCTGGTCTCTGCCGCGCATCTCGATCGTCCGCTGCATCAGGATCCGCATGTCACGCTCGAAACGCTGGCCGATCATTCGCAGGGCCTGATCGCGCTGACCGGTGCGGGCGAGGGCGCGATGGCGCGCTTGCTTGCCGCCGGGCAGGACAGCCACGCCGAGGCCTATTGCGACCGGCTGCAGGCGATCTTCGGCGATCGGCTCTATATCGAAATCGCCCGCGGCACGTCCGAGGAAGCCGACGCCGCCGAGGCCAAGCTGATCGATCTAGCCTATGTGCGCGACCTGCCGCTGGTCGGAACCAATCCCGCCCAATTCGCCGAGCCGGGTTTTGCCCGCGCGCACGACGCGATGCTCTGCATCGCCAATTCGACCCATATCGAGGCCGAAGAGCGCAAGCGCACCAATCCCGAGGCTTTCGTGAAAACCGAAGGGCTTATGCGCGACCTGTTCGCCGACCTGCCAGAGGCGATCGCCAACACCATGGTCGTGGCCCAGCGGTGCGCCTACGCCCCGCCGATGCGCAAGCCGATCCTGCCCAGCCTTGCCGGCGATCTCGAAGGCGAGGCCAGGATGCTGGCCGAGGATGCGCGCAAGGGGCTGGAAAAGCGTCTTGAGCCCTATGGCGAACTCTCCGCCGAAGAGCGCAAGACCTATGACGACCGGCTCGATTACGAAGTCGGGATCATCAACCAGATGGGTTTTCCCGGCTACTTCCTGATCGTGGCCGATTTCATCAAATGGGCCAAGGACCACGACATTCCGGTGGGGCCGGGCCGTGGTTCGGGCGCGGGCTCGCTGGTGGCCTGGGCGCTGACGATCACGGATCTCGACCCGATCCGGCTTGGCCTGCTGTTCGAGCGCTTCCTCAACCCCGAACGCGTCTCGATGCCCGACTTCGATATCGACTTCTGCGAAACCCGTCGCGGCGAAGTGATCCGCTACGTGCAGGAGCGCTATGGCCACGACAAGGTCGCGCAGATCATCACCTTCGGCAAGATGAAGGCCCGCGCGGTGCTGCGCGATTGCGGGCGCATCATGCAGATGGGCTACAACCGCGTCGACGCGCTGTGCAAGATGGTGCCCAACCACCCGACCGACCCGTGGACGCTCGACCGCGCGCTGAACGGTGCAAAGGATTTCCGCGCCGCCTACGACAACGACAACGAGGTGAAGCGACTGGTCGATCTGGCGGTGCAGCTCGAGGGACTGCCCCGCAATTCCTCGACCCATGCGGCGGGCGTGGTGATCGGCGATCGTCCGCTGGCCGAGCTCGTCCCGCTCTATCGCGATCCGCGTTCGGACATGCCGGTGACGCAATTCGACATGAAGCATGTCGAAAGCTCCGGCCTGGTGAAGTTCGACTTTCTCGGCCTGAAGACGCTGTCGGTGCTCAAGAAGGCGACCGACCTGCTCGAAGAGCGCGGGATCACGATCGATCTCTCGACCCTCGCATGGGACGATCCGGCGGTTTACGACCTGCTCAAGCGCGGCGACACCGTGGGCGTGTTCCAGCTCGAATCGGAAGGCATGCGGCGCACGCTGACGGCGGTGAAGCCGACCAAGTTCGAGGATATCATCGCGCTGGTCTCGCTCTATCGCCCGGGCCCGATGGACAACATCCCGCTGTTCGGCAAGCGCAAGGCGGGCGAAGTCGAAATCGAATATCCGCACGAGAAGCTGAAAGGCATTCTCGAGGAAACCTACGGTATCTTCGTCTACCAGGAACAGGTCATGCAGGCCGCGCAGATCCTAGCGGGCTATTCGCTCGGCGATGCCGATTTGCTGCGCCGCGCGATGGGCAAGAAGGTGCAGTCCGAAATGGACGCCCAGCGCCAGCGTTTCGTCGAAGGCTGCAAGGAAATCTCGGGCATCGAAAAGGCCAAGGCCAACGAGCTGTTCGACTTGATCGACAAGTTCGCCGGCTACGGGTTCAACAAGTCGCACGCCGCCGCCTATGCACTGCTCGCCTACCAGACCGCATGGCTCAAGGCGCATTACCCGGAAGAATTCTACGCCGCCTCGATGCGGTTCGACATGCACCAGTCGGAAAAGCTGGGCGTGTTCGTCGACGATATGCGCAAGAACGCGATCGCGCTGGCGGGGCCGGACGTGAATTCGTCGCGCGCCGATTTCTCGGTCCAGCCGGTCGATGACGGGTATCAGGTCCGATATGCGCTTGCCGGTCTCCGCAATGTCGGCGGCAAGGCGATGGAAGCGCTGGTGGCCGAGCGCCGCAATGCAGGCGCCTTTTCCGATCTCGACGACTTCACCCGCCGCATCCCGCATGGCGCGCTCAACCGCCGCCTGCTCGAAGCGCTGATCGCGGGCGGGGCGCTCGATTCGATCGATCCCGATCGCGGCAAGCTGTTCGCCAATGTCGAGCTGATCCTCGGCGCCGCCGAAGCCAGCGCGCGCGAGCGCGACAGCGGACAGACCGGGCTGTTCGGCGGCGAGGATTCGCCGGCCGAAAGCGGGCTGCGGCTCAAGGATGCCGAACCGTGGAGCCGCGCCGAAGCGATGCAGAAGGAGAAGGAGACCTTCGGCTTCTTCTTCTCGGCCCACCCGGTGCAGCAGTTCAAGGACGTCGCCTCTGCACAAGGCGCACGGCCTTATGCCAGCCTGATGGAGCCCGGCATGGCGGGCGCGACCGGCCGCCGTCCCGCAACGATCGCGGCGATGGTCGAAGGCGTCAATCGCGGCCGCACGCGCCGCGGCAAGGATTTCGTGCGCTGCGATTTCTCCGATACGTCGGGCCAGTTCAGCGCCGCGTGTTTCGAGGAATCGCTAGTCGAGCCGTTCCAGAAATGGGCCAAGGACGGCACCTGCGTGCTGCTCAATGTGGAGCTCGATTCGCCCAATCCTGACGAGCCCCCACGCGTCACCGTGCGCGGTGCGCGTCCGCTGAGCGATGTGAGCGGTAGCGTGGCGATGCTGCTGTCGTTCGAACTGGTGAGCGAGGAAGCGCTGCCCGCGCTGGGCGATCTGGCACGCGGCGGCAATGGCGAGATCGAACTGACCGTCCGTCCGCCCGGTGGCCGCGCGGTGACGATGCACCTCGGCCGCGACTTCATGCTCGACGGCGATCTCGCCGAACGGCTCACCGATGTGCCCGGCATCGAAAAGGTCGAACTGCGGCCGCGACGGGGCGGGGCCCATCTCAGGCTGGTTGCATGACGCAGCCGGGCGTCGACGATCTGACCGACAAGGAAAAGGAAGCCCTGCGCCTCCTGCTCGCGGGTCACGACGCCAAATCGAGCGCCGCCGAACTCGATCTCTCGGTCCACACGATCAACGACCGGCTGCGCAATGCGCGCCGCAAACTGGGTGTGTCGAGCAGCCGTGAGGCCGCAAGAATCTTGGGGGATATCGAGGGGGAGACACCCCAAAATCCTGCGCACACAGGTTTCGGGATGGGCGCGGACATACCGGCCGACGATACTGCAGTCCTCACCAACCAAAGCCGTGCCGGGGCATCCCGCTCCATCTGGCTCGCAGGAGGAATGCTCGTTATGTCTATCTTTATTGCCGCCGCCATCATCGGCCTCACCTTCACCGGTGGCGACGACGCCGTGACCCCCACCAGCACAGCATCGGCGCCCGTCACCAAACAACGCAAAGACGCGGCCAAACCGGCCTCCTACAATCGCGCCATGGCTTTTCTCGCCGAAGTGGATGCCGGAGATTGGCAAGGTAGTTACGACACCGCCGGGAATGCGCTGCGTGCGCAAAGCACGCTCGAGGAATGGGTCGAAAACGTCGTGCCGGTCCGCGCGCCGCTGGGCGAGGTCGAAAACCGTCGTCTCTCGTCCGTCGAGCGGGTCGGGGCCATGCCCGGACAACCAAGCGGCGAGACCGAAGTCCTGCAATTCTCGACGCAGTTCGAGGGTCACGAAGGTCGTGCCGTCGAAACCGTGGTGATGGTAATGGGCCAGGCGGGCTGGGAAGTCAGCCTTTATTTCGTCACCTGAGATATCGAACCGGCACGGGGGGGCGGCGGGCTTCGGCCTTGCCGCCCGTCGCCTATTTGCGACGCGAACCGCGCTGGAACACATTGCTGAACCGCGCCAGCAGCACGATCGCCGTCGGCGCCAGCATCGTGTTCCACAGATCCTTGAGATGAGCGGCATAGTCCGGTGCGATGTCCTGCACCATGCGGTCGCGCATGTCCCACGCTTCTCCAAACAGTGCCACCAGTACCACCGCGGCAAGCGGTTTCCAGTCACGCGCCTTCCATCCGAAGACGAGGCAGGCCCCGAAGAACACCAGCAGCGCCACGTAGATGTGCAGCGCGTCCTTCGCCAGGTGGAGGTTTTCGACGAGAAAGGTCTTCGCCTGCTGCAATGCGCTCATGCGCCAGCCTCTGGCGATGATTGCCAAGCCGCGCAAGCCTCGGCATGAAGGGCGCGATAATATGAGAGGAGAGACGCCGGATGCTGGGCGGAATGCAGGATTACGAACTCAAGGTTACCCATCTGATCGACCATGCAGCGCGCGAACACGGACCGCGCACGCATGTCACTCGCTGGGCCGATGGCAGCGAGACCAGGACCGACTGGGCCGGTGTGCGCCGCGATGCACTGCGGATGACCCAGGCGCTTCGGAAACTGGGGATCGGCAAGGGCGACCGGATCGCGACCCTGGCGATGAACCATGCCCGCCATCTCGTGACCTGGTACGGCGCGGTCGGCGTGGGCGGGGTGCTCCACACGATCAATCCCCGCCTGTTCGAAGACCAGCTGGAATATATCGCCAACCATGCCGAGGACCGGGTCCTGCTCTACGACGCGATGTTCGCGCCGGTGGTCGAGAAGATGAAGGACAAGTGGACCACGATCGAGCATTACATCTGCTTTGATCCGACCACCGTCCCCGAAGGCCAGATTTCCGATATCGGTTTCGAGGACTGGATCGGCGAGCATGATGGCGACACCGAATGGGTCGATGTCGACGAACGCGATCCCTGCATGCTGTGCTACACCAGCGGCACCACCGGCAATCCCAAGGGCGTGCTGTACGAACACCGTTCGACCTATCTGCACGCGCTGGCCGGCCTTCAGCCGCAGGCGTTCGATTTCTCGACCCACAGCGTGATGCTACCGGTGGTCCCGATGTTCCATGCCGCGGCCTGGGGCATCCCCTGGGCGGGTGCGATGGCGGGCGTCAAATTCGTCTATAGCTGCTCGAACGAAGCCGAAGTGCTGCTTGAACTGATGAATCGCGAAAACGTCACCCATTCGGCAGGCGTGCCGACGGTGTGGCTCGGCATTTTCCAGCATTGCGACGCAACCGGCGCGGAACTGCCCAAGCTCAAGCAGGCGATCATCGGCGGTTCGGCCGCGCCGCGCTTTATGATCGAGCGCCTGATGAAAGAGGGCATCCGCGTCGCCCACGCCTGGGGGATGACCGAAACCTCCCCGGTCGGCACGGTCGGCGCACCGACGCCCGATTGGGAAGAGAAGAGCTTCGAGGAGAAGGTCGCGATCGTTCAGATGCAGGGCCGCCCGGTGTTCGGGATCGAACTGCGCACGGTCGATCTCGACGACATGTCTACCCCGCTTCCGCGCGACGGGAAGACCAGCGGCGCGCTGCAGGTGCGCGGGCCGTGGGTGGTCAAACGCTATTTCCGGGCCGATGAAGACGCGGTCGACGAGAATGGCTGGTTCGATACCGGCGATGTCGGCATCATTCATCCCGACGGTACGCTGCAACTCACCGACCGGACCAAGGACGTGATCAAATCGGGCGGGGAGTGGATTTCCTCGGTCGAACTCGAGAATGCCGCGGTCGGCCATCCGGCCATCGCCGAGGCTGCCGCGATTGGCATGCCCCACCCGAAATGGGATGAGCGGCCCGTACTGTTCTGCGTCAAGGCGGAGGGCCAGCAGGTGACCGCCGCCGATGTGATCGCGCATATCGAGCCGCACGTCGCCAAGTGGTGGCTGCCTGACGCGGTCGAATTCGTCGAGGACATCCCCCACACCGCGACCGGCAAGATCAGCAAGAAGGATCTGCGCGCGCGCTTTTCCGATTACGTGCTGGAGGCCTGATCCATGGCGGGATCGAAGAGCTGTCCGAAATGCGGTCGCAAGATGGAAGAGGGCTTCACGATCGATTCCAGCGATTATTCGGCGCCTTCGATCCCGTTCTGGCATCCCGGCGCACCCGACAAGCGCTGGTATGGCCTCAAGATCGACAAGAAGGCGCGGCGCGCGGTCCAGACCTGGCGCTGCACCTCGTGCTCCTATCTCGAAAGTTACGCCCCATGACCTACGTCAATCCCAGCGACACCAACTTCGCCGCGTTCAAGAACTTGCCGCGCGATACGCCGATCCAGATGTTCAACCTGGTGCGTTACCGCAAGGAAGCGGCCTATCCCGAGGATCATCCCAATCACGGCAAGGGCTGGTCTGGCGACGAGGCCTATCGCGAATACGGGAAGACCAGCGGACCGATCTTCGCCCGCGTCGGCGGCAAGCTGGTCTGGCGCGGCCGCTATGAGACCGTGCTCACGGGGCCCGATGACGAGCATTGGGATGCGGCCTTCATCGCCGAATATCCGGACGCCGCGGCGTTCTTCGAAATGATCACCGATGCCGAATATCAGAAGGCGGTGGTGAACCGGACCGCAGCGGTCGAGGACAGTCGGCTGATCCGGTTCGCCAAAAGCGGCGGCGGCGAGGGGTTTTCGTGATCCTCACCGTAAACGATCAATCGTAGAGATAACCGGCGAACCGCTCGGCTGCTGATACGAACAGACCGATTTGGAGGGCATAGTTCTCCATCAGAATACCGCCATCCGAAATGATATACATCCGCAGCGAAATCGTGCCTTCCGGATCGATATAGGCGCGGCCGAAATGCTGGCGGAGATTGAATTCGTTGATCGCCTCCATGATCGCGGTATCACTCGTCCCCTCGCTGGGTGAGAATGTCGCGAGGATGGAGGTGCCAAAGCATTCGCTCTCGGTGTCTTCGTCCTCGCAAGCCATCAGCAAGGCGTCGGCCTTCAGCGTGTTTGCAAACACGATCTCGATATTCCGCCGCTCGCCGCCTTCCTCGTAGCTCGCTTCGATTTTGTCGAGCACAGCCTTGAGATCGGCGCGGGTGAAGGTTTCGATCCGGCGATCGGGGTCGTAGGATTGCGCCGCGATCGGACTTGTGAATGCCAGTGCGACAGTCGCCGCAGCCAAGAACGCTTTCATAAATTCTCCTCCATCGGGTGTCGGTCGACACTGTCCCATTAAATCCGCACCCGCCACAGTCGGGATCGTACGCAGCCGATCACCGCCATTCTATAACAACCGCATCTGCCCGCCAATTTCCGGCGCGCGGAATTGGCTGCAATCGAGTTCGAAGCGCGGGCGATCGAGCGCGGCACGCTTGCAGGCGAGATCGAAGCGGGCGCGGAACAGATCGGGCCACACGCCGCGCGGACGCAGGCGGCTGAAGAAATTGGGGTCGTTGTCCTTCCCCTCGCGCACCGAGCGCACGATGCTCATCACCTTGCCCGCACGCTCGGGGAAATGGACTTGCAGCCATTCGCGAAACAGCGGGGCGACTTCGTGCGGCAGGCGCAGCATAATCCAGCCAGCCGATCGCACGCCGAGGGAGGCCGCGCGCGCGATGATGCCTTCCATGAATTCGTCGGTGATCGCCGGGATCACCGGCGCGATCGAGCAATGCGCGGGCACGCCGGCTTCAACCAGGCGCCCCAGCGCCGCCATCCGTTTCGCCGGTGCCGCAGCGCGCGGTTCGAGCAATGACGACAGGCGCGGATCGAGCGTGGTGACCGATATCGCCACCGCGACCAGCTTGCGCTCGGCCATCTCCTGCAGCAGGTCGATATCGTCGAGCACGCGGTCGGACTTGGTGGTGATCGTCACCGGATTGCGCGCGTCTAAGCACACTTCGAGGACTTGCCGGGTGATCCGGTAATCGCGCTCGATCGGCTGATAGGGATCGGTGTTGGTCCCCATCGCGATCGGCTTGGCCTTGTAGGCGGGCTTCGCCAGCGTCGCGCGCAACAGTTCGGCGGCCCCGGGCTTGGCGTACAGCCTGGTCTCGAAATCGAGCCCGGGGGAAAGGTCGTGATAGGCGTGGCTGGGCCGCGCGAAGCAATAGATGCAGCCATGCTCGCAGCCGCGATAGGCGTTCACCGACTGGTCGAACCCGATATCGGGCGAGCGATTGAAGCTGAGGATCGATTTGGGCCGTTCCTCGATCACCGTGGTGCGCAGCTTTACCGGAGGACCGCCTTCTTCCGCGGCCAGCGCCTCGACATGATCGCGCCAGTCGCCATCGACCTCGCGCGTGGCGAGGCCGAATCGGGTGGGTACGGCGTCGCTTTGCGCGCCGCGGCCATGCACGCGTTCGGGAGGGGCAGGGCGGTCATCCACCCATGGAACGTAACAGGAACAACACCGCGCGTCACGCGCGGAATCGTGCTTATCCCTCGGGGTCGAGCAGCTTGTGCAGCGGCACGATGACGTATTTCATTTCGGCATCGTCGACCGTGCGCTGGGCGTTGCCGCGCCAGACGTTCTCGGCCGCTTCGTAGTCGCCGAACACGCCTGCGACATGCAGGCCTTCGGGATCGGCAAAGGTGATCGCGCGCGGATCGGTGACGCGGCCGCCCATCACGAGATAGAGCGTCTGTTCGGCGGTTTGTTCTTCCATCGGATTATCCTGCTGGTGCGGCCCGGAGCGATGGGCCTGGTGATTTGCGCCGCCCCATAGCGAAACGGGCGGGCAACTCAAGGTCGCCCGCCCGTATCATCACATTTGCATGTCGATTAGCGCCGGACTTTTTCGAATAGCGCGCGGGTGGTTTCGCGTGCATTCTCTAGCGCGGCCTGGCCGAAGCGTTCGGCTTCGCGGGCAAGATCGCCGGCGCTGCTGGCGACGCTTTCGCCCAGATCCTCGATCCGGTCACGCGCTTCGGAGCCCGCATCGCCGGCGCTGTCGAGCGCGCGATTGCCGTAGAGCATCGCACCTTCAGCGGCGACGGCACCGAAGGTGAGAGCCTTCTTGCCGAGTGCGCGGGCAGTCTTTGGCTTAATCAGCGCGGCGATCAGCGCGCCTGCGGCGAGGCCGCCGGCCACGGTGAGAACCGGGTGGTCCTTGGCAAAACTCTTCGCCGAGTTTCCGAGTTCGCGCGCCTTGACGGCGTATTCGCTCTCGTTCTCTCGCTCGGCGATCGCATCGCGTTCGAGACGCTCTTGCGAAGCGGCGATCTTCTCGCGGATCCGCTGGCGCTTTTCGTCACTGACTGTCATGTTTCCTCCGGAGGATAGGGTGCAAAACGGGTTTGCTCTATCAACGCATGCGGAGGCTTGCGCGTTCCGACTATTCGTCGTCTTCGCGCTCGTCCCAACCCAGCAATCGCCCGATCGGTCCGCGCGAGAGCCACAGGACCAGCGCAGCCACCACGCCGCCGATCACGGCCTTGTTCTCTTCGGCGAGTGCGATCACTTCCTCGCTCATTTCGGAAGCCTCTTCGGAAATCGTGTCGGCGATCCTGCCGCCGACCCCGCGCATGGAAAGGTCGGCTTTCATGCGCTCGAAATCGGCGAGCATGATCGCTTTCGCCGCATCGCGGGCAAGGTGGTCTTCTTCGAGCCGGTTACGCAACGAACTCATCCCCCGTTCTCGCTTTCATCGTCTTCGCCCCTTTGCTCGCGCTCCTTGGCGCGGGCACCCATCGCTTCCTTGATCTGGTCGAAGCCGCGGAACATGCGCTGGAACAGGATCCCGGCAGCGAGCGCCCAGAACAGAGTAACGATGCCGATCGCCCACCAGATTCCGACGATGCCACGCAGTCCGAGCAGCACGCCGACCGATCCAACGATCAGCGCGATCACCAGGAACACGGCGCCGATCAAACCCTTGAGCGCAGCCTGCGCGAGGTGATCGACGATGAATTGTACCTTGGTCGACTGATAGGCGACCTCGGCTTCGACATAGGTCTTGCCGTCGTCGATCAGCTGCGTGACGTCGTCTATCAACGAACGCTCCGCCGGGCTGTCGGGGGTTTTCTTGGCGCGATGCTTGTCGCGAACGAGGGGAGGGGGGCTCTCCGTCATGGTGTGCGAAAAGCCCCCCTAGTTTCTGATGTCAATGGAATGTCGAGTTCTATCAGCGACGGAACACGCGGGCGAACATGTAGCCCACGACCGCAGCGATACCGACAGCCGTGCCGGGGCTCTTGCGAACGAATTCGCGGGCGTCTTCACCCAGTTCCTCGAGCTCCTTGGCTTTCAGCTTGTCGGCATTCGACTGGAGCGAACGGGCGGCCTTGCGGGCGTAATCGCCGTATTCGGCGCCGAAGCGTTCATCGATCTGGAGGGCGGTGTCGTCGATAGTCTTGCTGAGCGAGACCAGCGCGTCCGATGCCTTGTCCTTGCCATCGCGCGCGATGTCGGCGGCGTAGGTCTTGGCTTCGGTGCTGTAACCCTTCGCATCGCCGACGAGCTTATCGCCCTGCGAGCGGGCCTTGCCGCGATATTCGCCGGCACGGACCTTGGCTTCGTCGCGCAGCAGCGCGGCGCCGGCCTTGGCTTCGTCGACCGCAGCCGAGAAACGGCTCTTCGCCTGCTCGGTATTGCTGGTGGTCGCCGTCGTCGTTGTCGCAGCGGGGACTGCCTTCGGGGCAGCGGCCTTCTTGCGCGGAGCGGTTTTCTTCTTGGTGGGTTTCTTTTCGTCGGCCATCATATCGGTCCTTTCCCCTATTAGGGATTGCAGATTTTTGCCGGTGCAGGAGAAATCTCCCCCGCACCCTTCATCAAACCAACGCGGCTTGCCTGCCAATGTTCCGCCGCATAGGAGGCCAGCGAACGGAACGGCCTCGAATGCGTAATCGGGGCTGTGTTATTTGCATACAACGCTTCCTCGACGAAAGGCCTTGCCATGACTGCGATCATCGACATCCACGGACGCGAAATCCTCGACAGCCGCGGCAATCCCACGGTCGAAGTCGACGTGCTGCTCGACGATGGCAGCTTCGGCCGCGCGGCGGTGCCCTCGGGTGCTTCGACCGGCGCGCACGAAGCGGTCGAACTGCGCGATGGCGACAAGAAGCGCTATCTCGGCAAGGGCGTGCTGAAGGCGGTGAAGGCCGTGAACACCGAGATCGCCGATGCGCTGTTGGGCGTCGATGCCGACGACCAGCGCGAAGTCGACCTGGCGATGATCGCGCTCGACGGCAGCGACAACAAGGGCCGCCTCGGCGCGAACGCGATCCTCGGCGTGTCGATGGCGGTGGCCAAGGCGGCGGCGAATGCGCGCGGCCTGCCGCTCCACGCCTATCTCGGCGGGGTGTCGGCGCACATGTTGCCGGTGCCGATGATGAACATCGTCAATGGCGGCGAACATGCCGACAATCCGATCGACATCCAGGAATTCATGGTCATGCCCGTGGGTGCGGACAGCATTGCCGAGGCGGTGCGCTGGGGCGCGGAAATCTTCCACACGCTGAAGAAATCGCTGGCCGAAAAGGGCCTGTCGACCTCGGTCGGCGACGAAGGCGGCTTCGCTCCCGATCTCGCCAGCACGCGCGACGCGCTCGATTTCATCATGGGATCGGTCAGCAAGGCCGGGTTCAAGCCGGGCGAGGACGTGGTGCTGGCGCTCGATTGCGCGGCGAGCGAATTCTACCGCAAGGGCAAATACGAGATTTCGGGCGAAAACCTCTCGCTCAATTCGGAAGAAATGGCCCATTACCTCGGCAAATTGTGCGCCGACTACCCGATCCGCTCGATCGAGGACGGCATGCATGAAGACGATTTCGAAGGCTGGAAGGCGCTTACCGACCTGATCGGCGACGAAGTCCAGCTGGTGGGCGACGACCTGTTCGTCACCAATCCCGACCGCCTCGAAATGGGGATCGGCAAGGGGCTGGCCAATTCACTGCTGGTGAAGGTCAACCAGATCGGCACGCTGACCGAGACGTTCGAGGCCGTCAGCATCGCCCAGCGCGCGGGCTACACCGCGGTGATGAGCCACCGGTCGGGCGAAACCGAAGACGCCACCATCGCCGACCTCGCGGTTGCGACCAATTGCGGCCAGATCAAAACCGGCTCGCTCGCCCGCTCGGACCGGCTCGCCAAGTACAACCAGCTCATCCGCATCGAGGAAGAACTGGGCGACAGCGCGGATTACGCCGGCACGGCGTGCTTCGGACGGTTGGCGTAACGGGACGATCAGGTCTGCGATCCCGCAACTATCGTGTCGGAAATCATTCTTCTTTCCCAGAAGAAAAGTATTTTAAGGCCGTATAGAAAAAACAGCCATTGGCCATGGTGACCGCATAATATGTGTACGAATAGGTAATATGCACATCAAATAAAAAGTAATATGATATTGCTGATGCTAATATCAAGTATATGAACGAATATTTCAACAACCTAAGGCTTATTGAATTCTGAAGTTCCAAGATCGCCCATAATGATGAAATAAATATAGATATTGAAATGTTTGCCCCAGATTCGGGCTCCAAAAATAAAAAGACCACTGCCGTTATCAGCAGAAGCGCAAAGAATGATCGTCTATCCATGCACGTCGCGACCTTTTCCATTCAGCTCTTGAAGGACCTATTCGGTTGGTCGGCTGCGTCCCCGTTCCGAAGGGCAATGCCTGCCTGTGGAACTCATTTGACCGCCCTGTTCCTTCGCACCAACAACTGCTATTCCGAGAGTTCCGGGGCGACGATACGGAATCGCCCGTAAGAGGCAAGCGCGCTAGGCCTTTCGCATGGCCGCTCTTCTCCGCCTCGTCCTACCCGATCTTTGCCCACGCTGACGAACCGCTAACGGCCTGCGCTGGCCTACACCCCCAGACGCCAACCCAAATCCCCCGCCGCATCGCGTTCGCTCAATCGCGAGGCGGAGCGCGGGGTGCAGGAGCGGATCGCGAGCTTCGCCAGCTTCGATCGCGCGGCCCAAGAGGAGATCCGCAAATATCGGACCATCTTCACCGGCCAAGTACAGGTTGCATGGACGCTGAGCCAAGAAGCGCAACGGTAGGCGCGGCTTGCGCTCGGCAGCTAACCCTCGTCTTCCATCTCACGTTCGACCTGTTCCTCCGCTTCCTCCTGTGCGTGGTCGAGCTTTTCCATCACGCGGCGGTTCTTGGGGCTGAGCAAATATTGCCACACGCCCCAGGCGTTGATCAGCAGCAGGATCGCATTCATCGCCGCGATGGGGATGGCATTGTCGGTCAGGCCGATCACCACCCAGGTGACGGCGACCGCGCAGAACAATACGAAGCCCCAGCCGGTGACCTTGCGGCCAAGGTCTGCGGCAATCAGACCGGCGGCGAGTATCGTGCCGATGGCGGCGATCCATTCGAGGGGTCCGTTCATGGCCGCTCGACGGGCCGTCGGCAGATAGGTTCCAGAACTTACACGCGTTGGCCGCTTTGCAGCGTCAGCTCGGTGCCGAACACCTGCTTCACCTTGCGCTCGATCGTGGAAAGTTCGACGTGTTCGAACTTGCCCGTCAGGCGCGTCTTGAGGTCGCGATACTGGTCGTAATGGCCGAGCAGGCGATAGGTCCCTTCGCCGTATAGCGAGCCGAGCATCTTGCCGGTCATGAAACTGCCCACGCTGGTAAGCGGGCCGAGTGTGACACTGAGCGTCGCGCCGACCGCGTTGAACATCGCCGAGCCGGCTTCGCCGGTGGCGAAGTCGATCGCGGTGGTCTTGATCCGCTGCATCAGCGAGGCGTTGTCATGCCGGGCTTCGTGGTCGAACTTGCCAAGCCGATCCGACAGGAAGCGTTCGATCCGCTCGTGCTCTGCATCCAGCCCTTCGTCGCCGAGCATGGCGACCCAGCCGCCTTCGGGTGGAGGCAGCTCGCGCGTCGTCTGCGAGAACTTCCGGAACAGCAGGCCGTATTGCGCGAAATCGGCATGGGCGCGGGCGAGAATGTCCTGCGGGCTTTTCACATCCTTTTGCAGGAACGCGAACAGGCCGAGCGGGGGAAGGGCGAGCCGATAGCCGCTATCGGCGTTGGCCTCGTCGATCAGCTGATGCGCATCGGCTATCGCGGTCTCGCGGAAATGGTGCGAGACCGCTTCCTGGAAGGTCAGCGCGTGGAATTGCGAGAGCCGCTGCCAGCGATCGGGCGGCACGTAGACATCCTGTCCGGCAAAGGCGAGCTGGCGGATGTAGGAGAAGCGGAAGCGGTTGACGAGCGTGCCCATGGCGAGCGCGCGGTCGATCCCGTAAGTCTCGGGCAGGGCCAGTGCCGCGTCGATCGCCTCCGGCCCGCACCCGCTGATCCCGGCGACGCATTTGCTGCCCGAAAAGCCACCATCGGCCCACGACGCGAATTCCTCGCTTTCCAGCCAGTGATCGGAGCGGCGCAGATATTCCTTCGCCTCGGCCAGCTTGGCAAAGAACGCATCCGACGCCCCGCGGAACGGTTGGTCGAGCCCCTCGGTCGGCGCGACGGCACCGTTGGCGGTGGCAGCTGGGGCCAGATCGTCGAGTGCGCGCCCGGCCGACGCGACCATGAAGCCGGTCTGCGCGGCCAGATTGCGTGGGCGCACCGGGCCGAACAGGTCGCGATCGAAATTGTTGTCGCGGACCAGATCGTCGAGCTCGTCCTGCAACTGCGCGACCTTGGACGGCGGAAGCGTTCCGTCGAACGACACCTTGTTCGAGGTCAGCATTAGCTCGAGCACCCACAGCGCTTCAAGCAGTTCCCCCAGCGAGATCGGTTCGTTGCGCGTGCCGGGGGTCAGGGTGAACAGCGCGTGCGCCGTCTTGAGTGCGCGCTGGTTGACGCACGACCCGCCATCGAGTCGTTGCAGCGTGCCGTCGAGATCGACCGCGCGTGTTTTCTCCGTCCCCATGGCGCGAGACTAGCGCGCGACATGTGGCATGCCAATCGCGCCGAACGATCGCATGCGTCGGCTCGCTGTTCGGCGCTGTTCGGCGACCAATCGAGCGCTTGATCGACAGGTGTGACGAGTCGGAAAGCGGTCGCCGTGATCCGATATAACGACCCGGAGCGGGTGCTCCTGAACCTACAGCATCACATCGCGATGTTCGCGAATGTGATCGGCCGGACTGGATCGATCAGTCTGCGAACCGCTCTTGCAATTCGAGCATCGCGATCGCCGCCTGGGCCGCTTCGCCGCCCTTGTTCTTGCGATAGGGATCGGAGCGGGCGAAGGCCTGCTTCTCGGTTTCGACCGTGATGATGCCGTTGCCGATGGCGATGCCGTCCATCGTCAACGCCATGATCGCGCGTGCGCTTTCGCCGGCGACGATTTCAAAGTGGTAGGTCTCGCCCCGGATCACGCAGCCGATCGCAACGAACCCGTCATAGCGATCGCTCTCGATCGCCAGAGCGATCGCGCCCGGGATTTCGAGCGCGCCGGGCACGGTGATGGTCTCGTGCGTGTGTCCCGCTTGCTCGAGCGCTGTGCGCGCGCCTTCGAGCAGCTGGTCGTTGATCGTCTCGTAGAAACGGGCTTCGACGATGAGGAATTTCGCCATAATCAATTACCTTTGGGGTCAGTTGCCTTCGGGAATGTCGCGCGTGTCGACGATATCGATGCCGTAGCCCTCGATGCCGGGCACGTTGGGCTGCGAGTTGGAGAGCAGGATCATGTCGTGCACGCCGAGATCGGCGAGGATCTGCGCGCCGATGCCGTAGGTGCGCAATTCGGCGCCGGGATCGTTGTCCCCGCCGCGCAGCGGATCGGATTCGCGCGGGCGCACGAGGAGCACGATCACGCCGCTGCCTTCTTCGCCGATCGCCTGCATGGCGCGCTGGAGTTGGCGCTTGGACGGGCCGGGCTCGCCCAGCATGTCCGACAGGAGCGACATGGTGTGCACGCGGGAGAGAGTTGGCTTGGCGGGATCGACATGGCCCTTCTGGAGGACGAAGCTCTCGCTGTTATCGACCTTGTTGCGATAGGTGATCAGCTTCCACTGGCCGCCATAATCCGAGGTAAAGTCGCGCTCGCCAAGGCGCTCGACCAGGTGATCGTTGCGGCGGCGATAGGCGATCAGGTCGCGGATCGTGCCGATCTTGAGATTATGCTTGCGGGCGAAGCCGATCAGGTCGTCGAGGCGCGACATGGTGCCGTCGTCGTTCATGATCTCGCAGATCACGCCCGAGGGGTTGAGCCCTGCGAGGCGCGAAATGTCGACCGCGGCTTCGGTGTGTCCGGCGCGAACCAGCACGCCGCCATCGCGCGCGACCAGCGGGAAGACGTGGCCCGGCGTGGTGATGTCGCTCTCGTCGCGCGAACTATCGATCGCGACCGAAACGGTGCGCGCGCGGTCGGCCGCGGAAATGCCGGTGGTGACGCCTTCGCGCGCCTCGATCGAGACCGTGAAGGCGGTTTCGTGGCGGGTGCCGTTCTTGCGGCTCATCAGGTCGAGCCCGAGTTCCTCGACCCGCTTGCGGGCCAGCGAAAGGCAGATCAGGCCGCGGCCATGGGTGGCCATGAAATTGATCGCCTGCGGGGTCGCCATCTGCGCGGGAATAACGAGGTCGCCTTCGTTCTCGCGATCCTCGTCGTCGACCAACACGAACATGCGGCCGTTGCGCGCTTCCTCGATGATCTCCTCGATCCCGACCAGCACAGGCGTTTCATCCTGCGCGTCGAGGAAGCGCTCGAGCTTGTTCAGCGTATCGGCGGTGGGGTTCCAGCCATCCTCGGCGCAATCGCGCAGCGTGTTGGCGTGGAGCCCGGCGGCGCGGGCCAGACCGGCTTTGGAGAAAGACCCGTCTTCGACGAGTGAACGAACGCGTTCGACAATAGGATGTGACATGCGGGCGCCTATAATCACACTGAAGTGTGGTTTCAAGCCTTGCACCCGTATATGTACACTAGGGTTCAGTCCCCCTTGAAAACCGGTTTTCTCTTTTCAATGAAGGCATTAACCGCCTCATCATGATCACTGGTGGTGTGTGAGACCGCCTGCATCGCCGCCGACATTTCCAGCATCGTGGCGAGATCGGACCGCTTGGCTTCCCACAGTAGGCGCCGAGTCATCCGCACTGCGTGCGAGGGATTGACCGCGATCCGCTTGGCGAGCTTTTTTGCCGCATCGAGCAATTCGTCGTCGGGCACGACCTGGCTGACGAGCCCCCAGGCGAAGGCCTGTTGCGCGTCGATCATATCGCCGGTCAGCGCCATTTCGGCGGCCTTGGCGTGGCCGATCACCTTAGGCAGTAACCACGCGCCGCCATCGCCGGGGATGATGCCCAATTTGACGAAACTCTCGGCGAATTTGGCGCTTTCATTGGCAACCCGCAGGTCACACATGCAGGCCAGATCGCAGCCTGCGCCAATCGCATAGCCGTTGACCGCCGCGATGATCGGCACTTCGCACGCCGCGAAGGCGAGCGGCAGGCGCTGGATGCCGCGCTTGTAGTTGTGGCGGGTCCGCACGGGGCTGGGGTCGCGCAGGCCGGTGCCGTCCTTCATCGCCTTGAGATCGCCGCCCGAGCTGAACGAGCTGCCCGCCCCGGTCAGGATCGCGACTCGCGCCTGGCGATCGTCGTCGAGCCGCGCCAGCGCGTCCTCCAGGCCCTCGACTACGCTCGGATCCGAAATCGGATTGCGCTTTTCGGGCAGGTTGAGGGTGAGGATGACGATACCGTCATCATCGCGCTCGTAGAGGATCGGGTCGGCCATGTGTGTCTCCTTTGCAGCTGCCCATAGCATCTCGCCGCGCCCTGTCACGGCTTGGCAAGCGCGCGTCCCCATGGCAGCACGCGGCCAACAGGGAGACTTTGCATGCATCCGATCCGCCGAATTGCCGCCGCGATCACCGTGACGCTGACCTTCGCGCTGGCCGCCCCCGCGCTCGCCGGCGAGGCGGACGACTACAAGCAGGCGCGCGAAGACATCTGGCAGTGGTCGCTCGACAACTCGCCGTGGCTTTCCGAAAGTGTCGGCGATCGCCGAAACGACGGCAAGCTGGGCGACATGACGATCGAGAAATACGACCGCGAGATCGCCGAAACTCGCGCATTCCTTGCCCGGCTGAACGCGATCGACGAGAGCAAGTTGCCCGACGATTTGCGGGTCGATTACGGGATTGTGAAGACCAGTCTCGAAGATGCGGTGAAGGGATCGGCCTTCGATCAGGCACGCTACGTGCTCTTCACCAATCGCGGTGGCTGGTTCTCTTCACTGCCGGGCCTCGCCAACCGCTCGCCTTTCTTCACGGCGACCGATTACGAGAGCTATCTCCAGCGGCTCGAAGCCTATCCCGGTTACAACCGGCAGGGCATCGTCCGCACGCGGGTGGCGATCGACAAGGGACTGACCCAGGCCTGCGCGCCGATGGAAGGCACGGTCGAGCGCCTCTCTACGCTGATCGCCGGAGCGCCCGAAGAAAGCGTATTTTACGGTCCGTTCCGCCAGAAACCGGCCACCATCAGCGACGAACAATGGGCGCAATACAAGGCGCGCGCCGTCCAGGTGATCGCCGAGGATATCTACCCGGCCTACGAAGAGTTCTTCGACTTCTATCGGGACGAATACGAGCCGGAGTGCCGCACGGGTGCACCGGGTATCGCCGCCACGCCGGGCGGCAAGGAATATTACGATTACCTCGTCGGCAGCTTCACCACCACCGATATGACCGCCGATCAGGTCCATGAGCTGGGACTTTCGGAAGTGACGCGCATCCGTGCCGAGATGGAGGGGGTCGCCGCCGAGGCCGGATACGACACCCGCGAGGCGTTCATCGAGCACTTGCGGACCGATCCGCAATATTACGCCAAAACGCCCGACGAGCTGATGGAAGCGGCGAGCGCGCTGGCGAAACAGATCGATGGCTGGATGCCCAAGCTGTTCGGCTTGCTCCCGCGCCAACCCTACACCGTGCTGCCGATCCCTGCCGCGCAGGCGCCGGGCAACACAACCGCCTATTACGAATCCGGATCGCTCGAGACCGGGCAGCCGGGCATCTATCGCGTCAACACGACCGAGCTCGACCAGCGCCCACTCTACGAACTGCCTGCGCTCGGATCGCATGAAGCCGTGCCGGGCCACCATCACCAGATTGCGCTGCAACAGGAGCTCGATCTCCACCCGCTGCGCCGCAACGGCACGTTCTTCACCGCCTTCGTCGAGGGCTGGGGACTCTATTCGGAACGCCTCGGGATCGAGATGGGGATCTACGATACCCCGGCCAAGCAGATGGGGCGCCTCAGCTACGAGATGTGGCGCGCCACCCGTCTCGTCGTCGATACGGGCTTGCATTCGAAGGGCTGGACCAAGCAACAAGCGGTCGATTTCATGACCGAGCACACTGCGCTGTCGGCGGGCAATATCGATGCCGAGGTCAATCGCTACATTACCTGGCCCGGTCAGGCGCTGGCCTACAAGATCGGCGAGCTGAAAATCCGCGAGCTGCGCGCCCGGGCCGAAGAAGCCTTGGGCAGCGAATTCGATCTGCGCGCATTTCACGACGCGGTGCTCGAAAACGGCGCGGTCCCGCTCGACGTGCTCGACGCGCATATCGATCGCTGGATCGCCGCGCAGCAGGAGGGCTAGGGCGAAACCCGGCCCGCAATCGCATGGCATCGATCCAACCTGCCAAGGTCACCGTCCAACAGCTCGGACGCGAGACGGAACCGCTGGTCATCATCGACGGATTCACCGGCGCGCCCGAGCGCCTGTGCGCGGCAGCGCAAGAGGCCGAATATCGCGATCCGGGTGCGTCCTACCCGGGCATCCGGGCCTGGGCCGATCCGTCCTATCTCGACATTCGCCGCGACCTGATAATGCAGATCATGCAGCGCGTGTTCGGTTTTCGGCGCGGCGTGTCGCTCGAAGTGTCGACCTTCTCGCTTGTGACCTGCGATCCAGCCGATCTGTCCGATCGCCAGCGCATTCCGCATTACGACCACGACCAGGGCGATCTGATCGCGGTGATGCATTATCTTTGCGACAAGGAGAGCGGCGGGACCGCTTTCTATCGCCATCGCCGCACCGGTTTTGAAGCGATCACGCCCGCGCGTCAGGCCGGCTACAATGCAGCGCAGGGCGAAGACGAACGCGAGTTTGGCGCGCCCCCGCCCGGCTACTGCTACGGCGATAGCGATCGTTACGAGATGATCGGAGAGGTCGAAGCACGTCCCGACCGTTTGGCGCTCTATCGCGGTCGACTGCTGCATTCGGGCGTCATCTCGCAACCCGAATTGCTTTCCGCCGATCCCGCCAAAGGGCGTCTTACGGTCAACATGTTCCTGCGCGGAGCATAGCGCGAGAGCCATGACCGGTCCTTGTCGCGCGACGATCGCTGCGAGAGAGGTCTGTATAAAAGTTCGGAAAAATGGTGGACGCACTTGGGTTCGAACCAAGGACCCGCTGATTAAGAGTGCGGCTTAAGCTCTTGTTATATCGATGCAAATCGCCTCATTTCGTTCGAAAATCATACGGTTGGGGTCCGCAGGTTATCGCAGGCTCTTTCAGGTCCAAGCAGGCAAATTCAGTCGTCTGTGACCCCAGCGGGACCCAGCCCAAGACACGCATCTTATTGAAACTGAATTTCCAGAAAATGTCGCGCGGCACTTAGTGCGGCGTTTCGGGCAGGGCGCCCAACCAAACGACCGGCGGGTCAATGCATTATCATATCGAGTGATGATTGCTGTGTCAGGTCCAATCCATCGAATGAACCGGGGAGAACCACTACAACGCATTGTTTGGTTCTCCGATTTCCTTCCGTGGTTTAAGAAGCTTTTCGCAGAAGCCTTCGTGATTGACACCTGCAACGTGCACACCGAAAAAATACTCCCTATTATATCGGATCGTATGTTTTGCGATCCCGTCCAAAGCGAACCGAAATGCGAGTTGGAAATTTTCAAGTTCGAAGGCACTGGGAGCCATGTCCACGGGCGGCAACCAATCATAAACATACCGACAAGCATCAAACGGAACTACGTCCATGAACATGCGCGTAGACTTCGCAACATAGCTGAAGCGACGCGTACGTTCGACATTGTAGTGCATGGGTCGTGTGTACTGCGCCACGAGGGGCAGCAGTGCAAGCTCGTCGTTGGGTACATCGCAAAAAAGGAACATCTTATCCAGGTAGCGAAAACCGTTAAGAATCGCATCGAACGCTGGCGTCTCAAATGCCTGCTCTTCACTCCTTATGACGTGATAGGCAATTAGAGCCTGTTCTGCTGAGACTTTGGGAGTGGGCTGCCCTGAAAGCTGTTTACGCCATGAGTCGATTAATTTCACCGATCCCGTTTCAAGGATCGGATAATTGACATCATCGTAAGGTTTACCGTTCTTGCTTGCGTTCAATGTCCAGCCAATGGCGTTCATGTCAGAATCTGTAACTAGAACGGTGACGTCATCTTCTGGGGAAGGACCAAAATCCGCAGATGAGGCTGCAACCTTCGAAGCAGGTTCCTTCAAATAGAGGTTCCAGGCCTCCGAATTCGCAAACACGGTCCATGGCGCAATGAGCGAGGCAACATCGAAAATCTGCCGCGTGATATACTGACCATAGTAGGATTGTAGATCTTTCCGAACTTCATGGAAAAACGACTCATCGGTGTTCATTTGGTCCTTGCAAACAAAGCCATGTGCCTGAGGTCCGTCGTCCATATTCCACGTTTCTGCTGAGTCTACTTCCGAGTCCGAGGGCGCTTCCAAAAACGGTCTAGGATATAGGCTGGCGCTGACTAGATCAGCATATGCTGAAGCCTGCTGCTCGTCGCTTTCGTCGGGTGCTGCAAAATTCGTGATTAGGACACCCGGCGAGGCAAGCCCATTGTATCGAAAGATATCAACTAGCGTGCGCAAGGTCGACTGACCTGTGCTCGGAAGAGGGCCACACGCATCTAAATAGATTATATCGAACACCGTCGGAGCTGTTCTAAGAAATGCATCAAGGCTTCCGCGTCGTAGCTTCAAAAGCGGAAATTCGGATTCCGCCACTTCCATCAGGGCAGCATTGTATGTTGGGTTATCGGTTTCGAATGCCCAGATATTAAAAGGATGAACTCCCAGCTCGATTAGGACACGAAAATCGTTGAGGGGTTCGGGACCCGCCAGATAGGCAATTTTCAGTTCACCAGCTGTTTTTGGCGCAAAATGTGCGTCCCAGAAGGCTTCCCAAACCGCTATTGTTTCTTCGTCCAGCGCGGATGCAGCTGCCGCGTCATACGATGTGCTCTTGCCATCCATAAAATCTTTGATTTTTCGCACATGGTTGCGAGGGACCACAGCACTTTCCGACCTAGCGACCGTAAGGCATTCGATGGCATGAGCCAAACTCCGCCTTCGAGCCTCAATTTTTGCTGGCTGATCATATTTAGGGGGCATAAATTGAACTTTCTGCTTCGGGCGGTGTCGATCAATTCATCATATAGCCTCATGCCCAACTTTTCTGCTTCATTCCGTCCGGGACCCAGGGTTTTCTTTGAGATTGCTGGAAAACCGTGATTATTGATGTGCCGTTGAAAGGAACGGCACGTGCGCAAGGCGCTCACTGATAAATCTCTCAAGGCCCTAAGACCGAAAGCGAAGCGCTATGAAGTTCACGACCTTCTGTGCCCCGGTTTCAGTGCCCGTGTGAGCGTTCGCGGTACGATCAGTTTCAGCGTCAAATATTGGTATGGGATCAAGCAACGGCGGCTGGCGCTCGGTCGTTACCCGGTCGTCTCTCTGGCGAAAGCGCGTGAGAAGGCGATGGACGCCTTGCGTCAGGTCGATGAAGGCATCGATCCCGGCAGTCGCCGTCGTCAGCCGGGTCTGTTCGTCGAGGCGGTAGTTGAAGATTACATCCGCCAATATGCCCGGCCCAACAATCGGAGTTGGAGGGAGACACAGCGGATACTGAACCGCGAATTCGTCAGCGTTCACGGTCAACGCGACATTCGGAAGATCGCCCGTGCCGACATTCTAGAAATCATGGATGCCGCCTCGGAGCGCGGCGCGCGCTATCAGTCGAACCGTATCCTTGCGAACATGCGGAAGATGTTCAACTGGTGCATCGAACGCGGGATTGTCGAGACGAACCCGACCAACGGCATCCGCAAGCAGCATAAGGAAGTCGCGCGCGACCGCGTGCTGGATGATGGCGAGATCGTGCGCCTCCTGCGGGCCTGCGGA
The DNA here is from genome assembly GCF_009827575.1 of Alteriqipengyuania halimionae. NCBI lineage: Bacteria > Pseudomonadati > Pseudomonadota > Alphaproteobacteria > Sphingomonadales > Erythrobacteraceae > Pseudoblastomonas > Pseudoblastomonas halimionae. The sequence continues at coordinate 1,136,452 of NZ_WTYR01000001.1, read as the reverse complement.
CAGGACAGCTACCCCTACAAGCAATTTGTTCCGCTACTGCTGGCGACTGCGCAGCGGAGGGGAGAGCTAGCTAACATGCGGTGGTCCGAACTTGATCTGGAAAAGCGGACATGGACCATTCCCGCCGAGCGGTCGAAGAACGGCAAGCCGCATGTCGTCCCGCTCAGCAACTATGCGATGAAGCTACTCGACGAAGTACCCCAGTTCGTCGATTGCGACCTTGTATTCACCACAACTCGCGTGTCGCCCATCAGCAGCTTTAGTAAGGCTCTGCGCCGCCTTCACGTGGTGTCGGGTACATCCGGTTGGCATCTACATGACCTACGGCGCAGTGCAACCTCAGGCATGGCTGGGCTTGGTGTAGAACCGCATGTCGCGGAAAAGGTGTTGAACCACATTAGCGGGGTGATCTCGGGCGTTGCGGCGGTCTATAACAGGCACGACTATATGAATGAAAAGCGCAATTCGTTGGAGAAATGGGGGCGGTACCTTGAAGAACTCTGATCAATTATTCGACGCTCAATTTGAGCAGGATCTTAGCAAAGCCACTGGTTTGGATGACGCAACCGTGGCCGATCTGACACGGAGCTTCGAACCGATTGGTCAGCGCTTTCTGAGGATAATTGAAACCACACCGACCAACTTCTCGATAGGGCCAAGTATCACACCGAAGGTCCGGCTAGATTGGCTTCGCAATGACCTGCAGCCATCGCTGACTGAACTAGTTGCCACCCTCCGGGAACCTGCCAAGCTTTCAGGCAAACCCGATACGCTTCCGAGTGAACTGACCGAAGCCGAATTGGCGGAACTCGCACGCCTTCTAGAGAAGCTCGATCGATATGCCGATGAGCTCGGCGACTGCCTCGAAGACCGCATTGCGGATAAATCGACGATTAATGCTGAGATACGCTTCGAACTCGTTTCCGAATTGGCCGTTGCATGCGATGAAGCCGGGATAACGGTGGCTCGCGATCACCACACCGGGAAGAATGACGTTTCGTTAGCGCCCATTATAATCCGAAAAGCATGTAAGGTGATATGCGGTGATTTGATCTCCGTCGATCCGCATCTGCGGGATTACATAAAGCTCCGGGCAAAGAAATCCGCCAAAGCGTGAAAATTTTGCCAGAGCAACGATTAGCGCATCGACGCAAATAGCGCCATTTAGGCTCACGAGAATGGCCATTCTCATCAACGAAACTTGATGAGGAACACTCAAAATGACTGACCAATCAACTGACCGGGGCGTGCGCCGCCGGTTTTACACGCGCGAGCATTTGCATCGTCTTGGCGTTACGCAAAGTCCCAGTACGCTTCTACGCCTCGAGGCCGGTGGACGCTGGCCCAAGCGCGTTCGGATCGGGGACCATTCGGTGGCGTGGTTGAAGGACGAAGTAGACGCTCACCTCGACAAGCTGGCTGCTGAGCGGGAGGCAATCCGATGATCCATTGCTTCACCCGCCAGTATGACGATCTGTATACCGGTCGTCGTAAGACGCGTGTCTTCTTCTTCGAGGCAGACACTCAAGAGGATTATCAAGCGACATTGGGAGAAATCCTCCGGATGCCGCTACCTGGAATTCCCGTCGATGACGATGAGGAGGGCGAGCAATGAACAAGCCCTTCAAAATCCGCGTGACATTCGACCGACCAGCCTCGGTTCTCGGCAATATGGAGTGGTTCGCAAGGCAGGGCATTCGTGTCCTGCCGACCCACGGCATTGTCGATGGTAGATGCACATGTGGCCGCAAGAATTGCGAAAAGGCCGGTAAGCATCCGATACTCGCGCTCGCGCCGGGATGGGCAGAAGATGCAACCACCAAGCTCAAGTCGATCCGCAAATGGCATCGGCAACATCCCGATATGAACTATGGTGTGGTGACCGAGGACCTAACGGTTATCGATTGCGATAGTGAACAGTCGTTGGTTGAATTTCGATCTGGCTATAGACCACCACCGACTTTCACGGTCAAAACAGCTCGGGGATTCCACTTCTACTTTAGCGGCGACATGCCCTCGCGAAACGGTGCGCGCGAAAAGCTCGACGTGAAGAGCGGGCCGGGATGCTACGTGGTCGGCCCCGGCTCGATGCATATATCGGGGTGGACCTATGCCTTATGGGAAGATGAGCCGTTCGCGCAGTTGCCCGACAATATTGCTTCGATCACACAGCGGCGCGACGAGCCACCAGAAACGGGCGGGGATGGGCCGATTCCGGTCGGAATGCGCAACAGCACGCTGACGCAGTTTGCTGGCTATCTGCATTCGAAGGGGGTGCCGCAACAGTCGGTATTAGCGGCGCTCAAGGCGCTGAACCAAGACATGTCCGAAAAGCCGCTGCCCGATCGCGAGATTCGGCAGATCGCGCGTAGTGTATCCCGCTATCCGGCCAAGACCTTGCCCAAAATGATCCCCTTTTCGGAGATCCCCGAGGAGAAGCTGGAGTTTCTCTGGTATCCCTACATCTGCCTTGGCACGCTTGGCTTGCTCGACGGCGATCCGGGCGACGGAAAGAGCCAGTTCAGCGCGTGGCTTTGTGCACGCATTAGTCGCGGCCAGACCTTACCGAACGGCGAGAAGATCAAGCCTGCAAATTGCTTCCTACTGAATTTCGAAGACCTGAAGGGTGCGGTCATAAAGCCGCGATTGAAGGCGAACGGGGCGGACCTGTCGCGTGTGTTCATTCAAACGACTCCATTCGACCTCTCGAAGGAAATGACAGACTGGTTGGACGGTGAAATTGCCGAGAAGCAAGTACGTCTCGTGTTCATCGACCCGATACAGGCGACCATGACGGGCGTTGATGGCAACAGTAACATTCAGGTTCGAGAGTTCATGTCACGTCTGGCTGAGATTGCCGACAGGCGGCGCTGTGCGATCATATGCGTCCGCCATTTCGGCAAGGGTCCGCAGGAACAAGCGATGAAAAAGGGACTGGGGTCGACCGACTTCGTTGGCATTTCTCGCAACCAGTTCGGTCTGGCGCGGCGCAATGACGATGTGCGGGGTTTCATAGTCTTTCACTTGAAGACCAACTTTGAGAGGGGCGATGCCATGCTGTTTATCATGGGTGACGCCGATGGCCGGGAGGGTGAGCAGCCGAAAATCAGTTTCGATAAATTCATCAAAATCGATGCCGACGAGTTCCTGTCGTCCGATGCGTCTGCGCGCGGACCAGCGCAGGACGAACGGCAGGTTGCGAGGGATTACTTGCTGGAGGCGCTTGCCGATGGGCAGAAAGAGGTTGGACCGCTTAAGCGGAATGCTGAAGCCCACGCCATCAGCGCATCGACTCTGGACCGGGCACGAAAGGAACTCGGCATCGTGCCCCAGCGTGACGGCAAGAAGTGGTATTGGGCGCTACCGCCCGAATGATCACCTTTTCACCTTTTCATGTTTTCACACCGCTGATGTGAGGGGGCGACTTCGCGATCACGGTGATCGATCACCGGTGCTGAAAACGTGAAAACATGAAAACCAAAAGTGGGATGCCGGGCACTTGGCCCGGCGTCCTTCATTCCACCAAGGTGGTAAGCGCCTTCCTAGCCTCGCTGAGCGCCTCGGACCCGGCGGTCCATTGCCACGGCTGACGGGCTACGTGGGCCTCCGTGAGGGCGGGGTACTCTTCCTTCTTGCTGACGGCCAGCCGCAGCAGCATGCGCGCCTCGCGCGGCTTCATTTTCAATTCCTTGCAGAGATCAGCAAGCACGATGGTCTTCGGTTTAGCGTCCGCCTTTGCCTTCGGAGCAGCGGGCGTTTTGGTTTTCAGTATCGTCATGCATCATTCCTTTTGAAGTGGGGTGAGAAGCGGCACGGTCAGTCCCAGTCCATCAGCGGGATAGCGAAGGAGCCGAGCCGCCCGACAAATAGATATTCGTCGTCGTCGCTTCCGATATCGAAGGTGTAGCGAGCCCCATCCGCGTCGATGTGGATGCGTTCGTCTTCCGTATGGGTGATCGTGATCGATGCCCCCGGAAACCGTGCGCGTGCATGACGCATGAGGTGGTCGTAATCGGCCGGTTCTGGATGGGTCATGGTGATCGCCTTTTTTCTTCGACGATCAGCCTAATAAGGCCATGCTCTGGCCCGTGTCAGGGTCGATTTCCAAAAATCCTAGGAGGCTATTCCGCATTGCCGATTTGCGATCGGGATGAGGCACAAGACGAAGCGAATTTGCGCCGTGGGTCCCGATGGGGTCCCAGTGAGGATATGGGTCAGAAATTCCCAGATTTCTGCGTCTCTCGGGGTGGATGGCGCAAAAATTGAGAGCGGCTGTGGCCGCAAAAACGGCGGATTTCCGTCAGGACCCGCTGATATTGAATGAGCCTATCTGGGGGCGAAAGACCGCGAGATTGCGTGTCGTTATGCCATCTGCTGAGTGTGCTGGGTCACCACTGGGTACCAGACGACTGATACTGGTTGTTTGGCTCCTGAAACTCCATTTGCGACTGGCCTGACTGGGAAGCAGACGGTTTGCCTAGGGGGCGGGAACGCGCAAGATTTCAAAGGTGAGGTCATACCCTCCAGGACCACCTTGCCAACCGTTGCGCTTAAGAGTGACGCGTGCGCCGTCCTCCACCAGCTCGAATGGCGAGGCTTCCTCAAGTATCGGGGCCAGCTTCGTCTGCCATGTCTCATTCAAGGCTTTGCCCGCTAGTATAAGGGCGTGCTTTGAAAAGTGTGCTTTCGAGGCTTCGTATGTTTCCGGGCTATTGACGTTCATCTTGAGCTTGAGGCGGGAGACAATCTCCGCCGTTCCGTAGACGTAATAGGCTATGTTGTTCGGAAATGCCCCTTGACCAAACTGGGTCAGTCTGGACGCGGCCCACCATTCGTCGGGCTCATAAGCGGCTTCGTGGTAATCGTTCGTACCCAACCCTTCGGCTTCGAGGAACCGGATGGCTGATTGCGGTGACCAGCCGTCCTGCTCGCCGACGGTTGGCGGCTTGCGTTCCCTTTGTTTGAGAGTGCGGAGCTTGGCAAAACTTGCTTTAACCTCCTCCATATTCGTCGGCGGTTCAGTCGTCACGCTCCTGCGCCAGCGCTCCAGAAAGTTCGTGTCGGTGCGAAACGTCAGGATGGCGCGCCATCGCGCAACGCGCCGTAGGCGTGCATCGGGAATGTGAAGCGGCAGGATGCCGAAGATGCGCTCGTAGGGTTCATACAGGGTCAGCACAGCAATGAAGGGCAGGAAGGCGACGGACAGCACGGCTGACAGAGCGAAGAGACGTAGGGTCTCCAAGGTTAGTAGCGTGTCCTTTGAAGCGATGGCCTCTCGTACTACAACATAGATGAGAACCAGCCCTGCGAGAATCTTCACCCATTCGAGCAGCTTGGCTACGGCGGCGTGCGCGGGGTCCAGCTTCGCGGTCGCAGACAGCAAATGCAGCAGAGTCATGACGGGTATAACGAGCAACCAGAACCAAAGGCTTAACGAGACCATATCGGTCAGGAAGATGAAAAGCGTCGTCAGCGAGAAGACTTCAACTACTGCCTTGCGGTAGTAGCGCTGATCGATCTGTGCCTTCTGAAAGTTCAGGATCGAAACCAACGCCGAGGTCATCATCCAGAATAGCGTCGCGGCGGTGTCGCCAACCTTCCAAAGCCCGATGGCATGAAGGCCATAAAGTAGCGCAAAGATATAAGCGACAGCGATCGCCAGCACGCCGAGAATCTTAGGGTTACAGAACGCAAGCACGACCTCGCCCAACGCCTTACGTGTCTTGGGCCTCCAACTCGCCCAAGCAAGGAAAGTGACGAATAGTATGAGGAGTGCCCATTCGCGCGTGGCAAGGATGGAGAAGAATTCACTCACAGAACTAAATATGGTGCAAATGTCTCCTTCAGCAAGACGAAGGGCTCTTATCGCGCGGACGAACGGAAGGGCGTTTGTCCGCTAGTGGGTCAGGCTAAGTTGGCAGCCACCCTAGCGACCTAAATGCAAGGTCGGTTACAGGAGATGCTCGACGATCGCTCGTAGCCGTTCTTGGTGAAGCTCACGGGCGTTTCGCTGAGCCTGCTTAAGGTCCTGCACCTTGGTGTGTCGTATCCGGCCTCGTGGACGGGCGTAGCGTGTATCGCCCTCAACCTGCCCGTGCAGCTTGCGCACCTTGCGGCGAGCGCGGGATAGGTCATCCTCGCTCTGGCTGGCGTAGGTCAGCCTGTGGGCCTTGCGCGAAGCAAATACGCCATCAACGAGAAAGAGCTGCTCGCATCGCGTGCCAGTCAGCGGACAGAGGAAGTAGCAGCGATAGCCGCCATAGGGGCAGGGGACGCATTCGATGGCCGCTCGCTGGTCAGCGACATCCCCGGCAATGCGTATCGACGCGTCGTCCTCGTCGCTCAAATCGACGAAAATTCGCACCTCAAGCACCTCTAGGTCCTGATTTCGCCATCGCACCGTGTCATATGTGCATTCATCGGGCTTCAACAGCCCAGCGCGCTTCAGCACGCGCATGTCGATGACGGGAAACTGCTCGACTGCGCCGCGATGGACGCTGCGCTTCCGCCCGGAATTGATGCCGCCCATGATGGCCTCTCTTTGTCGCTAATGCTGGGCGATTATACGAAATAGTCTGGCGAAGATCAGGCAAAACCCCGACTATACAGCTTTCCATTGCCTGAGAGCGGCACCTGTCCCATACAGCTTGGTGATGCCGCCACGCACGGCATTGGGGATTAGTACCCCCGCACAAGCGGTAGATGCTGACCGTAACAGCGTCACACTCCTTGCCTTTATGGTCGGGGAGCCTGTGGCGTATGTCCAGGACTCTCGGGTCTAAAGGCCGCAGGGCCGACTTGTGCGGTGTACTAACTCCCCGATCACCAAGGGAAGGCGTGAAGTCGAAAGCGGGGGCGTACCGCCATCGACTTCCGGGGAGACACCGGAAATGTTGAAGAAGTTCGCGATTGGTGCGGCACTCATGTGTGCGGGCTGCGTGTCGATGGGCACCGACTATGACGCTACGGCTGTCGATCATCTGCAAGTCGGCATGAACAAGCAGCAGGTCATCGAGATGCTTGGGCAACCCAATCAGGTCATTGACTACGCCGATGGTAGCCAACGCCTTGTGTGGGTGCATTCGACAGGTTCTATGTTCGGCGCAAACGCGAGATCGGTTGGACTTCCGTTCGGGCCAGATGGAAAGCTTACCGACGTGCCTAATTAGTAGTACCGTTCAGTACCGAGAGGAGCGCGTCACGTTGAGACGGGCATACTGCGCCCGTCAAATGTGCTCTTTACGCGTTGGAGATGGCCGGTGGAGGCGTCTGGCAGCTTGATGCCTGATGGGTCTCGAAGGCGCGGAAGCTCGTCGGCAAACGCGTCACGGTCAAGGGCACGTGGGCGGGTTTCAATCTGTTGGATGTCAAGCGGATGCGGAAGGCAGATAGTAATAGCTGCTCGAGATATTAGAAGTTTAGCGATGCACGAAGAATCGTGCGGCGTTGCTTGAAGTGCGCTATGCAGAAGGGGTGACGTCGCCATCATCTATGGCTTGAAAACCTGGAATCGGGCCGTCGAGAAATTCCTTTGTCGCTTCCTCAAATCGCTCGGCGACATCCTGAGCGAACGAAAAATAGTCTGAAAGCACCTGACACATTCGAGTGGTAAAGAGGTTTAATTCTTCAGATTTAACTTTGATGTAGTTAGCAACTCCCGCTGGAACATGCATGTGTGTGGTGGAAACGCCCGTCTCAGCATCGCGCGTCGTCCTACCGAGGCGTGCCGTCTCGAAATGCAGTTCTGTCTTAAGTTTGGCGAAGGTCTCTAGGCTAGCGAGGCAAGCGGCGTAGCGTCGCGAGAGCAGCATTAGATCATCCGCATAATCTGCGCGCTTCGCGCCTATGTAGATCGCCAACTCTTCCGCAGAAAATTCGATCGAGGGTTCGCGCTCAATACCAGCAAATGGGGACAGCCTCTGGTAGATTGGCATGTGGGCATTCCCATCGCGATCGGCCTTTTTCACCATCTCCGAGGTCTGTTTTTGAAAGCTCCCCAAGGAGTTCGCGATTGCGTGTAACTTCACAAAGACTTGGTGGGCAGCCCGCTTGTCTTGGTCCATGCGAGCGGCTTTGTCCCGCTCAAGCACCTCGTTCGAGGCACGTTTTGCTAGTCGGCTCGACGCGAAGTAGCTGGTGGCTGCACCCACTATCGCGCCGCCGATCCCCGAAACCAAAGGGATGATGATGTCCTTGATCCAGTCCATGCTCATTCTCCCAGCTTAATTTTGAGAAGTCTGAACTCTCGATTGGACATAACATCGTGGATTAGACGAGGCAGCAAAAAAGCCGGATTGAAAGGCAGGCGGCGAGCAGCGAGGAATGGGTTACGCGTATTTCTGCATGTAAAATTTTGTTCTCGGTTTTGGACGCGCTAAACAAAGCCCATGGGAGCAAGGGAAGATACTGCCAGATTAAATGGTCTCTCGGTGCAAACCGTGGGCGCATTGCTTGGGATCAATCTCCCTGCGAGCGGCATGGCTCGCTGTCCCTTTGAAGGTCATGAAGACAGCACTCCCTCATTCGAAGTGAAAAGAGATGGTCGTCGCTGGATCTGCTATGGTTGTAACGAACATGGCGGTGCGATCGATCTCGTGAAAATTTACTATGGAATCTCGTTCTTGGAAGCGAAGCGATGGCTGGCAGAGAAGAGCGGTTTCGCTAACCGGAGTTGGAGGCGAGATACTCAACTAGGAACGCCTCATTCTGCCAACTCGACGACACCACAACATCAACGGCTACCCGAGGCTGCGGAGGAGCCGCCGGATCACAGGCTTTATCAGGCGCTACTCGAACTCGCACCGCTTCAGACGCACGGTAAAGATTACCTGCAAGGTCGTGGGTTGGCCGATGATATCATCGAACGCTTCTCGATTGGCCAGATGCCTAGTGTGAAGATTTTTGATCAGCTGACTGCTGAATTCGACTTCACGAGAATTGAAGTCGCGGGCCTGTTCACCAAGTCGTCGAAAAGAGGTCGCTACCGACCGATATTCCCAGAGAACGCACTACTGTTCCCCTATCTTGAGGGAGGGCGGATTGTCTATTTCCAGGCACGAATTCTACACGAAGATTTAAGAGGGGGGCGCTGGCGAAACCTTAACCATCGGCGGCGGCGGATTTACAATTCAGATGTCCTTGCCGATGATAACATCAGGCGTGTCGCGATCTGCGAAGGCGCAATTGACGTCCTGTCGGCAACACAACTCGGATGCGAAGCCATCGGTTTGATTGGCGTCACCGCTGGGCTAACGAAAGATGAGGCTACCGCATTGCGAAGAAGGCAGGTTGATATACTTCTTGATTGGGATGCAGCCGGTGAAAGGCGTGCGGTGACTCTCCGCAAGGAATTAGCACGCTTTGGCGTGGCCGCTACACGCAAGTCAGCGCCTACGTGCGGCGCTAAAGATATCAATGAATATCTCCAAGGCGGGGCTACCAGAATATGAGCATATACGAACGTTTGCTAGCCCCAGAAAATCTCAATTATGCTTGGGGTAAAGCCAAGAATCTCTACCGAATGGCAGATGGATTTGTTGACACTGGCGAAATTGCCGAATTCGAAATCGATCTTGAGCGTCGTCTCCTCGAAATTCGCCGGCAGTTCGAAAAGGGTAGCTATCGGTTAACGAAGTTGCGCCCGCTGCCTCGACCAAAAAAGTTAACGAACGAGAAGGCGGTAAATCGCCAGTACTATCATGTGGCGATCGAGGACCAAGTAGCGTGGATAGCGATTGTGAACGCGCTTGGTCCAGAGCTTGACCTAAAAATGGAACCTTGGAGTTACGGTAATCGGCTCTATCGTCCCGCGTGGTACGAGAAAGACGAAAAGTCCAATTCTACACTTGAAATTGGCCCCTATCGGCATGCTAGCGGATTGTTTTATCGGAAATTCCAGCATAGTTGGCCACTATTCCGCCGACACATCGCCCTGACAGCACGCATGATGGTTTTGCGTAGAGAGTTGCGGTCTGACGAAATGGACGATCCGGATAATCTCGCCGCCATCTCCGCTCAGCACGCAAATCTTGCTTATTTTAGACCAGGCTTTTGGCAGCAGACCGTCGGCAAAAAGCCCAAGAATGATCTTTACCATGCCTCGATCGACCTAAAGCAGTTCTATCCAACTATTAGCATAGATGCGGTAGTGCGAGGGCTCAGCGATGCCGGTGCGATGGATGACAAACGGATCGCGAGTCTTGTGGCGTCCATGCTGAACTTCCAAATTGATAATACTGGGATGCCACATTCAGCACTTGATGACGTCGAACCACCATTCTCGAAAGGCAGCATCAAGGGCATACCGACCGGGCTATTCGTCGCTGGCTTCCTAGCGAATGCAGCGATGTTGCATGTCGACAGGATGGTCGCGAACAAGCTCGAATCCGGTCACGATGTCGCACACTTTCGCTTCGTCGACGACCACACAATCATCGCCTATGATTTTGACGTCCTCTGCGACTGGCTACTCTGGTACGAAAAATTGCTTATTTGTCAGGAAGTTGGGCCCAGAGTCAATGACGAAAAATATGACCCGCCAAGCGTCGGACATTGGGTCAAACAACTAAGGACCGAAAAGTCATTCGCCGAATTGAAGGAAGAGCACGCCAATGCCTATTCCGAGGCGGCATCCGACGCGTGGCTAGATGGTAAGAACCCGACCAAGCTACTGACCAAAACACTCGCACAGGTTTCGGCAATTGCAGCGACCGATATCCATGTTCTTGACGATGAGGATCTCGACGAACGGCTAAAAATGCTCGAATGGCTGCTGCTCGCCGATATTCCAGAGCGTGAAATACGCCCTGATACTCGCGCCGCATTTGCTGCCGGTCAGATCGCCTCTCTCGTTCCAGTTTTAGTTCAGGAGGCCGATGGGCTCGTTAATGCAGCTCGGGACGTAGCCTTGTTTAAATTGCGACGACCAAAACCCAAGCGATCAACTGAAGCCGAGCTGCAGGCTTACGATGAAGAGCTCGCCCAAAAAGAGGCTCACCTTGCAGAATGCATGCAACGGCATGAGAATGATGAAAGAACTCTGCTTCGACGTTGTTTCGCATTATTACTTCAATCCTTGCGTGAACATCCAGGAAAAGCTCGCCTTTTTTATCGTGCCCATCAGTATTGCAGAGTAACCGGACATCATGGCCTCAGCGATATTGCGGATTGGCTGACCGAAACGCGTGACGCTGGCCGCCATGCATGGGCGGACTACTATGTTGGACTTTCCCTGCAAATTATTGCCGGTGGCCTCCCGGCCACAGCTCGGCGGCTACTCGCGCTGGATTCTCTGCAATCTGACATCGAAGCGGCCATGAGCCATCTTGAGAATGTCGCCTCGCTGGACACAAATGTGTTCCACATCCCGCCTGCTGGTGAAACATGGTTTCAGAAAATCGGACGGCAAGAATTCGGCGTGGCGCTGATTCAGATTGCAGAGATGCTCGCGGGGCATCCGAATTATGAGGCACTGGCACACAAGTTTGCCGCGCTATCGCAGAAATTTGTGGCAGCATCGCCGGGTGTTTCCAGCGACACATGGATGCAGGCAACCGGACGGACCGCGGCAGTATGGGCCCATCTTGCTGAGGACCGCCTCAGCGATGGGCTCCAACCTTCGGCTGCTTGGTCGGCGCTGGCGTCGGATTTCACATTCGAGGAACGTATCGACCTACAAGCAGCTCGCCGCTATCCTGAGCACCTACCGGTCGCCGGTTGGACCTACCTTCTTAGCTCTGACCCACTTCCCGAGAATGATTCAGCTTGGATTAGCGAGGTCATTGGAGGCGACGCGTCAAAGCGCGAGGCAGCTATTAGCACGGGAAAGGTCGCCTTCACCCGTGCAGCTCGTTCACTAACGCAGCCTTCGAACAAATGGGTGACAATTCTCGAATGGACTAAGAGCATTCAACTCTGCAGCCCATTTGATCCTCGCAGAGGCGAGTGGACCGCACTCGAAATCGTGGCACAATTGCTCGAAGATTCTACCACCGCCGGCGGCAACGAAACGGACCTCGACCGCCTGCATCCCAACAATGTACTTTTGCCGCGAAGTTGGATCGTCCAGTTCCCCTGCAATCGTGGCTCAACTAGCGTGAATTGGGATGATTGGCGGCATTTTGCACAGGGTAAGTCTGGGCAAGATAAACGCGTGCAATTGCGAAAGAGTGCGACATCGCTTCATGACTACCGTTACACGATCGCGAGCAGGGCCGGGATTCCAATTCCTGATGCTGAGCGAAGAATAATGTCGGTCGGGAGGTTGTTGCTGGGCATCCTGCGCAACGACCATTCCACTTTGCGCATATGGAACATTCGCGGCAACGAGCTTGCCTTTCCGCTCCCGCAAGCTCGCTGGTTTCAAGCTCTGGCGATCTCTTCTCCGACGACATTGATTCTAGAGGCCTGCCTTGGCGCCCGGCCAGCCGAAACCCGTGCCATTACCCGCGAGCCAGGGCTGTTTGGATGGAAGGACGGCGAATATCCAAATGACGCAACATTCGATCCGCCGCTTGTTTACGGCCCTACGGAACTTCTCCAAGCCATCCGTCAAACTCAAAAGATTCTCGAGGACAATCAACTGGCAGTTTCCAGAAATCAGCCGCGTCAGCTCATACCCTTCCGTTTAACCGACTTTGCAGCTAGCGCGGCCGACGTGAATCCTCTCGATGAGGGAGGTCAAGATGATTAATGAGCGCCTGAATATAGGGGTTGTCCAGACATCGTTAAATGCAGACGCTGCGTGGATCGATGACAAGTCGGGCAACTGGCAGAAATGTGTCCGGATGTCCGCGATTGAGGAGCGCCGCGCAAAAAAGGAAATTCGCCATTTCCTTGCGTCGCTCCGGGGCCTCGACACCTTGCCCGATATAGTTCTTTTCCCGGAGCTTTCAGTTCCTCTCGGTTTCGAAGCAAACCTCAAGCGGGCGGCTGAAAAGCTCGAAGCGATCATCATCGCTGGCCTAGACTATCGAATCGAGGCTGGTGAAACGGAGCCAACCGTTTCCAATGAAGCGATAGTAATTGTCCCGCGACGGCTTCGTGGAGAACAGATCGCGAGGCGCACGGAAATACGCAGAGTTGGAAAGACCTGTGCCGCGCCTGGTGAAAAAGCGAAGCTTCAAGCGATTACAGGCGCCAGCGTTGCCTTTCTTCCCCATCCGACAGTTTGGATTTTTGAAAGCGGTGATTTGGGCAAGTTCGCGGTCGCGATTTGCTATGACTTCATGGATCTCGACCGTATCGTCATGTATCGCAATAAGGTCCAGACTCTGTTCATCCTTGCCTACAACAGGGATACAACGTCCTTCGATCATTTAGCGGAAGCCCTCTCACGTATGCTTTTCTGCAATGTGATCGTATGCAACTGTGGCCAATATGGTGGTTCTCTGGCGGTAAGCCCATATCGCGAGCCTTTCCGACGATTGATCTATCGCCACGCGGGGCAATCTCTCCCCAATGCTCAAGTTGTGCAGCTTCCTCTGGCAGGACTTGCAGCGCATCAGGTCGAGCCGACTAATAAGACTTTCAAAAGCCTTCCACCTGGTTTTGAGTACTTCAAACCAGACCTCGAGGCCAAGACTGAAGAGATATGAACCGGGGAACTCGAGTCCGTCACCACATGGCAAGGCAACTACGGTATAACGGACCCGACGATGTATATATTCTATGATCTGGAAACCACGGGTACTGACGTCGTATTCGATCAAATCTTGCAATTCGGGGCGGTTCTCGTCGACGAGAATCTGATCGAGCGTGACCGGATCGAATGCCGCTGCCGCCTCCTTCCCTGGGTGGTGCCATCACCGAGTGCGCTCCTCGTTACCTCAACTAACGTGAGGCTGCTCGATGACCCGTCGCTTCCAGACTTTTTCACCATGATGCAAAATGTCGCGAAGCGGCTTGAGCAATGGGGGGCTGCCATCTTTGTTGGCTACAACTCAATGCGCTTCGACGAACCACTTCTCCAGCGTGCCTTTTGGCAAGCGCTCCTGCCACCTTACGTAACGGTGACCGGAGGGAACTCCCGCTTCGACCTATTGCCTTTGATTCGAGCAGCCAGTTTACTTCGTCCCGGGTTCTTCACAGTTCCGCGTCGCGAAACCGGCAAAGCGAGTTTCAAACTCGACGCCCTCGCTCCGGCAAACGGCTTTACTGCCCATCACGCTCACGACGCGCTGGGCGATGTCGAGGCCACGCTATTTCTTGCCAAGAAATTGAAGACAGGCTTGCCAGAGCTTTGGGAGCCGCTCGCATCACGCACATCGAAGGCATCCGTTACCAGCCTACTTGCACCTGAGTCGCCGATCTTTTTCCTCGATCATGGTGCGACCTCCACATTTGCTAGTTTTATGCGTATTGACCGAGCGTTGAGCCGACAGTCACATGCTATATTGGCCCGTTTGGAGTTCGACTGGGCTGGTGCGGGAAAGCCGTCTAAGGACAATTCGACTAAGATGCGCAAGGCGCTTCGGCGAATACCGCTTAACAAGGCACCGGTTTTGCTGACTTCGCAGGAAATCCAACTCCTCTCTCATCTTGCACCTTCGACAGAAGAACTCGAGCAAGCCGCTTTCTTATCGAGCAATCCCGAACATTGTCTGGCACTTGCCGAGCTTATGGAACCTCTCGAAACTGCGCAGACGGGAGAGGAAGCTCAGCTGGAGGAGATGATTTTCGAAGATTTTGCAACTCCCCACGATGCTAATCTGATGACCCAATTTCATAGATCCTCATTCTCACAGAAATCTGTGGTTGCTCAATCATTCGATGACCTTCGCTTCCGTCGATTGGCGATACGAATGCTGTTTGTTCAGCATCCTTCTAGCTTGGGCGATCGAGACAAATTGAACATAAGATCGGGAATATCCAATAGACTTGAGGGTGATCCAGAGGGCAAGCATCGGTACCGATCGATATCAGATGCACTCCGCGAGTTAAATGCGGCATCTCAGAGCTTTGCAAGCCATCAAACTGACCCGATAAGGGATTGGTTGGCTAACCGGACTGCTGTCACCCGCTGAAATGTGTGTCGCCCTGCTATGGAACCAACGCGGCACTTGAACAATAGGATTACTCTGTGACCCCATTGGGACCCACGTGAACGCACCTGTTGCCCGATCATCCGTAAGTGCTTGAAAAAATGGTGGACGCACTTGGGCTCGAACCAAGGACCCGCTGATTAAGAGTGCGGCACAGCGGGGTCAACGGGGGTCAATCATGGTCAGTTAGGCGCTCGCGAGTCAGTAAAACCGCGACATTCCAGTCAATCAGCGTCAGCGGAGGGCAGCCAAGGGTGGTAGCCGCTCGGTGCCTGGCGCGGTACTCGAAGGAGAATGTCGCTATGGCCGTGACGAAGCTGACCGAAGCCCGCATCCGAGACCTTGCACTCGGGTCCGGCATCCACAGGGACACCGAGGTGAAGGGCCTGATGGTCATCTGCCACAAGACCACCAAGTCCTATGCCGTGCAGGGGGACGTGAGGCGGAACGGCCGCCACGTCCGCACGGTGCGGGTCAAGATCGACCGGGTCGACAGGATCGGGCTCAGGGACGCCCGCAACCGCGCTCGCGTGCTGATGAGCCAGATACAAAGCGGGGTGGACCCGACCGACGGCCCGGACGAGACGGGCATCACCCTCTCCGGCGCGCTTGAAGCCCACCTGGAGGAGAAGCAGCGGAGGCCGCGGACGGTCGAGGGCTACCGCTACCACCTGGACCACTACCTGAAGAACTGGCGCAATAAGGCCGTGGCCGACATCTCCCGCCAGATGGTCCGTGACATGTTCGCCGACCTGAAGCGGAAGCACGGGGAGCCGACAGCCGCCTCGGTCATGCGGACGCTCAGGGCGGTCATCAACACGGCCATGCGGATCGACGAGAGCCTCGAGGGCAACCCCGTGGCCGCGCTGCGGGTGCCGACCACCCGCAGGCGCAAGGTGGCGCCGCTGGACCTGAGGGAGTGGTGGGGCAAGGTCACGGCGCTGACCCCTGCCAGGCGCGACCTCCACGTTGCGATGCTCTTGACCGGAGCCCGCCGGTCCTCGATCCTGAACGTGCGCAGGGAGGACGTGGACGCCGAGGGCGGGGTCCTGACGCTGACGCACATGAAGACGAGCGACGACCCGCTCAGCCTTCCGATCGGGTGGCGGCTGTCCAAGGTGCTCCACGCCCGGATGGAGGCGGACCGGCCTCTCAATAGCGAGTGGCTCTGGCCTTCGCCGACCAGCCGCAGCGGGCACATCGAGGAGCCGAAGGAGCGAGGCTTGCCAAGCCCGCACGAGTACCGCCACCACGCCCGCACGCTCTACATCCAGGCGGGCGTTGGCTACGCCGAGAGCGCGCTGCTGCTCGGCCAGAAGCTGCCCGGCGCGTCCGGCGGTTATGTACACGCGGAGCATCTCGTCGAGCACCTGAGGAATCATGCTCAGGCGCTCGAAGACCTGGTCTTCGCGGCAGCTCATTCAGGCTTCACCGAGACTTCCGACGGCCGCGTGGTGGACCCGATGGGCTTCACGCCCGCGCTGCCCGCTCCCGAGTGATGGTCCTAGCTACGGTCATTCTCGGTCACTTGGCGCTCCTCTCAGATGGAGGAAGCCGAGTGACCGAACTGACAATAGACGCCATCCGCAAGGTGATTCGCGAAGAGACGAGCAGGCCAGTGAGCCCTTGGCTCGATACGAGCGGCGCCGCCGCGTATCTCGGTTCCACCGCAGGCACGTTGAAGAACTGGCGGGCCGCTGGGATCGGTCCGGCCTACCACATCATGCAAGAGCGACTGGTGCGCTACCACGCGGACGACCTGGATCGCTTCGTGCGAACCGGCGGGCGCTGAGAAGAGGCAGCCGTTTAGCTCAGGTCGCCGCCTCGTCGAGCGGGTCGACCTCATCCATACCGAAGTCATCGAACGGCAGCTTGCCTAGGCGCTTGCTGACGTACGTCTCCAACAGAACATCTTGCGGGAGGAGCAGCTGCGAATTGTGGTGCAGGTGAAGCGCCTGGCGCTGCTCCTTCTCCAAGTCATCCTTGGCCTCAAACTTCACCAAGTGTCCTCGATCGCAGAGGTCGTTGATGATCCGCCCCGTCTCTTGGTTGTTCCCCCCGAGATGCTCCTTCACCGCCTTGACGGTCGGGTGCTCGCCGCTCTGCAGCAAGGCCGTCACCGCATCGTCGACGCGCTTCTCTTTTCCCTCTAGCTTGCGGACGGCAGCCCGCACCTTCCTGTCGGCTTGGCTGCTGATAGCCGGGATGCCGTTCAAGATCGTCCGCTCCTGCCTCTTGCTCGGGTCCCACTCGACAGGGACCGCCACGGTCTTGCTGTGGGTGCCGAAGGCAACCTCTCGAAAATCGGGCGCGAACCTGACCTTGTGGACGCCGAGGTAGCGGTCGTCAGTCGTCTCGTCGTGGAGCAGGTAGGCGGTAAAGTCCGCGTCCGCTTCGAACGCGCCGGACCCGCGGAAGCTGTGCGCGGCAAACTCCGAGCGGGTGATCGCCTTCGCGACGTGCCCGACGATGATCGTGGGCACGCCTGAGGCCTTGAGCGCGGACATCATCTGCCCGACCGCGCGGCTGTCGTTCTCGCTCTCGAGCTCGCAGTTGGCGTTGGCGGTGTCGAGCACCACGATCGGGCGTATCTTGAAGCCGTGCTCATTCTCGTAAGTGAAGCGATCGCCCAGCTTCTTGACGCGGGCGGCCAGGGCCTCCGGTGTTAAGCGCTTGGCTGGGAAGTAGTGCACCCACTTCAAGATCTCGGGAAGCGATGCCGCGCCCGGGTTGCTCGAGAGTGCGCCGATCGCGCTCTTCACCTGCCCCATGTCCTCGCCGACGAACACTACGTGGCGACGGAGCTCGGCGTGCCGGACGGTCCAGTCCTTCGGCGTCACGTGAGCCGCGGTAGCGAGAAGCGGGATGAGGTTGATGGTCTTGCCTGCACCCCAGGCGCCAGCGATGACTCCGACGCCGACCGGCAGGAAGCCGTCGACGACGAACTCGGTGGAGCCCACGAAGTCCTCCAAGGACAGCACTTCGCGCTCATCTCCGTCTTCAGCTGAGGCCCCGAACAGGTCTTCGTGAAAATCCTCGACCGCGCCCGCCGTGTCCGGCTCGAGGCTGACGAGCTTCCCGGCGCCCGCCTTGTTCAGCTCCCTGAAGAGCGTCAGCACTGTCACCACGCGACCGCCCTTGTCGGTGTGGAGGCTGTCCCAGCGGCGACCGACCACATCGCCGTGTTCGGCATATGCGGGGTCCGAAATCGACCACTCGACGAACTCGTCCCGGCCTTCGCCCGCGGTCGCGTGGTGACAGGCCATCATGAGCTCCAGCCAGGGGCCGTGCTCGCGGAAGTCGGATACGTCGAGCAGCTCCAGGGCTCTCGACAGCCACTCCGGCGAATAGCCGCCGCCGCCGTCCGCCGAGGCCCTCACGGGCCGCAGGATCGCGTTCACGAACGTCTCTGGCGCCTCCGGCACGTCTGTGAAGCTGGCGGACACGAGGCGGTAGGGCTTGCGGGTGTCCGGGTGGCTGCTGCCGGGCGCCACGACCTGGCGACCGTGGGCCTTGAACTCGACGCCGGGGTAGGCCTCCAGAGTGTCCAGCACGAGCGTCCCGGCGGGCATCTTCATGTAGACGTGCTTGCCGCCGCTGCCCGTCTCGACGGTAGGGTAGGCGTCGAACGACACGCCCAGGTCTTCCTGAAGGCGGCGGAGCGGATCGTCCCCCTCGGCGAAGTTGCGCGGGTCGACGTCGACCACCAGGTCTCCGTCGCGCAGTCGCACGCCGACGTTCTGCGCGGCGAGGTGCCGGATCGCCTCATCGACTTCCATCGCCGGCTCATCGCGCCAGCCCTTGAACGGCGCCTTGCCGATCGGGCGGCCGTGCGGGTCTAGGGCGTCGGGGGAGTGGAGCCGGATCAGTTCGAATCCGGTGTCGGCCAGCTTGGCCAGCTCGCCGGGCTCGAACTCGAATGCTGGCCCCTTGGCGCCAGCGGCGGCGGTAGTCTCGTTCTCGTCAGACACTTGAAATCCTAACTTGCCATTGGGTCTTGTCGTCTGTCTCGCTTGGTCCCATTCCCATTCCCAAGCACCCCGTCTGCGGTCGAGGCCGGTTGGGCCCCATCGGCGTCATCGCCGGTGGGGCTCTTTCCGTTCTGCGTCCCGCGCGAGCGCAGCAGCGTGGGCCCGAGCGCTGTCATACGGCGAGCGGTTCGCAATATAGTCGTCCAGGTCCGCTCTGCTGTAGCGGACGCGCCAGGTGTCCTCCGATCGCGACCAGGGTGGGCCGCCACGGTCGGACGAGCGCATGCTGGTCAGGCTGTTGATCGTGGAGCCGAGGTACTGGGCTGCCTGTCGGGTGGTGAGGTACTCGTCTTGCATCGTTGGTCCTTTCAGCCGCGTCGCGGGCGTCTTCGACCGGCCTAGGCCTTCTCGGCTCGCAGGCTGAACCAGTGTTTCAATGCTCCAATGTCCTCGCCCCAGGGCGTCCAGTCCCTTGCGGCATTGGCGCCAATCCGAGCGACCGCCCCTCTGGCGCGAGGGCGATACGGAACTAATGGAACTGATGGAGCACTCCACGCGTCCCGGATCGGAGGTGCTTGCTTGGTGGGACAGGCTACCACTCCCTGCCGTTTTCGGGCGCATTCATCAGTTCCGCCTTTAAGTATTGGAACTGAAGAACTAATGACATGAACGCTGTGCGCATAGGGCCTTTTATGGGCCCTTATGCACATAGCTTCATCGGTTCGGCTTGGTCGGAACTGATCCGGAACTGATCGGAACCGATGGAACTGATGAGGTTCATGGGAGCGCCGCGACTGGCGTGTCGGACACCCTCTGGTCAGCCGATCGACCTGCCACCCATCCTCTGTCCGATCGCAAAAGGCGCGCACGCGTGCATTATGCCCGCACACGTGCGCACGCGTGCGCGGCCCACTGATCGAGTGTCAGAAAGTAGACTGCGTGAATGCGTACGAATTCAACAATTTGGCATTTCCACTTCTGTATGAGCACCGCATTGGATACAGAGCAATCCCCCCACTCCCCCCTCAGTAAATTACCAGTGGTATCCAGATGTCAACCCCGAGGACTTTCTATGGCGACCTTTGAAGAAGAAACTTATCGCATTGCTGTAATGTTGGACGCACAGCGAGCCGAAGAGGTGAGAGCAGAAAAAGTAATTGGCCCGCTTCTTAAAGAGGCAGTGGCTTTGATTGAGGATCTCGCCAGGGGATCAGATTATATTGACGTCTACCCCATGGATCGGTCTGACAAGACCCAAGTGATCGCCGTTAATATTATGGGTTTCGGCGTTCTCTCGATAACCTTGCGAGCGAACGTCGGAGGTTTATCGTTGAAGCCGGAGACGCAGTCGCCCTTTGAACTTGGAGACAACTCCGAACGAATGGTCGAGGTCGACAAGCTGGATATCGGCTGGATGCAGATGACTTTGGCCTCCATCCTGAGCTCGGTCTCGAAGATCGAGAATTAAACCACTGGTGTCTCGCGCCCACGCCCGCGCGGCATGTGCCCGCGCATGGCAGGATCACCCAAGAAGCGAGCGAGGCGGGAGAGGGCGGCGGCGATGGCCGACCCGCTGGACGAGGCGGCGCCGCGTCCGCCCCTAAATCCCATCCCCTTCGACGGCGGCCAGCCGACCCCCGAGGCGCTCGACGCGATCGCCGCCGCGCTGTCGGAGGGCTACCCGCGCCACCAGATCGCTCGCGCCCTCGGCACTACAGTGAAGACGCTCAAGCGGATCGTGGACGGCAGCGAGGCGCTGATGGACGCGGTCGAGGCCCGCAAGGACGCCGAGGAGGCGGAGCTGCGCGACATCCTGATGGGCATGGCGAAATCGGGCGACACCGTGGCTGCCATCTTCTTGGGCAAGAGCCAGTACGGCTGGCGCGACCGCGACGACGGCAAGGGCCAGGTAGTGCAGGGCGGCGGCGTCCTGGTCGTCCCCGGCATGGAGAGCCTCGACACTTGGATGGCTCGCGCAGAGGATCAACAGAAGCAGTTCCGGGAGGCACCGGTCGAGGTCACAGACGAGCAGGCAGACCGGGCCGAGAGCGCGAGGCGCGCCAGTCGCCCGCATGAGGGGTCGCCGGGCATCGAGGGGCTGCGGCTGGTCAAGCCGGGGCGTTGATTGCAAGAGCGGTTCATCATCACCAGATAATCAGCCTTTGGAGGCCGTATGATCTGGGAAGCACGAACCGCATTTACCGAGATTGAGGTTGGAACCCGTCTGTGCATTATGGAGCACATGCAGATGGGAGGCGATCCGCCTGGCCGATTGATTGGTGACCATGAAATGCCGATCGAGCTCAACGACAAATGGGTCACTTCTAAGGTTGAGAAGGCCGATGGCGAGAGCGCGACCCTGGAGCTCTGGGATGGGCGGCGCTTCAAGATGTCTAGATCGAAGCCAAACGAACCGGGTTCCGGTATCACCTCGTCAATGCATACTCAGGACTGGGTGATCCGCAAGCAACTGACCGACTGACACCGTATAGGTTGGCGAGGGCGGTAGAAGCCAAGCCGTTTCAGAGCCTTGGCCTTTTTGCTATGGCCTAAGCACCGGCCTGAGCACCGCCGTCCCCGTGTTGAGGCAGTCCGCGGTTCTCCTTTCGCTCCCAGGTCTCGATCAGGAACAGGGCTATCGTACTCGCGGCGTTGAGAGCGAGACGGGCGATGCGAGCGTCCATCCGGCGGAAGCCCTTCTCCCGCCCGTGTGCGTCCCCGCCGTGGGTCCGGAGTGCACCGACCCCCTTGAGCGTGGACGTGAGACCGCCCAGAACCTGCCGTACGTCCTGCTCAATCTCTGGAGGCAAGTCTGTCCGGCCGGGCGAGAGGCCCAAAGGCTCCTGGACTGCCTTCAGTAGCCCGTCGATGTCCTTCCTGGCGGGCAGGGGAAGGCTCATCTCTGTCAGGATCGAGCGACATACCGCCTCGACCAGGGAGCAGGCGGCCGTGACGCAATCCTCCGGGTCTTCAGCTGCGTTCTCGATAGCCCGCGCGACCTCCACCTGGACGGTGTCGAAGTCCAAGACCGCCACTTTGCTGATGAAGGGCTCGACGATCACGCCGCTTCCCTGTCGACCGGTCAGATGCGCCTTGCCTCCCACCACCGTCACCGCGAGACCGTCGGCCTCTAGTGCTCTGTTCAAATGTTCCCGGACGGCCGCAGCCTTCTCCGGTTCGCTCAGATACTCCCTCGGATCGCACACCTTGAGGATGGCTCTCTTGACGAGTTCGTCGCCGTCGGGCCCTGCTGCCATCTGGCGAAGCGCGTCGATCGTGGCCGGGATGCGAGACTGTGAGCCGATGCGCATGTCGAAGCCGCAGTCGAGGAAGAAATGTTCGATCTTCGGACCGGAGCGATAGACCCCGATTGGCGGCGCCATATCATTGCCCGCGCCTCCACTTATCACATCGACGAGTGCCTTGATGACGTAGGGTGAAAATCGGCCGTTCAACTGTACTCTCCTGGCACGCACTGATTAGGGATCAGCGCGGCTGGCAAAGGGATGGCGCTTACCCGCAATGGCTTAGCGCCTCTGCGCCATTCCGAGCACCGCGCCGGGCACCGCTCAAACCTCTTTGCGGACTCGCGCCTCCCTGTCGGTCATCACTTCCGGGTCATCGCGACGAAGCCGCGACCGATACCAAGCAATAGAATCGCGCGTGGTTTGAGCGTGCGGGAACTTGGCGAGCACCCGCTCGAGCACCTCCTCGTTCGTGTGCCCGTTCCGAATCTCCGCCTCGGCGAGTTTCCCGACAGTCTGCCCCCAATGCTCCTTCAGCAAGAAGGTGTTTATCGCCTCTCGCGCCGCTTCGGACACGTTGACGCCGAGGTCCTCCGCGACCTCCTCCAGCCCGGCATATTGGTCACCGCGCATGCTGATAGTTATTCGCTTCTGCATTTTGCTGCTTGACGCATCAGATGTCATCACTTAGCTGCCCTCACCGGTTGTCATCACTCTGATGCTGATCGCAGAAACTGAAAGGAATGGCAAGATGAAGAGCAACGGAATTACCCTGGCGAGCAGCCCGCAGAGCGGAAGCGTCGCGATCACCTACGATGAGCTTGAGGCATCGAACGCGAGGCGGTTCATCACCCTCTATATCGACGCCGGGGTTCCGGAGTACGATAGCGACCTCGACGAAGAGGAGGTGCCGGAGAGCCTCTTGGCTGCCGCAATCGCTTTCAACAGGGCGCTGCAGGTGCTCCACTTCGTGCCGGAGATGACCATCCATTGGCTGATCGACAACGTGCCGGGGGTCCACGACGAGACCGTCCGGCGGTACGCGGAGGAGACGCTCGGCATGGAGCGCGCCGAGGACCCCGTCGAAGCGGCGCGTAGCCGCACCATGGCGCGCCGCGCGGCTGCGGGGCAGCTCGGCAAGGAGGCGCAGCTCGAACAGGCATTGAGCGGAGCGTCGGAGGATTGCGTCGTCAATGCGCTCTATGCCCGCTTTGATGATGTCCGCTTGAAGGAAATGCTCGTCAGGCTTCAGGACCTGATCGACCACAACCGCGGCTTCGATGAGAGCGAAGCCGCCTAACTGCAAATAGGAAAGGCCATCGGGCGGTTTGCACTCCCGCCCAATGGCTTGCCCGCCGCGGCGTCTCCTGAAAACCGCGGCGGGCACCGTTTGCTGGTCCGAAACGCTGACCGACCCGCGCATCCGTCATCTCGTGTCGAGTTCGAAGCGACTGCGCTTCGACCGGGTCCGCAGGTGGCGGGCCGTTCGTCTGGGCTGCGCCTGGGCATGGTCGAAACGTTCAGCTTCGGGCGCGACGCCTGAACCTCGACGGAAAGGAACACCATGCCCAATCCCAGCAAGACGAAGGCGAACCTTGGAGCCGCCTGGATGACCGACAACGACATCCGCGCCGCCCTCGCCAAAATCCATCACAACCGCAACCAGCACGACAACATGGTTCGCAAGGCCCACTCGGACCTGACGCGCCGCCGTCAGCAGCTTGAGAGCTCGCTCGACGGGATCAACAAGCGCGACCGCGACTCGATGGTGACCAAGGCGCTCGCCGGCCACCGCAACGAATTGGCCCGTCAGAGCAAGGACGCGCGGCTGGCCCTGACCCGCGAGCTGTCCGCCCTGGCTGACCGCATTAAGTCCGCAGAGGCGCACTACCGCTCCCCGATGCAGATGCTGATGCGCGACACCCTGGGCGACGAGCGCCGCAGCCGCATCCAGTCCCAGATCGAGCATTCCGGGCCCGTCGAGCTGGCGAGCCTCGCTGAGCTGGCGGCAGCGACCCGCGATAAGGAGTTGGCCGCCGCGCTGTGCGGTCGGGTTCACGGCATGAAGCGCGACGAGCGCCCGTTCAACGCGGGCGAGCTGGCCGACGTGATGTTCGGCGAGCAGCACCGCGAGCTCAGTCAGGCCTTGGTCGAGGCGGAGCGGCGCGTCCTGGAGGCGTTGCAGGCCGACCAGGATTTCGAGACGGGGAAGGGCAGCCCGCACCGCGCCCTCCAGATCGCCATGCTCAAGAAGCGCGAGGCCGAGATCGGCGCCTACGGCGACCCTGCCCCCGACGACGAAGAAGACGCTGACGATGCACCCGCCGCCACCGCGACTGGCGAGGACCGGATCGTCGCGGGTCTGAAGGCTCGCCGCGCACCGGCATCCGAGCCGACCGAGTGAACCCCATACAGCCCGACACACCGACGAAAGGAAACTAGGCCATGGCCGTATTCATTTTCCATCCCGCCAACCACGCCGACCGCCGCGCAGACGGCATCGGCTTCGTGCTCGCGGAGGGCGCCGACGAGGAGGCCGCACGGGCATCGGCCGCAGCGATGATCGGCGCGCCCGGCATCGGTGCTTGGTCCGCCGTGCCGGTTGGCGCGGGCATCGACCCCGTCGCCGTCCAGGGCCTGCCGGTCGGCAAGTCCGGCAATGCCACCTGGCCCGACCGGACGCGCGCCAATCGCGCGCTAAGCGCATGACCGCGGAGCAAGAGGGGGGCCTTCGGGACCTCCTCCACGGTCGCCCGCTGGTCTTCCCGGTCACGGTCTACGGTCTGCTCGGCGGCGACCCGAACGAATTCACCACAGAGGAGTACGTGACGGTCGTCGGCTGGCT
This sequence comes from Alteriqipengyuania halimionae, assembly GCF_009827575.1. Lineage (NCBI taxonomy): Bacteria > Pseudomonadati > Pseudomonadota > Alphaproteobacteria > Sphingomonadales > Erythrobacteraceae > Pseudoblastomonas > Pseudoblastomonas halimionae. The sequence goes on along the minus strand of NZ_WTYR01000001.1, from coordinate 1,111,350 downwards.
GCACAGGCTGGGCTACGAGCGACGCGTTCGCTCCCGCTTCTCGCACGCGCACCTCATGTCGGTATGGGCGCGGGAGGAGGTCTGGCCCGGCGAGGAGCCGGGCGCCGACCGCCCCTACGACGGCATCCCGCTGCGGCGCGACCCGGAGCTGCGGATGACCAGGGAGGAGCGCGAGGACCGGCGCGACAGTAGGCGCCGGTTCAACCGCTACCTCAGCAGCCTGTGACGACGAGACCCATCCGGCACTCCCGGTCGGGCCCATTATCGCTCGAACCCGGTAGCTGCCCAACCGATCTCTGCGCCCTTCAGGTGCATTCGGTGGACATCATACCACGTTCGGCAGTCGGGCGCGCAGGGTAGGTCTGACGGGGCAGAAGCGGAAAGGTCACTGACCTTAAATTGATTGCTGATTGGTCACAACGAAAGCCGCAGCGATGCGGAAAATCGAAGCGTCGAAGCTAAATAGATTGGTCCGAAACAATGCCATTCTCTGCGAGGAAAGCGTGCAAGCCAAGGTACTTTTCGCGATAGGGCTCGTAACGCACGCTCTTGGGGCTGAACTGAAATCCAATCTCTGAAACTTTTTCGCTCGCAAAATCTCCCTCTTCACGGAAAAATAGAGGACTGAGTAGTGTCAATATGATGCCAGCCGACTTCGCGAGCTTGGCCTGTTCTCGCGTGTGGACATTGATAGCAAAGCGCAGTGACCCCACGACAATATCGACGAGGGAGCAGAAATGAGATTGGCCGATGGCTGAGTAGTGGACACCAATCAGATTCCCCAATCGCTTCTCCTTTGAATAGGGTAGACCGGTTATCCCGATGGCCACTTTCTCCCTCAGATGCCCATCGATCAAATTCCCTTCGTCAGTGAAGCGGTCGAGCAAAGCGAGTCCCGTCCCACTCTTTCGATTGAGGTAGCAATCAAAGTGATACAGCACGGCATTCACGCCGTTTCGGCGGGCCTCATGCAAGCCTGTTGTTTTCGCGATATCGTGAAGCACCACGTATGCAAAAAGCCTCGCGCCATGCTCGGCAGCTTTCTTTAAGATCGCTTGCTTGAGTGCGATGAAATCTGCGTGTCCAAGTTCTGGCGGTACAGGATTAAACTTTAGTAGGAAATCGCGAGGCACCCCTGCTCGCTCCCGTACCTCCTCGATTTCACGGGCTAGCGCTCTGGCATTTTCGGGTGGAATGGATACCCCGGCGTAAAGAAGAAAATCACCAGCTCTTTCTTCCATGTTGGATTCGTCGCAATAGAGCAGATACATACTAGTTCGACCCGGTTAACGGTTGCGAGGCTGATCGGTGAGCAAGGAATTGTCTAAGGCCGCCCACAACATCTTGGCTAGATAGGTGCGATAGGGCGCGGCCTTATCGGCTTGGAATTCGGGTTCAATCGATTGCCGAATTATTCTGACCGCTCTTTGAATGCTCCCATCCTCGCTCGGCCAAACATCGGTCATTCCGAAGTGCGAAAGTGCGAGGATGGATGCGGACCAAGACGACAGCCCCCATAGTCTCGTGGCATCTTTCTTCAGTTCATCGTAGGAACATCGCTTCCAAGCCTCAAAGCGCTCGGGCTCTCTCGCATGAGCATCGGCAAATCCTCTGATAGCCTTGGTTTTCGCGGTGCTTAGTCCGGCTGATCGCAGACTTTTGTCCTTGAGCAAATGTGGCCCCTCGATGCCCTCTTCTAGATAGAGCTTCTCCAAACGGCGGTAGATGGTCGCAGCAGCAGCACCGGATAGCATTTGCCCGACGACGATCTTAACAACACTCACCGGAAGAGGCTGGCTCGAGCGCTTTATAACTTCAGGAGGTCCAAGCTCTTCAAAGATCGATAAAAGGGCCGGATAAGCCACGCACATGTGAACGTATGCTTCTCGGGAAAGCTGGGGTGGAAGGCTCTGGTTCATCCTTTGCGATAATCCACGTTCATTGATCCGCTGTAGGTGTACCTTGACATTTGTTCCATATCTGTTCCAGACGTTTCCCCCATCAGTTTTCCACGACATGAGGGCGCCGAACTTTGTCTCACACGTCAGAAATCCGATATGGAGCACCGATGGACCATCTTTATTGCATCGATCTATTCGCCGGAGCAGGCGGCATCTCCATCGGCTTGGAAGAAGCTGGGTTCACCTGCCTATACGCTAACGAAGTCTCCCCCATCTACTCGACAACTTTGGAGAAGGGTCATCCAGACGCTTTTGTGGAGAGAGGCGATATTCGCAAAGTAGATGCAGGATCGGTCAGGCGCGTGCTCCAACTTGAGAAAGGCGATCTCGCGCTCTTGGCCGGCGGTCCTCCGTGTCAGGGCTTCAGTGTGAATGCTCCGGTCCGCTCGACAGATGATGAGCGCAATCATCTTTTTCGCGACTATTTGCGGTTCGTTGAGGAGTTTGAGCCTGCCGCAGTGCTCATTGAGAACGTCCCAGGCATGGTCTCATACGAAAAAGGGCAGACTGTTAAGGAGATTTTGAAGGCGCTCGAAAATCTGGGGTATGATGCTGCGGTACGCATTCTTTATGCACCGCACTACGGTGTCCCACAGATGAGGTGGCGGACAATCTTTTTGGGCAACCGTCTAGGTATCGATCCTCACCACATGTTTCCGTTGCCATCACACTACGCTAAAGGCCGAGCTAACTTCACGAAGTCGCTTGATGGCGTATCCCTAGTCATGAGCGATGATGACGTTCGGGCGAGTGCAGAGCGAGAATTCTTGACAGTTCAAGAGGCGATTGGGGATCTCCCCGCTGCCGTTTCGGATGACGCTCTCGTTTATGCCACGGCTCCACAGAACGCTTTCCAGAGTCATGTGCGCAGGCTCTCTCGGAAGCCGGAAAATCATCAGTCAGCTGGCTTAGGGCCGGCCAACTTGGCACGCCTACCTCACATTCCTCCCGGCGGCTCATGGCGAGATATCCCGTTCGATCTCCTACCAGCAGGTATGAAGCGCGCGAGGCGCTCCGACCATACAAAGAGATACGGTAGACTTCACCCTGAAGGTATCGCGAGCACCATTCTAACGAAGTGTGATCCGCATTGGGGGAGCTATATTCATCCTTCGGAGGATCGGATCATTAGCGTTCGAGAAGCAGCGAGAATTCAAACGTTCCCCGATCATATTCAGTTCTACGGCTCACTAACCGACCAATATAAGCAGGTTGGAAATGCTGTCCCGCCACTGCTTTCGAAGGCCATCGGGGAAAAGGTCCGGGAGGTACTGTTCTCCGACCGAACCGTGTCGACATTTTCCCGATGGCACGAGCCGCAGATGCGAATAGCCGTTTAGAGAATTGATGCCATACGCTCGTCAAGAAGGTCGGCCGCGTTCTCATCGACATTCGAAATGAAAGCCTGAGCGACAGCCACTGCGTCCAGATGCACTGTCCTGACCGGACAGATATCACGAATTTGGCCATCAGGAACGGGATCGGAGATGGAGTAGGTTTTGATACTCAATCGATCACGCGCGGGACCATCAAGCTTGGGAAGGTCTCCGATGACCTCTTCGAATTTCTGATAAACAACCTCGGGGGCGATAAAATAGAAGCCCACACACCGTTCTGTCCCGCGATAGATATTCCCCTTGCGAATGATCTGCGGGATTAGGCGTTTGTGCACGTTGGCCCAATTCAGGCCATGACCTGAATTGTCGATCGCTGAATTGGGAATGTTACCGGTCTCCTTCATTCCCCCATAGGCGGCCCAGTTGTCTCGGTAGTTGCCGGTGATATCAATGCTCTGGACTTCAATCCCGATGAATTCATCGGCGGCGAGGTCCAGCTCGTTCTTATAGAGCTGAATCACCCAATCCATGCTCATTTGGCCATTCGAATTAACGGAGATCTCAGTCCCGGAATTCTGGCCAAACGCCACAGCGGGGCGGGCCTTATTCCGCGCTCGATCACGAAGATCAGTTGTCGTGCCGCCGATAACCAACTCCGTGCCATCTCCCCAAACCTCTTTTGCGAGGTCTTCGAAGATACCGTAATTCTTTTGATAGAGGCGTTTCGGGCAAACAATGACCTCATCGTGCGGCCCGGTCTTCATTCCATTTGTTACCGAGCACACGCCGTAGATGACACTCTGATCATGGTTGGTTTTGGAGCAAGTCCTATCAGTGAAGGGGCAATGCCTCTTTACGAAAGTCTCGCGGGCAATGTCCGAGACGTCATTGGGCCTGTAACCGAACAGTTCGACAATATCTTTGCCTTGAGCTCTCACTCAACAACTCCCCCTCAATTTTCAGACACTTGGTCTAGAGGAGAGGCTGATTGGGCGGCAAGGCCCAATCGGTGTCTATTCGGTTTTTGTCATCAGCGAATCTACAAATCACCCCAGATAGGGCGTTCTATTGCACTGAAACCTAAGGGAAAAGTGGTGGACGCACTTGGGTTCGAACCAAGGACCCGCTGATTAAGAGACAAAATCAGCCCCCAAACGAACCCTAACCAATCAAAACGTCTAGCTTGCCTAAACACTAAGATTTGAGGGCTGTTGCGTGCTTTGTTATGCTCTGATACTAACACGGGGTAACGGGCCAAAACGGCCCGTTCTGTTACCCCAGTGTTACCCCAGTGGAGCATTTGAATATGGCGCGAGGCTTTACGACGAAGGGTGTGGAGGCGATCAAGCCTAACCTTGCCAGGCGGCAGGAATTACCGGACCCGGCCCTATCAGGATTGTATCTCGTTGTGCAGCCCGGCGGGACTAAGTCGTGGGCGTTGCGCTATCGTTTTGCTGGCAAGCCCGCGAAGCTTACACTGGGCCGCTGGCCCGTCATGGGCGTGGGAGACGCACGAGCGGCCGCAACGGATGCGCTGGAAGAGGTTGAGCACGGGCGCAATCCGGCGGTGGCAAAGAAGGCTGCCAAAGCCGATCAGCGCGAGGCCCAGCTTACCGAACGCGACAAGGTAAAAACGCTAGTCGAGCAATTCGACAAGCGGCACCTTTCCAATCTGCGCAGCGGGGCAGGGGTGCGCCGTGCGCTGGATGCGCACGTTGTGAAGGAATGGGGCGACCGTGACATTCACGAGATTACGAAACGCGATGTTATCGACCTGCTGGACAAGATTGTGGACAGCGGGCGACAAACGACTGCCAACAGAGTGCGTGCCTATACGGGAAAGTTTTTCAACTGGTGTGTGGAGCGCGATATTCTGGCCACCAATCCGGCCGCCGGCGTGAAGCCGGTGGCGAAAGAGGTTGCCCGCGACCGCGTGCTGACGGACGATGAAATCCGCTGGTTCTGGCAAGCCTGCGATAAGGTGGGTTATCCGTGGGGAGGCTTCGGAAAGCTGTCATTGTTGACGGGACAGCGGCGGCAGGAAGTTGCTGCCATGACCTATGCCGAGATTGAGGGCGATCTTTGGAGCCTGCCAGCCGAACGGGTGAAGAATGGGCGGGCGCATAACGTGCCGTTGTCGGAAGCTGCGCTAGACGTGCTGGCCAGTGTCCCGCGTATCGCTGGAAGCGGGCTTGTACTCACCACCACGGGCGACACGCCCGTCTCCGGCTTCGCCAAAGGCCATGACCGCCTTGCCAAGAAGATGGCCGAGATTGCATTCAAGGAACGCGAGGAGCCGGTCGAAATCCCGCATTGGACCTTTCACGATCTGCGGCGGACAGCGGCAACAGGAATGGCGCGGCTGGCCATTCCGGTGCGCGTGACAGAGGCTTGCCTCAATCACGTTTCCGGGACCGCTGCCGGTATTGTCTCGGTGTATCAGCGCCACGATTACGCGCCGGAAAAGCGGCAGGCGATGGAAGCTTGGGGGCGGTTCGTGACGGAGCTTGTCGAGGGCAAGCCAGATAACGTTGTGCGACTGGCGGAGGCAGGGTGATGATTGTGCCTAATGGATATGTGGCGCTTAAGGAAGCGAGCCGCGTCTTGCAGTCTGACTACGTTTATCCCGATAACACCATGCCCAATGGCTTTGACTTTGAGCATAGCGGCTGGACGGACGAGCTTTGGGCACTCGTGGGGCGGCTACCAATCGAGGGTGTAAACCCACGGGGAGACAAACTGGATATACCGCCCGGTGATCGTCGCGAAGCACCTTGGCGTGGACCAACGCAGGATTATTCGCCGCTTGAGAATGAATGGCTCGATCTTGGTGAGGGAAGGATTAAGTCCGGCGATTACGCTGGATGTATGATTGTCATTCCTAAAGCGGCATGGGCTGCGTATCTGAAAGAACGGGAAAGCGGACAAGCGCGTGCCACGGGTGGCAGGCCACGGCATCCTGCTTACGAGTGGTATAAGGCCAAAGCCTTCGACCGTGGAGGCAAAACTGTAAAAGAATTGCAGCGCGAAATGCCGGTGGATGCCAATGGCAACCCGCCGTCGGCAACTACAATCCACAAATGGGAGAACGAAAATAGCAAGAAACCCCCTGCACAAACTTAGGGAAAGGGTTTCTTAGTTTCTGTGTTGATGACGCGGTAAAATCCGTGCGTAGAAGAGGCTCCACGTTCTAACGCAATGAAAGGAAGCGTAACGTGGAAAGCAGACTTATAGGATCGGCCGCAGTCCGAGAAATGTGCGGTGGAATTAGTGATATGTCGATTTGGCGTTGGCTGAATGACGACGCCCTGAACTTCCCCAAGCCAATTTATATTTCCCGTCGCCGCTATTGGCGCGAAGCTGACATCCTTGACTGGATCAATTCGCGTGAGGTGGCGGCATGAGCATTCCTGACGATGTCGTCCCACACCTGGGCCATATCGCATCGAACCGAAAGGTGTTCATCCACGGGCACCCCAACGGAGCGCGTGTTTCGGTTGTTTGTGACGGGCAAGCTGGAAAGAGCAAACCGTTCGACAGTATTCACGACGCACGCCTCTACGCGTCCGGCTTGGCTGATGGCCTTTGCTGCCCTCTGATCGACTGGACGGAGGCCGCAGCATGAAAACAAAAAAAGAAACCCCCGGCGGTCAGGCCGGGGGCATCGGGAAGTCTCAATTCGATAAACAGGATGATACGAAAAACGCAGACCAAGCGCAAGAAGAAGCGGAAGTGCTCGCAGACCTTTCTGCTCTTATCCGAGAGCGATATGAAACTGCGCTGGCCGACGTGTCCGCGTGGAATCACCGTGTCGAAGTATGGCGGGCGAAGCATGGCCCAAAGCCTATCCCTGTGAAGGCCTTTAAAGAGCATCCCGCTTCGGACATGCTGTTGCTCCTAGCTCTTGGCGAGGATTGCGACTGGATCGATGAGAGCGCAATGCGAGGGCTTGTCAGCAAAGCTCTTGCATCGTCCAACCGCGATCTGCGTCGAAGCATTCCGTTTATGAAACGGGCAACGGCGGCAATGTTCGAGACAGCGACACGTGCCGCTAACCCCGCCGGAATGATGGCCCGCGCAGTCTTCAACTGCGGCATCACGAATATGTTAGGAATGCTGATCGAGCTTCGCACAGCAACCGACTTCTACGGATTGGAGCCGGATAAAGTCGCCGGTTGCATCCTCGTCCGCACCGCTGACGTGCAGGAAGGGGAGGGCGATGACTGACGATTTCGATCCCTCCGACTGGGAAGCTCTGTCCGAGGAAGAAGACGCCAGCGCGGAAAGTCAAAAACAGGACGCGCACGCTGCCAGGAGCAAAGCCGAACGGGCGGGCAAGTTTGCGTTCGTCGCCGCAGGCGATCTAACCCTTACTGCGCCAGATTTTCTCATAGACGATTGGATTGAGCGAGACGCCTTCGGCGTCATTTTCGGTCCGCCCGGCTGTGGCAAGACGTTCTTTGCGCTCGATCTGGCTCTATGCGTTGCGGCGGCGCTTGATTTCCACGGCCATGGTGTAAAGCCCGGCCCGGTTATCTATATCGCGGGCGAGGGACATGGCGGCATCGCACGTCGCCTTCACGCATGGGCAAGGCATCGCAGAGCATCGCTATCGGGAGTTCCGTTCTTCAAGTCCGTTCGGGCGGCACAATTTCTCAATGGGGATCATGCCGCCAAGGTGACAGAGGCGGTCTGTGAGTTGGCCGCCGTCCACGGCGCACCTGCTCTAATTGTGATCGATACCCTCGCCCGCAACTATGGCCCCGGGGACGAAAATGCCACTTCAGACATGAGTGCTTTTGTTGCCGCGATGGATAATTTGCGCGCTGAGTGGCCCGGTACGACCGTCGCTGTCGTGCATCATACTGGACATGAAAACACCAACCGGGCGCGAGGATCGATCGTCCTTAAAGCCGCTTGCGACTTTGAATATGCAGTAGCGAAGAAGGGACGCGGCATGTTGGAAATATCGTGCTCGAAGATGAAAGACGCGCCTGAGCGTCCGGCTGTCACGTTTGGTCTAGAGAGTATCGAACTGGGCGAGGCGGGTACATCGGCTGTGCTGGTGCCCGCCGTGATGGACGAAGCTACCGAAGGCAATAAGCCAAAGAAGCTTACCGCCAATCAAAAGCTGGGGCTCGATACCTACAAGGCAGCGGCAGCCGAAGGCGGTATTTGGCAGAAGGATGGCTTCGATGGCCTGCACGTAGATGAATGGCGCGAGGCATTCTATGCGCAAAAGACCGGCGAGAAGAAAAAGGCTTTTCAGCGTGTCCGTGAGCAGCTTCCCATTCTTGGCTTGCTCATTGAGGAAGGCTCGATCTTTAGGCCTGCCGATCCAGCTATTCAGCTTGAAATCGCTATGATGCGAAAGCCCCGCGAGGAAGTGGCATGAACGGGACACGGGACATTGCCGGGACATGTCCCCCTATTGTCCCCGTCCCGGGACACGGGACATAGGGGACAAGGGTCTATAGGCCCTGTCCCCTTGTCCCGCCTGGACCATCTTGATGCTTGGATGAGCGCGGGTTGGGTTCAGAACAAACCACCGCGATCAGGCCGCAAAGATTGAGCAAGAATCGAGGTGAATTTGCCCCCAATCAAACTCAACTCGCCACCTATTTTTTCTCCCCCGCTGCGCCTTATCTTTTGGCGCGACCGCAAAGCCTGTGGATAAGTGACTTGCTGATCGTCCATCAAAGCGTCTCGTTCCATAACGTACTGTAACAGGTCGATAATATAGCTTTTCAGTCGGGTGCGTATTATATCAGGGTAACGCACGGGTAACGAAAGGCCCCGAATTGCCCAAGGAAAGCGCCACTGCTGACAAGCCATTGCCCAACTTTGCTACCCGCAAAGGGACCGGGGCAGTGGTGCTTTGTGGTGTGGACGGCCGCAGTCTCATGGCGCGGCGGTTTCGTGAGATTCATGCAGGGATTGAAAGCGACCTTGGCGGCGATTTGACCGAAGCGCAGCGACACCTAGTCGCTCGGGCCGCAACGCTGGCAATCTGGTGCGAGGCAAGGGAAGTTGAACTTGCGGAAGGTGCTGAATTTGATGCGGGCGCATATGCCACCATCGCCAACGCCCTCCGCCGCTTGCTTGCCGATCTAGGCCTTGAACGCCGGGCGCGCGACGTGACGCCTTCAATTGCCGAGTATACCGCCCGCAAGGCAGCGGAGAAGGCGGCATGATTACGTTCTCCGAAGCCATGACGGACCCGCAGCTATTCGGGCCTTGGTTCGAAGGCGATAGCTGGGCCTGCCATTATGTGCTGGCGAAGGCCATGTTTGGCGAGCCGCTCGACGCTGACGAACTGGCGATCTTCACCGAACTTACCGGCCTTAAGGAAGCGCCTACGGAGCCTTGTAGCGAGGCCTGGATCATCGCCGGGCGTCGTAGTGGCAAAGACGTGTTCGCAGCCGCACTGGTGGCTTGGATGGCCGCTATATGGGCCGAATCTGCCGGGCTGACAAAGTGCCTGCAACGGGGCGAACGCGGCGTGGTGCAGCTTCTCGCCGTAGACCGGGAACAGTCGAAAGTCTGTCTCAATTACGTCCGGGGATATTTCGAACAGCCATTGCTTTCGCAGATGGTGGCCAAGATTGCGGCCGACGGGCTGGAACTGACGAACGGGCTGGCCATCGAAATCACCACGAACAACCTTCGCCGCGTTCGCGGTAGGACGGTGCTGGCCGCTGTATTCGATGAGGTGGCATTCTTCGCAGCGGAAGGCTCCGTTTCGCCGGACGTGGACGTCTATAATGCTGTGAAGCCTGCAACAGCGACCATCCCGGGGGCGATGTTGATCGGGATTTCTTCGCCATATGCACGGCGCGGATTACTCTTCAAAAAATGGAAATCGTACTATGGCAAACCCGGTCGCACGCTCGTGGTGCAGGGGCCGACGTGGGTTTTCAATCCGACGATCCCGCGCGACGGAGAGTTTCTGACTGCGGCGTTCAATGACGATCCGGTTGCCGCTGCCAGCGAATACGGCGCGCAATGGCGCTCCGATATCGAGGCATTCATTGCCCGCGAAGTAGTAGAGGCTTGCATTTCTCCCGGCATCCATGAGCGAGCGCCCCTTCCTGGCGTGCACCACGTTGGCTTCACTGATCCCAGCGGCGGCTCTGCTGACAGTTTCACGCTCGCCATTGCCCATGCCAGCACAGATGCCGAGGGCAATAGCGTAGCCGTGCTGGACGCGGTGCGCGAGCGCAAGCCTCCGTTCAATCCATCCCAGGTCATCGAAGACCATTGCGAACTGCTGAAAGCCTACGGCATCGATCGCGTCGTTGGAGACCGGTACGCCGGCGAGTTTCCGCGCGAACAATATCGCAAGCACGGCATCGCATACGAGCTGTCGGAGAAGGTTCGCAGCGACCTGTATCGCGAGCTTTTGCCCGCGCTCAATTCCGGGCGGGTGGACCTTTTGGACCATGACAAGCTCGTCAATCAAATCGTGTCGCTTGAACGGCGCGTACCTCGCTCCGGCAAGGAGTCGATCGATCATGCCCCCGGCGCGCATGACGACTTAGCGAACGCGGTCGCTGGTGCGGTGTGGTTGGCGATCGAAAAAAAATCTCGTGGCAGCGCATGGGTCGCCATTCGCTCCCGCAACCGCAAGTCCCCTAAACACGATCAAAGGAGTTACATCGCATGAAAACTGCAATTCACAATGTCAGCCCAAAGCTTCGCGGCTTCATCGCCGCAGCAAGCGGGCAACGCGCTAGCGCGGCAGTCTCCCGCGAAGATTTCGACGTGCTTGAAGAGAAGGTCGATGCGCTGTTCGCGGAGATCGACGAACTGTTCTCGCGCGAAAATCTATCGGCAGCAATTAGCGAAGCGCTCGCCCCGGTGCTGGAAAAGGATGCAGACAAGGATGGCAGCAAGGTCGCCAACCGTGGGCGCCAGCCGCGCGCCACCGGGCGCTTCAAGCTGCCCACGGACGACGACAAGCCCGAGCGAGCTGCCAAGGGCGGCTTCAAGCTGCCGGAAGCGGAGTAGGGGGCATGGCGACCATTACGCATACAGCGCCAGCCGCAGACGAGGTGAAGATCGACCGCACGATGGTGTTGGATCCTGCCGAGCTGTGGAGCGACATCGAAAGCTGCCCGGACTGGCCGATCGTGAGTGCGGCGAACCTCCAACATATGCAGATTGTGAAGGGCGAGGCGACTGCCGAAGCCCGGCTCGATACCATCGGGCGGCTGCTGAATGGCAGTGCTCGTCAGTTGCGGGAACCGACACAAAGCGAGCGGGAAGCCGAGTTCGATCGAGTGTTCGATCCCGCCAAGGCACCTCTCCCCCGTTGGCGGGGGCTTGGGCTGACGTTCGGGCCGCGCAAACTGCTGACCGAGGAAGACGCCAGTCTGATCGTGGAGGCGGCGCACCTCCGCGCCTACCTTCGCAAACTTTCTACCCATGAGGCCAAGCGTGCCGAGGAAGCCGAGCGACGGGAAATCGACCGGGCACAGCGCACCTTGGACGGTTACGCCGATCACCAGCGCCGTGACCTGGCCGAACTGAGCGACCTTTCGGAAGCTGCGGCACGGCACGAACAGCGGATTGCGGACGAACGAGCGTTTCATCGCGTGGCGGAAATTCGGCAGTCACTTAGCCGTGGCCATGACGAGGCAGCGCAGGCCGCTCGCGAGTTGGGCGTCAAACCGCCCGAAGCGCCGCAGGTCGATTGAGAATGCGCCGGGTGGAAGGTCCACCGTCCGGCCATAGGTGGCTTTTAGCTGCCGCGACCGGGAGGGGTACTCCTCTGCCTTTCCCGGTCACTTCCGGGGAATAGGATATGAGCAAATTTGTGAAGCGGGTGGAGCAAGTGGAGGCGGTCCGCTTTCGCGGCCTGACGGCATGGGGCGAGCCAATATTTGATGAGCGCCGCCCCCAATGGTTGGCAGAAGCATTGGAGCGCGACCGCAGCGAACGCGGGTCGGTCACTGTGCTGCGCGAGGATTGGAAGCCCGGCTTGGCTGTGTTTGGCCCCGGCGGTGTCAGCTTTTGTGGAGCGGGAAACTGGATAGTTCGCGGGCTCGAAGGCTCGCTTACAGCAATGTCACCGGAAGCGTTCGCGGCGCGCTATAAAGCGCTGCCCGAGCTTGTGGATGATGAGAAGGTGGCGGCGTGAGGCCTCAAGTCATAGCGGAGTCGGGCCGCGCTCGCTCTCAGCAGCCAACTCTGGAAGAGATCGATCTTGCAAAGAGGCAGATGCTTCTGACAGGCACCGTCGAGCCTCGTCTACGGCATGTTGTAGCAGCCCTTGAACGTCTTGATCGTGCGGGTATTTAAACGGACCGTTACTAAGGTCTCCTGCCCGAAGGTGCGATCCTCACATTCCTCAATTGCTTTTGTTGAAAACTCAGCTTTCCAGAAGCCCCCTTTGATGGGACGAAGGCTTTGGATACCAAATTCAGTCATTCGCAACTGCCCCTCTCTTGGCTGAAAACCATACTGGCCCGCCATACGGGGGGAGTCTACGCAAAAGCGAAGCGAAGCGAACATCAACGTTCTACTAGCGCCTAACCCAAGGCTCACTTGTCCGCTCCATCGTCATCACAAGCGTCATTTGCGTCAGGCAGCGTTCAATTGAGGCTAATTCGCAAACGGATCTACCGGGATATTTTGCTCAAGCTCGCGCAACCTATCTCGCTCATCGCGATCGTCCACCCAACTTCTTCTGCACTGTTTAAAGTCTTCCCAACGCCTATAAAGGCTCAGTGCTCTCAGAGAATCAATAATTGTCTCGCCTCGTGTGACGATGATGGCACTCGGCATGCCGTCGAAGACATTACTAACATGCTCAAAGTTTGAGGATATGGCAAAGCCGTTATTGATTGAATGGGCGGCATTTTCAAACCATCCGCCATCATCATTTGTCACTCTGATCACTCCGAGTTGGTCGCCAATTGAGATCGACCAAGAGGGATTTTGAAAAGCTACAAGTAGAGAATCTCCATCATCAAAATTAGGTTTTGTTTGTCTCACTACCATCATAGTGGAGCCACCAGCGCCTACGGCCTCCCACGAGCCAAAAAACTCACATGCTAAATCTGGGGTATCCGTGGCGATCCGCTCTTCGACGGTCGGCGCGTCGTCCGTTGACCTTAGGGTACCATCTTCGATCGCAGGAGCTTCAATGGGTAGGCCGTTTTCCGAAGTAGCCGCTTCCTGCGCAATCGACGGTGATGTGGCCAACAGCATGGCGAAGCTTGTCCAAATATATCGGTTCATGCGCAAACCCCCTTGTTCTCGCACTCTTAGATCGGGCTTTGAGAGTTGAGCAAGTTGGAAGATTGATAACAACAGCTTGCAAATTCGTTCCTGCTTCGTTCTTTAGCAAGAGATGAGTAGCAAGCGCCTGACCAGCCTCTCCGACTATGCGCGGCACGGATATAAACTCAGGCTCGATTGCGAGTGCGGGCGTGTGGTGTTGCTGGACCCGCGTAAGCTTCTACAAGCCTGCTACGACCGCCGAATGCCGCACCATCTGGAAGCAGTGACGCCGAGGCTGCGTTGCTCAAAATGCGGAATGCGCCCGCACAGGATCGGGCCGGGTTTTGGAGAATAGCCGGTTCAGTCCCCCCGCTATAGACTTTAATCACCGCGCACCCGCACTTTGAGCTGGTCGATACGACGGGGTAGCTTCAGCATTTGGCAGCCAGCCGGAGGGAGGGGTGATCCCATGGCTCTCCCGGCTTTTCCTCAATCTAAAGGGGTTTCGGCGGACTTTATCTTAGTTTCAACGCCTGCATCTTTCGCGATGTCCATGCATAGCTGACGAAAGCTATATTCGCCCGGGCTACCATAACGACCGACTTCCGACTCCGCAGACTCGAACTCGGCCACAATCGCCTTGACGTGTCGTTCGCTGATAGCTCCGCTCTTTCTCAGGCCGGAGACGATCGCCCGTAAAGCTTCGCGGGTTGAAACGTCCATTTCATCACCCCCCATGGTTGGGCAAATTGAGGACGTATCACGCCTTGAAGTCAATGCGTTAGCAATCTGTGCGACTGTTACCCCAAACGTTACCCCAATAGAAAAACCCGCCGAGGGGCGGGGTGAAAGCTCGCCTAAGTGCTTGAAAAAATGGTGGACGCACTAGGGTTCGAACCTAGGACCCGCTGATTAAGAGTCAGCTGCTCTACCAACTGAGCTATGCGTCCACTCGGGCTTTCGCCGCGACCCGGTCGGAGTAGCCGGAAAGGCTCGCTCTCGAATCGGGGAGGCGCTCATATAGCGGGCATTTCAGCGCTGCCAAGTGCCTGCGTGCGAGAAAGTGAAATCAGTAGCGCCGGCGGGACTGGGTCTTGCCCCAGTGATCGACGGCCATCAGCGTCCCGATACAGATCATCACCGTCAGCATCGACGATCCGCCATGGCTAAGGAAGGGCAGGGGAATGCCCACGACCGGAGCGAAGCCCATCACCATCAGCAGGTTGATTGCGGCGTAGAAGAAGATCGTGAATCCCATCCCAATTGCGAGCAGCCTGCCGAAGCGATGCGGCGCGCGATGCGCCACGCGCAGTGCCCAACGCAGCATCAGGCCGTAGCAGGCGATCACGAACATGCCGCCGAGCAGTCCCCATTCCTCGGCCATGGTGGCGAACACGAAATCGGTATGCGCCTCTGGGAGATAGGCGAGGTGGCTCTGCGATCCATCGCCAAAGCCCTTGCCCGTGATGCCGCCCGATCCGATCGCGATCTTGGACTGGGTGATCTGATAGCCTTCGCCCAACGGATCGCTTTCGGGCGCGAGGAAGGTCGTGACGCGGCTCTGCTGGTAGGGGGTTAGGACCAGTGTATAGACGAAGGGCAGGGCAGCAGCAGCGGCGCCGCCGGTCACCAGGAACCATTTGAGCGGAGCACCTGCGATGAAGACGATCACGACGCCGCTCGCGACGATCGCCAGCGTCGTGCCGAGATCGGGCTGGGTCAGTACGAGAGCGCATGGCAAGGCAACCAGGATCATGGCGGGCGCGATCCCGCGCAGGGTTCCGACGAGGCCGGGAGGCAGCGTTGAATAGAACCGTGCCAAGACGAGGACGATCGCAGGCTTCATCAATTCGGACGGCTGCAATTGCATGAAGCCCAAATCGATCCAGCGCTGGCTGCCACCACCGGTAAAGCCGATCGCTTCCACCACCATCAGTAGCAGGAGCAGCGCGACGTAGACCGGGTAGGCCATGAAGCGATAGACCGCATCGCTGAAGCGCGACATCACCAGCGCCATCACCAGCGCCACGCCGAAACGCATGAGGTGCTTGGCGGCATAGGGCTCCCAGCTGCCACCCGCTGCCGAATGGAGGACAGCAGCACCGAACCCGGTCACCGCGATCAGCAGCAGCGTGATCTTCCACGGCCAGCCCAACAGGCTTTCGGGGACGACGGGTGCCGCCATCAGTCGTCACCTGCCGTGGAGGCAGACGTGCGGGGGGCGGGCGAGGGCGAAGGTGCCGGCGTGCCGGCTGCCGGGCGCGCGGCAGATGAGTCGCCTCCGGCGCCGGGATTGCCATTGGTCGCCTCGGGCTTGAAATAATTGTCGCTGGCACGGGTTTCGGCCGAGCCTTCGATCGCATTGCCCTGCTTGGCCGACGCCACGAAGCCGGGGGCGCTTCCGCCACCGGGGGGAAGGGTCTCTCCCGCCGCTGCAGCAGCCGCGCGGTACTTCGCTGCGAGGCGCGCCTGCGCGGTACCGCCCCAGGCTTTCTCGTAACCGTGGAGCAATTCGAGCGCCTTGTCGGGATCGTAAAGGAAGGTGAGCACGTCGCGCGCGACGGGATAGGCCGCGCCCGAGCCGCCGCCGTGCTGGATCGTCACCGCGCAGGCATAGCGGGGATTGTCGAACGGGGCGAAGCACATGAAGTGTCCGTGGTCGCGATATTTCCACGGGCCGGACTTGCCGTCCGAAATGTTGAGGCCAACGACCTGCGCCGTCCCGGTCTTGCCCGCGAGCAGGACGTTATCGATCGGCAACCGTGCCCGCCCGGCGGTGCCCGGCCCATTGACGACGTCGCTCATCGCCTGGCGGATGTAGGCGATCTGTTCGGCGTTGAAGCCCAGGCTTTCGAATTGTGGCTTCTTGTCGCTCGCAATGATGCGTGGCATCACCTTGCGCCCCATCGCGATGCGCGCCGACATGACCGCCACCTGCAGGGGCGAGGCGAGCATGTAGCCCTGGCCGATCGTCGAATTCACCGTGTCATAGGCCTGCCATTCGCGATCGTACTTCTTGCGCATCCATTCGGGGCCGGGGACGGTGCCGTAATATTGATCGACGAACGGGAGCGGGAATTCCTGCCCCATCCCCAGATCCTTCAACTCTGCGGTGATCGGCGACATCCCGACCTTCTGCGCGAAGTGATAGAAATAGGTATCGCACGACTGGTAGATGCCCTTGGCCATATCGACCGTGCCGTGTCCGCCGCGTTTCCAGCAGCGGAAATACCGGTTGCCGACCTGCAGGCCGCCACCGCAATAGACCGTCTCGTTGGGGTCTAGACCGGCCTTTAGAAATGCCAGCGATACGCCGGGTTTCACCGTGGAGCCCGGCGGGTAGAGCGATCGAAGAGTCTTATCGAGGAGCGGTTTGTGATCGTCCTCGTTGAGCATCGAATACTCGACCCGGCCGATGCCGTCGGAGAAGGAATTCGGATCGAAGGACGGCATCGATGCCATCGCAAGGATATCGCCGGTGACCGTATCGAGCACCACCACCGCCCCGCTTTCCGGGCCCAGGCGACGCGCGGCGTAATCCTGCAAGGCCGCGTTGATCGTGAGCCGCAGCGGCGCGCCCGGCGTATCCTCGCGGGTTTCGAGCTCGCGCACGATCCGTCCGCTGGCGGTCACTTCGGTCCGGCGCGCGCCAGGCTCCCCGCGAAGCCGTTCTTCGAACTGCTTTTCCAGCCCGTCCTTGCCGATCTTGAAGCCGGGCGTGACGAGCAGGGGCGGCTTGTCTTCGGCTTCGTATTCTTCCTTGTTGGCAGTCCCGACATAGCCGAGCAGGTGACCCACCGCCGGGCCGGTCGGATAATTGCGGGTATAGCCCTGCTGCGCGACCACGCCCGGCATATCGGGCAGCCGCACGCTGATCGCGGCGAAACGCTGGTAATCGAGGTTCGACGCGACTTCGACCGCCTGGAAACCGTTCGATTGCTCGATCCGGTCGCGCAGATCGGTCATCTCGGTATCGGAAAGCTTGAGCACGCTGGCGAGCTGATCGAGCGATGCCTCGCGCCGGTCGCCCATCCGTTCGGGGATCAGGTCGACTCGGAAATCGGCGCGGTTGGCAGCAACGGGGGTGCCATATCGATCGACGATCGCCCCGCGCCGCGGCGGGATGAGCGACAGGTTCACCCGGTTGCTTTCCGAAAGGACTTCGTAGCGCTCGTTTTCGGCCACGCCGATATAGGCCATGCGACCGACCAGCAGCAGACCGACACCGGCCTGAACCGAACCGATGATGACCGAGCGCCGGTCGAAGACGTTCTGCAACGACGCGCCCGTGGGCGGCGGAGAGAACGAGCGGGGACGGCGGCGACGGAACATCAGGCGATACGACGGAGCTTCAGGACACGGATACGGTCGAGGATGCCGACCAGGCGATTGACGATGGGATAGGCGAGCAAGGTCAGCAGGACCTGCGGACCGAGCACCATTACGGCGCCAAGATCGGCCGGATTGGCGATCACGGCGCCGAGCGCGAGATAGGCAATCGCGATCGTCGACGCGATGATCCATTCCTGCAGAAAGCCGCGCCACAGCAAGCGCATCTCGATCAGTTCGAGCGCAATCATCGTCAGCGAGAATAGCAATATAGCGCAGCCCAATGGCTGGCCGCTGAACAGATCGTTCCACATCCCCAGCGGCAGTCCCGCCCAGATGGGGAGAAGGCCGGGGCGCAACTGGCGCCAGGCGATCAGCATCAGCAGCGCGAGCGGCGGTACCAGCGGAGCGGACGTGATGATCGGGAGCAGGGGCGTGAGCGACGCGATCGCGACACTGGCCCATGGCATACCATATACGAGCAGCGGCCAGGGCGCATACCCGATCCGTCCGCCGGCGTGTCGCCGCTTGACCTTGCTGCGAACGGCAACCGCCATCATTCGAGCTCGGCGGAAGCTTCGGGGTCGAACACCGGATCGACGGTGACGAACTCGGTTGCCGCCGGGTTGCTGAGCACTTGCGCCATCGCTCCGTCGGACAGCAATTCGATTACCACCGCGACGGGTATATTGGGCGAGTAATAGCCGCCCGATCCGCTGGTTACGAAAATGTCGCCCGGTTTGAGAGGATTGATCGTCAGGTCGATCAGCTTGATCCGCACCGTGCCATCGCTTTCGCCTTCGGCAAATGCGGTCAGGCCGTCTTCGGCGCGGCGGACTGGAACGGTGCTTTGCCGGTCAGTCACCAGCAGCACGCGGGCGGTGTTGCGCCCGGTTTCCAGCACCCGGCCGATCAGACCGCGCTCCGAGCGGACCGGCATGCCGCGCTCGACGCCCTGGCTGCTGCCCGCAGACATCGTGGCGAAACGCCGCGTACTGGACGAGGTAGAGCCGATCAGGCGCGCGCTGACGATCGGTTCGCGATCGTCCTCGTAGAGGTTGAGCAATTCCTTGAGGCGCCGGTTCTCGGTTTCGACCGCTTGCAATTCGGCAAGCCGCACGCGAGCGGTGGCGAGGTCCTTTTCGAGGCGCCGGTTCTTGCTGCCAGCCTGGAAATAGGCCTCGATTTCGCCGAACAGGTTTTGCGACGTCGAGCGTCCGCCCGCGCCGGCAACCGCGACGGGACGCACCACGTCGCCCGCAGCGCCGCGGGCGCTTTCGAAACGATCTTCCCGCGTCCACGACAGGACCAGCAGCGTCACGCCGATCGCCGCCCCCAGGATCGCGACGACCCAGGCGGTGAACTTCGAATACTGTTCCTTTCGCGAGAAGCCGATGCTTCTACGGGTGAACGATGCCATTGCTTGGCGCTGCTCCTGTTGCGGCCGGCGTCCGACCGGGACGGGCAGACGCCGACGGTATTCGTTACTGCGTCATCAGGACGCCGTGGAAGATCGCTTCCTCCATCGCCCGGCCGGTGCCGACTGCGACGCAGGTAAGGGGATCTTCGGCGACCGTCACCGGCAGGCCGGTTTCCTCGCGCAGGTACTCGTCGAGCCCGCGGATCAGCGCGCCACCGCCGGTCAGCACTATGCCCTGGTCGACGATATCGGCGGCCAGTTCGGGGGCGGTGTTTTCCAGTGCGATGCGCACGCCTTCGACGATCGCGCCGATCGGTTCGGCCAGCGCTTCGGCAATATTCGCCTGGTTGATCGTGATTTCCTTGGGCACGCCGTTGACGAGGTCGCGACCCTTCAGCGTGAACTGTTCGCCCACACCGTCTTCCGGCACGACCGCGCAGCCAAAATCCTGCTTGATCCGCTCTGCCGTGGCATCGCCGATCAGCAAATTGTGGTGGCGACGGACGTAGGAAATGATCGCTTCGTCCATCTTGTCGCCGCCGACGCGGACCGAGGTAGTGTAGGCCAGACCGCGCAGCGACAGCACGGCGACTTCGGTCGTCCCGCCGCCGATATCGACCACCATCGAGCCGACCGGTTCGGTTACCGGCATGTGCGCACCGATCGCAGCAGCCATCGGTTCGAGGATCAGGTAGACTTGGCTCGCCCCGGCGTTGGAGGCGGCATCGCGGATCGCGCGGCGTTCGACCGAAGTCGAGCCCGACGGCACGCAGATCGTGATTTCGGGGTAGCGGAACATAGAGCGCGAACCCGTGACCTTGCGGATGAAGTGCTTGATCATGTGTTCGGCGACTTCGATGTCGGCGATCACGCCATCGCGCAGCGGGCGGATCGCTTCGATCGAATCGGGCGTCTTGCCCATCATCATCTTCGCGTCTTCGCCCACCGCCTTGACGACCTGGATGCCGTTCAGGGTTTCCATCGCCACCACAGAAGGCTCGTTGAGCACGATGCCCTGGTCCTGCACGTAGACCAGCGTGTTGGCGGTACCGAGGTCGATCGCGATGTTGGGGGCGCCGAATTTGAAGAGGTTGCCGAACCAGCTCATGTAATCAATCTATCCAGTTGTTATCGCCCGCCAATTCGCGAGGAATCATGACGCGGTGCGAGAGGGTTCCCGTAAGGAGACGCGCTCTAGCGCAAGATTGTTCCGAATTCCAAAGGATTCGGGCAGTTCGCCGGTGATTATCCGCACCTGCGGACTGACTTCGCGGCGAGGCGGGGTTATGTTGCGACGGCATGCCTAAGATCCGTCGTCTTCCCGAACACCTGGTCAACCGAATCGCCGCAGGCGAAGTCGTCGAGCGTCCGGCCTCGGCGCTCAAGGAACTGGTCGAAAACGCGATCGATGCCGGCGCGACGCAGATCAGCGTGAAGCTCGAGGGCGGAGGACGCGACGCGTTCGAAGTTATCGACGACGGGTGCGGCATGTCGCCCGACGAGATGGCCCTCGCGCTTGAGCGGCATGCGACCTCGAAACTGCCGGAGGAACTCGTGGGAGACGATGCCGCGCTCGAACAGGTGCGCACGCTCGGCTTCCGCGGGGAGGCGCTGCCCTCGATCGCCAGCGTATCGCGCTTCACGCTCGAAAGCCGGGTGCGCGGGGCGGAAGGCTGGCGACGCGTGATCGATCACGGGATCGAGATCGAGGATGGACCCGCCGCGCTGCCGCCGGGCACACGCGTGCGGGTGGAAAACGTGTTCGCCAAGGTGCCCGCGCGGCGCAAGTTCCTGCGCACCGAGCGTAGCGAATACGGCGCGGTGATGGATGTGATGCGCCGCTTGGCCATGGCCCGGCCCGAGATCGGCTTCACCGTCGAGCATGCCGGCCGGCGCCCGCTGTCACTGCAGCCGGGGCAGGGGCAGGCCGAGCGCGTTGCCCAGATCGTGGCCAAGGAACTGGCGCAGGATGGCGTCCGCCTCGATTTCGAGCGCGGCGAAGCGCGGCTCACCGGCGTGGCTGGCCTGCCGACCTTCAATCGCGGGGTGGCCGACCACCAGTATCTGTTTGTGAACGGGCGCCCGGTGAAGGACCGGCTGCTCTCGGGCGCAGTGCGCGGTGCCTATGCGGATATGCTGGCGCGCGATCGGCATGCGGTGCTCGCCCTGTTCCTCGATCTCCCGCCCGAGGATGTCGACGTCAACGTTCACCCGGCCAAGACCGAGGTCCGCTTCCGCGATCCCGCCGCGATCCGGGGGATGATCGTCTCCGGCCTGCGCCGCGCTCTCGATATGGGCGATCGCCGCAGCGCGCAGGCACCCGCTGCCGACGCAATGGGGCGCTGGCAGGTCGAACCGGGCTACGACGCCGAGACCGGCGAAGTGCGCGAATCGGCTACATCGGGACTGGCCGAGGTCTCGCCCGCGCTGCATTCGCTATTCACCGGGCGCGACCGCGGTGCGGGGGGCTCCGGTTTCCGCGAACCGCGCGTCGAATATGCCGCCGAACGGGGCAGCGCCTTCGCCCTGCCGCAAGGCCGGGCCGAGGAAGCGCAGCCGATCGCGGCGGATCAGGATTACCCACTCGGCATCGCGCGCGGGCAGGTCGCTAACACCTATATCGTCGCCGAAGCCAGCGATGGGCTGGTGCTGGTCGATCAGCACGCGGCGCATGAACGCCTGACGCTTGAACGGCTCAAGGCGGCGGGGGCGGAGGCCAAGATGGCGCAATCGCAGCCGCTGCTGATGCCCGATGTGATCGAGCTCGACGAAGCCGATTGCGACCGCCTCGAAAGCGCGATTGACAAGATGGGCGAACTCGGCCTGGTGATGGAGCGCTTCGGCCCCGAAGCCATGCTGGTGCGCGCCATGCCCGCCGCCCTCAAAAAGGCAAAGCCCGAAGCCCTGGTGCGCGACATTGCCGACGACATCGCCAAGCACGGTGAAGCCCTGTTGCTGGGCGAAAAGCTGGACCTCGTCCTCGCCACTATGGCCTGCCACGGCTCGGTCCGCGCCGGCCGCGTGCTCCGCGTCGACGAGATGAACGCCCTGCTGCGCGAAATGGAACGCACCCCGCGCTCCGGCCAATGCAATCACGGCCGACCGACCTGGGTGAAGCTGTCGATGGACGATGTCGAGAAGCTCTTCGGGCGGCATTAGAGCGGGCTAGCGCGCGCCCTTGTTGAGCAGCCCTCACTCATTAAAAGCGATAGCGGACATTCCGCTAACCACCCCATGGCGGACGTTCCCTGAGCTCAACCCTCCGCGTCTGGGATAGGGCCGCCCTTAGACCGTCAGTTTCCAGTGCGATGATCCCAATTTCAAGATAATCGTCTAATTTTGAGGTCGCTTCCTATCTTCAATCGCCGCTTCGGCATGTTGGCGAGCAAACCGTATCGTCTCTGCTCAGTGCAGTGGGTTGATTTGCTTCTCGTTCGGTAGCCCGCGGAGCCTCCATCCTCCATGCTTCGGCAGCCTTGGCGGCGATATGGACAAAGGGTGGTTTAGGGGGAGTTTCAGTTGACGGGCCTGTGCAGCGCCAATTCGCTGCACTGAAGTGCACAGACTGTTACTTCTCGCGACCTGAACTCATGTGCTCTAGGCCGCGAACGACCCCTGCTTTCTGCGTCGGCTTCGAAGCATTGGTTTTCACCTTTTCAGCCTTCGGCTTGCGAATTTCGCGATTCGATTTCTTCTGCGATTTTGCCATCGGATATTCCTCTCAACGGGTGGTATTGGGGGCTGCAATCAAGGTTTAGGCGTCGATCAATTCGCGATCACTCAAAGGTGATGACAGGGGCATCCTTGGCGTCTTTCCGGGAGCGCGGTATTGGTCAGCAGCCGGAGATGCGATGTGGTTTTCGAGCAGCGAGAGGATTTCGGTCTCGTGTTCGGCATCAAATTTGCGCGCAAAGAGATCGGTGCTGCACCGCAATTCTTCGAAATCGCTCTCTTCATAATTGCGCGGACGCAGCTTGATGTCGCCATCGGGCACCCAATCGATCATTCGCAGATCATCGTTCATCACAATTCCGTGGCCAGCGCTGTTCATCATCACGGTCTGAAAGAACGCTTCATCTGCAATAAAGCTGTTGCGGTAGAAGACCTTGAAGCGATCTACTCGCCGATCATGGCAGACATATTCGCAGAAGCTGCGGGTTACGGCTTTCCATTGCGTGCCGATAAATGGCGTGTCGCCAAGCATGTATGGGCGCGCCACGCCGGTCGCTGTCATCTTCCCATGTTCCTCAATGAACATGTGGCTGATGCGGTTCATCGTGTCGGGACGCTCTTTTGCCTGATCGAGCGCACGTATGAACTGCTTGCCGGGATTGGCGGCGAAAAACTGGCGGATGTAATTTTGGCTCTTGAGCGGAAAATCCTGCCCGGAAAGGTTGATATAGTGGCTCCACTGGCTGTCCATTTCGAGCAGACGCGTCATCCCTCTAAGCTCAGCCTCCACGAGACTATAGCCGCCCCACAGGGCATCTCGTGACTCGAGCAATTCGGCTCCCTGATAGGGTTTGAGAAAGGCCGAAATATCGCGTTCGAGTTCTTCGCCAGAGCTCTTGTCGACATGGACGACGTACTGATTGCCCGGAAGATAAATCGCCGTGAACAAGCGTTTGAACTGTGCCGGATAGCGGTGAACGAGAAGGAAATAGGCGATCATCGAGCAGCTCCTTCGCATCGCTCGTGCCTGGCTGTCTAAACCCCGGACACAGCGATTGCGTTTCCTGTCTCAGGAAAGCCAATCAAATGAAATTCTGATTGTGAAGAGACACCGCCAGACAGGACTGCGACGACTGAATCGTAGTGGCGTGACCACTAGATGGCGCTGCTATTCGTAGGTTACAAGGCTTTGCCTATCGAACAACATTTGCGCATCGCCGGAAACCGATACCGAGGCATCCGAATGTCCACCATTCCATTCGTGCGGCTGATACCTGCCGTTGCGCAATTGGTCTGGTATTACGCCTTTTTAAGTGCTGCTAGCGTTTGATAATGGCACATGCTGTTCGGGCAGCATTAGCGATTTCAGCCGCCCGCCGCGTCCGGATCCCGCACTGCGACCATACCGTTGCTGACCATCTGCATGACCTTCACGTCGTCCTGGTTGAACACCTCGACCCGGCTTTTGTAGAGGCCGAGCGTGGGGTTGGACTGGCTCCGGCGCTTTTCGAGCACTTCGGTTTCGCAGCGGAGCGTGTCGCCGGGGTAGACTGGGCGGATCCAGCGCAGATTGTCGATCCCAGGGGAGCCGAGGCCGGCTTCCTGCCGCTCGGTCAAATCGTCGACCAGCATCCGCATCATCATCGCGCAGGTGTGCCAACCGCTGGCCGAGATGCGCCCGAAATGGGTTTTTGCCGCCGCCTCGTTGGAAAGGTGGAAGGGCTGCGGATCATAGCGGGTCGCGAAGTCCTTCACCTCTTCGGCGGTCACTTCGTAAGAGCCGAACGCGCGATGGCTGCCGACTTCGATATCTTCGTAATAGAGCATGGAAGCCGCTTTAGGCGGTCAGGCCGTACCGCGCCAGCATCCAGATACCCATTGCGATCATCGCGAGATTCTCGCTCAGCGAGACGAAGCCCAGCGGCACGTTGCTGCCGCCGCCGACGCAGGCGCATTTGATCTCGCGCTTCTGCACGTAGACCGCGTAGAACACGCTGCCCGCACCGACCGTGCCGATGAACAATGCGATCGGGATCGAGAGCCAGGGCAGCAGATGCCCGGCCATCAGGATCGCTGTCGTCGCCTCGAGGAACGGATAGGCATAGGCATAGGGCACGAAGCGGCGGCCAAGCTGGTCGTAGCCGACGAACATGGTCGAGAACTGCTCGACATCCTGCAGTTTGAGCATGGCCAGCATCGCCATCGAGAAGGCGATGAACCATTCCGCCGTGCGCAACACCAGCGGCGTGCCGAAGCTCCAGATCGCTAGCGAGACCGCCAGCCCCAGCGCGACCGCGAATACTGCGAGCACGGGCTGGTAGCTGGTCTCGCCATCGTCCTTCACCTTGCGGTCGAAGAACGCCCGCAACGCGTCGTATCCGCCGATCCGCTTTCCAGCGATGAAGGTTTGCGGGGTGGTGGGTACGTCGTGCTGGGCCTTGAAGGCGTCGGTTTCCTCACGCGTGGTGAGGTGATGGTCCTCGACCGCATAGCCCTCGCTTTCGAGCAGCCATTTGGACTTGGTGCCATAGGGACAGACATGCTTGTCCATCACCATGCGATAGAGGACCGCATTTTTTGGCTCCGTCATCGAGCGCGGCCGATTACTGACCCGGCACGTCGGGCTTCATGTCGCCCGAAGTCAGATGCGGGATCACGCGATAGCGCGATGTGACCAGGCTGAAGAGCCCGAAGAAGAATAGTCCGATCGCCACCAGCGAATAGAGAATGCCATCATCGCTGAGGCTCACGATCGCATCGCCGAGGCCCTTGACCTGATCCGACGACGAGAACCACGCGGCCTGCACCAGCGACCACCCGATCAACGCGAACACGACGGCGCGTGCGGCATGGCCGGCACGGCCGATATGGCAGACCCAGCCCGGAGCACGGCCGCTGATACGCTTCATGAAGCCGAGGTCCCACGCCTTCTTGGCCTGCATGATGCCGCCAACGAGGAAACCGAGGCCGATGAGGCCGAGCACGATTCCGCCCAGATCGTAGGAGAGAACGGTGCTGGCACGCTCCTGCGTCCCGCCACCGCCACCCGATCGCTGGCCTGCGGCTGCGTACTGGAATGCGGCATAGGCAAGGAAGCTGTGGGCCACGCCCGATGCGACGTCTCCGACCCTCTTGAGCACGCCCTTGGTGTCGTCGTCGCGATTATAGATGTTCGCGATGCCGGAAAGGAATTTGTAGATCGCGTAGGCGAGCATGCCCAGCGCGATCACGTAGAGGAGCGGTTCACCGAACGGCACCCCTTCGAGCATGTCGAACACACCGGTCGAGCCTTCGCTCGCCTGGCCACCGCTTCCCGTGGACAAGGCGAGATAGCCCAGCAGCATGTAGGTGACACCGCGCGCGGCATAACCGAGACGTACGAGCCAGCTGAATTTTTCCGATTTATCGACCATTGTCTTCCCCTTGTTTTGCAAGCCTAACGGCAGGGAAGGGGGAAGCGTTCCGCACGAAAGCTCAGTCTGCTTGTTTGATGGCTGGGAAGAGCGCGTCGTACGGGCCGTCGCCCTGCGGACTACGCGGCAGGCCTATCAGCTTGCGCACTAGCGGAGCGAGCGCCGTGTTGTCGACCACCGGCAAGGTCACGCCTTCGCGAAAGGCGGGTCCGCTGGCGACGAAGACCGCCTGCATTTCGGTCGCGAAATTGTCGTAGCCGTGATTGCCGCCGCTCCAGCGCGCTTCGGATGCCTTGGGGGTTATCGACCAGCCTGTTTCGGCAAGGCAGAAATAGGGCGGGATGCGATCGTTGGTTCCGTACTTGTATCGGGCGGGGATCGCATCTTTCGGCCAGCAGGTCATATGGTCGTGATCGGCGAGGATCGCGGCGCGGAACGCGTTTTCCTGACCCGGCAGCGGTTCGAAGGTCGCGAAGGCTCCGGCATCGATCAGGCGATAGAGCGACGCATCGACGATATCGTCGAGCACAACCACGCGGTGCGAACTGGTCGCGGCCATGCCATGGTCGGAGACGATGACGATGTTGGCAGGCTGGCCGAGGATTTGCAGGCCTTCGACCAACATGGAGATATGCGCGTCGACATCGCGCACGGCTGCGTTGAGCTCTTCGCTATCGGGGCCACCCTTGTGGCCGGCGGTATCGACGGTGTCGAAGTAAAGCGTGACGAATTCGGGCCGGATCTCCGCCGGTCGCCGCAGCCAGTCGAGCACGGCGTTGACGCGCTGGGTGTTCGAGACCTGCATCGAGAATTGCTGCCAATCACTCGGCAGTACGCCATCGGTGACGGCGCCGAAAGGCTGGGCGGTGCCGCCCCATGGCACGGCCGATCCGGGCCAGAACATTGCAGCGCTGCGGATACCCGCTTCCTCCGCTTCGACCCACACCGGCTTGGCCGCGCTCCACCAAAAGGGATCGAGCGTCGCCATGGTGAAGACCTCGTCCGGGCGGGCCTTGTCTTCCATCCTGTTGGCGGTGATGCCGTGATGGTCAGGCACAAGACCGGTCACCAGCGTCCAGTGGTTGGGGAAGGTCTTGCTGGGAAAGGACGGGCGCATTGCCGTGCGCACGCCGGTTTGCGCGAGGCCCGATATGGTCGGCGTGATCCCGCGATCGAGATAGGATGGATGGAACCCGTCGATCGAAATGAGGATCGTGACCGGTGCGCGCTGTTCGGCTGGTGCCGACTGCGAGGCGGATGCGGGTTCCGCATTCAATGCAGGTGCGCAGGCCTGCAGCAGAGGAGCCGCGAGAAGGGCGAGGGCAGCGGCGAAATAGCGCATCGTAGGAACTCTCGATTCAGGCCGGGGGCAGGCATTCAGGAAGGTGGCGGAGGCACGCTCTGCCAGCGTTTCATGACACCGCGATGATATCGCGCGCCTGCCAGAAGCGGCAATTCGCGATCAGGCAATCGTCAGATTTGCCGGGCCAGCTTCCACGACCGCGCTGGCACGTTTCGACAAGGTGCCGCCCGGGGTGGAGACCTTGTCGAGCACCATGAAATCGGTGCGCCAGGCTTCGGCAGTAACGTCGCAGACCCCGTAGCCGCGCTGGTCGTTGATGAATTGCAGCTGGGGATTGTTGGCCAGGATGCGATCGCTTCCGGGCCGCTGGTCCTGTCCGTCACCACCGCTGGTGATCGACGTAACGACACATTCGGCTGCCACTGGCGTGTCACCAGAAAGCAGGAGGCCCGCGTAGTTCTGGTGCTCGTCCCCGGTCAGCACCACGGCGTTCGGGACATTCTCGAGCCGCTTCATCAACCGCTTGCGTGGGACGTCATAGCCAGCCCAGCTATCGAGGTTGTAGGCCCGCTCGGGCTGGTCGTCATAGGTGCGCCGGTTGAGCGGCATCATCATGACCTGTTGTGCGATCCCGTTCCAGCGGGTGTCGCTGCGCATCAAATTATCGTCGAGCCAGCGCTCCTGCGCCTGGCCAAGAACTTGCGCATCCTTGTCGTAGACGCCCTCGCAAGGCGTGACGCCCCAGCGGTCGTCGCAGGGCTGGTTGCTGCGGAAGCTGCGCGTGTCGAGGACATTGATGGCGGCGAGACTGCCGAAGGTCAGCTGGCGGTTGGCAAGGATCAGCGGACCATTCGGGATCATCGAGCGGCGCACCGGCATGTTCTCGTACCAGGCCTGCATCGCCGCCTGACGGCGCAGCGCGAAGATTTCGGGCGGTACGGAGGGATCCTGCGAGAAATCCTGCACCCAGTTGTTCTGCACTTCGTGATCGTCGAAGGTCGGCACGACGGCATGCGCCGAACGGGCGGCCTGCAGATCGAGATCGAGCAGGTATTGGGCATAGTGCTCGCGATAATCGTCGACCGAATAGAGCTCTCTCAGGCGATGCTCGCGAACCTTGGGCACGGGCAGCCGCTTCGGCCCGTAATTGTAGTCATAGGCGTATTCGTAGATGAAATCGCCATAGTGGTAGACGAAGGCGAGATCATCGTCCTGCGCCAGTTCGCGATAGGCGGTGTAATAGCCGCTTTCGTAGTGCTGGCACCCGCACACACCGAAGCGTAGCCGGTCGACAGAAGCGCCGGCCGCGGGAAGCGTGCGCGCGCGCCCGGTCAGCGACCGGTCACTGCCGACCACGAAGCGATACCAATAGGGCCGGTCGCTCTTCAGTCCCGCGAGTTCGACGTGGACGCTGTGGCCCAGCTCGGGCCGCGCGAGCGCTTCTCCTTTGGCCACGACATTGCGGAACCGGTCGTCTTCGGCGACTTCCCATTGCACCGGCAGTGCCGAACTCGGAGCGCCTGCGTGCTGCTCGAAAGGCTCGGGCGCGATCCGCGTCCAGATCACGAAGCCGTCACTGCTCGGATCACCCGCTGCGACACCGAGCTTGAACGGATATTCGCGGAACCAGCTTTGCGCCTGCAGGATATGCGGCGCACCGATCGTGCTGACGGCAAGTCCGGCGGCGGCTGACTGGATCAGCTTGCGGCGGGTAATCATGATCTGCGAAACCTCATTCTTGGCAGCGCGGGACGCTGGCTTGGATGATCTTCAGACGTTGAACTTGAACAGCATGATGTCGCCGTCCTGCACGGGATACTCCTTGCCTTCCTGGCGCAATTTGCCCGCGTCGCGCGCGGCACTTTCGCCACCGAGTTCGACGTAGTCGTCGAAGGCAATGGTCTCGGCGCGGATGAAGCCGCGTTCGAAATCGGTGTGGATCTCGCCCGCAGCCTGCGGAGCCTTTGCTCCGGCGGGAAAAGTCCAGGCGCGCGCTTCCTTGGGACCGACGGTGAAGAAGGTCTGCAGGCCGAGCAGGCGATAGCCCGCGGCGATGATGCGGTTGAGGCCGCTTTCGGTGAGTCCGAGCTCGGACAGATACTCGGCGCGTTCCTCGCCTTCCATGGCGACCAGTTCGGCCTCGATCGCAGCGGAAACGATCACCGCTTGCGCCCCTTCGGCCTCGGCCTTGGCGAACACCTTGTCGGACAGCTCGTTACCCTTGGCAGCGTCTTCTTCGGCGACATTGCAGACATAAAGCACCGGCTTGGCGGTGAGCAGCTGGGCCTGTTCCAACAGGCGCGCTTCCTCGTCATCGCCCGGTTCGACGAGGCGGGCGGGCTTGCCGTCCTTCAGCAGTTCGAGCGCCTGGCCTAGCACGCTGACGAGAGCCTTGGCTTCCTTGTCGCCACCGGTCGCCCGACGCTTGGCGTTCTCGACCCGCTTTTCGAGGCTTTCGAGATCGGCCAGCAGCAATTCGGTTTCCACGACTTCGGCATCGGCCAGCGGATCGACCTTGTTCGAGACGTGCTGGATGTCGTCATCCTCGAAGCAGCGCAGCACATGGACGATCGCGTCGACCTCGCGAATATTGGCGAGGAACTGGTTGCCGAGGCCTTCGCCCTTGCTCGCGCCTTTCACCAGCCCAGCGATATCGACGAAGGCGAGCTGGGTCGGGATGATCTTGGCCGAGCCGCCGATCGCGGCGATTTTATCGAGTCGATCGTCGGGCACCGAAACCTGTCCGACATTGGGCTCGATCGTGCAGAAAGGATAGTTCGCGGCCTGCGCGGCCTGCGTTTCGGTAAGCGCGTTGAACAGGGTCGATTTGCCGACGTTTGGCAGTCCGACGATGCCGCATTTGAAACCCATGGGAATTTCCTAATATTTGGGCGATAGTGGTTGCGCAGCCGCTTAGACGGCACAGCTTGGAATTGCCAGACGGGGGACGAGATGAAGGTTCGGATTTTGATTGCGGCGAGTGCGCTGGCGCTCGCGTCGTGCGGAAGCGATGCCGGAGAGGATCTGAGCGCAGGCCAGGCCGCGTACGATGCCGGTAATTTCGACCAGGCGCGCACGAATCTCGTCGCCGCGCTCAAGCAGGACCGTAAAAACCCCGTCGTGGTCGAACTGCTGGCGCGGACGTATCTCGAGCTCGGCGATGGCGATCGGGCAAAAAGGCAGTTGGACAACCTCGCAAAGCTCGAAGACGTGCCGGAGGACTACCCGTTTCTGATGGCACAAGCGCAGCTCGACCGCGGGCAACCGGAACTCGCATTGGAAGCGATCCAGGGAGAGGAAAGCGCGAAAGCCTATCACCTCCGGGCGCAGATCCAGATCGCCGAAGGCGATTATGACGAGGCGCGTGATACGATGCGGGCCGGGCTCGATCGGCCGGGCGAGAAGGGCGGGCTCTATGCCGATTACGCACTGTTTCGCTTGGGCGACGAAGAGATCGGGGACGCCGCGCGCTATGCCGCCATGGCCAAGAAATCCGCGCCCGACGCGTCGCGAACGTATCTCGCGGTTGGCAATGTCGCCGTGGCGCAAGACCGCTTCGACGACGCGATTGCCGAGCTGAAAGAGGGCGTCGATCGCTATCCGCGCGATCTGGAACTGCTTTACGGCCTCGCGCGCGCCTATGGCCTGAGCGGCCGGAATGAAGAACTTGCCGCCTTGCTCGACGATGCGAAGCCCCGCGTCGGCGGGAGCATGGAATTTACGGTCATGCGGGCGCGGCTCGCCGGAGATCGCGAGAATTGGGAAGAGGTGCGCAGCCTGCTGCAGCCGATCGAGAGCGATCTCGATAACCTGCCGTCCGACAATTTCCTTTATATCACCGCGCTGGACAAACTCGGCCAGACCGAGCTCGCCTTTAACCGTCTGCAGCGTCTGGTACGGCGATTCCCCGGCAATCAGGACGCCGAAGCGATGCTCGCCCAGCTGGAAAACCAGCTGGGCTGAGCGATCGACATCACGCCATTGCCGACAGCGTATTCCCAGACTTGAACGCAACCGGGGCCGGGCTCTCTCATGAGAACCCGGCCCCGGTCATAATCCCTAGTGGGATCGCAGCTTATTCGTCGTCCTTGCGGCGACGGCGGCGCGTGTGCGCGGCGCCTGCACCGATCGCGGCCAGCCCGAAGAGGCCGAGCATGCTCGGTTCCGGCACCGAAGTCGGCGGCGGGGGAGGCGGCGGCGGCGGGGGCGGCGGCGGAGGGGGCGGAGGCGGAGGCGGCGTGTGCCCGCACCATTTGCTATGGTTATGGCTTCCACCCCAGTCACCCCACCAGGTCGCGTGGGCCGGAGAGGCCGCGACCGTCGAAGCGACGACGGCGAAGCTGACGGCGATCGCAGTCTTCTTCATTGTGTATCCCCCTATCAAAGCGGTTCGGTTAAACTTACCCAGGTCCTACGCAAGCCGTGTGCCAAACGAGGGTTTCTGCGGGTTCCGATGGTTAAGTTGGCTTGGTTAACGGCGCGTTTGTCATTTTTCCCGACAAGCCGATGTCCCGAAACGGCACGGTTTGACAATAACCAAATATTTCGATCATCGAAGTATGCGCAAAGCATGAAAATTCGTTCGACTCATCTCGTTCCGGCCCTTGCCGCTCTGGCGCTGGTCGCTTGCTCGGCCGATCCGGCCGACCGTTTCGCGCGCGCGCAGGATGCCTTCGAGAACCATCGCTACGACGAGGCACGGCTCGATCTGGTCTCAGGGCTCAAGGACCGGCCGGGCGATGTCGCCATGCTCGACATGCTGGCACGGACGCAGCTGGCGCTTGGCGACGGCGAGGGGGCGCATGCAAGTCTCGAACGACTCGAGGCCGCCGATGGGCTGCCCGGCGATGCGCCGCTGTTGTTCGGCGAGGCCGCATTGCTTCGGCGGCAATTCGATGAAGCGATCGAACATGTCGCACCCGAGAAAAGCGCGGAAGCATGGCGAATCCGCGCGGTTGCGCGTGTGGGCAAAGGTGAACTTGCCGAGGCCGGCAAGGCGTTCGGAGAGGGTGCCGCGCGCGACGATGCCACGTCGCGCCTGTTGGCCGACTATGCCATCTTCGCGCTCGGCAACGGTGCGTTGGCTCGGGCGCGGGAGTTGGTCGACCGGGCGCTCGAGGTCGAACCCGATGGGCTCGATGCGCAACTCGCGCAGGGTCGGGTGGCAATCGCCGAGGGGGATCTCGGGGTCGCGCTTACGGCGTATGATTCGGCGCTCAAGCGGTATCCGGACAATCCGACCGCGCTCATAGGCAAGGCAGGCGTGCTGGGCGATCTCGGCTCTTTCGACGAGGCAGAGGCGCTGATCGGGGATGCGGCCGGGCGAATGTCCAATAGTTCGGACATCGTGTATCTGCGCGCCCGTTTGGCGGGAGCGCGCGGCGATTGGGCGAAGGCCCGCGACATCATCCAGTCGAACGAGCGAGCACTCGCCGACCGCGACGACGCGCAGATCCTCTACGGCGAAGCGCTGGTCGAGCTGGAGCGTTATGAATTGGCCAGGGCGACCTTGCAACCGGTTCTGCGACGGCAGCCGCGCAACGCCTATGCCCGCCGACTGATGGCGCGCGCGAAACTCGGCAGCGGCGATGCAGGATCGGCGCTGGCGACGATCGGGCCGCTTGCCGATCGCGCCGAAGCCTCGCAAGCCGATCTCGCACTGGCCGCTCGCGCTGCGCAAGAGACCGGATCGGCCAAGGCAAAAGCGTATCGCGATCGCGCGCGCGTTCCCTCGCCGGCAAGCCTCGCGGCAGAAGTCGCGACCGCCGACGCTGCGATGAAAGCGGGCAACTGGCGCGAGGCGATCTCGGCTTACGAACGGATCATCGCCGCAACGGGCGAGGAGAACGTGCTGGTTCTCAACAATTTCGCCTTTGCCCTGGGCCAGTCGGGCAACCCGAAGCGGGGCCTCCAATACGCGCGGCGCGCTCTTGCCATGGCGCCCGAGAACCCGTCGGTGCTCGATACGGTGGGCTGGTTGCTGATTGAGACAGGGGGTGACCGTGACGAGGCGATCCGGCTATTGGAAAAGGCAGCCAAGCTAGCCCCGCGCAATCGCGCCATTGCCGACCATTTGCGCCAGGCAAAAGCGCGCTAAGCGACCCTACGAAAAAGGCGCCCCTTCCATCTGGAGAGGGCGCCCGGTTCTTGTCGAACGAATGGTGGACCTAGGCGGCGATGGCCCGCCGACGGCGGCGCATCACGCCGATGCCGCACAATGCGAGCCCGAACAGGCCGAGCATGCCCGGTTCGGGCACCTGGGTGCCGCCGGTGCTGCTGCTGGACGTGGTGACCTTGCCCGACGCCGAACCATCTCCGTTCACGCCCTGATAGCGGACGAAGAAGTCCGACAGGGTGATCGCGGGATTAGGGTTAGCGAAGTAGAGTGCAAAGGCGCCGGTGCCGGACTGACCGTTCTGCAGGCCGTCCTTGCCCGAACCGGCGCCGGCGCAAGAGCCGCCCTTCTTGGCCTTGAAGCAGACATCGACCTGGCCGATCTGGTTCGGATAGCGTCCGTCCAGCTGCGCGAAATCGAACGTGCCGCTGGCGTCGACACCGGTGATGTCCGGATCGACGTCGAAGGCGAAACCCGTCAGCGTGCCGGTCGACGTGGTCGACGTGTTTTCCGCGTCGTAGCCGAAATTGTAGGTCTGCCCGTCGTCCGAGATGCCGAGCAGCGTGAAGCTGATTTGCGAGGTAAGCCCCTCGATCGTGTCGTCGCCATCGGTGTAGCCATCGAAATCGAACGAGAATGTCGTGCCGATATCGTCCTCACCCAGAGTGATGGGATCGGCCAATGCCGGGGTGGTCGTCGCCATGGCAATCATGGCAAGCGTGGCGGCAAACAGTTTGCGAAACATCGAGAGACCCTGAAACAGAAAAAAGCTTTATTGCCCGGACATTAGCACAAACCATGCCAATCCCGCACTTCCGCCAGTTCCGTGTCGGATACGCGTTGGTTAACGCGCCATTTGTAATAATTTCCGACGTTTAGTCGTACACCGCCCTGATCCACGGGCCGGCGGCGCTTTCGCCCAGCCAGTCGAGCTGCGTTTTGCGGCTGACCTCGTTGATCGCGGTCTGCGGGATGAAGCGCGGATGCACCGCGCGGCGGAGGGGGCGGGTGCCTGGCGGCATGGCGATGATCTCTGCGATCGCGCGCGGGATATCGTCGACATCGGTGTCGCGTCCATCACCGGTCTCGGTTCCCATCCGGGCAATCATGGCGGGATAGCCCTCGGCATGCTCGGGGGAAATGCGGGCTTTCAGGGCGTTGTTGTAGCGATTGCGGTTCTTCCAGATCTCGGTCGGATAACCGCCGGGCTCGATGATGGTGACCTCGATCCCGTGCGGCACGAGCTCGTAGGCGAGCTGCTCGCTCATCGCCTCGACCGCGAACTTGGTCGCGGAGTAATGGCCCGCACCCGGCGCGATCACGCGGCCGAGTTGCGAGGAGATGTTGAATATCTGTCCGCTTCCCCTTGCTCGCATCGCCGGAAGCACCGCTCGCGCCATGCGGTGATAGCCGAACACATTGGTATCGAAGGCGAGTTGCATCGCCTCCATGTCCTGCACCTCGACCGGCCCGGTGATCCCGATCCCGGCATTGTTGACGAGCACGTCGAGCGCGCCGCCGGAATCCCGTTCGGCTTGGCGGACCGCATCCTCGATTTCGTAATCGTACAGCACATCGAGCCGCAGCACCGCGAGGTCGAGCCCCTCGTTTTCGGCAATCGCCATCAGTTCCTCGGCTTCGGGCCGCGGGGTGTTGCGCATCGTCGCAAAGACCTTCGCCCCGGCCCTCGCGTAATACAGCGCTCCGGCATAGCCGAACCCCGACGAGCAGCCGGTGATCAGGATCGACTTGCCCGAAAGGTCCGGCTCGGCCTGCGCCAGCTTGGCGGCAAGCGGCACCGAAGTGGCGAGGGCGGCTCCGGCGGCAGTGCCGGCGAGCAACGAGCGGCGGGTGATGGGGGGCATGACGGTCTCCTCTCTTCGGGAGCCTAGCGCGCCGGGGCCAAAATGCGAAGAGCCGCGTGGATGCGGCAAAGGAGCGCCGCTTAGGACATCGTCACGATGATCGTGATGACCAGCGCGCCATAGAGGATATCGAGCAGGATCATCGCGCGCAGGGCCTTTGCGATGGTCGGCGCGCGCAGGGCGCGGGCGATCGGCCAAGCCGCTACCGCCAGGAAGGCCAGCAGGACGATCACCTCGATCCAACCGTCGCGGCCGGTCTCCAGCACGTCGAAATGGAGGAAGGTGAAGAATGCGATCAGCACCAGCGCGCTCGTGCCGCCGAGCGAGAAGCGGCGGCTCTGCATGAACCATTCATCGAGCGACACGCGATCGTCCGCGCGCTCGGGAAACACGAATGAAGCCGCGACGTAGAACACGATCGTGAAGACGAGCCCGGCGAAAATGAGCCCGGCATTGACCACGACCTGCTCGCGCAATTGCCAGAAAGTTTCGATCATCAGCGCGCTGAGAAACAGCACGAAGAGCAGCAAGAGCGGGGTGAGGCGACCAAGCGAAATCTGATCCCGACGGCGCAAGGCCAAGGATATCCCCTGCGCTAGTTCGGTCAGCGCGAGGCCCACCGGGATGGCGAGGAACAGGCAGACGTAATCGAATTCGGTCATCCCTGCATCCGCAATGCAACGTCGTTCATGAAGCGCACGTCATCGCCATCGGCCAGCCAACCGGCCTCTGCGCCGATGGACGCGAGCATGTCGGACAGTCCGTCGATCTCGGGCTTGGCGTAATTGCCCAGCACATGGCCGTGGACGCGATCCTTGTGGCCGGGATGTCCGATCCCGAGCCGCACGCGGCGGAAATCGGGGCCGAGGTGGTTGGCGATCGAGCGCAGCCCGTTGTGCCCGGCATGGCCGCCGCCCTGCTTCACCTTGACCTTAAACGGGGCGAGGTCGAGCTCGTCGTGGAACACGGTGAGGGCCTCGGGGCCCAGCTTGTAGAAGCGGATTGCCTCGCCGACGCTGCGGCCGCTTTCGTTCATGAACGTCGCGGGCTTCAGCAGCAAAACCTTCTCGCGCCCAACGCGGCCTTCCTGGACCCAGCCGGAGAATTTCTTCTGCACCGGTCCGAAGCCATGGATTTCGGCAATCGCATCCATCGCCATGAAGCCGACATTGTGCCGGTGCATCGCATATTGCGGTCCGGGATTTCCAAGGCCTGTCCAGATTTGCATTCAGCCTCCCTAATCTGCACTCGCGCAAAAGCAAAACGCCGGGCTCCACGAGGGAACCCGGCGCCTTGGTGATTGCTTGCAGAAAGCCGAGCTTATTCGCTCTTGTCTTCCTGTTCCTGAGCGGCGTCGTCGTCCGGACCCTGTTCGGTCGCGGCGGTTTCGCCCGGCTCCATGCCTTCGCCCGTCTGGTCTTCCTCGTCGCCTTCGGCGCCTTCGGATTTCTTGAGCGCGGACGGAGCGACCAGCGTGGCGATGGTGAAGTCGCGATCGGTGATCGCGCTTTCGCTACCCTCGGGCAGCTTCACTTCGCTGATGTGGATCGAGTCGCCGACTTCCTTGCCTTCGACGTCGATTTCGATCTCGCTCGGGATCGCGTCCATGTCGCAGATGAGTTCGAGCTCGTGACGGACCACGTTCAGAACGCCGCCCTTCTTGAGACCCGGCGAACCGGCTTCGTTGACGAACACGACCGGCACTTCGACTTCGACCTTCGCACCCTTGGCGAGGCGATAGAAATCGGCGTGGACCGGACGATCGGAAACGGGGTCGAGCGCAACGTCCTTGGGGAGCGTCTTCAGCTTCTTGCCGCCGAGTTCGATCGTGACGATCGAGTTCATCAAGTGCCCGGTATCCAGCAGGCGGACCAGTTCCTTGGCCTCGACGTGGATCGGGGTGGGTTCTTCCTTGCCGCCATAGATCACGGCGGGGACACGGCCTTCGCGACGCAGTGCACGGGAGGCTCCCTTGCCAGCCCGTTCGCGCGTCTCGGCCGGCAG
Organism: Alteriqipengyuania halimionae; assembly: GCF_009827575.1. Taxonomy (NCBI): domain Bacteria; kingdom Pseudomonadati; phylum Pseudomonadota; class Alphaproteobacteria; order Sphingomonadales; family Erythrobacteraceae; genus Pseudoblastomonas; species Pseudoblastomonas halimionae. The sequence continues at coordinate 1,073,704 of NZ_WTYR01000001.1, read as the reverse complement.
GGTCAGAGCGTCGCTCATATCAATGCCTTTCGAAATGCATATGTGTGTTATCCGGTCTCGCCACGCCTCCAGGGATGACCATGGCTCCGGAAGGGCGCGCTCCTAGCGTGCGGGGCGCAAAAAGCAAGCGTTTACCCTACTGAACGCGGCGAACCGTCCAGCCACGCGCGGCGAGCAGGGCGGGAAGGCCGTCCTCGCCCGCCAGATGCGCCGCACCCACGGCGACGAAGGGGCGCTTGCCGGCGCGCATCATTTCTTCGACCTTGCGCACCCACGCGGCATTGCGGCGAACCAGTAGCGCGTCGCGCAATTCGGGGTCGGCGAGCAGGCCGGTGCGGGATTCGGCTGCGATGGCATCCATATCGCCCCGCGCCCACGCCGTCGCGAGACGGCGATCGTCCATCTCTTCATCCTCGTGCGCCACGACAAGTGCGAGCATGTCGCGCTGCTCGCGTTCGGGAAGCGTATCGAAGATGAGCAATTGGGTCCGTGCGCCTTCCAGATCGCGAACAGGCAAGTCGGTCTGTGCCAGCAGCGCCCTGTCTATGCCGTTCTCGGAACTGCCCGTGTCGGACATGGCTTGCGCGAGGGTCAGCGCCACTGCCCACGTCTCCGTCGCGGCGAACTGTTCTTCCGTCAGGCCAGCGGTCGCAAGCTTCCCCAGCAGGGCATCGCGCCGCTCGGGCGGCACACGCAGGGAGAGGGCCGGCTCGGGGCCCGAATGCGCCAGCTCGGTGAAGATTGCTGCGACCGCGCCGCGCTCGGTGATCTCGCTGGCCTCCACGACCATCAGCTTGGATGCGCGCAGCGCCTCGTCCACGGCGGCGGTGCGCCATTTCACCGGCTCCCATAATTGGTGGATCGTCGCGAACAGATAGCCGCGCTCGCCATCCGGGCCGCGAACTTCCCATAAAGCCGGTGTCACCGCCTGGTGCCCTTCGGCCTGGCGCGCTTGCTGCCCGGAATCGCAGGCAGCGATCCCGAGCAGCAGAAGTATCGAGAGGAGAGCGCGTATCACGCCTTCCCTTATTGCACGCGCGTTACGGAAATCCCACGCTTTTGGAGGAAGTCCTGCACGCTGTCCTGTCCGGCGAGATGGCCTGCGCCCACCGCGATGAAAACGGTACCGGGCTCATCCATGCGATCGTCGATCCAGACAGACCAACGCTCGTTCCGGTCGATCAGGAGGCGCTTGTAAAGCACCGGGTCACCGAAGCTCTGCTTGATCAGGGCCGCAATCGCGTCGACATCGCCCTCGCGCCATTCGCCGAGGATGTCGGTCATCACTGTGCCCACTTCGTCGAAATCGTCGATGATCGACATCAGGTATTCGACCTGTACGTCCTGCGGCAGGGTGTCGAAGAAATCGATCTGCTCTTCGACGGTTTCGAGACCTTCCGCGTCGATCTCGCGCGCGTCGAAAATCGCATCGATCTTGGCTTCGCCCCCTTCTTCGGGGTTCCAGCCCTCCTTCATCAGCGGCAGCATCGACAGGGTGACGGCCACCATCCACGGTTCGACCTGGTCGAAGGCTTCGACCGGGGCGCCGAGGCCGGTGACCACCGCCTCGTAACGCGCACGCTGATCGTCATCGAGCAGGCTGCGCAGCGTGGTGCCGTCGGTAAAGACGCCCCGCTGGCCCATCGTCGCGCCGAGCGCGGCTTCGTCGATCTCGCCCAGTTCGGTTACGAGTTCGTCGGATGCGCCCATCGCGTCTCCGATCACACCGCTTTCCCAGTCGATGCCTTCGGGCAGCAGGTGGACCGTACCGAACAGATAGATCGTGGTGTCGTCGTCGGACACTCGCCACAAGGCGGGGGTCGCCTTCTGGGCTGCCGCTTCGGCCTGGGGCTCGGCAGCAGCCGCATCCTGCGCGATCGCCGGGCCGGCAAAGGCGAGGGAAGCGGCCATGACGAGGCCGGTAGCGGCGGTATTGAGCAGTTTTTTCATCGTGTTTCTCCTAGCTGTAGTCATCTTCGAAAATTGTCTCGACGGGAAGCTCGAAAAGGCGCGCGATCTTGAAAGCGAGGCCAAGCGAGGGATCGTGCTTGCCGGTTTCGATGGCGTTGATGGCCTGCCGGGATACGTCGAGCTCGCGGGCCAGATCAGCTTGGCTCCACTCGCGCTCGGCGCGCAGGACGCGGAGGCGGTTCTTCATGCGGCGCCCGTGCCGCGCACGCGAGCAAAGGCAAAGCCGAGGTGGAACGCCAACGCAGCGAGAACCATTACGAGATATCCGTCGACCGGAACTCTCAATGCATCGTCTGTAATGCTAGGCGCGCCTACGCCTGCGGCGAATGTGCCGACCGAATAACCACCGTGATACACCGCGAGGATAGCGCTCGCCGACAGATATAGGGCAATGACCGCCATCCCCCATCTCAGGCCTACATGACGGAGGGCATTGAAATGTTCGTCGAGGCGAGTGCTGAAGATAAGAACAAATAGACATGCGCCCACCGTCATCAACGCCGCTCCAGTGAGCAGGAGAGGTGCTTCCACGGCATAGCACCCGAGCAGGATCAGGTTGGCGCCAAGGCCCAACCAGGCGGTAAAAAGGGCGGCGGAAGTCTCGCGCGCCGAAGATGCCTGGAATTCGAACATCACATCTATTTCTCCATGTCAGGTATGCGTGACTATATGTCGTGATTCGCTGACTATGTCAATACAACCTGACAATATGACATGAGCTGGTGACATTCGGCGTAGTTTTTCACGCGCGGATTGATTCTCTGCCACCCCTGCGCCATTGCGCGCGTCACGATGAACACGCCGATCCAACGCGACCCGAAACACAGTTTTCAGGACATGATCCTCGCGCTCCACGATTTCTGGAGCGCGCAGGGCTGTGTGATCCTCCAACCCTATGACATGCGGATGGGGGCGGGCACGTTCCACACCGCGACTACGCTGCGCGCGCTGGGGCCCGAGCCGTGGAACGCGGCGTTCGTCCAACCATGCCGCCGGCCGACCGACGGTCGCTATGGCGAGAATCCCAACCGGCTGCAGCATTACTACCAGTATCAGGTGATCCTGAAGCCGAGCCCGCCCGACATCCAGGACCTCTATCTGGAGTCGCTGCGCGTGATCGGGATCGATCCGCTCAAGCATGACATCCGCTTTGTCGAGGATGACTGGGAAAGCCCGACGCTCGGCGCCTGGGGCCTGGGCTGGGAAGTCTGGTGCGACGGGATGGAAGTCACCCAGTTCACCTATTTCCAGCAGATGGGCGGGTTCGACTGCAAGCCGGTGGCTGGCGAACTGACTTACGGGCTCGAACGCTTGGCGATGTATATCCAGGGCGTCGATAGCGTCTACGATCTCGCCTTCAACGATCGCGGCGTATCCTACGGCGACGTCTTCCTCGAGAACGAGAAGCAGATGTCGAAGTGGAACTTCGAAGTCGCCGAGACCGACGCGCTGTTCGACCTGTTCAACAAGGCCGAGGCCGAGTGTCGGAACGCGCTCGCCAACGACGTGCCGATTGCCGCCTACGAACAGGCGGTCGAGGCCAGCCATATCTTCAACCTGCTGCAGGCGCGCGGCGTGATCAGCGTGCAGGAACGCGCCAGCTACATGGGCCGCGTCCGCGATCTCGCGCGCGGCAGCTGCGAAGCGCATATGGCCAAGGAAGCGCCCGCCTGGGCCGAGAAATATCCGGAGTGGTCGAAATGATCTCTGCCAGTCCTAAACCGTACTTCGTCACCCCCGCGCAGGCGGGGGTCCAGATAACCTCCCTTGCGCGCGCCACAGCCCTTATCTGGGCCCCTGCCTGCGCAGGGGCGACGGAGGCGGCGAATGTCTGATTTCCTCTTCGAACTGCGCAGCGAAGAAATCCCCGCCCGCATGCAGGCGGGCGCGCGCGCCGAACTCGAAAAGCTGTTCCGCCGCGAAATGGATGCCGCCGGTGTCCAGGCGGGCGATATCACCGTCTGGTCGACCCCGCGCCGCCTCGCGCTCATCGCGCGCGGGCTGCCGCTGGCGACCGAGGCTGTCAGCGAAGAGCTGAAGGGCCCGCCCGTCGGCGCGCCTGATCAGGCGATCGACGGTTTCTGCCGCAAGGCGGGGGTCGACAAGGGCCAGCTCGAAACGCGCGATGTGAAGGGCAGGGCGACCTATTTCGCGGTCAAGAACGTACCCGGCCGCGCGACAGCGGACCTGCTAGCCGAAGCGATCCCCGCGATTATCCGCGACTTTTCATGGCCCAAGTCGATGCGCTGGGGCGGTGCCTCGATCAGCACCGAATCCTTGCGCTGGGTGCGCCCGCTGTCGGGCATCGTTGCGCTGCTCGGCGACGAAGTGGTCGATTGCGAAGTGCACGGTGTCAAGAGTGGCCGGACAACTGTGGGGCATCGCTTCCATGGCATCCGGAAATCCGATCCGAAGTCGCGCAATTTCGGGCTACCGTTCGAGATTTTCAAAGACAAGAATCCGACTGTTCTGAACAGCAACGGCATGCTCGAAATCGGCAATGTCGATGATTACGAACGCAAGCTGGCCGATGCGCATGTTATCGTGAACCACAAGCTTCGTGAGGACGAGATCAGGATCGGAGCGAGAGCCGCTGCGCTGGGTGCCAGCCTTAAGCTGGTCGAGGACGAGGGGCTGGTGATCGAGAATGCGGGGCTGACCGAATGGCCGGTCCCGCTGCTCGGCCGGTTCGAGGAGGATTTCCTCGAGGTCCCGCCCGAGACGATCCAGCTCACCGCGCGCGTCAACCAGAAGTACTTCGTTTGCGAGGACGAAAAGGGCGAACTCGCCAACGCCTTCATCTGCACCGCCAATATCGAGGCGGAGGATGGCGGCGCGCGCGTGGTCGAAGGCAACCGCAAGGTCCTCGCCGCGCGCCTCGCCGATGCGCGCTTCTTCTGGGATGTCGATCGCAAGAAGACCCTCGAAGAGCACGCCGAGGGGCTGAAGCGGATCACCTTCCACGAGAAGTTGGGCACCGTCGCCGACAAGGTCGATCGCGTAGCCAAGCTCGCCCGCTGGCTGGTCGAAGAGGGGATTGTCACCGATACTCCCCTCCCCGGTGGGGAGGGGCCGGGGGTGGGGGTTCCCACCTCGCAGGCGTCGAACACCCTCACCCAACCCTCTCCCTCACGGGAGAGGGCTTCTTTGGCCGACATGGCCGAGCAGGCCGCGCGGCTATGCAAGGCCGACCTCGTGACCGAGATGGTCGGCGAATTTCCCGAGCTGCAAGGGCTGATGGGTGGCTACTACGCCCGCGCCGAGGGCCTGCCCGATGCCGTTGCCGACGCGATCCGCGATCACTACAAGCCGGTCGGGCAGGGCGACGATGTGCCGAATGCTCCGGTAACTGTGGCGGTAAGTCTGGCGGACAAACTGGATACTTTGGTGTCGTTCTTTGTCATCAAAGAGCGACCGACAGGATCGAAAGATCCGTTTGCTCTGCGGCGCGCGGCTCTGGGTGTTATCGAACTCATCCTCCAGAATAACCTGCGGATCGAGATCGACTACGCGACTGCAAGAGCGGCTAACCGCGTCTTCAGGCAGCAAAAATATCGCGAAGATTTCGAAGCATGGTTCGCTGAACATAATAACGCTGAGCTATATCGCGCAGTACCCGATTTCTTTGTCGACCGCCTTAAGGTTCAGCAGCGCGACGCGGGTGTCCGGCATGATCTCATCGATGCGGTTTTCGGGCTCGCCGAGCGCAAGGACGAAATCGTCGGAAACCTCGCCCGCGTCCACGCGCTCCAGTCCTTCATGGACACCGATGACGGTACCAATCTGCTCGCAGGCTACAAGCGCGCGGCCAATATCCTTAAGAAAGAGGACTGGCACGGGATCGAGGGCGAGATCGCGCAAACCGGCGAGGAAGATCCGCTCGCGCTGGTCGACGATCCTGGCATGAAGGACGTGATTGCGGCCAAGATGCGCGAGAAGCACGCCGCCGCGCTTTCCTACACGCCCGAAAAGGCGGAAAAGGCGCTGATCGATGCGCTCGGCGAGGCCGAACCGCGCGTGGCCGAGGCAATCGAAGCGGAAGATTTCGCTGCCGCCATGTCCGCGCTGGCGAGCTTGCGCGCGCCGATCGATGCGTTTTTCGAGGAGGTGACGGTCAATGACGACGACAAGGCCAAGCGCGCCCATCGTCTCGACCTGCTCGCCCGCTTCCGCGACGCCGTTCACCGCGTCGCCGATTTCTCCCGGATCGAGGGCTGAATTCTTAACCCTGAACAGTGTAACATCCGGTCCATGCTTAAGCTGAGGTTCCAGTAATATGAACAAGACGGTCTACCCCTTCGGAGGCAAAGCCGACCATTCGGACCCCCGTCAGAAGGACAAGACCGTCACCGGCGGCAAGGGTCGCAACCTGGCCGAAATGGCCAGCATCGGCCTCCCGGTGCCCCCGGGCTTCACGATCACGACCGAGGAATGCCTGCGCTATCTCGAGCAGGGTGGCGACTTCACGCCCGAACTGCGCGATGCCGTTCGCGAAGCGCTCGCCCATATCGAGACGACCGTCGGCAAGACGCTCGGCGATGCGAGCGATCCGCTGCTCGTTTCGGTGCGCTCGGGCGCGGCGATCTCGATGCCGGGGATGATGGACACGGTCCTCAATCTCGGGCTCAACGACGAAACGGTGCAGGGGCTTGCGGCGACGTCGGGCGATGCGCGCTTCGCGTGGGACAGCTATCGCCGTTTCATCCAGATGTACTCGGACGTAGTCCTCGGCCTCGATCACGGCCTGTTCGAGGAAGCGCTGGAAATCGCGAAGGAAGACAAGGGTTTCTTCGAAGATACCGAGATGTCGTCTGAAGACTGGCAGGCGCTGGTCGATGAATTCAAGACGATCGTCTCGCGCGAACAGGACGCCCCGTTCCCGCAGGATCCGCACGAGCAGCTATGGGGTGCGATCCGCGCCGTGTTCGACAGCTGGGAAACCGAGCGCGCGCGCACCTATCGCCGCTTGAACGACATCCCGCACGACATGGGCACCGCCGTGAACGTGCAGGCGATGGTGTTCGGCAATATGGGCGATACCAGCGCGACCGGCGTTGCCTTCACCCGCGATCCCTCGACCGGCGAGCGCGCCTATTACGGCGAATACCTGATCAATGCGCAGGGCGAGGACGTCGTCGCCGGCATCCGCACCCCGCGCTATCTGACGAAGGCCGCGCGCGAAGCCGCCGGCGCCGAGCCCGCCTCGATGGAAGAGGCTATGCCCGAAGCCTATGGCGAGCTCGCCCGCGTGTTCGACCTGCTCGAGAAGCACTATCGCGACATGCAGGACATCGAGTTCACCGTGGAACGCGGCCAGCTCTGGATGCTGCAGACCCGCACCGGCAAGCGCACCGCCAAGGCCGCGCTCAAGATCGCGGTCGAGATGGAAGGCGAAGGCCTGATCGAGCGCAACGAGGCAGTCGCGCGGATCGATCCGATGGCGCTTGACCAGTTGCTTCATCCCACGCTCGATCCCGCAGCGAAGCGCGATGTCGTGGCCAAGGGCCTGCCGGCATCGCCAGGCGCGGCCTCGGGCAAGATCGCGCTCGATGCCGATACGGCCGAACGCTGGGCGCATGGCGGCGATGACGTCATCCTGGTGCGGGTCGAGACCAGCCCCGAGGACATTCACGGCATGCACGCAGCACGCGGTATCCTCACCGCACGTGGCGGCATGACGTCACACGCGGCGGTAGTCGCGCGCGGCATGGGTCGTCCCTGCGTGTCGGGTGCGGCCGGGGTGCGGATCGATAACGCTGCGCGCACGCTCGAGATCGGCGGTCGCGGCTTTGCCGAAGGTGACGTCGTGACGCTCGATGGCGGTACGGGCGAAGTCATGGCGGGCGAGGTCGCCCGGATCGAACCAGAGCTGGTCGGCGATTTCGCCACCGTGATGGAGTGGGCCGACGCGTCGCGGCGCATGCGCGTGCGCGCCAATGCCGAGACGCCCGAGGATTGCCGCACCGCCCGCGGCTTCGGCGCCGAAGGTATAGGCCTGTGCCGGACCGAGCATATGTTCTTCGATGCCTCGCGCATCGCCGCGGTGCGCGAGATGATCCTCGCCGAGGACGAGGCCGGCCGCCGCGCCGCGCTCGAAAAGCTGCTGCCCGAACAGCGCTCCGATTTCGAAGCGATCTTCGAGGTGATGGCAGGGCTCCCGGTCACGATCCGCCTGCTCGATCCGCCGCTGCACGAGTTCCTGCCGCAGAAGGAAGCCGATTACGACGAGGTCGCCCGGGCGACCGGCCATTCGGTCGACCGGCTGAAGCGGCGCGCGAGCGAGCTGCACGAATTCAACCCGATGCTCGGCCATCGCGGCTGCCGCCTGGGGATCACCTTCCCCGAAATCTACGAGATGCAGGCACGCGCGATCTTCGAAGCGGCCTGTGCGGTGAAGCAGGGCTCGGGCGACGCGCCGCTGCCCGAAGTGATGATCCCGCTTGCCGCCACCAGGCGCGAAGTCGCGATCCTCAAGGCGCTGGTCGATCGCGTCGCCAAGGACGTGTTCGAAGAGCAGGGCTGCAAGCTCGACTACCTCGTCGGCACGATGATCGAACTGCCGCGCGCCGCGCTGGCGGCCGGTGACATCGCCGAGGATGCGGCGTTCTTCAGCTTCGGCACCAACGACCTCACGCAGACGGCGCTGGGCGTTTCACGCGACGATGCGGCCAAATTCCTCGGCGAATATGTCGATCGCGGCATCTATGCGCGCGACCCGTTCGTCAGCATCGATGTCGACGGGGTGGGCGAACTGGTGCGTATCGGTGTCGAGCGTGGGCGCGCCACCCGGGGCGACATCAAGCTCGGCATTTGCGGCGAGCATGGCGGTGATCCGGCGAGCATCGGCTTCTGCGAGGAAGTGGGCCTCGATTACGTCAGTGCCTCGCCCTATCGCGTGCCGATCGCGCGGCTCGCTGCGGCGCAGGCAGCGATTGCACAGAATGACTAGCGCCGGCGTCCGCTGAGGGTGATTATCTCGAACCTCTCCAATAGCTTGCCTTCGCTATCGGAGAGTTCGTCGAACTTTGCCCGGGCCCTTGTCAATGCGGCCTTGCCAAGCGGCGGACCCGGTTCTGCGAGCACGTTCGACAGTCCCAGCGCGCGCAGGTCGCCCACCAGGCGTCCGAGCGACGAGTACCGTACGGGGAGCGAGTGGCCGTCCACCACCGGATCGGCGAAGCCCGCGCGCTGGAGCAATTGCGCCCCGCTGCGGATGTCGACCATCGGATGGAGCCGCGGGGCAGGGCGCTCACCATCGGCGGCGTGCATGATCGCGCGCAGCCGCTCGAGACTGCCTGCACCGACGAAGCTGGCGATCATCAAACCGCCCGGCGCCAGCGCCTCGCGCAAGTGCACCAGAGCGCCGGGCAGATCGTTGACTGTGTCGAGCGTGCCGAGGCTGGCGATGAAATCGTGCCCGCCGGCGGGGAAGGGTCGCTCCTCGTCGAAGCCGTCGGCCGGATCGACCGAACGCGCCCCTGGCAAAACCTGTGCGAGCCGCCCGGTGCGATCGCCGATGATCAGCGCATTGCCCGGTTCATGTCGGATGAAGGCGAGCCGCTCGATCACTTCATCGACCATGTCGTCGAGCACATATGAAGCGGTGGCCGGATCGGCGCGGCGACGCGCGGCCATCCGGCGGGCGGGGGAAAAAATCGTGGGAACCTGTCGTTCGGCCATACGGCTCCCTGTCGTCTTGCTCGACCCATCGCAAGGGCGAAGATCGCCGGAGCGGTCACGATGACTTGGGGCGACGCGCTCTCTCCGGTGGTCGATGCGGTGTTTCCGCCGCGTTGTCCGCTCTGCGGCGAGGCGATCGCGGCCCAGGCCGGGCTGTGCTCTGCCTGCTTTGCCGAAATCGACGTCCCGGGCGAACCGTGTTGCTCCGCGTGCCAACGTCCCTTCGACATCGCGCAGCCCGACGGTTCGATCTGCGGGACCTGCCTGCAGGATCCGCCAGGGCATGACGGCATCGCTGCCGCGACTCTTTACGGCGAGGGGCCCCGCAAGCTGGTGCTGTCCCTCAAGCATGGCGGACGCATCGCCTTGGCGCCGATGATGGGGCGAATGATCGCGCGCCAGGCGACACGGGTTGACGACACATGGCTCATCGTGCCGGTGCCTCTGCATCGCTGGCGCATCTGGCGGCGCGGCTACAACCAGGCGGCCTTGCTGGCGCGCGAGGTAGCGCACACAACCGGTGCGCATTTGCTGGTCGACGGATTGGTACGCGCCAAGGCCACGCCGATGCTGGGTGGCCTCGGACGGAAAGCACGGCGGCGGACGCTGAGTGGTGCGATCCAAGTCGATGCGCGGCACCTCGCGATGCTCAAGGGCAAGAAGGTCCTGCTGGTCGACGACGTGCTCACCAGCGGCGCGACGAGCGACGCCTGCGTATCGGCGCTTAAGCGGGCTGGCGTAGAGACGGTGTTGGTCGGCTGTTTCGCCCGGGTAATCGAAGACGGGCAATAAAAAGCGCCCGAAGCCGCGAAGCTCCGGGCGCTTTGGTTACGAACCCGGCGTCCGGACCGAAGTCCCCCGATATGCGTTCCCCCACGCATCCCGGCACCGATTTCGTTTCCGACTCGCCCACCCGAAAAGGGGGGCGTTGGCCGGATCTCCCTGAACCAGGCCGAAGCCACGGATCAGAATGCGGTCCCCTCAAACCGCGAATGGGAATGAACAGCAGGAACGCCGAATCTCAAAACGGGGATTCGCTAATGTCTCGATTTTGGACCCGCGCTGTCACTTCATTGCAACAAATCGGCGCGCTGAGCGCACTTTCTGCCGCGATGCTGCTTGACCCTTACGTTAACGGAAACTAGCTGGAGGTCATGAACGCGGCAAGCCAGATCGAGAATCCCGACGAGCGTTTTGCCATCTCGCAGATGACGCGCGAATTCGACGTCACTGCGAGGGCCCTTCGCTTTTATGAAGATGAGGGCCTAGTGCAGCCGCAGCGAGACGGGCTCCAGCGGGTCTATTCGCAACGCGATCGCGCGCGGCTCGCCTGGATCATCCGGGCCAAGAATGTAGGCTTCAGCCTGGCGGAAATCCGCGAGATGATCGATCTATACGACCTCGGCGACGGCCGCGTCGAGCAGCGCCGCGTCACGGTCGAGAAATGCCGCACGCATATCGCCAAGCTGGAGCGCCAGCGCGAGGATATCGATTCCTCGATCGAAGAACTCACCGAATTCGTGCGACAGATCGACGCACTCGACCTGCCGCGCTAGTCGCAAACCAATCCATACCCTCAAACGGAGTACCCGATGCCCCGCTATAACGCCCCTGTCCGCGATACGAAGTTCGTCATTGACGAGATCCTCGAGCTCGAGAAGTTCGGCAATCTGTCGGCCTTTGCCAATGCCTCGTCCGACATCGTCGCGGCGGTGCTCGAAGAAGGTGGCAAGTTCACCTCCGAAGTGCTGTTCCCGCTCAACCGTGTCGGCGACGAGCAGGGCTGTACCCGTCATGAAGACGGGTCGGTCACCACGCCCGAAGGTTTCAAGGAAGCGTTCCAGCAGTTCCGCGAAGCGGGGTGGGGCACGCTCACCGCGCCGGAAGAGTTCGGCGGGCAGGAATTGCCGCATGTGGTCGGCTTCGCGATGGAAGAATTCATGTCTTCGGCCAACCAGGCGTTCGGCATGTATCCTGGCCTGACCAATGGCGCGGTCGCCGCGATCCTCGCCAAGGGTTCGCAGGAGCAGAAGGAAACCTTTGTTCCCAAGATGATCTCGGGCGAATGGACCGGCACGATGAACCTTACCGAGCCGCATTGCGGGACCGATCTCGGCTTGATTCGCACCAAGGCCGTTCCCCAGAATGACGGCAGCTACGCCATCACCGGGACCAAGATCTTCATCAGCTCGGGCGAACACGACATGTCCGAGAACATCATTCACTTGGTGCTCGCGAAGACTCCCGACGCACCTGACAGCACCAAGGGCATCTCACTTTTCATCGTGCCCAAATTCGTGCTCGACGACGATCAGAATCCGGGCGAGCGCAATGCGGTGATGTGCGGTTCGATCGAAGAGAAGATGGGAATCCACGGCAATTCGACCTGCGTCATGAATTATGACGGCGCGACCGGCTATCTCGTCGGCGAGGAAAACAAGGGTCTTGCCGCGATGTTCATTATGATGAATGCCGCGCGCCTCGGCGTCGGCATCCAGGGACTGAGCCAGGCAGAAGTCGCCTATCAGAACGCGGTCGATTACGCCGGCGATCGCCGCCAGGGCCGCGCGCTGACCGGTCCGGCCGACCCGAACGAACCGGCCGACACGCTGTTCGTCCACCCCGACGTGCGACGCATGTTGATGGACGGCAAGGCGTTCACCGAAGGCTTTCGCGCATTCTGCCTTTGGGGCGCCTTGCAGCAGGACCTTTCACACGGGGCGGCGAGCGAGGAAGAGCGTCAGGCTGCCGATGATCTGATCAGCCTGCTGACCCCCGTCATCAAGGGCTACGGCACCGACAAGGGCTATGACATCGCGACCAACATGCAGCAGGTCTATGGCGGCCACGGCTACATCGAGGAATGGGGCATGTCGCAATATGTCCGCGACGCCCGCATCGCCCAGATCTACGAAGGCACCAATGGCGTGCAGGCGATGGATCTGTGCGGCCGCAAGCTGGCCCAGAATGGTGGCCGCGCGGTGCAGGCCTTCTTCCAGGTGGTCGATGACGAATGTGCGGCGGCGAAGGATGTCGCCGGTCTCGAAACGCTCGCCGGTCAGGTCGAGAAGGCCAATGGCGAGCTGAAAGCTGCAACCATGTGGTTCATGCAGAACGCGATGGCCAACCCGAACGATCTCGGCGCCGGTGCGCACCATTACATGCACATCATGGGGATCGTCGCTGTCGGCATGATGTGGCTGAAGAGTGCGCGAATCGCCCAGTCCGAGCTCGATGCGGGCGGCGGCGACAAGGCGTTCTACGAAGCCAAGCTGGTGACCGCACGTTATTATGGCGACCGCTTCACCCAGGATGCCGGATCGCTGCGTCGCAAGATCGAAACCGGTTCGGACACGATGATGGAATTGCCGCCCGAGGCGTTCCAGACCGCAGCCTGAGCCGATTGCAGATAAAGAAAGGGCCGCTCCTGGAGCGGCCCTTTTTCGTGGGATCAGCCTTCTTCGGGAAGGAAATCCGGGACCGAGAGATAACGCTCGCCGGTGTCGTAATTGAAGCCGAGGATGCGCGTGCCCTTGTCGACTTCGGCCGCCTTCTTGGCGATTGCCGCGAGGGTGGCGCCGCTCGAGATACCGACCAGCAGGCCTTCCTCGCGCGCCGAACGGCGCGCCCATTCCTTGGCTTCCTCTGCAGCCACTTGGATCGCGCCGTCGATGGCATCGGTGTGGAGGTTGTCGGGGATGAAACCGGCCCCGATGCCCTGGATCGGGTGCGGGCCGGGTTCGCCGCCCGAAATGACCGGCGATGCCTCGGGCTCGACCGCGAAGGATTTGAGATCGCTCCAGGTCTTTTTCAGTTCCTCGGCGCAGCCGGTGAGGTGTCCGCCGGTGCCAACGCCGGTGATCAGATAGGCCGGCGGGGTGTCGCGGAAGTCCTCGAGGATTTCCTGCGCCGTCGTGCGCACATGGACGTCGACATTGGCCGGGTTCTTGAACTGCTGCGGCATCCACGCATTGTCGGTCTTCGCGAGCAATTCTTCCGCACCCGCAATTGCGCCCTTCATGCCCTTTTCCTTGGGCGTGAGGTGGAATTCGGCTCCGTAGGCGAGCATCAGGCGGCGACGTTCGATGCTCATGCTTTCGGGCATGGCAAGGATCAGGCGATAGCCTTTCGCCGCGGCCACCATCGCCAGGCCGATGCCGGTATTGCCGCTGGTCGGTTCGATGATCGTTCCGCCGGGTTTAAGCGACCCATCCTTCTCGGCTGCCTCGACCATGGCAAGCGCGATCCGGTCCTTGATCGAACCGCCGGGATTGGCGCGTTCGGACTTCACCCAGACCTCGTGGTCGGGAAACAGTCGGGAAAGGCGGATGTGCGGCGTACGGCCAATGGTGGCGAGGACGTTGTCGGCTTTCATGGAATCTGCTCCTGCAGTGTGTTCTCCGGGGTCTCTTCCTTCAATGCTTCAGGTGGATCGAAGGTCCTCGTCTTACGTAAGACGGGAAACAGGCCTGTCCAGAGGGCGACGGTCACGATAGCGCCGACCCCGCCGCTGACGACGGCAAGCACCGGTCCGATGAGAAAAGCGAGACTGCCGGAAAAGAAATCGCCGAACTCGTTCGAGGCCGAGATCGTCAGCAGGCTGACGGCCGACACCCGGCCGCGCTTGTCGTCCGGCGTATGAAGCTGGATCAGCGACTGGCGAATATAGACCGAGAACATGTCCGCTGCGCCGACGATGAACAGCATGGCGAGCGACAGGGGCATGGATTTCGACACGCCGAACACGATCGTCGCACAGCCGAACAGGGCGACGGCAATCAGCATCTTGGGTCCGACATTGGTCTTGAGCGGACGGAAGGAGAAGAACGCGGCGGTGACCGTGGCGCCGATCGCGGGCGCCATCGCAAGCTGGGCGAGCCCGGTTTCGCCGACTTGCAGGACGTCGCGGGCGTAGACCGGAAACAAAGCGGTTGCCCCGGCGAGGAACACCGCAAACAGATCGAGCGTGATCGCGCCCAACACCATCTTGTTGCGCACGACATACTGCAACCCGTCGACGATCTGGCCGATCGGGCGTTTGGCGCCGGGAATCACCGAGCGCGGAACCTCTCCGATGAAGCTCAGGAACAGGAGCGCGCAGGCGAACAGGGCCGCGGCCACGGCGTAAGGCAGGAAGGGGATGATGGCGTAGAAGTAGCCGCCGACCGCCGGTCCGACGATCATTCCGCTCTGCCAGGCGATCGAAGACAGCGCGATCGCATTGGGCAGGATGGATTTGGGCACGAGATTGGGGGCGAGGGCGGACAATGCCGGCCCATTGAAAGCCCGCACTATGCCGAGAACGACCGCGACGCCAAACAACCAGGGTAGGGTGATCGCGTCCTGCCAGGTCAGCACGGCGAGAGTCGCGGCACAGGCGAATTGCAGCGCGACAGTCGCGCGGGCGACGTTGCGCCGGTCGAGCCGGTCGGCTGCCAATCCGGAGAACGGGGTCAGGACGAAAAGCGGGAGGAACTGGAGCAGGCCGATGAGGGCCAGCTGGCCCGAGGCTTCGCCCACGCCCATGCCGCTGTCGCGCGCGAGGCTGTATGTCTGCCAGCCGATGATCAGCATCATCGCATACTGGCCGAGCGTCATCGTGAGGCGCGCGACCCAGTAATTGCGGAAATTCGCGATCTTGAGCGGTGCGGTGCCGCTCGCCTGGGTGGTTTGCTCTGTCGAGGCGTCAGGGGTGCTCATCGCTGCGCCATGACAGGCCCACGGGGGCTTGCCAATAGCGCAGCGAGAGCGGGATTGCTCAGAAGCTGAGCTGAGCGGTTACGCGGATGTCCCGACCTGCGATCGGGATGAATTCGCGGGTGAAGGACGTCGCGCGGCGACCAAGCGTATCGGTCAGGTTATGACCGACGAGCGACAGGGTCAGGCGATCGTTGTCGTCGATCGGGCGCCACGTGATGCCTGCATTGACCAACGTGTAGGCGTCGAGCGGCTCGGCACCGGCTTCGACCCGGTCCTGCTTGAAATTATGCTCGACTTCGCCGTTCAGGCTGAACGCACCGAATTCGGCCGACAGTCCACCCGTGATCTGCAGCGGCGGAATGCGGGGGATGGGAGTAGCGCCGGAGCGTTCGGCCCGCACATATTCGAGGGCGCCATCGGCTTTGACGGTCACGCTGTCATTGCTGAACAGCGGCACCGAACCGTCGAGCTCGACCCCCCAGAACGTCGCCGGGACTTGGCTGTACTGGTAGATCGGGAAGCCTTCCTCTTCTTCGCCGCTGTCGAACGACGTGATGAACCCGTCGAAATCGATGTAGAAGGCGGTGGCGGCGAGGTTGATGCTATCGGTCTCGTAACGTCCGTAGACTTCGACCGAATTGCTGGTTTCCTTGCCAAACGTACGGTCACCCGACTCGATCGCCTGGGTGGCGACGTGGAGGCCGTTGCTCAGCAGTTCTGCCCCGCTCGGTGCGCGGGCGGTGCGCAGGTAATGCACGCCGGTGACAGCGTCGCCGCCGGCGAAACGGTAGGCCAGGCCCGCCGCGCCCGAAACGAGCGTGAAATCACGATCTAGCCCGGCTTGCTGGTTGGAGCGCGATGCGCTTTCCACGCGCAATGCACCTTCGACGGTGAGGTCGCCAATGTCGTAGCTCTGCAGGGTGAAGACGGCATAATTGCGGTCCTCGGTGCCCGGGTAGAACGCTTCTTCGCCGATGATTTCCATGTCGCTCGACGTGAGGCTTGCGCCGATATGGCCATGCCACCCGTCCCGATCGCGCTGGACCAGTTCGACGCGACCTTCGAACGCGGTGCGATCGAACGTGGTGCCGACTTCATCGCCTTCGAATTCGGTGTGGAAATAGTCGGCGAAGCCGAACCGGATCGTTGCCTGTTCGAAGAAACCGCCGAGATCGAGCGTGCCGCGGAAGTCGCCACGGGTCTGGTGAAGATCGATCGTGACCGGACCTTCCTCTTCGTGACCCTCTTCGCCGCCTTCTTCCTCGCCTTCGGCATGGTGATGGCCGCTGCCGGGGCGCTCTGGCACGCCATAGCGCGAATCGTAGCTACGCAGCGAAACGCCGAACGAGCCGCGATCGCCGAGCCAGGCGAGGCCGCCACCGAACGAGGTCGTTTCGGTAAAGCTGTTGGGGACGACACCGGTTGCGTTGGCCGCTTCTTCGAATTCCGCCGCCTCGTCGAGGTGACCTTCCTCGCGCTCTTCGTCGGCTTCTTCGAGCAATTCGGCTCGCAGACCGTCGCTGACCAGACGGCCGCCGACCCGCAGGTCGTCGCTCTCGCTACGCGCCGCATCGAGATGCATCACCCAGCCATTGCCGAAGCTGTAATCGGCCGAACCCGAAAGCGCGCGGAAATCCGCTGCGCTACCGTAGCTCGCCAGCGCATCGACGCGCAGGCCGTCCTCGGGCACTTCGCGCGGAATGCGACGGTCGATGACGTTCACGGCACCGCCGATCGCTTCACCGCCGAAGAGCAGGGCTGCAGGCCCCTGGATAACATCGATATGATCGATGATCAGTGGATCGATGGCCGCGCCATGGTCGACCGAGAGGGCGGAAACGTCGATCGAGCCGATCCCGTCGACGAGCAGTTTGACGCGGTCCTGGTCGAAGCCGCGGATGACGGGACGTGACGAACCGGGCGCGAAGCCGCTGGTGCTGACCCCAGGAAGGGTGTCGAGTACTTCGCCGATCTGGCCGTCGAGTTCGGTGGCGATCTGGTCGGAATCGAGCGTGCGGACGTTTTCGAACAGCAGCAGGTCGGGAATGCTCCCGACGATGACTATGCTGTTTTCATCGCCGTGACGATGATCGGCACGCGGATCGTCGTCCGGCGACGCATCCTGTGCCATGGCGGGGAGGGCGAGGCTCGTCGATGCGAGCAGGGCGAAGGGAAATGCAAGCGTGTGTTTCATTCCGCCGCTATAGCGTAATGTTATACTATATCATCCCCAAAGGATGCAGTTCGTCGACCAGACAGGTCGGTTCATCGGTTCATCCCGCCTTAGCGAGAAGAGCGGAGGCGAGGATTGGGCTGGAGTTCGTCGATCAGCATTCCGAACTCGTCGACCCGAATGATTCGCTCGAACTGGAACCCGGCGCGATCTTCGGTCTGCCAGATCATGTGGGCCTCGATCCGGCCGATGACGGGCAGGCGGATGGTCACGCGTTCGCCGCGGCCGAATTCGAGCGCGCCTTCCACCATGAAGCCCTGCGCTGAGATATTGGCGATATGCATATGCACGTCGCCGAGGTTCCGGTGCTCGCCGATAACGGGATGCGAGACCGGATGTCGCGCCGCGCGGCGCTTGTCCGTGACCGAAAGCTGTGCACCTGGACCCATGTCGCCGACTCCTTCTGGTCAAATCGTCGCGAGGGAATTGTTCTGACCAAAAATAGACAACAAACGGTAAAGGAATGAGTCAGTTGGCGACGAGAATGCCGTGTTTCTTCTTTCCTACGCTCAGGCGGCGGGTCGAACCGGGCGGTACGCGAAGGACTTCCTGTGGATCGGAAACCCGTTCATCGTCGAGCTTGACCGCGCCTTCCTTGACCTTTCGCTTCGCTTCGCCGTTGGAAGCGGTCAGACCCAGCGCGGTGCAGGCCATCGCGACAGTCATCCCTTCATCGGGCACTTCGACGGTTGGGAGATCTTCACCCACCCCGCCCTGATCGAACGTGGCCTGCGCGGTTTCGCGGGCCGATTCCGCAGCATCTTCGCCGCGTACAAGTTTGGTCACCTCGTCGGCGAGGACGATCTTGGCATCGTTGATATCCTTGCCTTCGAGCGCTTCGAGCCGGGCGATCTCGTCTAGCGGGAGATCGGTGAACAGCTTGAGGAACCGGCCGACATCGCGATCGTCGACATTGCGCCAGAATTGCCAGAAGTCATAAGCCGGAAGCTGGGCTTCGTTGAGCCACACCGCGCCGGCGGCGGTCTTGCCCATCTTCTTGCCATCGGCCGTGGTCAGCAGCGGGGTCGTCAGGCCGAACAATTCGGTGCCGTCCATGCGGCGGCCAAGTTCCAGCCCGTTGACGATATTGCCCCACTGGTCGCTGCCGCCCATCTGCAGCCGCACGCCCATCTCCTGGCTGAGATGGCGGAAATCGTAGCCCTGCAGGATCATGTAGTTGAATTCGAGGAAGGTCATCGGTTGCTCGCGCTCGAGCCGTAGCCGCACCGAATCGAACGACAGCATGCGATTGACGGTGAAGTGCGTGCCGACCTTCTGCAGCATCTCGATATAGCCGAGACCCTCAAGCCAATCGTGATTGTTGACCATCACCGCGTCTGTCGGACCGTCACCGAAAGTGAGCAGGCGCTCGAACACAGTGCGGATTCCGGCGACGTTTTCCTCGATCGCCTCGTCGGTCAGCATCTTGCGGCTCTCGTCACGCCCCGTCGGGTCGCCGATCCGCGTCGTGCCGCCGCCCATCAGGACGACGGGCTTGTGTCCGGTCTGCTGGAGCCGCCGCAGCATCATGATCTGCACGAGGCTTCCGATATGGAGCGAAGGCGCGGTTGCGTCGAACCCGATATATCCCGGGACGACCTGAGTGGCGGCGAGCTTGTCGAGCTCTTCCGCGTCGGTGATCTGGTGGATATAGCCGCGCGTTTCGAGGACGCGCATCAGGTCTGATGTGTAGGTCGTCATAATGAATTGCGCGCTACCACGGGGCGAAAGGGATGCAAATGCAAACGCACGTGCTTGTCGCACACCCGGCATTTCCGCCAGTGCAGGTCCGCGGGATGGAAGCGCGTGTTATCGGCCACGATGCCAATTGGCTGCGGTTGCGCTGGCGGATCGAAGGCAGCGCCGGACTGGTCGTCCCGGCTTTCGCCGGGAAGGGGCGGGCCGACGAGTTGTGGAAGACCACATGCTTCGAAGCGTTTCTCCAGCCTGAAGGCGGATCGGCCTATGTCGAGCTCAACCTGTCCCCGTCCGAGCGCTGGGCTGCCTACGATTTCACCGCGCCGCGCGAAGGTATGAGCGAGAGGGCGATGCCGCGCGAACCCGATTGTACGATGCGGCAGGGATCGAGCTTTGCGATCTTCGACGCAGCCATTCCCGCTGCGGGTTTGCCAAACGCGGTGTGCAATCTCGGCCTCACCGCCGTGATCGAGGAAGACGGCGGCGTCAAAAGCTACTGGGCGCTGGCCCATGGCGCAGAGCATCCTGATTTTCACGACCCGGCTTGCTTCAAAGCACAGCTTGCGGCACCTCCGGGCGCATGAAAAACGGTATCGACCGGCTGCTTGCCGATCCGCAACTTCGCGCCCCCCTCGATGGTCGACGCGTCGCGCTGCTTGCGCATCCCGCCTCGGTGACGGAGGACCTGACGCATAGCCTCGATGCGCTGATCGCCGCCGGTGTGAACGTATCGAGCGCGTTCGGGCCCCAGCACGGGCTCAAGGGCGACAAGCAGGACAATATGGTCGAAACCGCGGACGAGACCGATCCGCATTACGGTATCCCTATCTTCAGCCTGTACGGAGAGCATCGCCGCCCGACCGGGCAGATGATGTCGACTGCGGATGTGTTCCTGTTCGACCTGCAGGACCTGGGGTGCCGGATCTACACCTTCGTCACCACGCTGCTTTACGTGCTCGAAGCCGCCGCCGCGCATGGCAAGAGCGTATGGGTGCTTGACCGCCCCAATCCGGCCGGCCGACCGATCGAGGGTACGCTACTCGTTGAAGGACAGGAGAGCTTCGTCGGCGCAGCGCAAATGCCGATGCGGCACGGCCTCACCATGGGCGAGATGGGGCAGTGGTTCGTCGATCATTTCGGTCTCGACGTGGATTATCGCGTGATCGAAATGGAAGGGTGGGCGCCCGACGGCCCCGGCCACGGATGGCCCACAGATCGCGTGTGGATCAATCCCTCACCCAATGCCGCCAACGTCAACATGGCGCGCGCCTATGCCGGCACGGTGATGCTGGAGGGGACGAATTTGAGCGAGGGCAGGGGGACAACCCGCCCACTCGAAGTGCTGTTTGGTGCGCCCGATCTCGATGCGGCTGCGGTTCGCGCGGAAATGCAGCGTTTGGCACCCGATTGGCTAAGCGGCTGCGCACTGCGCGAATGCTGGTTCGAACCGACCTTCCACAAGCATAGCGGCGAGCTTTGCAGCGCGCTGATGATCCACGCGGAAGGTCCGTTCTACGATCACGCCGCGTTCCGCCCATGGCGCTTGCAGGCGCTGGTGTTCAGGGCGATCCGCAACCTTCATCCCGACTACGATCTGTGGCGCGACTTTCCCTACGAATACGAATTCGATCGGCTCGCGATCGACGTGATCAACGGCGGACCATCCTTGCGCGAATGGGTCGACGACAAGAACAGCACTCCGGGCGATCTGGAAGCCCTGGCCGCACGTGACGAAGCGATCTGGCGCGAGCGCATCGCGCCGCATCTGCTCTACTGATTGGGTTGACGCGCCGGTTGCACGATTTCCACCAGCGCGAAACTGATCGGCATCATTGGCTCGCAGACGGCTATTCGGCGGTCGCGAGCAGCCTCAGCGCGGGTCCGTCCTCCGGCTTGGGGAACGGACGGACATCGTCCGGATTGGCGAGCATCTGGATCACCGGGCACCCGTCGATCCGCCGGTCGACGGCAGCGGAGAGGAGGGGGCGCTCATCGGTAGCCGTCTCGCGGCGCAGGATCGGCATTCCGCTTTGCTCAAGCGCCTGTTCAATCACGATCTCGCAGTGAGCTTCATCGTGCTCGCCGAAGTCGGGCATCGGTGGAACGGCACTGTCCTCGTGAGCAGCGAAAAGCGAAACCACGGTTGCATCGTCGTTCATCGACGACGTTTCGTCCGCATCTGTCGCGGCGTGGGCAAAGAGCGGCATGAGCGCGAGCACGATTTTCATTGGCATCATCTCCCCGATTGGCTCCCGAAATACCCTATCCCTGCTTGCGGCTCAATTCCCGCATCGCATCGTCGAGACCCTCGAGCGTCAGCGGGTACATGCGGTCCTTCATCAATTCGCGCATCATCTTGGTGCTTTGCGAATAGCCCCATTGCTTTTCGGGCACCGGATTGATCCAAACCGCCGCGGGATAGGTATCGGTCACACGCTTCATCCAGGCGGTGCCCGATTCTTCGTTAAAATGCTCGACCGAGCCGCCCGGATGGGTGATTTCATAAGGGCTCATCGCGGCATCGCCGACGAACACGATCTTGTAGTCGTGGCCGAATTTATGAAGGATGTCCCAGGTCTTGGTCCGCTCGGTCCAGCGGCGGCGATTGTCCTTCCACACGCCTTCGTACAGGCAATTGTGGAAGTAGTAGAATTCGAGGTTCTTGAACTCGGTCGTAGCGGCGCTGAACAATTCCTCGACCAGCTTGATGAACGGATCCATCGATCCGCCGACATCGAGGAACAGCAGCAGTTTCACCGCATTGCGTCGTTCGGGCCGCATCCGGATATCGAGCCAGCCCTGCTTGGCCGTGCCGTCGATCGTCGCGTCGAGATCGAGCTGGTCGGCAGCCCCGTCGCGCGCGAACCGACGCAGGCGACGCAAGGCCATCTTGATATTGCGGGTGCCGAGTTCCTTGGTGTTGTCGAGGTTCTTGAACTCGCGCTTTTCCCATACCTTCACCGCGCGCTTGTGCTTGCTCTCGCCGCCGATTCGCACACCTTCGGGATTGTAGCCCGAATGGCCGAAGGGCGAGGTGCCGCCCGTGCCGATCCACTTGTTGCCGCCTTCGTGGCGTTCCTTCTGTTCTTCGAGCCGCTTCTTCAGCGTCTCCATGATCTCGTCCCAATCGCCGAGCGCCTTGATCTTCTCCATCTCTTCAGGAGAGAGGAATTTCTCGGCCACCGCCTTCAGCCAGTCTTCGGGAATATCGACCGGGTTCTGCCCGTAATCGGTCAGCAAACCCTTGAAGACCTTGTTGAACACCTGGTCGAACCGGTCGAGCAGGCCTTCGTCTTTCACGAAGGTCGCGCGCGAAAGGTAATAGAACGCTTCGGGGGACTGCTCGATCACATCGCGGTCTAGCGCTTCGATCAGCGTCAGATGCTCCTTGAAGCTCGCCGGAATGCCGGCTTCGCGCAATTCGTCGACGAAATTAAAAAACATGCTGATCCGTGGTCCGCGTTTAACTCGTAGATAACCATATCGCCCTAGGTCGGTGCCTGCATATCCACAGGTGGACCAGGGGCAGATGGAAGTTAGCAGAATAGAAGCGGCAAGCCAGAGCGCGATCAACCGCATTCCCGAAAGCTGTGGCGAGGTCACCGTTGGGTGCTCCGATGTTGCGGGAATCGTCGAAGGCGTGATCCGTTCGTCCGAGCGATTGCGGGAAGAGCAGGCGGCCTTGCAGGGCACCGTCGCGGCGCTCGAGCAGGATCAGCGACAAGTAGCCAGTTCAAGCTCCGAAGCACGTGCGCTTTCTGAGCGCGCGCGAGCCCGGCTCGATGAAGGCACCGACCTTATCAAGGGTTCGCTCAACCAGATTGGGGAATTGCTCGGCCTGGTCGATTCACTTACCCGGCACGTGACCGATTTCACCGCTGCAATGGAGCAGGTGCGTTCGAGCTCGCAAAAGATCGACACCATCGCCGAGACCACCAATATCCTTGCTCTCAATGCTACGATCGAGGCGATGCGCGCGGGCGAGGCGGGGCGCACCTTTGCTGTGGTGGCGGACGAGGTGAAGAGCCTCGCGCGCGACACGCGGCTCGCGACCGAGGAAATCACGCACACCATCGACGCGCTTGGCGGGCAGGCCGAACGCGTCATCCAGCAGATCGAGGATGGCGCCCAGGCGAGCAACGAGACCAAGACTTCGGTCGCCCAGATCGAACAGACGCTGATCGGGGTCAGCGACCTCGTGAAGGAAGTCGATCGCCAGAACGAGCAGATCACAGGTGCGACCGGCACGATCAGCGATCATGTGGCGAGGGTGCAGAATGTGATGTCGAGCTTCGCCTCGGCCACTGTCCGCAACGAAACCCAGCTGGAAGACGCCAATCGCCGCGTCGGCATGCTCGAAATGACCGCCAACTCGATGTTCGATCACATCGTTCACGCCGGTCTATCGCCCGAAGACAGCGCGATGGTCGAACAGGCACGCAATGCGGCCAACGAAGCCGCGCAAATGGCCGAAGAGGCAATTGCCGACGGCAGGCTGAGCCTCGCCGATGTGTTCGATGCTGATTATCAGCCGATCGCAGGCAGCAATCCGCCGCGCTTCCGCAACCGGATGATGGACTGGGCCTACGATCACTGGCGTCCTTTGCTCGATCGCGAAGAGTCTCGCGATCCACGCGTGGTGGCCGCGGCCTGTACCGATATGAACGGCTATCTGCCGGCGCACCTTACCAAGTGTTCGCAGCAGCCGACCGGCGACGTGACGCATGATACGAAGTTCTGCCGCAACGGCCGGATCATCCTCGATCCCATCGACCAGAAATCGAAGAAAAGCACCGCGCCCTACATGATGGCCGTCTACCGCCAGGAAGGCGACGGCAAGACCTACCATGTGGTCCGTAACGTCTACGTCCCGATCTTCATCGAGGGACGCCGCTGGGGCGATTTCGAACTGGCGTACAAGCTGGCTTGAGCGCCCGTGGGTTGAGCCGACCCGGCCTCGGCGAGGCCGGGTTTCAACCGATCAGCTCTGGCGGCGTGCCATGAAGGCGAGGCGTTCGAACAGCATCACGTCCTGCTCATTCTTGAGCAGCGCGCCGTGGAGAGGCGGAACGGCGCTGTTGGGATTGGCGTCCTGCAGCACGTCCAGCGGCATGTCCTCGTTCATCAGCAGCTTGAGCCAGTCGAGCAATTCGCTGGTGCTGGGCTTCTTCTTGAGGCCGGGCACTTCGCGCAGCTCGTAGAAGATTTCCATCGCCTTGGTGACGAGCTGTTTCTGGATGTCGGGGAAGTGGACGTCGATGATTTCCTGCATCGTCTCGCGATCGGGAAACTTGATGTAGTGGAAAAAGCACCGGCGCAGGAACGCGTCGGGCAATTCCTTTTCGTTGTTCGACGTGATGATGACGATCGGGCGCTCTTGCGCGGTGATCGTCTCATGGGTTTCGTAGACATCGAAGCTCATCCGGTCGAGCTCCTGCAACAGGTCGTTGGGGAACTCGATATCGGCCTTGTCGATCTCGTCGATCAGCAGGACTGGTAGCTGTTCGGAGGTGAACGCCTCCCACAATTTGCCCTTCTTGATGTAGTTCGAGATGTCGTGAACGCGCTCGTCGCCGAGCTGGCCGTCTCGTAGGCGGGCCACCGCGTCGTATTCGTAGAGGCCCTGCTGCGCCTTGGTAGTCGATTTGACGTTCCACTCGATCAGCGGCGCACCCATCGCCTTGGCGACTTCCTGCGCCAGCACGGTCTTGCCGGTGCCCGGTTCGCCTTTCACCAGCAGCGGCCGACGCAGCGTCACCGCCGCGTTGACGGCGACCTTGAGGTCTTCGGTCGCGATATAGGATTGGGTGCCTTCGAAGCGTGTGTCGGTCATGAAAGTCCTGTGGGCTTAATCGTTCGATTAAGGCGATAGGTGGCGCAACCGCGCGAGGCAAGACCGCTATTGATCGCGCGCGACGCGGATCGCCCGCTGGGCCAGAAGCATGAGATCGGTATCGCCGAACGTGGTCGTAGGATCGTTGCGTCCGATACTGACGACAAAGCGGCGACCTTCGGCATCGGACAGAAGCCAGCTGAAATTGAGCACGCCCGGTTCCGAGCCACCCTTGTAGGCGACCGTGCGCCATTGGGCGCGATCGGCGGGGCCCATGGCGGGGTTGATGCCGAGGACCGCGTCGACCGTCGGATCGTCGAAACCATCGAGCTGCTGGAAAATCCGTGCGATGTCGTAACCCGAGGCGAACCATTCAACCTCGAGGGCGCGCGGTCCGTTCGCGAAAATGGCGTTCACATCGCCGTTTGCCACGCCGGAAAGATCCAGTGCATCGAGCGCCACACGTTGATCGCTGTCGTCGGCGGCCGCGTAATGGCTGAGCTTCTCGTCAGAACCGGCTTTGAGGGCGAACAACTCGGCAGTCGTGAGGAAGGGCAGGATAAGCTCGGGATCGGCGTGGCTGGCCGCCAGGACCTCGACCTCGACGGCCTCGCGCCCGACCAGCGCGATCAACTGGTCGGTGGCGCGATTGTCGCTGACCGAAATCATGAACGACGCGAGGGTTTGCACGGTCATCGGTGCGTTCTTGGGGAACGCGTTCAACTGGCTCCCGGCAAAGGTGCTTTGCGAGAGAGAAACGACCTCGTCCCAGCGATGCCGCCCTTCGGCAACCGCCCGCGCGACCGCCGAGAGCACGTAGAGTTTGAAGGTCGAGCCGATTGCCAATTGCTGCTCGCCGTTGACGTCTAGCAAGGGCGTGATGTCGCCATTGTCCTCCAGCCGTGCCACCAGCAGGCCGGTTTCACCGCCAAGTTCGGAAAGATCGTCGGCAATCGTGCTCTTATCGGATTCGATCGCGCGGAAGTCGGTGAACTCGATAAGCGAGATCCGATCGTCCTGCTCGGGATCGATCATGATGTTGCCCTGGCCAATCGCCTTCTCGAACCGCATTTCGAACACCGCTGCCATCGCCGAGCGCGGATCGACCGACTTCACGTCCTGCAACGCACCGAACTCGGATTCGAGCCGGGCTGCGAGTTCGTGCAGTTGCGACGCGGGAATCTGCGCAAGAAATTCGACGGTGAAAACGCCGTCGGCGTCTTTCTCATCCTTGAGCACGGCCAAAGCATCGGCCGTTCGCGAAGCGAACGGGTCTTCCGCGATTGCCTGGGTGGAGGCGTCCTGCGCCGCTGCGGGCAGCGGCATTGCGATGGCGGCAGCGAAGGCGGCGATGATGGGTCTCATGATAGGTCTCCGGTTGCGAAGGTGTGATTAGTGATCGAGGCGGTCGATTTCGCGGGCGAGCCCGCGCGCGGTGGCCCGATTGAGCCAGGCGACGAAGGCGAAGAAGACCACTGTTCCGGCAAGCGGGAGTCCGATCCCTTCGAGCGCGGTATGCCAGCCCTGGTTCCGGGCGACGCGGAAGCCGACCGCGCCATACACGCCCAGTATGCCGGGCAGCATCGGAGCTAGATACCAGAGAGGTACACTCTCCAATAGCTGGCGCTGGCGGTCGAGTTGCCGCCGATAATGCGTGCGGCAATCGGATTCGGGCTGACGCGCGAGGTTCGATCCGGCGGAGTGGAGGTGCCACAGAACGAACCCCACGCCGATGAAGCCGGCGAGGAAGGCAGCGCCGAAGTCCCACAGGCCGTAAGCCAATGCCCCGATCGCGGCTGCGCCGAACATTACCAGTACCAGCCCGCCCGCCACGAATTCGACGAGGTTGCGATTGCGGATCGTGCGTTCGAAACGGGTGGCCCGCTTTGCGCATTCACCGGGTGCGGAAAACTGCGCAGTTTCTTCGCGCGCGGTCCAGAAGGTGAAGTCAGTCATCGTCGTATTCCTTGGTCGGGGCATCGAACTTGCTCGAAAGCAGCGCTTTGAGACGGTGGACCCGGGTCGCAACCGCGCCGGGTTTGAGGCCCGTCACATCGGCGATATCGGTTCCGGTTTCGCCTTCGAGCCACAGCAGCATGACTTGCGCATCGAGCGTGGGGAGGGCGCGGATCAGTGAATGCGCCCGCGCCACGGCGAGGCTTTCGGCCGCTGCACGCTCGGCATTGCCGGGTTCGGGAAGCGTATCGATCTCATCGAGCGACACGGGTTTGGGGTGCCGGGATGCGCGCAGGCGATGTTCGGCAGCAACATTGTGCGAGACCCGGTAGACCCAGGTCTTGAGCGAGCAATCGCCATCGAAGCGTGCGAAGCTGCGAAACAGCTCGCAATGGATGTCCTGCTCCAGATCGCGCGCCCTTTCGGGATCGCGCTCCATCGCCTTGGAAAGGCGCGCGATCGCGGGGGCGAATTGCTCACCCGCCTGGTGGTAAAGCCTATGTTGCGCTGGTTCGGTCATACCCCCTTAGTCCGCCGGGACGGGGATTTCTTACACGCACGCTGCGATTTTTGCGTTTCGCCCCAAATACGGCGAAAAACGACAGATCAGGCGTCGATCATTTCGCGATCGAATTCGCCAGCATTGTTCTGGATGAAGTCGAAGCGGTGCTCGGGATTGCGACCCATCAGCCGGTCGACGAGGTCCTTCACCACCGCCCGGTCCTCGAATTCGGCGGGCAGGGTGATCCGCACCAGGCTGCGCTTGTCGGGATCCATCGTGGTCTCGCGCAATTGCTGCGGGTTCATTTCGCCGAGGCCCTTGAAGCGGGAGACCTCCACCTTCTTGCCCTTGAAGACCGTCTCCTCGAGCTCCTGGCGATGCGCCTCGTCGCTGGCATAGCGGCTCTCCTTCCCGGCGGTGAGGCGGTAAAGGGGAGGCTGGGCGAGGTACAGGTGCCCCTTGCGCACCAGATCGGGCATTTCCTGGAAGAAGAAGGTCATCAGCAAGGTCGCGATATGCGCGCCATCGACATCGGCATCGGTCATGATGACGATCTTGTCGTAACGCAGCTTTTCGGCGTCGCAATCCTTGCGCGTGCCACAACCTAAAGCGAGGGTGAGGTCTGCGATTTCGCTGTTTGCGCGGATCTTGTCCGCCGTTGCGCTGGCGACGTTGAGGATCTTGCCGCGGATCGGAAGGATCGCCTGGGTCTTGCGGTTACGCGCCTGCTTGGCGCTGCCACCCGCGGAGTCCCCTTCGACGATGAACAGCTCGGTTTCGGCGTCGGTCTCGCCCGAACAGTCGGTCAGCTTGCCGGGTAGGCGGACCTTCTTGGCATTGGTCGCGGTCTTGCGCTTGATCTCGCGTTCCTGCTTGCGCCGGAGCCGCTCGTCCATCCGCTCCATCACCTGGCCCAGCAGCGCGCGGCCGCGGTCCATATTGTCGGACAGGAAGTGGTCGAAATGGTCGCGCACCGCGTTCTCGACCAGGCGCGCCGCTTCGGGCGAGGTCAGCCGGTCCTTGGTCTGCGACTGGAATTGCGGATCGCGGATGAAGACCGAGAGCATGATCTCCGATCCGTTGGTCACGTCGTCGGCGGTGATGTCCTTCGCCTTCTTGGTGCCGATCAGATCCCCGAACGCGCGCAAACCCTTGGTCAGCGCGGCGCGCAGGCCCTGTTCGTGCGTGCCGCCATCGGGAGTGGGTACGGTGTTGCAATACCAGCTGGTCGAACCGTCCGAATAGAGCGGCCAGGCGATCGCCCATTCCACGCGGCCCTGTGAGCCATTATCCTGATCTGGGGCGAAATCCTGCTTGCCCGCGAATGGCTGCGCCGTAACGCATTCACGCTCCCCGACCTGTTCGGCGAGGTGATCGGCGAGCCCGCCGGGAAACTTGAAGACCGCCTCTTCGGGCACGTCTTCGCTGAGGAGCGAGGGCGCACATTTCCAGCGGATCTCGACCCCGGCATAGAGATAGGCCTTAGAACGGGCGAGCTTGAACAGCCGCTTGGGCTTGAACTGGCGATCGCCGAAAATCTCGGTGTCGGGCGTGAAGATCACGGTGGTGCCGCGGCGATTGGGAGCGGCGCCGATTTCCTCGATCTTGCCGAGCGAGAGGCCGCGCGCGAATTCCTGCGCGTAGAGCTTGCGATCGCGCGCCACTTCGACCCGCGTGTGCGAGGACAGCGCATTGACCACGCTGACCCCGACGCCGTGCAGGCCGCCGCTGGTGGCATAGGCCTTGCCCGAGAACTTGCCGCCCGAATGCAATGTGGTGAGGATCACCTCGAGCGTCGACTGACCCGGATATTTGGGATGCTCGTCGACGGGGATGCCGCGGCCGTTATCGGCAATGCTCAGCCGATTGTCTTCGTCCAGCACGACTTCGATGCGCGAGGCGTGACCGGCCACCGCTTCGTCCATCGCATTGTCGAGGACTTCGGCGGCGAGGTGGTGCAGCGCCCGGTCGTCGGTCCCGCCAATATACATGCCCGGCCGCCGCCGGACGGGTTCAAGCCCCTCCAGCACCTCGATCGAGGAGGAATCGTAATCGTCGCCGGGGGTCTTGGACCCATCGTTATCGAACAGTTCGTCTGCCATCGGCAGCAGCCTACGCGCTGGCAGGGGCCCCCGACAAGCGTGTCACGACGGTTTTGCTCAATCGGCGAAGCGGGTCGGCGCGTCCTCGATCGTGACGCTGCTGGTGTCGCGCACCTCGCGCATTTCGAACGCGCGCTCTCCCACGCCGTTCGAGCCGAAGCGGATAATCCCGTCGCTGCCGAGGAAACCGCCGCGCGAATAGAGCCGCTGGGCGGGGAACGGATCGCCCACGCGCCAGTCGCGCGCGATGTTGAGCGTGATCAGCACCGCATCGTAGCCGAGCGTGGCGATCCGGAACGGACGCCCGCCGAAGCGCTGTTCGTAACTGTCGGAGAATTGCGGCCAGCGCTCATCGGACAGCGCCGAATACCATGCGCCGCGCATCGCCCGGTTGTCGTAAATCGCGTCGTCGCCGCTCCACAGTTCGGTGCCGAGCAATTGGGTGCTGTCGCCAGCAGGCTTGAGCACCGGCGCGGCAAGCGCGGCGAGACGGCCGCTATCGGCAATCAGCACCGCGTCGTAACCGCCGCGATCTTTCAGACGAAGGGCGGCGCTGCGGATCGAGGTATTGCCGCGATCGTAGCGCTCCATTCCGGTGAAGGTCACACCATAGGTGCGTGCGGCGGAAACGAGGCCCTCGGCGGCGCGATTGCCATAGGTCCCGGTCGGGACGAGACCGGCAATGCGCCGGATCCCGCGCGAGGCGGCGTAGCGAATCGTATTATCGATCGACTGACCCGGCTGCGTGCCCATCAGGAACACGCCGCGCTGGCCTTCGCTGGCATCGTTCGAAAAAGAAATGACGGGCACGTCGGCAGGCAGAGCGGCACCTGCCACCGCATCGATATTGCTGCCCATCAGCGGGCCGAGAACCAGCCTGTTGCCATCGGCGAGAGCCTGGCGGGCGGCGGCGGCCGCTCCCGGAGCGGTGTCGTAGGTCGTGACCCGGATTTGCTGCGCATTGGTGTCGATCAGCGCTGCGGTTGCCGCGTTGGCGACCGAACGGCCGGCACGTTCATTCTCGCCGGAAAGCGGAACCAGCAAGGCGACGCGGTGGAAACCTTCGTCATCGGGCAGATTGCTGGTGGGCGGCGCAGGCGTGGTGACGACGGGGGGAGGGGCTTCGGGCGTGCCCTTGGGGATGACCGAACAGCCTCCGAGCAGCGCGAAGGCCATGCCGGCCAGAACGCCTCTCCTGCCCAACCTGTGACGTTGCAGAAATCCGGCCATGACTCATTGCTCCCGATCGTTCATGAGGCTCGCCATGGGCGACCCGCTTCAACCCGGCCTCTATATTGTTGCGACGCCGATTGGCAATCTCGGCGACATGACGCTGCGCGCGCTCGATGTGCTGAAGCGCTGCGATGGCGTGGCGTGCGAGGATACGCGGGTCACCGGCAAGCTGCTCAAGCATTTCGATATCTCCAAGCCGCTGTGGCGTTACGACGATCACAGCGGGGAGAGGGACCGGCAGCGGCTGATCGATTCGATGCAGACCCGCGCGGTCGCTTTGGTCAGCGATGCGGGAACGCCGCTGGTCTCCGATCCCGGCTATCGCCTGCTGCGCGATGCGCGCGAGGCGGGCGTAACGGTGACCACCTTGCCGGGCGCTTGTGCGGCGATTGCCGGATTGACGCTGTCGGGCCTGCCCAACGATCGCTTCCTGTTTGCTGGCTTCCTGCCCCAAAAGGACAAGGCGCGGCGCGATACGCTCGACGGTTTGAGCGCGATCGACGCCACGCTGGTCTTTTACGAAACCGGGCCGCGCCTCGTGAAAAGCCTCGATGCGATCGCGCAATGGGACGGGGCACGCGATGTCTGTGTCGCGCGCGAGCTGACCAAACTGCACGAAGAAGCACGGCGCGGGACGGCGACGGAGCTTGCGGAACATTATCGCGCCCATCCCCCCAAGGGCGAGATCGTGCTGCTGATCGGTCCGCCGGCAGAGCAGGAAGCGAGCGAGGCGGATGTCGATGCCTTGCTTGCGGCTCTGCTCGACGAGATGTCTCCGGCCAAGGCGGCGGCAGAGGCGGCGCGGCGCACCGGACGGCGAAAATCAGAGCTTTATCCGCGCGCGATGGAACTCAAGGCCTGATGGCGAAAACGGCCCGCCGCAAAGCCGAACGGCGCGGGCGACGGGGCGAAACGCTGGCGAGCTGGTATCTGCGGCTCAAAGGCTGGCGGATCGTCGATCGCAGGGTGCGCAACCCGCGCGGCGAGATCGATCTGGTGGCCAGGCGGGGGCGCACGATCGCCTTCATCGAGGTCAAATGGCGGCGAACAGGCGAACAGCTCGATACGGCGATCGATGAATACCGTTTGCAGCGCGTGGCCGCGGCGGTCGAAGCGTCGGCCCATCGCTACGCCAGCTCCGGAGAAGATATCCGCATCGATGTGATCCTGGTTGCGCCGTGGGCCCGGCCACGCCACATCGCCAACGCATGGCAACCCTTTAACTAAAAAACCGGAGCCGACATGACCCTGCGCGTGGCCGTCCAGATGGACCCGATCGAAACCGTCAAGATTGCGGGCGATTCCAGTTTCGCCCTGATGCTCTCCGCACAGGAGCGCGGGCATGAGCTTTATCACTACGATGTGCGCAGCCTGGCCTGGGATCGCGGGGCGATCACCGCGCATGCCGCTCCGGTGACGGTGCAGCGGGTCGAAGGCAATCATTTCACCAAGGGCGAGACGCGCAGGATCGATCTCAAGGAGGATATCGACGTCGTGCTGATGCGGCAGGATCCGCCGTTCGATCTGGGTTATATCAGCGCGGCGCTGTTGCTCGACCGGCTTCAGGGAGAGACGCTGGTCGTCAACGATCCGCGCGAAGTGATCAATGCGCCGGAAAAGATGTTCGTGCTCGATTACGCGCGCTTCATGCCGCCGACGCTGATCGCGCGTTCGCTCGATGACGTGCGCGCATTCCAGCGCGAGATCGCGGACGAATTCCTCGGCGGGCTGGTGGTCAAGCCGCTGCACGGAAACGGCGGCAAGGCGATCTTCCGCATCGGCCCGGACGGGGAAAACCTCTCCGCCCTGTTCGAAGTGTTCAACCAGACCTGGCCCGAACCGCATATGGTCCAGCCCTTCCTTCCCGAAGTCTCAGAGGGCGACAAACGGATCGTGCTGGTCGATGGCGAGGTTGCGGGCGCGATCAATCGTTTCCCGGGCGAGGGCGAGTTCCGTTCCAACCTCGCGCAGGGCGGCCATGCCGAAGGCGCCGAACTTACCGAGCGTGAACAGGAAATCTGCGCCGCGATGGGGCCGGAACTGAAGAAGCGCGGCCTCGTGTTCGTCGGCATCGACGTGATCGGCGGCAAATGGCTGACCGAGATCAATGTGACCTCGCCCACCGGTATCGTCGCGATCGACAAGTTCAACGGGACCGACACCGCCGCGAAGATCTGGGACGCGATCGAAGCGCGGCAACCCGCCCTGTAGGCGGGTGGGCCGCTAGTCCTGCTCGCGCGGATGGGCGTTGCGATAGGTGTCGAGCAGCGTCTTGGCATCGACCTGCGTGTAGATCTGAGTCGAGGCGAGGCTCGCATGGCCGAGCAATTCCTGCAGGCTGCGCAAATCCGCCCCTTCGCCCAGCAAGTGCGTTGCGAAGCTGTGGCGCAGCGCATGCGGCGTCGCAGTGGCCGGCAGGCCGAGCGCCGTGCGGGCGCGGGCGACCGCTTTCTGCACCGCTCCCTGCCCCAAGGGCCCGCCTCGTGCGCCGCGAAACAGCGCACCGTCCTTCGTCAACTCGTGCGGGCAGGCTTCGGCATAGACCTCCACCGCATCGCGCACGATCGGCATGATCGGGACGACCCGCTGCTTGCTACCCTTGCCGGTTATCGTGAGGCGATCGGCCTGCGGCAGGTCGTCGCCGGTCAGCGAGAGCGCTTCGGATATGCGCAGGCCCGCGCCGTAGAGTAGCAGAAGCACTGCCTGGTCGCGCAGGCCCTGCCAATCCTCGCGAGCGGTCGATGCCACTTCGGCGGCGAGCCCCTCGGCCTCGTCGGGCGTAACCGGGCGCGGAATGCCGCGCTTCACCTTGGGGCCGCGCAGGCGCGGCGGGGCGGGATCCTCTTCGCCCGCGCGCTCGGCGGCAAAGGCGATGAACGCCTTGAGGGCCGAGAGTTCGCGCGCGGCGCTTGCATTGGACAGTCCGTCGGCCCGCCGCCGCGCCAATTGCCGCCGCAGGTCGCGCGCTTCGAGGCGGGCGAGGGCAGACCAGTCGGTTGCGGGCAAATGCGCGAGCCATCTCCGCGCCGCGGCGACATAGGCGCGCACCGTGTGCGGGGAGCGTCGCTTGGCGAGCGCGAGATGCGCTTCCCACTCGGCCGCGACGTCCGATGCGCTCATGCCGGTGCTTCGGCAGGGGAGGGGGTGAGGATTTCAGCCGCGATCCGGTCGAGCAGCAGCATCCCGTCCTCGGTCAGCGCGATCCTGGCTCCATCTGTCGCCAACAGGCCTTCGCGTTCGAACAGGGCAACCCTGCTGGAGGAAAGGTGGTCGCCCGCGTTCACGCCTAGACGCACGGCCAGCGCATCCGGGTCGATCCCCTCGTTCAAACGCAGCCCCATCATCACCGCTTCCTCGAACTGCTCGCTCGCCGGAAGGGGGCGCTCTTCGACGATGCCTTGGCCATTGCGTTCGATCGCGCCAAGGAAGTTCTCCGGCTTGCGATGGCGGACGGTTGCGACCCCGCCGCGCCGACCGTGGGCGCCCGGTCCGATGCCGACGAAATCGCGATAGTGCCAATAGGCGAGGTTATGCGCGCTCTCGCAGCCGAGGTGCGCGTGGTTGCTGACTTCGTAGGCGGGCAGCCCCGCTTCTGCCATCCGCGCCCGTGTGGCGGCAAACAGCCGGGCCGCGGCTTCCTCGTCGAGCGGGGTAAACGCGCCGCGCCGCACTTCGGTGGCGAAGCGTGTGCCGGGTTCGATCGTGAGCTGGTAAAGCGAGAGATGCTCGGTGCCAAGCGCCAATGCGCGCTCGAGTTCGGCGAACCATGCGGCGTCGGTCTGATTGGGACGCGCGTAGATCAGGTCGAAACTGACGCGTGCGAACTGCGTCTGCGCAATCTCCAGCGCGCGCAACGCCTCGGGCACCGAATGCTCGCGCCCGAGGAAATGCAGCGCCTCGTCCTCCAGCGCCTGGATCCCCAGCGACACGCGGTTGATTCCAGCCCCGGCGAGCGCGGCGAAATTGCCCGCCTCGATCGAGGTCGGGTTGGCCTCCAGCGTGATTTCGATGCCTGGTGCAAAGCCCCACAGGCGCTGCGCCTCGTCGAGCAGCGCACCAACCAGCGCAGGTGGCATCAGCGACGGTGTCCCGCCGCCGAAGAAGATCGATGTCAGCTTCTCACCGCCGGCAAGTTCCGCTTCGTGGCGCATGTCGGCCAGCAGCGCGGCGCGCCATTCGTCGGCATCCACCGCCGCGCGCACATGGCTGTTGAAGTCGCAATAGGGGCATTTCGACAGACAGAAGGGCCAGTGGATGTAGAGCGCGCGTGCCATGGGGGGATTCAGTCGGCCTTAACTTCTCGGAGTCAAGGTGAAGCATGATCTGGCTTCGGCTCCTGGCGATGTTTGCGATCGTTTCCGGGCTGACCGCACCGCTCCCGGCGGCTCGCGGCTCGGCCGATCTCGTCGCGCCCATCATGGATTTGCACAACCGCGAACGCGCGCTTTTCGGGCAGAACCAGCTCGCATGGAGCCCCAGCCTGGCACGCGAGGCGCAGGATTGGGCCGATGAACTCGCCCGTCGCGGCGTCCTTCAGCATGCCGGACGAACGGCGACTCGCGGTGCGGGCGAAAACCTGTGGATGGGGACAGCCGGCTATTACTCGATCGAAGACATGATCGGCGGATTCGTCGAGGAAAAGCGACACTTCCAGCCCGGTCGTTTTCCCGATGTCTCACGCACCGGCGACTGGATCGATGTCGGCCACTACACCCAGATGATCTGGCCCACGACCCAAGAAATCGGCTGCGCGCTCGCGACGGGGGCCGGACAAGACGTGCTCGTCTGCCGCTATTGGCCGGCCGGAAACTGGATGGGACACATGGTGGGCTTCGAGCCCGAAGGCCGCGCTAGGCGAACAGCGCCTTGACCAGCTTGGCAAAGGCATCGGCGCGGTGGCTGATGCGGTGCTTTTCTTCCGGATCGAGTTCGGCGAAGGTCTGATCGCGGCCCTCGGGCACGAACACCGGATCGTATCCGAAACCCAGCGTGCCGCGCGGCGGCCAGGCCAGCGTGCCTTCCGCGCGTCCTTCGAACGTCACATGCTCGCCATCGGGCCATGCGATCGCCAGCACGCAGGAGAACCATGCGCTGCGATCGACGTCGGGGCCCTGCTCGGCGAGTTTCCCCTCGACCTTCCCCATCGCCATGTACCAGTCGCGCCCCGCATCGCCTTCGAACCATTGCCGCTCGGCCCAGTCCGCGGTGTAGACGCCCGGCTTTCCGTCGAGCGCGGCGACCGACAGCCCGCTATCGTCGGCCAGCGCCGGCAGTTGCGCCGCTTCGGCCGCAGCCCGCGCCTTGATTAGCGCGTTGTCCACGAAGGTCGTGCCGGTCTCGGCCGGTTCGGGCAGGCCGAGCGCGCCTGCGGACACGCACTCGATCCCGTACGGCGCGAGCAGCGCCGAAATCTCTTTCAGCTTGCCCGCATTGTGCGTCGCAATGACGAGCTTGGCGCCGAGGGGCGGATGCGTGCTCACCCGATCGCCTTGTCTTGCGCCTTGAAAATGTCGGCACAGCCCATCTGTGCGAGGCGGAGCAGGCGCATCAGGCCTTCTTCGTCATAGGTCGCGCCTTCGGCTGTCGCCTGCACTTCGGCGATCTGGCCGCCTTCGATGAGCACGAAATTGGCGTCGGCATCGGCCGAGCTGTCTTCATCGTAGTCGAGA
Source organism: Alteriqipengyuania halimionae (assembly GCF_009827575.1). Classification (NCBI taxonomy): domain Bacteria; kingdom Pseudomonadati; phylum Pseudomonadota; class Alphaproteobacteria; order Sphingomonadales; family Erythrobacteraceae; genus Pseudoblastomonas; species Pseudoblastomonas halimionae. Next base: position 1,037,127 of record NZ_WTYR01000001.1, on the reverse strand, counting down.
TCGAGCACCGGCGTGCCGTTGTAGATCCCGCAACTGACCGCGGCGATCTTGGCGGTGATCGGGTCCGATGCGATCGCGCCCGACTTGAGCAGGCCGTTGACCGCGAGCCGCAGCGCCACCCAGGCGCCCGAGATCGAGGCGGTGCGCGTACCGCCATCGGCCTGGATCACATCGCAATCGAGCGTGATCTGGTGTTCGCCAAGCGCCTTCATATCGACCACCGCGCGCAGCGAGCGTCCGATCAGACGCTGGATTTCCTGGGTGCGTCCCGACTGCTTGCCGCGTGCGGCCTCGCGGCTGCCACGGGTATGGGTAGCGCGGGGCAGCATCGAATATTCGCCGGTAACCCAGCCCTGTCCCTTGCCGCGCAGCCACGGCGGCAGGCGATCCTCGACGCTCGCGGTGCACAGCACCTTGGTATCGCCGAAGCTGATCAGGCACGAACCCTCGGCGTGCTTGGTGTAACCGGTCTCGATACTGATGGGGCGCATTTCGTCGGGCGCACGGCCGGAAGGACGCATGGGATTCTCCGTATTGCTGTTTGCAGCCTCGTTAGGCGCGCAGGCCTTATGCGCACAAGTCTTGTCTGGCCCGGCCCGGCGCTTAAACGGGGTGTTATGACATCCCCACCGCTCATCGACCTGACCGATCGCGCGCGCGAGATTTTCCGCCTCGTGGTCGAACGCTATCTCGATGACGGGCAGCCGGTCGGTTCGAAAACACTCGCGGGGGAGGGGGCGCTCGACCTTTCGCCCGCCTCGATCCGTTCGGTTCTGGCCGAGCTCGAAAATGTCGGGCTGCTGGCCGCACCGCATACCAGCGCGGGCCGCATGCCGACCGATACGGGGCTGCGCCTGTTCGTGGACGGGATGATGCAGGTCGCCGAACCGAGCGCGGAAGAGCGGGCGGCCATCCGCGAGAAACTCGGCGAGCCCGGCACGGTCGAACACGCGCTCGAACGCACCAGCGCGCTGCTGTCCGATCTTTCGGGCGCGGCAGGCATGGTGATGGTTCCGCGTCGCGAGCCGCGCCTGAGCCAGCTTTCGCTGGTCCCGATCGCGGCCAATCGCGCGCTGGCGGTGCTGGTGGGCGAGGACGGGCAGGTCGAGAACCGCATGCTCGAATTGCCCGGCCCGATCGATGTCGGCGCGCTGCAGGCGGCGGGCAATTATGCCACCGCACGGCTCGCGGGGCGCACGCTGCCCGAAGCGGTCGCGGCGATCCGCAACGAGATCGCCAGCGGACGCACGCGGCTCGATACCGCAAGCCGCGATCTGGTCGAACGCGGGATCGCGGTGTGGAGCGAGGACGCGAGCCAGCGCCCGGTGCTGATCGTGCGCGGTCAGGCCAAATTGCTCGACGACAGCGCGATGGGGGATATCGAGCGGGTCCGATCGCTGCTCGACGAGCTGGAAAACAAGGAATCGGTAGCCGCACTGCTCGACAATGCGCGCGAGGCCGACGCGACGCGCATTTTCATCGGATCGGAAAACCGGCTGTTCTCGCTGTCGGGCTCCTCGGTGGTCGCAGCGCCCTATCGCGATCGCGAGGGAAAAGTGGTGGGTGTGCTGGGTGTGATCGGCCCCACGCGGTTGAATTATGCCCGCGTGGTCCCCATGATCGATTTCACAGCGAATTCGCTCAGTAAACTCATCAGTTAAGAGCAGTATGACCAACCAGAACGACACCAATGGCGCGGATGCGCCCGATCCCGAAGTGCAGGAAGAACTGCGCGGCGTACCCGACGACATGCTCGAGGGCGATGACGAGGCGGCGGAGGCCGAGGGCGAGGGGGGCGACCTTTCCGAAGCGCTCGCCCAGCTGCGCGCCGATCTCGAAACCAGCAAGCAGGACGTGCTTTACGCGCGCGCCGAAACGCAGAACGTGCGGAGGCGGCTTGAAAAGGACGTCTCCGATGCGCGGCAATATGGCGCGACCGGCTTCGCCCGCGATATCCTGTCGGTGGCGGACAATCTGTCGCGCGCGCTCGACCACGTGCCCGAAGCCCTGCGCGAAGACGACAAGTCGAAGCGCTTCATCGAAGGCATCGAAGCGACCCAGCGCGAGATCGACAAGGTCTTCGCCCAGCACGGGATCAGCCGCATTGCCGCGGTCGGGTTGCCGCTCGATCCGAACCAGCACCAGGCGATGATGGAAGTGCCGACCGACGATGCCGAACCCGGCACGATCGTGCAGGAAATGCAGGCGGGCTACATGCTGCGCGATCGCCTGCTCCGCCCGGCGATGGTTGGGGTGGCAAAGAAGCCCGATTAGGGCCTTCCCCACTCGTTGCAGTGAACGCAAATGAGAAAGGCCGCCCATCCCATCGGATCGGCGGCCTTCTTCATGTCTGTCCCGGCGCTCGATGATACGGGCGCCCGGTGGTAGCGACGCTCAGTTGTAGCGGCGCAAAAGCCCTGCCAGCTTGCCCTGGACGCGGACTTCGTTGGCGTCATAGACCTGTGCTTCGTAGGCCGCATTGGCCGGATCGAGCCGCACGCGGCCGCTTTCGCGGCGCAGATATTTGAGCGTGGCTTCCTCGTCGCGCACCAGCGCCACCACGATTTCGCCGTCGCGCGCCGTATCGGTGCGTTTCACCAGCGCATAATCGCCGTCGAAAATCCCGGCCTCGATCATCGAATCGCCCGACACTTCGAGCGCGAAGTGATCGCCGGCACCCAGCAGCGCGGCGGGCACGGGCAGGGTCTGGTAATCTTCCATCGCCTCGATCGGCACACCGGCCGCGATCCGGCCGTGCAGCGGAATCTCGATCACGTCGTTGGCGGGCTGCGGCGTGGTTTCCGGCATCTTGATCGATGGCGGGCTGGCGGGTTTCTTTGCCCCGACCGCGGCCACCGCATCTTCGGGCTGCCGGATCACTTCGAGCGCGCGCGCCCGGTTGGGCAGGCGGCGAATGAACCCGCGCTCTTCCAACGCGGAAATGAGGCGATGGACGCCGGACTTCGATTTCAGATCGAGCGCGTCCTTCATTTCCTCGAAACTGGGCGAAACTCCCGTTTCTTCGAGCCGCGCCTGGATGAAACCAAGCAATTCATGCTGTTTGCGAGTGAGCAATCGCTCCTCCCTTGATCGGTCCGCCTTGAGTGAACGAACAAGGAACAATTAGGCAACTTTTCAGCACACGTCAAGCGCGAGGGGATTATCCCCTTGCGACAAGTAGTGCTTTGTGCTACATAATGAGCATGAAAACGAAAGCCCCCACACTCCGCCAATTTCAGGACCGCTTCCCGACCGAGGAAAGCTGCCTGGAACACCTCAAACTGGTGCGCTTTGGCGAGCGTCACGAGTGCGACAAGTGCGGCAAGGATGCGAAGTTCTACCGTGTTAAGGCCCGCCGCTCCTATGCTTGCGAGCATTGCGGCCACCAGATCTATCCGACCGCTGAAACACCGTTCCACCGGACGCGCACCAGCCTTCGCGACTGGTTCCACGTCATGTTTATGTTCACCACCTCGCGCAGCGGTGTCGCGGCCAAGGAGGTCGAACGCCAGATCGGCGTGACCTACAAAACGGCGTGGCGCATGTGCCATGAAATCCGCAAATACATGGCGATTGTTGACGGTGACGAACCGCTGGGCGGGCCTTTCGTGACGGTCGAGATCGACGAAACCTATCACGGCGGCGTCGCGAAGGGCATGGGGACGGGCTACAAGGGCAACAAGACCGCGATCCTCGCCATGCTACAGCGCGGCGGCAACGTGATTACCCGCGTCATCCCGAACCGTGGCAAGGTTACGCTAGAGGGTCACATCTTTGAGAATGTGAAGCCGCACACCGAAATCCACACCGACGAGTTCAGCAGCTACGGCGATATTGGCGATTTCAAGGGCTACTGGCACCACACGGTGAACCACAGCGCAGGCGAGTATGTGCGCGGCAACGTCTCGACCAACGGCGTTGAAGGCTTCTGGGCACAGCTAAAGCGCGGGATTAGCGGAACTCATATCCACGTTAGCGCGAAGCATCTTTCGAAGTATCTAGGCGAGTTTGAGTTTCGTCACAATCGCCGGAACCGTCCCGAGACGATGCTTTCCGAGCTGATGCTGGCTTTTCAGCGCTAGGCCCCGTCATCACCTTTAGGAGGCGGTCGAAGCGGGATGTGTCATCGCTCATTTTTGAGGCCTTACATGGATTGGGTCAACGTCTGATAACGTGGAGTCTTCGAGTTCAAACGAGTGGCAATACACGCGGCATATCACAGGGACCGTATGATCTGCTAGGCGGACACAAAGCCACGCCTTTTGGTTTCGATCTACTTTAATGCGCCCCCGACCTCCGACGCGTATTTTTTTTGGGCATTCTAAAGTAGAGGGCACAAGCGCCAATCCGGCGGAAACCCGCTCGTATACGGGGGGTTCTAACTCAATCGAATACCGGACCAGACTGTTTGGTTCGACTTCGGAGAAGCGTATATCGTCGGTGTTTGTTCTGCTGTTGGCGAAATACTGCCTGACAAACACGCATTCCGCATTTTTGTAGGAATATCCTCCGCCGCGCCAAGAGCCGAGCGATCGGTCCCTCTTTCGGACAATGAGAGGTGCCCTCACCAAACAAATCACCGCCCACCCTAGGGTGACGAACCCGAAAGCCTGGGCAGCGATCACCCAAGAATCTATTTCCTCAATCATGCGAGTGAAACTCGCTGTTTGAAGAATAAGGTATGTCGCGCCAGCAGCCTGCAACAGCGAGAGAATTTCTGAGCGATCAAACACCGGGCCAGAAAATTCATCCCACCAACATTTTGCGGACCGCCTAACAAAGCGGCGCTTCTTAATGGCAGAAACGTCCATCCCACCCTCATATCACCACTCCCCCGAATTCGGGAGTCTGCGGTGATACTTGTCCGAAGGGGATAGCCCCCAAGCGCGAGGGACGGAATACTGCGGTTTTCTATCCGATTCCGAGCAATTCCCGCGTCGCGCTCTCGACATCGGGCTGGCGCATCAGGGTTTCGCCGACGAGGAAGCAGCGCAGGCCGTGGGCCGACAGGCGCTCCAGATCGACGTTGGCTGCGATGCCGCTTTCGGCGATGCCGATGGAGTCTGCGGGCAGATGGGGGGCAAGGGCTTCGCTGGTGGCGAGATCGGTCTCGAACGTGGCGAGGTTCCGGTTGTTGATGCCGACTAGCTGCGGGTCGAGCGCCAGAACACGGTCGAGTTCGGCCCGATCATGCACTTCGAACAACACATCAAGCGTATGATCGACAGCCGTGGCAGCGAGTTCGGCCATCAGCGTGTCGTCGAGCGCGGCGGCGATCAGCAGCACCGCATCGGCGCCCAGCGCGCGGGCTTCGACCACCTGCCACGGATCGAGCGTGAAATCCTTGCGCAGCACCGGCAGCGAGCATGCCGCCCGCGCCTCGACCAGGAAGCGATCCGCGCCCTGAAAATGCGGTTCCTCTGTCAGGACCGAGAGGCACGCGGCGCCACCGGCGGCGTAGGCACGGGCGTGGTTCGCGGGTTGGAAATCGTCTCGGATCAGGCCCTTGGAGGGGGAAGCTCGCTTGATTTCCGCGATAAGTCCGAAGCCTGACGTCGCGGCGTTGCCGAGCGCCTTGGCAAACCCGCGCACCGGACCGGCGTTGCGCGCCGCATCTTCCAGCGAGCCCAGCGAACGCTCACGCTTACGGCGCGTCACGTCCTCGCGCTTGATAGCGCAGATTTCGGCCAGTTTGCTCATGCCACCATTGCAATCCAGTCGGCGAGCAACTTGGCCGCTGCGCCGCTATCGATCGCATCTTCGGCTTCCGCCACCCGCGCGGGCCAGTCTTCCTCGCGCCCCGCCACGACCAGCGAGGCCGCGGCATTGAGCAACACGGCGTCACGATAGGCCCCCGGTGTGCCGTCAAGTAATGCGCGTAAGGCCTTGGCATTGTGGACCGAATCGCCGCCCCGGATCGCTTCGACCGGAGCGTGGGCAAGGCTCGCTTGCGAGGCATCGAGGCGGCGCATTTCGAAATCGTCGCCGCGCACATCGGCCACTTCGTTGCCGGCTGCGAGGCTCAATTCGTCGAGACCCTCATCGCCCGAGACGATCAGCGAACGCCCGGTGCCGAGCGCGGCCATCGCGCGGGCGTAAATCGGAACGTAAGCGGGGCGCGCAATCCCGATCAGTTGGCTCTTTACGCGCGCGGGATTGGACAGAGGTCCCATCAGATTGAAGATCGTGCGTTTGCCCAGTTTCTGGCGGATGGGCTGGATCCGCGCCATCGCCGGGTGGTGGTTCTTGGCGAACAGGAAGCAGATACCGAGCTCTCCGAGGGTCTTTTCCGCGGTGCGCCCGGCAGCGTCCATATCGAGGCCGAGCGCCTCGAGCGTATCGGCGGCCCCCGCCTTCGAAGATGCGGCGCGATTGCCATGCTTGGCGACCGGCACGCCGCATGCCGCGACGACCAGGCTGACGGCGGTCGAGACGTTGAGCGTGTGGTGCCCGTCCCCCCCGGTGCCGCAGACGTCGATCGCATCGTCGGGCGCCTCAATCGGGATCAGGCGCGCGCGCAATGCACGGGCTGCACCGGTGATTTCGCCCGATTTTTCGCCGCGATCGGAGAGATCGGACAGGAAGCGCGCGATCTCCTCTTCCGACGGCGCACCGTCGAGGATCGTGCCGAAGAAGGCCTCGGCTTCCTCTGCGCTGAAATGGTGTTCGACGGCGGGGAGGGCGCTCATGCCGGGACCTTCGTTTCGATGCCGCACAGCGCGACGAAATTTGCAAGCAACGCGTGGCCGTGTTCGGTGGCGATGCTTTCAGGGTGGAACTGGACGCCGTGGATCGGCAGCTCGGCATGGCGGAAGCCCATCACGCTGGTGCCGTCGAGACTCCCCGAACTATCGGGCGTCTCGCTGGTCGCGTTGACCAGCAGGCAATCGGGCACATCTTCGACCACGAGCGAGTGATACCGCGTCGCGAGGAACGGCGAGGGTAGCCCTTTAAAAACCCCGCTGCCGTCATGATCGACGGGCGAGGTCTTGCCATGCATCAGCCCCCCACGCGTGACCCGCCCACCGAAATGCTGCCCGATCGCCTGATGGCCGAGGCACACGCCCAGCAATGGCATCTTCGCGGCGGCACAGGCGGCGACGACATCGATGGTGATCCCCGCCTCGTTGGGCGTACACGGGCCAGGTGACAGAAGGATGCCGCTCGCGCCCATCGCCATCGCTTGCTCGACCGAAATTGCATCGTTGCGGCGCACCTCGACCGGGGCACCGAGTTCCATCACGTAATGGACCAGGTTCCAGGTGAAGCTGTCGTAATTGTCGATGACGAGGATCATGAAGGGTTACGCAGGATAGCGCTCGGCCAGCTCGTCGGTCGCCCGCACGAGTCCGTCTATAATGCCGGGCTCGCCCGCGCTGTGACCGGCGTCGTGGACGATGCGCAGATCGACTTCGGGCCATGCTTTTTTAAGTTCCCATGCGGACACGGGCGGCGTGCAAATATCGTGGCGGCCCTGGACGATGATGCCCGGGATGCCCTTCAACTTGTCCGCATTCGTGAGCAACTGACCTTCGTCGAGGAAGAAATTTTCGAGGAAGAATCGCGCGCAGATGCGGGCGAAGGGGACGGCTTTGGACGGGTCGGCGAAGCTGTCGAGCAATTCGTCATTGGGGAGCAAGGTCGCGACATTGCCTTCCCACAGCGACCATTCCTTCGCCGCGGCAAGGCGGGTGGCCTCGTCGTCGCTGGTCAGGCGCGAGTGGTAGGCTTTCACCAGGTTGTCGCGCTCGTCCTCGGGAATCAGGCCGGTGAATTTGTCCCACTGTTCGGCCATGATCTCGCTCGCACCGTAGGAGTAGAGCCAGTCCTTCTCCCTCTGGCGACCGAGGAACACGCCGCGCAGCACGATCTCGCTGGTGCGTTCGGGATAGGCCTGCGCGTAGGCGAGCGAGAGCGTCGCGCCCCAGCTGCCGCCGAAGACCTGCCATTTCTCGTGCCCGCACATTTTGCGCAAGCGCTCGATATCCTCGACGATGCGCCAGGTGTCGTTGTTCTCGATCTCGGCGAAGGGCAGCGACTTGCCGCAGCCGCGCTGGTCGAACAAAAGCACGTCGTATTTCTCGGGATTCCACTGGCGCCGGTGTGCGGGCGCCATGCCGCCGCCCGGGCCGCCGTGGAGGAACACCGCAGGCTTCGCGCCTGGCGTGCCGACCCGCTCGTAATAGAGCGAATGGCCTTCGCCGACATCGAGCATGCCGGTCTCGTATGGTTCGATTTCGGGATAGAGTGTGCGTTCGTAGTCCATCGTCATTCCTTGTCCTCGACCAGCAGGATCGGCCCTATCGATGCGCCGCTGTCGCGGCGATTGGCGGCGGGATCCCACAGGGCCGACACGCTGCCATCGAGATAGAGCGCGTTGGGGGTCTTGAGTTCATCGCGGAAATAGCGCGCAAACTTGCCGAAGCTCAGCGGCATCTCGCTGATCACGAAATGGGCCCGGCCCTTCGCATCGACGCCCACGCCATTGCGGATGCGGATCGAAGGGCCATCGTCCTGGATTTCAGGGTGGAGCTTGCCGTCGATCACCAGCATCGGGCCCGACTGGGTGCCGAATTTCGGGCGGTCGCCCACGGTCGCGTAGAATTGCGGGGTCGCCATGACGCGCCACTTGGCACCGGTGCCGAAGAACACCCCATTGGGCAGCATGTGGAAATTGCCATCGCCTTCGGCCGTGTTGAGCTCGTGCAGGCGTTCGCCGTTTTGGACGTAATAGCCGATCGGCTTTCCTTCACCGTCGAACATGCCTCCATTCATCGCGAAAGCGACACGCGACGTTTCGCTACCGAGCGCTTTGGCAAGCGCGGCGAAGCTGCGATAGGGCGCACCGTCCTTGGGGCTCAAAGCCGTGCGGATGCGGTGCTTTGCCGGATCCGCCACGCAGTGGGTGAGTTGGACGCCTTCGAACTCGACAGCCTCGCACGCTGATGCGCGTTGCGGGGTAGGCTTCTCGCTTGCGCTGGGCGCCGGCGAGGGGGTGTCGAGCGCCTTGCCACCAATCTCTGAACGGCTAACGGGCTCGCCCGGCTGCTGGCGATCGCACGCTCCGAGAGCGAGCAAGAGGACGAGCGGAAGCGCGACCCTCACTCCGGTTCTCCTGCCACGCGATAGGCTTCGCGGGCCGCAGCGAACAACGCTCCGGCCTTGGCCTCGCATTCACGTTGTTCGGAAGCCGGGTCGCTGTCGGCGACGATACCGGCGCCTGCGGTCACATGCATTTGTCCATCCTTCACAATGGCGGTGCGTAGCGTGATGCAGGAGTCGAAGGAACCGTCGGGGGCGAAATATCCAACCGCTCCGGCGTATGCCCCGCGCTGTTCGTCTTCCAGCTCTGTGATGATCTGGCAGGCGCGGATCTTCGGCGCACCGCTGACCGTACCGGCGGGAAAGCCCGCAAACAGCGCATCGAGTGGATCGGCGCGGCTAAGGTCGAGTTCGCCCGTCACGTGGCTGACAAGGTGCATGACGTGGCTGTAGCGCTCGCAACCATAGCTTTCGGTTACAGTGACGGTGCCCGGCTTCGCCACCCGGCCGACATCGTTGCGTGCGAGGTCGAGCAGCATCAGATGTTCGGCGCATTCCTTGGGATCGGCGCGCAATTCCGCCTCGAGCGCGCGGTCTTCGGCCTCGCTCTTTCCACGCGGACGAGTCCCGGCGATGGGGCGGATGGCCACCTCGCCATCTCGCAAACGGACCAGGATTTCGGGGCTCGAGCCGACCAGCGCGAAGCCGGGCAGGTCGAGATGGAACAGGAAGGGGGATGGGTTCACCCGGCGCAGCGCGCGATAGAGCGCAAACGGTTCGAGCGTGAAATCGGTCGAGAAACGCTGCGCCAGCACGACCTGGAAAATGTCGCCTGCCGAAATGTAGTCCTTCGCACGCGCGACGCGGGCGGTGTATTCGCCCGGGTCGATCGAATGGCGGATTGCGATGGCTCCGTCGGGCCTCTTGGCGGTCCAGGCTCTTGGACGGTCCAGAGCCGCGATCGTGTTGCCAAGCCGAGCTTCGGCGTCGGCGATCTGCTCGGCGGGATCGGTGTCCGACGGATAGAGTGGGGCGATCGCGAACAATGTGTCGCCGACATTGTCGAACACCAGCAGGCAGCGCGGGCGAACGAAAAAGAGGTCCGGCGTTCCCAGCGCATCGCGGTCGGGCCTGCGAACCGGCTCGATCCAACCGAAGCTCTCATAGGCGAAATAGCCGACGAGCGTAGCAATGGCGGGAGGAAGGGCGGAAGGAATATCCGCGCGGATCTCTTCGAGGAGCGCGCGCAGCGCGTCGAGCGGCGCGGCCTCGACCTGTTCGAAAGCGTCGCGATCCTCGGTCCACCGGCGATTGATCGTAGTGCTGGTTCCATCGGCGCGCAGCACAAGATCGGGATCGAGACCGAGCAGGCTGTAGCGGCCGCGATGTGCTCCGCCTTCGACCGATTCGAGCAGGAAATCGCCGCGTTCGGGCTCAATCAATCGGGCGGCAGCGCCAACAGGCGTAATTTCGTCGGCCACGAGTGTGCGCCAGACGAACGCCGGATCACCTAGATTTAGCGCTTCAAGCGCCTCGCTTTCACCAAGAAGGGCCATTGCGGGTCCATCGCTTTCCAACCGCCCTCAGCGACCGCTGCCGGAGAGTTGCTCGATCACGGCACGGATCGCGTTTTCATTGCGCGTCACACCGATCTCGGCCTCGATCGCGTTGTCGATTTGCTCGGCATATTCCTGGCCGGCGCCGCGGCCCAGGTTCGTGCGGAACGTGGCGACTTCGGGATCGTCGCGTTTGGTATCGGCGGGAACGATGTCGTCGAGCTGGACGACGAACCAACCGACATTGAGAGGCGCGGCAAGCTTCTTGATCGTGTCCTTGGCCATGACAAACATGAGGGCGATCGGCGGCGGCACGCGCTCGCTGTTTGCGGTCAGCGCACTGCGCGGAATATCGACCATTTCGATCGGCGGTAGCTTCTTTTCGAGAGAGCGTAGCGCGGCATCGAGATCCTTGCCGCCGCGAACGGCCTTCATAATCTTGTCCGCGGCTGCCTTCGCCGCCACCGAACCGCGCTCAAGCCGCCATGCAGCAGTGACCTGCTCCTTCACATCGGCAATCGGGGGAGGGGCGGCACTGGTAAACTCGGCCACATCGAAGATCAGGAATTTCTCGCCGGGGACGACCTCGGCAAGAATCGGATCGCTATCTTCTTCCATGACCGCCACCGTGCTCAGCACGGGGTTCAGGATTTCGGGTACGCTGTCCGGCGTGTTGTAAATCCGACCGTCGGACAGGGCCGGGCCGGTGCGCTTCACTTCGGCGCCCAGCTCGCTCGCAACCTCTGCTAGCGTCGAACCGCTGGCAAACCCGTCTTCGACATCTTCGGCGAACTGGTTGACGGCTTCACGCTTCTTTTCTTCGGCAAGCGTCGCGACGATTTCATCGCGCACATCGGCCAACGACCGCGCGGGCGTGCTGTTGATGGCGTCGACAGTCACGATATGCCAGCCAAGCGGGCTGCGGAGCGGGCCGACGGTCTTGCCCCTGGCGGCTTCGAAAGCCGCCTTGGCGACGGCGGCGTTCGAGGCTTCGGCATAATCCGCGCGTTCGGTTTCGAGGTCGGACGGGCTGAGGCCGGTGCCTTCGGCGGCCGCGGCAAGCGACTGACCGTTACGCACCTTGGCGAGGATCGCTTTGGCACCCTGTTCGGTCGGAGCGATCAATTGCGTCAGCGAACGGCTTTCCGAAGCACGATACTGATCGGCATCGCGCTCGTAGCGAGCGCGGATTTCCGCAGCAGTCGGTGCGGGGATGTCCTTGAGCGACGACGCATCGAATTCGACATAGCGGATCACCCGCCGCTCGGGAATCGTGAAGCGATCGCGATTGCTGGCGTAGAACTCGTCGAGTTGTTTCTTGGTCGGATCCTTGTCTGGCGCGAACAGGGCCGAGGGCAGGCTTACGACCTTACCCTTGCGCGTTTCCCGCAGCGCGCCTGCATACCGCACGGCCATATTTTCGGAGAAGGCCGAGCCGATGAAAGCAGGGGCGAGCAACTGATTTGCGACAAGCGACTGACGAAGGCGCGCGCGGTACATCGAATCCGACAGGCCGATCTGCCGCAGAGCCGAGGCATAGGCGGCCTCGCTGAAATTGCCGTCGAGCCCGGCGAAATTGGAATCGCTAGCGATCTCGCTGTCGATCAATCGCTTGCTGATGACGATTCCGTGCTTTTCGCCGTATTCGACCAGCGCCGCACCCTGGATCAGGACGTCGAGCACGCGTTCGAGCCCGCCTTCCTCGATGAACTGCGTCATGGTGAGGTCGGGGTTCTGGCTGCGCTCGTTATTATAAGCGGTTTCGACCGTGCTTCGCAGTTCGGCGGTATCGATCGACGTGCCGCCCACTTCGGCCACCGTCTCGCCGCCGGCAACGCCGCCGAAAGTACCGGTGTTCGCCACATCGCTGCTGGCGAAAGCCAACGCGATCAGTCCGAGGAAGGCCAGGGTGATGCCGATACCGAGCTTCGACTGGAAGAATGAGCGGAATAAAGTGATCATGGTGGTGCGATGACCCGGTCAGGATGAATGCGTGGTGGCCGCGCGGATGCGCGCTCGTGGATCGGCGATGTAAAGACGCTGTGGCCCGTCGGCAACCATCGATCGTTCATATCCCGCAATTGCGCGACTCGGGTTTTGACAAGTAGGACCGAGGAACCTAGCAGCCCGGTTTCCCCGCGCGGATGGGTCGCAGCGGGTCGTTTGAATTCGAGGAAATGCAATGGGCCATCGCCCTTATATCGTCGGCAATTGGAAAATGAACGGCACGCGCAATTCGCTGGCGGAAGCCCGTGCGATCGATCGCGTGGCTTCCAAATGGCCGCAGGTGCGGGTCGGGATCGCCCCGCCGCACACCCTGATTCATGCCATGCGTGACGCCGTCGACTCGATCGATGTCGGCGGGCAGGATTGTCACTCCGAAACCGACGGCGCCTATACGGGCGATATCTCCGCTGCGATGCTCAAGGATGCGGGCGCAAGCTTCGCGATCCTGGGCCACAGCGAGCGGCGGCAGTATCACGGCGAAACCAATCCGCAGGTGAAGGCGAAGTGCGAGGCTGCACTCGGTGCCGGCCTCAGCGTAATCCTGTGTGTCGGTGAAACCGAGGAGCAGCGCGATTCGGGCGAGGCCGAATCCACCGTGTCGGGGCAGTTGACGTCCTGCCTTCCGGAAATCGCGGTCGAAGAAGAAGGCGAAAGCGTGTCCGCGCGCCTCGCGATCGCTTACGAGCCGATCTGGGCAATCGGGACCGGACGCGTTCCCTCTCTCGATGAGATCAAGGCGATGCACGCATCGATCCGGGCCAAGCTCGTCGACACTTTCGGCGAGAACGGCAACGAGGTCCGCATTCTTTACGGCGGCTCGGTCAAGGCCGACAATGCACTCGAAATCCTCTCTTGCGACGAAGTCGGCGGCGCTCTCGTCGGCGGTGCAAGCCTGACCAATGAGAGCTTCGGCGCAATCATCATCGCCGCGGCCGACGACGCCCGCGACTGAGCGCTGCTTGAACAGAAACGCACTCGCGCCTAACTAGCGCGCACACTTTATTCGATCGGGATACCCATGTCGCTTTTCATTTTCCTTACCGTCATCCAGGCGATCGTTGCCGCAGGGCTTGTGGGCGTGGTGCTCATGCAGCGCTCCGAAGGTGGTGGGCTCGGCATTGGTGGTAGCCCGGGCGGACTGATGAGCGCACGCGGTGCAGCCGATTTCCTGACACGCGCAACGAGCGTTCTCGCGACCCTGTTCGTGATTCTCTCGATCGCACTGGCGGCTATCGCGGTCGAAACGACCGGTGCACGCACGATCGATACGTCGCTCGATCGCTCGGTACCGACTGCCGATTCTTCGGCACCCGCATCGGCGCCGGCCCCTGCAGCTGCCCCGGCGGATGGCGATCCGCTCGCCGGTGCCGCGCAGGAATAACAGCACGGCTTATCGAACCGCTGCCATCTGATTTTGGCAGCGGATTTGTGGATTGCACCGATTGGTGCTTGCGCATCCCTGCGGGGTATCCCTAAGGCTCGTCTCCCATGGCGCGGTACATTTTCATCACCGGCGGCGTGGTCTCCTCGCTTGGCAAAGGTCTCATGGCGGCATCGCTCGGTGCCCTGCTTCAAGCGCGTGGCTACAAAGTCCGCATTCGTAAGTTCGACCCCTATCTGAACGTCGATCCGGGGACGATGAGTCCTTACCAGCACGGCGAAGTCTACGTGACTGACGACGGGGCAGAGACCGATCTCGACCTGGGCCACTACGAACGCTTCACCGGCGTTTCCGCGCGGCAGAGCGACAACATCACCTCCGGCCGCATCTACCAGCAGATCATCGCGCGCGAACGGCGCGGCGATTATCTCGGCGCGACCGTGCAGGTGATTCCGCACGTGACCGACGCAATCAAGGAGTTCGCCCTGGCCGACCAGGACGACCTCGATTTCATCCTGTGCGAGATCGGCGGTACCGTCGGCGACATTGAATCTCTGCCGTTCATGGAAGCGATTCGTCAGCTCAGGAATGAACTCGAGCCCCAGCAATCGCTGTCGGTTCACGTCACGCTGGTTCCGTTCATCGCCGCTGCGGGCGAGCTCAAGACCAAGCCGACCCAGCATTCGGTGCGTGAACTTGCCTCGCTAGGTATCAAGCCGGACCTGTTGCTGTGCCGGACCGAACACCCGCTGCCCGAAACCGAGCGGCGCAAGATCGCGCAATTCTGCAATGTGCGCACCGAAGCCGTGATCCAGGCGCTCGACGCGCCCTCGATCTATTCGGTGCCGCTGCAATATCATCGCGAAGGTTTGGACGCCGAAGTGCTTCGCGGATTCGGCATCACCGATGCCCCGGATCCTGATCTGACGCGCTGGGAAGACGTCACCGACCGCTACTTCAATCCCGAAGGCGAAGTGACGATCGGGGTAATCGGCAAGTATGTCGGCCTTCAGGACGCGTATAAATCGCTCAACGAAGCGCTGATCCATGGTGGCATGGCTCATCGGGTGAAAACCAACATCCGCTGGATCGATGCCGAAGTGTTCGAGAACGAGGACGATTCGGAGATCGCTGCGGCGCTCGAACCATTGCACGGGATTCTCGTGCCGGGCGGGTTCGGAGAACGCGGTTCGGAAGGCAAGATCGCTTCAGTCCGCTTCGCGCGCGAGCGCAAGGTTCCGTTCTTCGGCATCTGTCTCGGCATGCAGATGGCATGCATCGAAGGCGCACGGAACACGGCCGGAGTGGACGCAGCGAGTTCCACCGAATTCGGCGAAACCAGCGAGCCGGTGGTAGGGATCATCACCGAATGGATGGGCAAGGAAGGTCTTCAGCAACGCGCTGCCGACGGCGATTTGGGCGGCACGATGCGGCTCGGGGCCTATCCGGCGAAGCTTGCAAAAAACAGCCGTGTTGCAAGCGTTTACGGCGCGCAGGATATCTCCGAACGTCATCGCCATCGTTACGAAGTGAACAGCGCATATCGCGAAGGGTTGGAAGCAGGCGGTCTGGTTTTCAGCGGCATGTCGCCCGATGGCCTGCTTCCCGAAGTGGTGGAGCGGCCCGACCATCCGTTCTTCGTCGGTGTGCAATATCACCCTGAACTGAAGAGCAAGCCGTTCGATCCTCATCCCCTGTTCGCTGACTTTATCGGCGCCGCCGTAGAGCAATCGCGCCTTGTCTAGCTTCCGAGATTGTTAACCAGAATCGGACACTGTCATAAAAATCTGGCATCCGGTCTTGGATTGGCTCCATCATTTGATATAGGTTGCACATTGGAACGCACGGGCGAGGACGTAACTGGAGTCGCCTAGCAACGAGCTTGTTCGGCAGGCGATCGTCTTCTGCGACCCGGACGGTCATCCGCGAACAAGACGGCGTGCAAACGTCGTGAGGGGGCGAACTCACCCGGTTCGCCCCCTCGACTTTTCCCTAAACAGACGGAAATCGACTACGCGGTCAGGCGGCCGCCTGATCGTCGTTGTAAGCCTTTGTGTCGGCTTCGATCGTCTTCGGCTTTTCGGCGCTTCCACCAATCGCGATCTTCTTCGGCTTCATCGCTTCGGGGACTTCGCGCAGAAGGTCGATCACCAGCAGTCCGTCTTCGAGCTTGGCGTCGTCGACCCGCACGAAATCTGCGAGTTCGAACCGACGTTCGAAACCGCGCTGTGCAATACCGACATGCAGGAAGTCGCCTTCCTGCTCTCCATCGGGGCGGGTGCCCTTGACGGTCAGCAAATTCTGTTGGGCGGTAATATCGAGATCGGCGGGCTTGAAGCCTGCCACAGCCAGCGTGACGCGATATTCGTCATCGCCGCGGCGCTCGATATTGAAAGGGGGATAGTTGTCGCCGCTGTTCTGGCGCGCGGCGTTTTCGAGCACGTCGAACAAGCGGTCGAAGCCAACGGTGTTGCGACGATAGGGGGTGAAATCGAAACGGCTCATGATTCAAATCCTCTAAACTTGAGCAATCTGTTTTCACGGAACCCGCAAGGGCGGCATTCCGTTGATGAAACGTACCGCACCCTTACGGCGCGCGATACATCACATAGATAGGAATTGGCCGCACCGCTGCAAGATCGCAGTTGTGTTGGTCCGCAGAAAGGAAATTGCATGACGCAGGAAACGAGCCCCAAGGTCGAAATGTACACCAAATGGGGCTGCCCGTTTTGCGTCCGCGCCAAAGCGCTGTTCGATCAAAAAGGCGTTGCTTACGAGGAGTATGACGTCACCGGCGACGACGCAAAGCGCGCTGAAATGGTCGAACGTGCGCCCGGCGCCCGCACCGTCCCGCAGATATTCATCGACGATCAGGCAATCGGCGGGTCCGACGATCTCGCCAAGCTTGAGCGTGAAGGCAAGCTGGACGGCATGCTCGGCCGGTGAGCTCGCCGGCCGAAGCCCATCGGATCGCAGTCCTGCAGATGCGTTCGGGGATCGATCCGCGCGCCAATCTGGCGGTGATGCAGCAAGCCGTTCGCGACGCTGCCGAGGGCGGGGCGGAGATACTGTTTACCCCGGAGATGAGCGGCCTGCTCGATCGCGACAGGGCGCGGGCGAGCCACGCAATCTCTCGCGAGGAAGACGATGTGGTTCTTGCCGGGATGCGCCACGCGGCGCGTGAACACGGGATCTGGGTCACGATCGGTTCGCTTGCAATCGAAAAAGTCGTGGACGACCCAGGCAAACGGCGTTGGGCCAATCGCGCTTTCGTAATCGATAGCGATGGCGCGGTCGACGCCCGATATGACAAGCTGCACCTGTTCGATGTTGAACTGGGTGGCGATGACGACTGGCGGGAATCGTCTGCCTATGATGCGGGGGAGGGGGTCGAAGTGGTCGACACTCCTGTCGGGCGGCTCGGGCTGTCGATCTGCTACGATCTGCGCTTTCCTGCGCTTTACGATGCGCTCGGAAGGGCAGGGTGCGATGTGATTGCCATCCCCGCGGCGTTCACGGCGCCCACCGGCGATGCGCATTGGCACGTGCTCCAGCGCGCTCGCGCGATCGAGGGGAGCGCCTATGTGGTCGCGGCCGCCCAGTGTGGTCGTCATGAAGACGGACGACGCACATATGGCCACAGCCTTGTGGTCGACCCGTGGGGTGACACGGTTCTCGACATGGGTGGCGACGATATCGGGATAGCGTTCGCCGATCTGCATCCGAAGCGGATCGCAGAGGTGAGGGCGAAGCTGCCCAGTCTTGCGAACCGTCGCCAACTCCCCAATTCGGGCACAGCATGATCGTATACGACCTCGTCTGCACCTGTGCCGGACATCGGTTCGAAGGCTGGTTTTCCAGCTCGGAAGACTATTTGCGCCAGAAAGAGAAGGGCTTGCTTGCCTGCCCTCAATGCGGGTCGGCGGACGTCGTGAAAGCACCGATGGCGCCGGCAGTTGCGGCCAAATCCAATTCTCGCCCATCCTCGCAACCGCTGGCGAGCGGGGCCGACGACGCCCAACAAAAGGCCCTTGAGACGCTGGCGAAATTGCAGGCCAAGGCGATCGAGGGTTCCGAATGGGTCGGCAAGGATTTCACCGAACGGGCCCGGCAGATGCATTATGGCGAACGCGACCGAGGAGCGATCCATGGCGAGGCAACGCTGAAGGATGCCAAGGATATGCTCGATGAAGGCATATCCGTTGCACCGCTGCCATTGTCTGTAACGCCGCCGGACGAACTCAACTGATTGTCAGCGGACGGTGCGTTTCCTATGGACCCGCGTGGAGCGCCCGTAGCTCAGTAGGATAGAGCACCAGATTCCTAATCTGGGGGCCACAGGTTCGAATCCTGTCGGGCGCACCATTCCATTGAAAACATTTGCGTTTGTCGCTGACGGAATTCTAGCTAGGGGGCTTTGATGCCGCCATTGTCAGCGTGATGCTCTACTGGCAGTTCCGCGAAGGTGATATCCGCTGGAACAAGCGTAACGAGGATGCGCCTCCAGCTGGCAATAATGACGTGCCATCAATGGCGTGACGGCGCGCGCGGTCAAAACGGGCCGCGCGCACCAGTCGCTCCTTTAGAAAATTCCACCGTCGAAGGTGTAAGTGACGGCAAGCCCGCCGTAGAACTGGTCTTTCGAGCCATAGGCTGTGATCACCGGAGAGTCTGCTGGATCGCCCACCAAACGTTCGTATTTGGCGTAGGTGTAGATGCCCCAGCGCTCGCTCAACTGCTTGATGAACCCCGCCGTCGCGCCGACAGACTGGACGCCGCCGCCAGCATCGTAGGCCGGAAGGCCGGATGCTAGGGATTGTGCCGGCGTTACCGAATAATACGAGTCCTGGAACTTGTTGTCGGTGATGGTCACGCGCGGGCCGATCGAGAACAGGTAATCGTCCGCATCGCGGATGATGTAGTCTGCGCCCAGATTGGCGATCAGGCCGTCATGGCCACTCACCGCCTGACGCACCTCGGCGCGCAGGCGAAGGTTATCGGAGATCTCGTAATTGGCGAAGGCGCCGAGTTCGACCGACAGCTTCACCTTGGGCAGGATACCGCCCACGGCTTCGCTTTTGCGCTCACCTTCAAAACCGAGGCTGGGTCCAAAGGATAGGCCACCCGTCTTCACGAGACCGAAACCAAAGCCCTCGTCAGGAGCTTCGAACTCGAACGGCTGCTCGCCGGTCGCGGAATCGATATCGAAGAAGGGGCGCAAGCTCACATCGTCGGAGCCAGGCCAGCTGGGCACGACTTGCGGACCTATCGCGATCCGCGTGCGCTTGCCTTCCGCGTTGCCGTCCTGTGCGCTGGCGGGCGTAGCCAGGGCTAGGCCGGCGAGCACCGGAACCAGAACGATAGAGACAGATTTCATGCATTTTCTCCGGGTTGCGATCCCAAGGGCACCTTCTCCTTGAAGGTGTGGGTCACATAAGGGAATGGAATTTCGATGCCGGCATCGTCGAGGC
Organism: Alteriqipengyuania halimionae; assembly: GCF_009827575.1. Lineage (NCBI taxonomy): Bacteria > Pseudomonadati > Pseudomonadota > Alphaproteobacteria > Sphingomonadales > Erythrobacteraceae > Pseudoblastomonas > Pseudoblastomonas halimionae. The sequence goes on along the minus strand of NZ_WTYR01000001.1, from coordinate 1,017,670 downwards.
CGCGCTTTATGGCTTTGATGACCTTGTCCTGACTCTCCCACATACTACGCGGGGTAGAGCCGGCATGCCAGCGAACCTTGAAGTCGACCGAGCTCGAATTGAATTCGATGGCGAACACGTCGACGCCCTTTTTGAGCTCGATGCCTTCAACGCCGCGGACCGACTTTTCGATGACCTCGGCTGCGTGATCGAGATCGGTATCGTAGGAGACACCGCACACAACTTCGTGGCGGCGCACCTGCTCGTCCGTGAGGATTTCGACCGGATTCTTGAAAAGGATGGAATTCGGCACGATCGTGAGTTCGCCGGACAGTTTGCGCACATGGGTTTCGCGCAGGGTGATATGCTCGACCTTGCCCTTTATGCCTTCGCACTCGATGATATCGCCGATCCGCATCTTCTCGCGCAGCATGATCAGCACACCGGCGAGGAAATTCTCGAAAATATCCTGAAAAGCGAAGCCAATCGCGACTGCACCGATACCGAGGCCCGCAATCAGGCTGGCCGGGGTCATCCCGGGCAGGACCACCATCAGTGCGATCATGAACCCTGCGATCCAGATCACCAGCTTAACCACAGTATCGACGAGATTCTTGAGGCTTGGCCGGAGCGTCGTCTTGCCGGTCATTGCATCGGCAATTCGGACCGCGAATCTCGCCACGATCCAGGTGATCACCAATATTACCAGCGCGATTACGACACTGGGCAGCGAAGCCACCAGTGCACGCGCCATGGAGTGCAACTGGTCGGTCAGAGTGCCGACATAATCCATTTTCGGAAATCCCCCTTTGTTTCCACCGCCAACGCTGGGACGGCGGAAGGGGTTCCTGTCAATTCTGGCGGAGCACGTAAACCGGTCCGACGTCTATCCTATCCCCTGAATCCGGAAATATGAGCGCAAGTTCGGCAGTCCCCGCATCGATATCGCGCGGACTTTCAAACTGGATACGGCCAAGCTGCCACTTGCCTGCAAATTTCACATAGCGTGGTTCGGCTAACGGGCTGCCTGTCTGTTTGTCGATGAGTGTCGCGCCGACATATGCCCCGTCGCCCGCTTCATTCAAATCGCGTGCGGCAATCGCGAAAAGGAGGCGATCGCCTGCATTTATCGCGCCTTCTATTGGCACGCGTGAGATGTGCGCACTACCCTCGGCGAGCGATTCATCGATCAGGAACCGCGTCGCACGCCCGAGCCAGATGTCGTTCTCCCGGCGTTCTTCCGTCTGGCCGCCGTCTGCACTGAAGGACCATTCGCGGTTTTCCGGTGCATTCAGAAGCGTGCCGGAACCTTGCAAGGGCGGGGGAAGGGAGGAAGTCGCAGTCCTGGTTGCCTGGCCGGACTCTGCTTCCGGTGCTGCGATGGCGTTAGCGCCCGTGACGACGATGACCTGACCGATTTCTATCGATTGTGGCATCTGCCCGAACTGAAAGACGACGATGCCGACTTCCGGACTCAGCGATACATCGGCTTGTGCGGTGACTTCGTGCCACGTCCACTGCCGGTTGAGAGCAACCATGGTCTGGCCGAAGCCCTGATATGGCTCGACATCGCGCTGGAAGCGAAGCTGGACTGCGCCATCGCTAGAGAGCTTGCGGGCGTAAAATCCGATCGTGATGGTGTCGCCGCGCGCTACTTCCCGCAACAAAGGAACCTTTGCACCGATATTGTAAATCGGGCCGTTGCTACGGATGGTGAATTGCTGTGCAGCTTTTCCACCTGGAATTGTCTCGTCCCTGACCACGTCGGCGGACGTATCACCGTAAACGACCCAATCGATCCGGGTGGGATCGTTCACCAGCGTTCCCGGCAGCTGTGCATCTAGCTGTACGAGATCGTCGGCCTGCGCCGAAGCGCTTGGAGCGGCAAAGACAGCTATCAAAGCCGCCCCCCCGGCAAACAGTACTTTCTTGAGGTTATTCGAGCGCATTGGACCTCTCCCAAGGTAACGTCCTGAGAACGTTATCAAAGAGGGAGAGGTCTCTCAAGTGCAGGCTAGTGCGCCGGCAATTTGTCTGCTCAGGCTTCGACCGTCTCGGCATCCTCGACCGAAAGCGCGCCGCGCTTGATCTGGTCGCGCTCCATGCTTTCGAACAGAGCCTTGAAGTTGCCTTCGCCAAAGCCGTCATCACCCTTGCGCTGGATGAATTCGAAAAACACCGGGCCGACCTGCGCTTCGGCGAATATCTGCAGGAGCAGGCGAGGCTGACCGCCTTCGGTCGTCCCGTCGAGAAGGATGCCGCGGGTCTTCAACTCTTCGACCGGCTCGCCATGGCCGGACAGACGTCCGTCCAGCATCTCGTAATAGGTTTCAGGCGGTGCCGTCATGAAGGGCACGCCATATTGCTTGAGACGATCCCAGCACGCGACCAGATCGTCGCAGATCAGCGCGATGTGCTGGATGCCCTCGCCGTTGAACTCCTTCAGGAATTCCTCAATCTGGCCCTTGCCGCCATCGCCTTCCTCGTTGAGCGGGATGCGGATCTTGCCGTCGGGAGCGGTCAAAGCCTTCGACGTCAGCCCGGTATATTCGCCCTTGATGTCGAAGAACCGGATTTCGCGGAAGTTGAAGAGCCGCTCATAGTAATCGGCCCAGTAGGCCATCCGACCGTTATATACGTTGTGGGTCAGGTGATCGATCACGTTGAAGCCCGCGCCGACGGGATTGCGCTCGACACCTTCGATGAATTCGAAATCGATATCGTAGATCGACAGCTCGCCATTGCCACGATCATAGCGGTCGACAAGATAGAGGTTCGAGCCTCCGATGCCCTTGATCGCGGGGATGTTGAGTTCCATCGGGCCGGTTTCGGTTTCGATCGGCTGAGCGCCGGCCTCGACTAGATGATCCCAGGCTTCGGCGATTTCGCGAACGCGGAAGGCCATGCCGCATGCAGAAGGGCCATGCTCACGCGCGAAATACCAAGCCGAACTGTGCGGTTCGTAATTGGTAAGCAGGTTGATCCCGCCCTGACGCCACAACTGGACGTCCTTGCTGCGGTGGTTCGCCACATGGGTGAAGCCCATCGCCTCGAACACGGGCTCGAGAACGCCTTTTTCTGGCGCGGTGAATTCCACGAAATCGAAGCCATCAAGGCCAGCGGGGTTTTCGAAGAGGTCGGTCATTGTCTCACCATCAATGCAGAATAGGAAAATGAAAACTGGTTTCAGTTGAAACTGCTTTTGGTAATGCGATTGAGCCAAGTCAAGCGGTGTGCGGTGAATCAACCCGTCGCATCCATGGCCGGTTCCGTAACGAATCTCCTTGCCAGCGAATCCGAACTCTGATTCAAGCAGATTCATGGTAAAGCTGACGTCATGGATGCAGAGAGGTGCGAAACGGGGAGGGGCCGGGCAGGGCCTCGCGCTGATCGCCCTGTTGCTGATGGCCGGTTTTGCGATTCTCGGCCCGACCGGCCTTTTGGCCTGGGGCGATCTCGACCAGGCGTTGCAGGACCGCAAGGCGCAGATCGTGGCGCTCGAGCAGGAGCAGGCCCGGCTCGAAAACCGCGTTGCGCTGGCAGATCCGAAGAATTTCGATCCTGACCTGGCGGGGGAATTGCTCCGCTCCGAGCTCAATGTCGGCCATCCTGACGAGTATGTTCTGACGGTCGACTGATCCGCGCGGAACCTGCGGCTGTCCCCAACCATTTCCGTTACGTCACCTGTGCCGTTGCCGCGCGCCGCGAGGCTGCTATAGCGCGCGCATATTCCCCCTGGAGGTATCCTTGGCCAAATCACCCAAGAAGGCGCCCGCAAAAAAAGCGCCAGCAAAAAAGAGCGCCGACAAGGCACCGGTAACCACACATCCGGAGAGCGAGGATTTCGCGCTGCGCAATCTGCAGCAGGCCCTCGAAGCCAATCGCCATTACAAGGCGAACGATGACGAACTCCTGAAGTTCTACGAGCAGATGCTGCTGATCCGCCGCTTCGAAGAGCGTGCGGGACAGCTCTACGGTCTCGGCCTTATTGGCGGCTTTTGCCACCTGTATATCGGCCAGGAAGCCGTAGCTGTCGGGCTGCAGTCCGCGCTCGATGGTGACAAGGATTCGGTCATCACCGGATATCGCGATCATGGGCACATGCTGGCCTATGGCATCGATCCCAAAGTGATCATGGCCGAACTTACCGGTCGCCAGGCCGGGATTTCAAAGGGCAAGGGCGGGTCGATGCACATGTTCTCGACCGAGCATAAGTTTTATGGTGGACATGGAATCGTAGGCGCACAGGTCGCGCTCGGTGGCGGGCTCGCGCTCGCACACCAGTACAATGACGATGGCGGCCTGTGCCTCGCCTATTTCGGCGATGGCGCGGCGAACCAGGGCCAGGTCTACGAGACCTTCAACATGGCTGCGCTCTGGAACCTTCCGATCGTCTTCGTTGTCGAGAATAACGGGTATGCAATGGGCACAGCCGTGAAGCGCAGCTCGGCCGAAACCGAATTCTATCGCCGCGGTACCGCATTCCGCATCCCGGGCATGGACGTGAACGGTATGGATGTGCTGGAAGTTCGCGCGGCGGCCGAAATCGCGATGGACTATGTCCGCAAGGGCGGCGGCCCCGTGCTGATGGAACTCAACACCTATCGCTATCGCGGACACTCTATGTCCGACCCGGCGAAATACCGTAGCCGTGAGGAAGTGCAGGACGTGCGCGAAAAGAGCGATCCGATCGAAGGTGCCAAGAAAGCGCTCATCGAACGAGGGGTTTCCGAAGAGAAGCTCAAGGAAATCGACAAGGCGATCAAGGCGCGGGTCTCCGATGCCGCCGACTTTGCCGAGAATTCGCCCGAGCCGGAGATGGCCGAACTCTACACCGACGTACTGGTGGGAGAATACTGATGGCGGTCGAACTCAAGATGCCCGCGCTGTCGCCCACGATGGAGGAAGGCACGCTCGCCAAATGGCTCAAGCAGGAAGGCGACGAGGTCGTCGCTGGCGACATTCTGGCCGAAATCGAGACCGACAAGGCCACGATGGAATTCGAAGCTGTCGATGAAGGCGTGCTCGGCAAGATTCTTGTCGCCGAGGGAACAGAAGGCGTTGCTGTCGGCACCGTGATCGCGATGATCGGCGAAGAGGGCGAAGACATGTCCGATGCCGCACCCAGCGAAAGCTCGTCCGACGAGGTCGAGGATGTGCAGGGCGAGGGCAAGGATGTCGGTCGCGACCAAAGCGAGGCCGAAATCACCAAGCCGGCACCGAAGCCGAAAGCGGACGATCCGGAGATTCCCGCTGGCACCAACATGGCCAAGCTGACCGTTCGCGAAGCCTTGCGCGACGGTATGGCCGAAGAAATGCGCCTCGACGAACGCGTGTTCGTTATGGGCGAGGAAGTCGCCGAGTATCAGGGCGCGTACAAGGTTACGCAGGGGCTGCTCGAAGAGTTCGGACCCAAGCGGGTGATCGACACGCCGATTACCGAATACGGGTTCGCCGGCATCGGCACCGGTGCGGCGATGGGCGGCCTGCGTCCGATCGTCGAGTTCATGACCTTCAACTTCGCGATGCAGGCAATCGACCACATCGTGAATTCGGCGGCGAAGACCAATTACATGTCGGGCGGCCAGATGCGCTGTCCGGTCGTATTCCGCGGCCCCAACGCGGCGGCAAGCCGTGTCGGAGCACAGCACAGCCAGAACTACGGGCCGTGGTATGCCAGCGTTCCGGGCCTGATCGTGATCGCGCCATATGATGCGCAGGATGCCAAGGGCCTGATGAAGGCCGCAATCCGCTGCGACGATCCGGTCGTGTTCCTGGAAAACGAGCTGGTCTACGGTCGCAGCTTCGAAGTCGCACAGCTCGACGACCATGTCCTGCCGATCGGCAAGGCACGGATCATGCGCGAAGGTACCGACGTCACCATTGTCTCCTATTCGATCGCCGTTGGCCTCGCTCTCGAAGCGGCCGAGGAACTGGCGGGCGAGGGGATCGACGCCGAAGTCATCGACCTGCGCACGCTGCGTCCGCTCGACCGCGAAGCGATCCTGACCTCGCTTGCCAAGACCAACCGGTTGATCATCGCCGAGGAGGGCTGGCCTACCTGCTCGATCTCTTCCGAAGTCATGGCGATCTGCATGGAAGACGGCTTCGATCATCTCGATGCGCCCGTTCTGCGCGTGACCGACGAGGATGTGCCGCTGCCTTATGCGGCCAATCTCGAAAAGGCGGCGCTGATCGACAGCGCGCGGATCGTCAAAGCGGCAAAGAAGGTGTGCTACCGCGACTGAGGCGGATCAGCAGCTGAGGACCGTGGCCCTGGGCGAAGGGTTGAAAATCTGGCTCAGGTCACGGTCGTCGCGAACATACATCGCGGCGGTCTTGGTGAGAGTTTGTGGCTCCACAGCCCAGCCAAGAAGCAAGGGGTCATATTCGTAGAAAATTTCTACGAACATGATGGCGAAGTCTCGGTCTGCCGTCACGCGATTGCTGGCGGGGCCCATTCCCTTGAAGCCGGTGCCGCTCGATCCTTTGCCTTCATTTCCATAGGCCGACTTGTACGATCTCTTGTCGCCGTAGCATCGCTGCCAATGTATCCACTGCCCGTTGTCTGCGTTCACCTCGAGGCTGGAAATAATCGCGCGTCCGTTCTTTTTGAAATCGAGTGTGCCGGCCTGCAATTCCATGCCCGCGAACACTTCATGGACATCATGTTCACGGAATTGGGGGTCGCCTGTGGTGACGAACTGTTTGGCTCGCGAGGCATTGTCCGCGAGCGACGTCGCGAGATGGCTCACGCGCTGCTGGGTGAGGGCGTAGTTTGTCAATTCGGCACCGCCAAGCCCGAGCGTAATCAGGAACGGCGAGACATAGGCGAACTCAACAAGCGCGAGTCCGCTTTCGCAGCGCCAGATTTTGCGCAGGCGCTGCCTCAGGCCACCGAACCTTTCGCCGATTTTGTCTTTCATGGACATATGTTGACCCCCTCATTGGGTACCTGCGTCCCATAGGGCTGGTTGCGCAACGTGGTTTCGGCGTTGAGCTGGGTAATCTTCTCGCTGCTCCCGACAAGCGCCCACAATGGAAAGATCTTCTCGTACTTCACTTCGACTTCATAGAGGACGGCATCGTCCGCCCCGCCTTGGCTCTTTTTCCTGCCACGATCGGAGTCCCACTTCTTGTTGCCGTTGATATCGACGAAGCACTCGGTTGAATCGTAGCGTCCGTTCGAATTGGAATCGGTGAAGTCTTCGGGCGTTTTGACGTCCGAGAAATCCTGATAGCTCGTCCGCTTGATCTTGACATCGGCGTCTGGGGCGACACGCTTGATGCTCTTTTCCACCTTTTGGTCGATCGCTGCGGCATTGGTGCTGCCATCCTCGAGACCCGATGCACGAGACGCCTCTTGCAGAGCATTGCGCAGCGTGGTTTTGACGTAGGCGACATGTGCGAGCTCCATCCCGCCGAACAGGACGAGAAAGAGGATCGGTGCGACGACCGCGAACTCGACAATCGTGGCGCCCGATTCATCCTGGCGAAGTTTCCTGCAGAACGCGATCACGAACCGATCCTCAGATCCGCAATCTGAGAGGCAATGGCGGCATATTGCGCGCTAAGTTCGGCCGCATTGCTGGCATAATACCAACGTCCGCCGCTTGAACAGTCTTTCATGCGTTGAGTCAGCGATGTACCAAACGCGATAACCCACACCGTATAGCCTTCGTTTTTCGCGAGGCGGCAAGCGGCTTCGAACCGCTTGTAATGGCGGGTTGATAGATCATTCGTGCCGATACCGCTATAGCCCACACGGTGTTCGAGTTGTTCGATCCCATACGCTGAATGGGTTTGCTGGTTCACAGCCATGTCACCATCGGTCATGAAGATGAGGTGGCGCGTGGTCGATACGTTTGGCAGGTCGTTCACGTCCGATGAGAAGATCCCGCGAGGGCTACCGAGTCGCACGCCCCAGATCATTCCGATATCGTGGTAGGTCTGTCCGTCGGGTGACAAGCTATTGAGATAGTTGCTCATCCAGGTCGGCACTGAACTGCTCGTCATCGGAATGGATTCGAACAATCGCATCGGCGCCGGGCACGCGGAGTAATTGCCGCCCGGCTGCGTGAAGTCGGATGTACTCGTCTGATTATCATAGTTACGATAGAATGAGATATTATTCCAACGAGGAACCCAGTAGCTGCCTGGCTTGCCAGGGTCCGGGGCGCTGACGACATCCAGATCCTGCGCACCGTCGGGAATGGGGTTCCAGTCCGGTTCCGCAACCGTCTCGCGCTCGATAACGCAGCCGTCCCACGCGTTGCTTGCGATCGGAATGTTATCCCCCCTGACACCGTCGTTCATTGCCGCCAGTTCGCGGACATCGTAGGTGCCTGCAGTGTCGACCCACGAGTAGACTTCAGATCCGGGACTGTACTCGATCACATCTCTCGCATAGCTGACCGGTCCCAATCCGCTCAGGCCGCTGGCGTTCATGGTAACCGGTCGATAGACCCATTGCTTGAAGGCGTAGCGGGTTTCATATTCGTATTCGGTGTAGACCGGCCTTCTCGTGCAGTAACCGTAGTCCCTTCCGCGGTACCTTCCTCGTCGGTCGAAGTTCACCAGTTCATACGTCGTGGTGACAGGAGGATTCCCGGACGTGGAACTGGCACCACCGTTCGAGGCCCAATTGTCGCAATCGTAATCGTATAGGACTCGCCTATACGTTTCTTCCGCACCGTAGGTCGTTTCTCCCGGGCCGGTCGCCACATAAACGGGCTCAGTGAATTCTGCTTCGCGCGATTGGTAGACCGCCGAATCCGCAAAATAGCTACTTGGCATCTTTGCATTGGCAATCAGGTGCGACGCGTTGACGCTTACCGAGTACGGTACGAAGCCATAACGTACGCGGGTACCCGGATCCGACGTTGCCTTAGCGAGGGTTTCGTGGAAGTCTTTAACTGCCTGTCGCAGCGCTCCGATCTTGTTGCTGGTCCCCATCGAGCCGGTCGTATCGAGGACGAACATGATATCCGTGTTCGAAATCTGCAGTTCGGCCATGCAGGACACGCTCAACTCGAAGTTTTTGTAGTTGAACATATGCATTATCAGCGTGGGAACTTTTGTCGTCGCCGTGCCGAGAACATCGTCATCGGCGTTTCTGGTCGGCGTGAACACCGTATCGCTGGCACTGAAATCGGCGGATTCGTAGTTGACGCCGAACATTTTCTGCGCCTTGCCTTTTTCGCCCGATCCCCAGCTACCGGTGCGGGCGAGGGCGCGGCGACCGGCGAGGACGCCCGCATCGCAGGCCGACTGCAATTGCGATTTCGCCATCGAAGCACGGCTAAGATCAACAGCGCCGCCAACCATGGCGAGCATCGGAAATATCGCTGCTGCACCGATGACGTAGACATTGCCTGACTGGTTGCCCCATAGGCGCCGCACGAATTGGAAGATCATATGTATCATCGGCCCACCACGTGATTCATAGCCGTGATCTAGAGTGGTTTGGTAAGCGTCCCGCCAAGCAGTATGGTTAATGAGGTATTAAAGCGGAAGATGAGCGGCGCCGACCCCGACCAAATACCCCAAATCTACCTGCTGGCGCTTGCTTATGCGCCCGGGCCGAGCGAGCGTGATATTTTCACATTGTTCGCGCTCGAGGCCCAATTCGCACGCTTCGTCAGCGGAGCGAACGAGCCGATCATAGCCCAGATGCGCCTCGCCTGGTGGCGCGATCGCTTTGCCGAACCGGTCTCCGATTGGCCCAAGGGAAACCCGCTCCTTGCCCGACTATCGAGCTGGGGCGAGGCTGCAAGAGAACTTCAGGGCGTTGTCGATGGATGGGAAGCGCTGCTTGCCGAGCGGCCGCTCGGCGAATCTCCGATCCTGGCCCATGCCCAGGGGAGGGCGACGGGATGGCTGGCTCTGGCGAAACTCAAGGGAGACGGAGCGCAGGAAAGCGCCATTGCGCCCGCAGCCAAGCGCCATGCGCTCGTCGAAGCCGCATGGCACTGGCTCGGCGAAGGCGATCGCACAATCGCGCTCGATCTGGCGGGGGCCCTGCCCAAGACGCAGCTTCGCGGGAAGACGCTAAGGCCGCTGGCCGTGCTCGATGCGCTGGCCGCGAAAGCCCTTGCCAGCGATCGCGCGCCCCTATCGCGACCGACCGATCTATTCATCGCATTGCGCCGGGGCCTGCTGGGGCGCTAGAGTGGTCACCATCGCGATAGGGGGCGACGATGAAGGGACTGGTAAGCGGAGCATTCATAGCACTCGTTCTCGCAGGCACTGGCCTGTTCTGGTGGCAGGGCAGGGCGCAGGTCGAGGAGGCGGCCCCACCACCACCTGTTGCGGAAAGTGCGGTGCCCGATACGCTCCCAAGCGTCGATCCCGGGGATCAACGCGGTCCCGACCTGCCCGAAGCGACCGAACTCACGCGCGAGCAGCGCCGATTTTTTCGCTATGACCGCAATCGCGATCTCAAGATCACCCGCCGCGAAATGCTCTCGACCCGCACGGCCGCTTTCCGCAAGCTCGACAAGGACGGCAACAATCTGCTGACCTTCGAGGAGTGGGCAGTGGCGACGGTCGACAAGTTCGAAGGCGCCGATTCCGATGGCGACAATGAACTGACGCCGTCCGAATTCCGCACCACTGCTCCGAAGCGCAAGCCGAAACCGGCCTGTCGCTGTTAGGTTAGGCGGGCACACCTTCCATTTCGGCCAGCCACGCGCCGAAGCTCTCCTTGGCGCGCGAGGTATAGGCTTCCTTGCGGACTTTCTTCGGCACCCGCTCCTCGAAGGGCGGGAATAGGCCGAAATTGACGTTCATCGGTTGGAAGGTCGCCGCCTCGGCATCGCCGGTAATGTGGGAGAGCAGGGCGCCCATCGCGGTTTCGCGAGGGGGCGAAGTCCAGTTCCGCCCGGCCAGCTCGGCAGCCACCATCAGGCCTGCCATCAAGCCGACGGCAGAACTCTCGACATAGCCTTCGCATCCGGTCACCTGCCCGGCGAACCGGATATGCGGCGCGGCTTTCAGGCGCAGCTGGCGGTCGAGTACGTCGGGCGAATTGAGAAAAGTGTTGCGATGCAGGCCACCGAGCCTTGCAAATTCGGCATTCTCGAGCCCGGGGATGGTGCGGAAGAGCTCGATCTGTGCGCCGTATTTGAGCTTGGTCTGGAATCCGACCATGTTCCACAGCGTGCCGAGCCGGTTGTCCTGACGCAGCTGGACGACCGCATAGGGCCAGCGGCCTTGTGGGTGCTCCTCGCTCGTATCGTAGGGATTATCGAGACCGACGCCCTTCATCGGGCCGTAACGAAGGGTCTCCACCCCGCGTGACGCCATCACTTCGATCGGCATGCAGCCTTCGAAATAGGGGGTGTCCTTCTCCCACTCGCGGAATTCGGTCTTCTCGCCGTCGATCAGTCCTTGGTGGAACGCCTCGTACTGCTCCTTCGTCATCGGGCAGTTGATGTAGTCGCCTTCTTCGTTCGAAGCTTCGGTGCGCTTGTTCCAGCGGCTCTGGATCCAGCATTTCGCCATGTCGATGCTGTCGCGATGGACGATCGGCGCGATGGCGTCGAAGAAGGCGAGGCGATCGCTGCCGGTCGCAGAAACGATGCTCTCGGCCAGCGACTGCGCAGTCAGTGGGCCGGTCGCAACGATGGTGAGCCCTTCGTCCGGCAAGGTATCGATCCGTTCGCGCACGACAGTGATGTTCGGATGCTCGAGCAGCATCCGCTCGACCTCGGCCGAGAAGATGTCGCGATCCACCGCCATCGCGCTACCTGCGGGAACGCGCGCCTTCTCGCCCGCCCGCATGACGATGCTGTCGAGCCGCCGCATTTCGTGATGCAGCAGGCCTACCGCGTTCTTCTCGTCGTCGTCGGAGCGGAAACTGTTCGAGCAGACAAGTTCGGCCAGGCCGTCGGTCTGGTGGGCAGGCGTGGTCTCTCCGCTGCCGCGCATTTCCGACAGGCGAACGTTGTAGCCGCGCTGGGCCAATTGCCACGCCGCTTCGCTTCCGGCGAGGCCGCCGCCGATGATGTGGATATCATGTGCCATGGAACGCGCAGTTAGGTTTGCATGGCGCGCGCGTCCAGCGCTAAGCGGTCGGCGAAGGAGTATCCATGGTCCGCCAAGCCCTTATCGATCGCAGGCCGTTCCTGCTGCTGAGCCTCGCACTGTCGGTCTCCTTTTTCTTCGCGAGCGACGGACGCGTCCCTGGTCTATGGCTCACCGCATGGAAGGGCGCATGCGTCGGTACGCTCGCGATCTATGCGTGGGATCGGGGCAGGGGGCGCGACACCGTGCTGATCGCCGCCGTGATGGCACTCGGCGCGCTGGGCGATGTGGGAATTGAGTTCGCCATCGAATTGGGCGCGCTGTTTTTCGCCCTCGGGCATCTCGTTGCGATCCTGCTTTATCGCCACAATGCGCGGGAGATCGTCCAACCGAGCCAGAAGATGGCCGCCTTTGGATTGCTGCTGGGTACGCCGATCGTCACCGCGATGATTACCGCGCCGCAGGATGGCTGGCTTCTCGCAACGATCTATGCGCTGATCCTCGGGCTGATGGCTGCCACTGCTTGGGTCAGCCGCTTCTCGCGCTATCAGGTGGGGCTTGGCGCGGTGCTGTTCGTCGCGTCCGACCTGCTGATCTTCGCCAAGGAAGCCGGCCGGATCGATCCCGCGATCACCGATTGGCTCATCTGGCCGCTTTATTACACCGGTCAGTTCCTGATCGTCACCGGGGTGATCCAGCGGCTGCGCGGCGAGCGACACAATCCGGCAGCGGTCTAACCCGCTACGTTCGTTTGCCGCCCGCCGATCGCACTAGCTTGCGCCGGGTTCGCCTTCGATATTGTCGTCCGAATGCGCGGTCGTGTGCGGCGTCGTCTCTTCGGAGGTCCGCCCCACCATGTCTTCGGCGATCGCTTCCTCGGCCTCGTTTTCAGGCGACTCGTCTTCGTCGATCCGGGCTGCACCGACGATCCTCTCGTCCTTTCCAACATTAAAGATCCGGACCCCGGACGAAGCACGTCCCGAGATCGAATAACCTTGATGGTTCTCGAACCCGTTCTCCATTTCATGGCGGAACTCGATCGGCAGGCGGATCAGCTTGGCCTGGTCGGTCACCAGCATGAGTTGCATGCCGTGGCGGACGGGGAAACTCGCCACCACCGGACCATTCCGATCGGGATTGCTGTCGGGGGCACCGATATTGGTCAGTCCCATGCCGCCACGACCGATCGTGCGGTATTCGTAGGAGGACGAGATCTTACCATAGCCGTTTGCGGTGATGGTGAGGATGAACTCCTCGCTTTCTGCCATTTCCGCCACTTTTTCAGGCGGCAGCGTGGGTTCGACATCGTTGTTCTTCCACGATGCCGCCCGCAGATAGGCTTCGCGGACCTCGGTGTCGCGTTCGCTGGCATCGAGCACGGCCATCGAAACGAGCTTGGCACCATCTTTCAAGGTCATACCACGCACGCCGATGCCGGTCCGGCTCTTCGTTTCGCGCGCATCGGTCGCAGCGAAGCGGATCGCTTTGCCCGTATCGTTGGCGAGGAAAACTTCCTGCGTTTCGCCCACCAGGCGGACGCCGATCAATCGGTCGTTGCTGCCTTCGACGAACCCCATCGCGTATTTGCCGTTCGAGGGCACGTTGGTGAACGCGTCCATCGAGTTGCGGCGAACCATGCCCTGTTCGGTAGCGAACACGATTCCGAGCGAGGACCATTCTTCCTCGTTTTCGGGCAGGGGCAGAACGTTGGTGACGAGTTCGCCATCGCCCAGCGGCAGCAGATTGACCATCGGACGACCGCGGGTCTGCGGACCGCCCTCGGGCAATTTCCACACCTTCAGGCGATAGACGCGTCCAGTATTGGTGAAGAAAAGCACCGGGTTGTGGGTCGAAGTTACGAACAATTCGACGACGGCATCCTCGTCCTTCGTCGCCATACCGCTGCGCCCCTTGCCGCCGCGAGCCTGCGCGCGGAACGTGGCGAGGGGAGTGCGCTTGATGTAGCCGCCATGCGTGACGGTGACGACCATGTCTTCCTGCTCGATGAGGTCTTCATCCTCGAGCCCGTCCCAGGCCGGCGCGATCTCGGTGATGCGCGGCGTGGCGTAAGCCTCGCGGATTTCCTCGAGTTCCTCACGCATCACCCCGTAGAGTTTCGCTCGGTCGGCGAGGATCGAGAGATATTCCTCGATCGCGATCGAGAGTTCCTTGAGTTCATCGCCGATCTCGTCACGTCCGAGCGCCGTCAGGCGATGGAGGCGCAGATCGAGGATGGCCTTCACCTGGCGTTCGGAAAGGCGATATGTGCCGCCCTCCTGTTCGGCATCGGGCTCGATCGCTTCGACCAAGCGGATATACTGGGCGATATCACCGATCGGCCATTCCTTGGCGCGCAGCTTTTCGCGAGCGACCTGCGGGTTCGGTGCTCCGCGGATGATGGCCACCACTTCGTCGAGATTCGACACGGCGACAACGAGGCCAAGCAAGATGTGCGCCCGATCGCGCGCCTTGTTGAGCTCGTATTTTGTGCGCCGCGTGATGACCTGTTCGCGGAACGCGATGAACGATGAAATAATGTCGCGCAGCGAAAGCACTTCGGGGCGCCCGCCGCGGATTGCGAGCATGTTGGCCGGGAAGCTCGATTGAGCTGGTGTATAGCGCCAGATCTGGTTCAGCACGACTTCGGGCGACGCATCGCGCTTGAGGTCGACCACGACACGAACGCCCTCACGCGAACTTTCGTCGCGAATGTCGGCAACGCCTTCGATCCGCTTGTCCTTCGCGGCTTCGGCGATCTTTTCGACGAGGCCCGACTTGCCGACCTGGTACGGCATCGATGTGAGGACGATCGACTGGCGATCGCCTTGCTTCGTCTCGATTTCGTGACGCGCGCGCATCAGCACCGAACCGCGCCCGGTCGTGTAAGCCGAGCGGGCGCCCGATTTGCCGAGAATCAGGGGAGCGGTGGGGAAGTCCGGACCTGGAATAATCTCGAACAATTCTTCCGAACTGATTGAAGGATTTTCGATATATGCCAGGCAGCCGTCGATCACTTCGCCCAGATTGTGCGGAGGAATGTTGGTCGCCATGCCGACCGCGATGCCGCCCGCCCCATTGACCAGAAGGTTCGGAAAGCGTGCCGGCAGCACGGTCGGCTCCCGCCGGGAGCCGTCATAGTTGTCGGCGAAATCGACTGTGTCCTTGTCGAGATCGTCGAGCAGCGAATTGGCCACGCGGGCAAGGCGTGCTTCGGTGTAACGCATCGAGGCCGGCGGATCGGGATCCATCGAGCCGAAATTGCCCTGACCGTCGATCAACGGGACGCGCAGGGACCAGTCTTGCGTCATGCGCGCAAGCGCGTCGTAGATCGCAGAGTCGCCGTGGGGGTGGTAGTTACCCATTACGTCGCCGACGATCTTGGCGCTCTTGCGATAGGGTCGTCCGGCGACGAAGCCGCCTTCCTGACTGGCGAACAGGATCCGGCGGTGAACCGGCTTCAGTCCGTCGCGCACATCGGGGAGGGCGCGGCTCACGATCACGCTCATCGCGTAATCGAGATAGCTGGTCTTCATTTCATCGACGATGTCGATGCGGGGAAAAGCCTCGGGCGAGGAGGGGGAATCGAGAATTTCGGTATCGTCTGCCAAGGGGCGTCCGTTCGTATTGTTTCTGCTTAGCCGCGAGGGGCCTTCCAATGGGGTAGACCTTATCAAATCCGCTCGAAATTCGCCAGCAAACCCCCTCCGCGGAGCGCAGATTCGCGCGATTTATCCACATTGCTCGCCGGAACGCGCTGAACCGGCCATGCGTAGGGTATTCAAACACCGTTCAGCGGCTTTTTGGTAGAAGGTTCATATTGCCAGAAAGCCGATGGAGCGGCAGGAGGCACAACGAATTTGGCCGGGCGGCATCCCTCCGCCGCCCCGGTTTTCTCAACGAAGGGGATTTCTCAGATGATTTCGACTGTTTCGCGCAAGACCCGCGCTATTATCGGCAAGCCTACGATGGCCGCGATGCTCGCCTTTGCGGGTATCGGTGCCGTCGCCACCGCACCTGCCGCGCAGGCCCAAGAACAACAGCCGGAACTCGCACCCTCCAAGGACTTCCAGAAAGCCTTCAAGCCGGTATTCGAGGCGTACAAGGCCAGCGCGGCGGACGCGGAAGTGAAAGCCAAATCGGACAGCGTGCGCCAGTCGGAGGGCGAAGCTCGCGAAGCCGGTCGCGCCGAGCTCGCGCGGATGCTGGCGGACGAGATCGCTGCATTGCGTGCGGTGAAGGACAAGATCGAAAACCCTTCGGACCGGTATTTCTGGGGCAACGTCGCGATTGGCTACGGCGCGCTGACTGACGATACAGCCCTGCAGCTCGAAGGCATCGACACGGAAACGTCAAGCGGCCTGCAAAGTAATGCTCGCAAGGCGGCTTTGCAAAATGCGCGCGGTATCATTCTGTTCGAACGTGGCGATTTTGCGAAGGCGCGTGAGGCGTTTCAGATGGCGATCGATGCCGGAAGCACCGATGCCAACCTGAGAAACAACATTGTTGTCACGTATATTCGCGAAGGCAACCGAGCGCAGGCGCTCGATTACATGAACGGTATGATCGACGAAAGCGCTGCGGTCAGCAAACCGAGCGAGGAATTGTTGCTCCGAGCGTACAAGCTGGCACGCGAACTCCAGACCTCCGATCAGAATGATTATGCTTACAATCTCGTCCGGTTCTATCCGAACCCGACGAACTGGGCCAATGCGATCATCATCGTGCGTGACGGATATAGTGAGGACGAGGCCGTGCTCGACCTCCAGCGACTGATGGTCCAGACCGACAGTATCCAGAACCGTCCGGATGTCTCCGCGATCGTTGAATACGCCGATTACCGCAAGCGTCCGCAGGAAGTGCTCGACGCAATCGATCTTGGCATCGAGAAGGGCTTCTTCGACGAAAGCGAAGGGTTCGTTACGCAGAATCGCGAAGACGCTAAGAAGCAGATCGCGGTCGATGAAAGCGGCGAGTTGGATTCGCTCGGTGCCGACGCGCGCAAGCCGAACGCGTCGCTCGCGACTATTGTGGCCGCAGCGGACGCCTACCTGAACTATGGGCAGCCGGGCACCGCTGAAGAACTCTATCGACTTGCCGCGGCCAAGCCCGGTGCCGGCAACGGCAAATTCATGACCCGCATCGGCATTGCGCAAATCGAGCAAGGCCGTTTCGCCGAAGCGAAGGAAACGTTCGCCTCGGTAACCGGTGAGTGGGCGGCGATTGCCAATCTGTGGCGGATCTATGCCGAGCAGCAGGCTGGCTGACCGTAATTCAAACCCAATTGAAAGAGGGCGAGTCGGCTTTGGCCGATGCGCCCTTTCTCTTAGGTCAGCGCAGGCGCCTAACGTAATACTGGTTGTCGTCGCGACGCTCCATCTGGAACTGGTCGATCGAATCGAACAGGTCGGACAGCCGCTTGAAGCCGTAATTGCGAACATCGAAGCTGGAACGGTTGCCGGCGATCAGGCCGACTTCGCCGAGCGAGGCGAAACCCTCTTCATCTCGCTTGGCGGCTTTCCAGGCGGTGCCGAGCAGTTCGATCAAATCTTCGTCGAGCGAACGCTTGTCCTCCGCCTTGCGAGCCTTGGGGCTCGGCGGTTCATCCGATGCACTCGCGATCAGCGCGTCGATATCGATAAAGCGCGTACACGCGCTCTTGAACGCGGCGGGGGTCTTCTTGGTGCTGCCGAAGCCATAGACGATCAATCCATCCTGCCGCAGGCGCGTGACGAGCGGGGTGAAATCGCTGTCCGACGACATGATCCCGAAACCGTCGACCTTCCCTTGATACAGCAGGTCGACCGCATCGATCGTCATCGCCATGTCGGTGGCGTTCTTGCCCGCTGTCAGATCGAATTGCTGCTGCGGACGGATCCCGTATTTGTGGGTGATCTTGTCCCAATTCTGCAAATTGTTCTTCGCGAAATTGCCGTAGGCACGCTTGATGTTCACCTGGCCGAGTTCGGCCATCACGGTCAGCACCGGGTCGATGCCGCGCGGACTGGTGTTGTCGGCGTCGATCAGGAGGGCGATGTTTTTGAGATCCGGTTCGGGCATGCGCCATCCTTAGGCACTCGCGCGACCGAATCAAATCATGCGGCGGGGCCGAATTCCCCGGTTTCTTCGTCGAGCACTCGCAGGACGCCATCCGAAATCGCAAAGTGCGCACCGCGCAGCGCCAGTTCACCGGACTGCTCGCGCTCGGCGACGAAGGGGAAGGAGCGGAGATTGCCAAGGCTCAATGTCACCGCTGCCAGTTCCATGGCCAGTTCCGCTACGCGTCCGGACGTCCCATATTCGCGGGCGACCGGATCGCGCACATCGTCGAGCATGCCGACCCAATCGGCAACGAAACCGCCTGCGCCATGTTCGTTCCCGTGGAGGTTCTGCGTCAAGGCTGCATGGCAGCCGCCGCACATGCCGTGACCCATCACGACGACTTCGCGCACTTTGAGAAACTGCACGGCGAATTCCACTGCGGCCGAGACCCCGTGATGGCCCGGTGTGGTCTCGTAAGGCGGGACCATGGCCGCTACATTGCGCACCACGAAGATTTCGCCCGGATCGACATCGAAGATTTGCGCCGGATCGACGCGGCTGTCCGAACAGGCGATCACCATGACCTGGGGCGACTGACCCTCGGCCAGTTCCGACCAGCGCGCGCGCTGTTCCACCCAGCCGGTTTGGCGGAAACGGCCATAGCCATCGACGAGTCCGGAAAATCTCTTCATGCGATCGCCCATGCCGTCTCTTTGCAGGACTGGCAAGATGGCCCGAAGGCTCCTAAGTGGGCGCCCATGAACGACCTCTCATCCGCTCCGCAGCCCGAAGAACGCCCCGCCCGCCAGCGCAAGCCCGATTGGATTCGCGTAAAGGCCCCGGTGACGAAAGGCTATGGCGAGACGCGCAAGCTGATGCGCGACCTCAACCTCAATACGGTCTGCGAAGAGGCTGCCTGTCCCAATATCGGGGAGTGCTGGACCAAGAAGCACGCGACGGTGATGATCCTGGGCGACGTCTGCACCCGCGCCTGCGCGTTCTGCAACGTCAAGACGGGCATGCCGCGCATCGTCGATCAGGACGAACCCGAGCATGTTGCCACCGCTGCAGCAAAGCTTGGGCTCGAGCACATCGTCATCACGAGTGTCGATCGTGACGATCTCCCCGATGGCGGTGCCGGCCACTTCGTCAAGGTGATCGAAGCCCTGCGCCGCAACACCCCCGATACGACGATCGAGATTCTGACGCCCGATTTCCGCGGCAAGATGCGCCCGTCGATCGAGGCGATCGCTGCGGCCGGGCCGGACGTGTTCAACCACAATCTGGAAACCGTGCCGCGCCTCTATCCGACGATCCGCCCCGGCGCGCGTTATTATGCCTCGCTGCGTCTGCTCGAAGAGGTCAAGCGCCACGATCCGATGATCTTCACCAAATCGGGCATCATGCTGGGTTTGGGCGAACAACGCCTCGAAGTGCACCAGGTGATGGACGACATGCGCTGCGCGGATATCGATTTCATGACCATGGGCCAGTATCTCCAGCCCACGCCGAAGCATGCCAAGGTCGAGGATTTCGTTACACCCAAGGCATTCTCGGCCTTCGGTGCGATCGCACGGGCCAAGGGCTTCCTGCAAGTCGCGTCGAGTCCGCTCACCCGCTCGAGCTATCATGCGGGAGACGATTTCGCCGAAATGCGCGCGGCGAGAGAGGCGAAGCTGGCCAAGGCGAAGGCCTGATGCCGACGATCCGCGAATCCAAGCGGCTGCCTTACAGCTGCGAGCAGATGTTCGATCTGGTCGCCGACGTCGATCGCTATCCCGAATTCCTGCCTTGGGTCGTTGCGACACGCGTGCGCGCTGATAGCGAGACAGAGATGACCGCCGACATGCTGGTCGGGTTCAAGGCGATCCGCGAGAAATTCACCTCGCGCGTTACCAAGGCGCGGCCGCATTCGATCCTGGTTCACTACGTCGACGGACCGCTGCGCGATCTCGACAATAGCTGGGCCTTCGAACCGGATGGGGAAGAGGCCTGCAGGATCAATTTCTGCGTCGATTTCACGTTCAAGAACAAGGTGTTCGAAGCGCTCGCCGGGCAATATGCCGATCGCGCCTTCCGCAAGATGGTTGCCGCGTTCGAAACGCGCGCGGCCGCGCTTTACGGTAGCAACAGTTCGAGCGCGACCAGCGCCGCCTGATGCCGGATCGCGGCGCGGGTGCCGCCTGCGAAAACGCGCTCCTCGGCCTCGTTTTCTTCCTGTCCGCGGATCGCGCGGGCGAAAACCACCGTGCCGACCGGCTTGAACTCGCTGCCACCGCCTGGCCCGGCGATCCCGCTGACCGCTACCGCGACATCCGCGCCGCTCGCGGCAAGCGCGCCCTTCGCCATGTCCCAAGCGCACGCCGCCGAGACCGCACCGAACGTATCGATGATATCGGAGGAGACGCCCAGCATCTCGATCTTCGCGGCATTTGAATAGGTCACGAAGCTGCGGTCGAGCACAGCGGAACTGCCGGGTATCTCGGTGATTGCACTGGCGACCAGGCCCCCGGTGCAGCTTTCCGCCAGTGCAACCATGCGTCCGGCTTCGCGATTGCGCGTGACGACCTGCTCGGCGAGGGCGACCATGTTCTCGGGAAGGATGGCGTCGAAATCCATGCTCGGCTCCAATGCTGGCGGTTGGGGCGGCGCTAATCGAATACCGCGAGCGTGGCCACCGCCTGCGCCGCAATTCCCTCACGGCGTCCGGTCATGCCAAGCCCTTCGGTGGTCGTCGCCTTGACGCCGACCAGCGCCGGATCGATGCCGAGGATCGCCGCTATCCGCTCACGCATGGCCGAGCGGTGCGGACCGATCTTGGGAGCTTCGCAGATGATGGTAAGATCGATGTTCGCGACAGCGTAGCCTGCCTCGTCAGCCAGTTTCCCGGCATGGGCGAGGAAACGGTCTGATGAGGCGCCTTTCCACTGCGGATCGCTGGGCGGGAAATGGTCGCCGATATCGCCTGCGCCCACCGCACCGAGGACCGCGTCGGTGATCGCATGGAGCGCGACATCCGCATCGCTGTGCCCGGCAAGGCCATGACTGTGTTCGATACGCAATCCAGCGAGCCACAACTCTTCGCCCTCGGCCAGGCGATGCACGTCGAAGCCAAGACCGGTGCGGATTGCCGGGCGCGAGCTGCGGAAATCCTCGGCGAATGTGAGCTTTTTCAGCGCTTCGTCTCCTCGCACCATAGCAACCTCGCCGCCGAAATCGCGCAAGACATGCGCATCGTCTCCCGCATCGCTCGCGCCTTGCCATGCGCGATGGGCTGCCAGGATATCGGCAAAGCGGAAGGCCTGCGGCGTCTGCACGCGCTTGAGCGTTTCACGATCGGCCTTGCCGGCCATCATGCCGTCGCGCTCGATTGCGATCGAATCGACCACGGGGAGCACGGGAATTGCACCGGCATGGGAGGGTAGGGCGGCGACAAGGCGATCGACCACTTCCGGCACCACGATCGGGCGGGCAGCGTCGTGGATCAGGACGTGTTCGGGTGCGCGTTCGGCAAGCCCTTCGAGCGCGAGGGCGACCGATTGCTGTCTTGTTCCGCCGCCGTGGCACGTCTCGACCCCTTCGAGATCGCCGATCGCCTCGCTCGCCAGATCATCGGCATCGGGCGCGATCGCAACTACGATCGGGGCGCATCCCGCTGCCAAAAGCCGCTCGACCGAATGACGCAGCACAGGTTTGCCGCGCCAGCGCACATACTGCTTGGGAATGTCTTGCACCGCACGGCTTCCCGTTCCGGCAGCGACGATAATCGCTGCGAGGTTGCGCGAAGGGGGAGATGTGAAGGCGTCGGTCATGGTGCGCGCCGCCTATCGTCTTGTCGCGAAACTGGCAATCGACTAGGGGCGCGCCTACCTAACGGTCATCACCATGAGCAACACGCCGCAGCCTCCCCATCTTGCGCCGATCGATATCGGCCCGGTGCGCATTGCGCAGCCGGTCGTGCTCGCGCCCATGACCGGCGTAACAGACCTGCCGTTCCGCCGCCTTGTGCGCAAATTCGGCTCGGGGCTCAATGTGACCGAGATGATTGCAAGCCAGGCTGCGATCCGCGAAACCCGCCAGAGCGTTCAGAAGGCGGCTTGGGATGCGATCGAGGAGCCCGTCTCGATGCAGCTCGTAGGCTGCGATCCGGAGTCGATGGGCGAGGCCGCCAAGCTCCAGGAAGACAATGGTGCGGCAATCATCGACATCAATTTCGGCTGTCCGGTGCGCAAGGTTGTCAACGGATACGCCGGAAGCGCGCTGATGCGCGAAGTTCCTTTGGCAATCAAACTGATGGAGGCGACTGTTAAGGGCGTTTCCGTCCCGGTTACGGTGAAAATGCGGATGGGTTGGGACCATGACAGTCTCAATGCGCCCGAATTGTCGCGCATCGCCGAAGATATCGGCGTGAAAATGGTCACCGTCCACGGCCGGACCCGCAACCAGATGTACAAGGGGTCCGCCGACTGGGCTTTCATCAGTAAGGTTAAGGATGCGGTCTCGATCCCGGTCATCGCCAATGGCGACATCTGCGATATCGACGACGTTGCGCAGGCTGCGGAGCAGAGCGGGGCCGACGGTGTCATGATCGGGCGAGGGGCATACGGCAAACCTTGGCTGCTTGGTCAGGTCATGCATTGGCTCGAAACCGGCGAGCGGTTGCCCGACCCGCGGATCGAAGAGCAGTTTTCGACTATCATGGACCACTATCGCGCCATGCTCGGCCTTTATGGCGACGTGGTCGGGGTGAAGATCGCACGCAAGCACCTGGGCTGGTACACCAAGGGTCTCCCTGGCTCGGCCGAATTCCGCAACACGGTGAATTTCGTCGATAATCCGGTTGACGTCATGGCGTCGCTCGAACGTTTCTACGAGCCGTTCCTCGAACGCGAAGCGGCCTGATCCGCAGCACTGTCACCGCTCGCGCAAGCGCATTGGTCGCAAAAGCGCTTGCATAATTGCAACAGTGTAGCCCACAAGCCTCATATGGCGAGCGCTACACTTACACGCCACAAACGGTTGCCGCTCTGGCTGCGGCGCATGATGGTGTCCGCTCGCCGCGCGAATGCGATGGTGATCCTCGAGATCGTATCGGTTTTCGGCTTTCTGGTCATGGCTGCCGTCACTTGGTCGACCATGACCGGTTCCGCCGCCCAAGGCGACTTGCTTCCTTCGCGCGTTACGACCTTCCTTCTGGTTGGCACGCTGGTCCCAGCGCTCGCGATCCTTGTTCTCCTTGGCCGCCGAATTGCGTTGAGCCGGGCGCAGGAAAACCAGGTTGGCACGGGCAAGATGCACGTCCGGCTTGTCCTGATTTTCTCGATGATCGCCGCTATCCCGACATTGTTCGTGGTCGCGTTCGCCTCGGTTCTCTTCCAGTTCGGCACCGATTTCTGGTTTTCCGAGCAATCCCGGGGCCTGCTGACCAATGCCAACAGCCTGGCCGAGGGATATTACGAGCAGAACCAGAAGGACGTTGCGCGTCAGACCGAGGCAATGGCCGAACAGCTGCGGGAATATCTGGCGGAGAATTCGACCGTCAGCCCGGATTTTGGCGATGGCTACCGGAACCAGATGCTCAATCGGGGCCTCAGCCAGTCGTCGATCATACAGACGACCCCCGATGGCCAGCTCGTCATCGTCGCCTTCCCGGATAACAACCCGATCGGGAAGGAAATCCCGGCCGAAGCGCTCGCCAGCATCGCGAACGGCGAACCATCGGTGGTGGCGAGCGATGCGACCGGAATAGAGGCCATCGCGGCTATCGACCGCGAACTCGGCGTCTATCTCTACACGACCCGCAGCTCTGAACTGCTCGAATTTAGCCAGGGCGAGCGCGCGCAGGATATCGTGCAGGATTACGCGATCCTCACGCGCCAAGCGAGAATCCTGCAATTGCGCAGCATGGGCGCGCTGTTCATTCTCGCGCTGATCCTCGTGGCCGTCGCGATCGCTTTCGCACTGCGCTATGCCGACCGTCAGGTGAAGCCGCTTTACGAACTGGTCGATGCCGCACGGCGGGTCGGAGCGGGAAACTACTCGCTACGCGTCGAAGGCCGTACGGGTGCGGACGAAGTCGGTCTCCTCAACCGTGCCTTCAACCGCATGACCGACCAGATCGAGCGGCAGACAGCGGCCCTTGTTGGGGCAAACGAACAATTGCACGATCGCGGCATCTTCATCGAAACGGTGCTTGAATCGGTCACTGCAGGCGTCATTTCGCTCGATGAGGAAGGCAAGGTCCAGCTGATGAACTCGTCGGCGCAGGCCCTGCTGGGGCAGCCGGAAATTCCGGTGGGTCGCCCGATCCGCGACATTGCACCCGAGCTTGCCGATCTCGACGAAACGCGCAGCGGCCAGATCGTGCAATACCAGCAAGACAACGAACTGCTCACCTTCGCGGTCAAGGCGACACGCGGCGAGGACAGTCACGTAATCACGTTCGAGGATATCACGCGCCAGGTTCTCGACCAGCGGCAGGCGGCATGGTCGGATGTGGCGCGCCGGATCGCGCACGAGATCAAGAACCCTCTCACGCCGATCCAACTCGCGACCGAGCGGCTCAAACGTCGCTATCGGCGCCAGATCGAGCAGGATGGCGAACTGTTCGACGAGCTAACCTCGACCATCGTGCGCCAGGTCGGCGAACTGCGAACCATGGTCGATGCGTTCAGCTCGTTCGCCCGGCTGCCCAAGCCCTCCTTCCGCCGCGAGGATGCTCTGGATCTGGTCCGTCAGGCACTCTTCCTTCAGGAAGTCGCGCATCCGGAGATCGATTTCGCCGTCGAAGTCGAGGGAGAGATCGGCGACATCCAGTGCGACCGCCATCAGTTCGGTCAGGCGATGACCAACGTCATGAAAAACGCCGGCGAGGCAGTCGAGGCCAAGGCGAAGAACGCCGAGCCCGATTATCGCGGACGGATCACGGTCAACCTCGTGGGCGAGGACGATCTCGTCAAAATCGTCATTGCGGATAATGGCATCGGACTCCCGAAGGAGCGCGAGAAGATCGTAGAGCCCTATGTTACCACGCGAGAGCGCGGCACCGGGCTCGGGCTCGCCATCGTCAACAAGATCGTCGAGGAGCATGGCGGTGCCATGAGCTTCGGAACCATGGAGGAAGGCGGCACGCGCGTCACGTTGACCTTCGCCTGCGATCCCCGCATCCAAGCCAGCGCCAACAGCACGAAAGAGGCTGCCGAATGAGTACCAGCAAACCCGTCGAAGTCCTGATCGTCGATGACGAAAAGGATATCCGTGAACTGGTCGCAGGCGTCCTCAGCGATGAAGGCTACGAATGCCGCACTGCCGGGGATGGGGAGGGGGCGCTTGCCGCGATCGACGAGCGGCGGCCGAGCCTCGTGCTTCTCGACGTATGGCTCCACGGCAGCTCGATGGACGGGCTCGAAGTCCTCGATGAGATCAAGGCACGCGAACCCGAATTGCCGGTGGTCATCTTCTCCGGCCACGGCAATATCGACACCGCCGTGGCGGCGATCGGACGCGGAGCGATGGAATTCATCGAGAAGCCGTTCGAAGCTGAGCGGCTCATCCATCTGGTGGAAAGAGCGACCGAGACCGAGCGCCTGCGCAGGGAAAACGCCCAATTGCGGCAGAGCTTCGCTACCGCGCACGAGTTCACCGGCAATTCGGCAGCGATCAACCAGGTTCGCGCGACGCTCAAGCGCGTAGCCAATACCGGGAGCCGCCTGCTGATTACAGGGCCTGCCGGGGCGGGTAAGGAGGTCGCGGCGCGATTGCTCCATGCCTGGAGCCCGCGCGCGAACAACGCCTTCGTGGTCGTCAATTCGGCGCGGATCACGCCGGAGATGTTCGAACAGGAGCTGTTCGGCGAGGAGAACGACGGCCAGCTCGTGCGCGCCGGTCTGCTCGAAACTGCCGATGGCGGGACGCTGTTTCTTGACGAGGTGGCCGACATGCCGCTCTCGA
This sequence comes from Alteriqipengyuania halimionae, assembly GCF_009827575.1. Taxonomy (NCBI): domain Bacteria; kingdom Pseudomonadati; phylum Pseudomonadota; class Alphaproteobacteria; order Sphingomonadales; family Erythrobacteraceae; genus Pseudoblastomonas; species Pseudoblastomonas halimionae. The sequence continues at coordinate 991,675 of NZ_WTYR01000001.1, read as the reverse complement.
CACAGGCGCGTATTTTGCGGGTTCTGACCGACCAGTCCTTTATGCGGGTCGGCGGGACGCGCCAGATCCGGGTGGACGTGCGTGTCGTGTCGTCATCCTCGCGGGATCTCGAACAGGAGATCGAGGACCGCAATTTTCGCGAGGATCTGTTCTATCGCCTGAATGTCGTGCCGGTCGAAGTACCGTCGCTGGCCGATCGGCGGGAGGATATTCCCGCACTGGTCGATCATTTCTTCGCGCGCTACGCGGCCGACCAGGGCATTCAGCCGCCGGACATCAGCGTCGAGGCGATGGCCGCTCTGCAAGCCTATGATTGGCCTGGCAATGTTCGCCAGCTGCGCAATGTCATCGAACGCACGATCATCCTCGCGCCGCGCGACCGATTGACCGAGATCGATGTCGACCTTCTTCCTTCCGAAGTCACCGACGGGAAAATCAGCGGAGAAACCGGAATCGGCGCGTTGATGGGCGCGCCTTTGCGCGAGGCGCGCGAGAATTTCGAGCGCGAGTATCTGCGCGTCCAGATCAGCCGGTTTTCGGGCAACATCTCGCGCACCGCGACCTTCATCGGGATGGAACGGTCGGCGCTCCATCGCAAGATGAAGCTGCTCGGCATGGCCGAACGCAAGGCTTCCGAGCGCAAATAGGGAACTTCCACGGCTGCGCATCATTGCTCGGTTAAGCCGCGACTTTGCGGCGAAACCTGACCAGCGATCCACCCAACATACAGAGACCGCGGTAAGGGGGCACATACCATGGCGGGCGACGATATTTCCGCGCAGTCGAAGAGCGCAAACAGCGGGGCGAGCTTGCAGGACCAATTCCTCAATCTCGTGCGCAAGACGAAATCACCTGTCACGGTGTTCCTGGTCAAGGGCGTCAAGCTCCAAGGCATCGTGACGTGGTTCGACAATTTCTCGCTGCTGCTGCGCCGCGACGGCCAGTCTCAGCTCGTCTACAAGCACGCTATTTCCACCATCATGCCGAGCCAACCGCTCGACGCGGGCCAGTTCGAATCGCGCAATGCCGCCAAGAAGCAGCGTCTGCTGCAGGACGTGTTCCTGGGCCGGTGCCGCGAGACCGAAAGCCAGGTCACGATGTTCCTGATCAACGGAGTGATGCTGCAGGGCCGGATCGCGGCTTACGATCCCTATTGCACCCTGCTTGAGCGCGAGGGTTATGTGCAGCTTGCCTACAAGCACGCGATCTCGACGATACAGCCGCTCGGTCCGCTCGATCTGCAAGATGAAGGCGACGAAGACTGAGCTTTCTCGAAGACAGTGCGGAAGAGGTGACACGCGGCGCTCGCGCGCTGATCGTGCACCCTGACCTGCCCGACAAGCGGCACCTCGACCTTGAGGCGCGGCTCGAGGAGGGCAGGGGGCTTGCGCTCGCCATCGGTCTGGTGATTGCGGAAAGCTACGCCCTGCCGATCCGTGAGCCCAAGCCGGCGACGCTGTTCGGTTCGGGGCAGGTTGAACGCATCGCCACCGATTGCGAACTGCACGAGGCCGAGCTGGTCATCATCGACGGGCAACTCTCGGCGATCCAGCAACGCAATCTCGAAGAGACGATCAAGCGAAAGGTCATCGACCGGACGGGACTCATTCTCGAGATTTTCGGCGAACGCGCGGCCACCGCCGAGGGGCGATTGCAGGTCGAGCTCGCGCATCTCGACTACCAGCAGGGCCGGCTCGTGCGCAGCTGGACCCACCTCGAACGCCAGCGAGGCGGCTTTGGCTTCCTCGGCGGCCCCGGTGAAACCCAGATCGAGGCTGACCGCCGGATGATCCGCCAGCGCATGGGGCGCCTGCGCCGAGAGCTGGAGCAGGTCCGCAAGACTCGCGGACTGCATCGCGAACGGCGTGAGCGCGCGCCTTGGCCGGTTGTCGCCCTGGTAGGCTACACGAACGCCGGAAAATCCACGCTATTCAATCTCTTGACCGGGTCTGACGTCATGGCGGAAGATTTGCTCTTCGCAACGCTCGACCCGACCATGCGAGCCATCCGCCTGCCGGGCGTCGACAAGGCGATCCTGTCGGACACGGTGGGCTTTATTTCCGACCTGCCGACGCAACTCGTCGCTGCTTTCCGCGCCACGCTGGAAGAGGTCACCGCGGCCGACGTCATCGTGCATGTGCGCGACATCGCGAACCCTGATACCGAAGAACAACGCGCGCGCGTGCTCGACGTGCTGCGCGATCTCGACCTGCTAGACGAAGACCATGAACCGACCGGTGCGCCGATACTCGAAGCGTGGAACAAGATCGATTTGCTAGGCGACGAAGACTTGGAAGTCGCACGCAATCGCGCCGATGCGCGCGACGATCGCGTCGTTCTTCTATCCGCCGGGACGGGGCAGGGCGTCGATGCGCTCCTCGATGCGATCGATACTTTGCTGACCGCCGATGCAAAGGTCCATGAATTCACGCTCGACGCGAGCGAGGGCCAGAAAATCGCATGGCTGCATGCCCATGGCGAGGTTCTGTCGCAGGAAGAGATTGCAGGGGAAGAGCCCGAATACAGGCTTTCGGTTCGCCTCACATCACGCGAGTACGGGCGGTTCTCAACGCTCTGACGCTTTGACGCTCTGCCACAGGGCTTCCTGGGCATCGAGATCGAGCTCGGCGAAATCCTTGCCGTCGGCTTCTGCGAAGCTTTCCATTGCGCGGAACCGGCGATCGAACTTGGCATTGGCGCGACGCAACGCCTCTTCAGGGTCAATCCCGTAGGCGCGTACGACGTTGACTGCGGCAAACAGCAAATCGCCAGCTTCTTCGGCCTGGTGCGTTGGGCTTTGCGCCGCGCGCAATTCTTCGATTTCTTCATGCAGCTTGTCCGCCGGACCTCGTGTATCGGGCCAGTCGAAGCCCGTGCGTGCCGCGCGTTTCTGGATTTTTTCGGCACGCATCAGCGCCGGCAGCGCCTGTGCGATCCCGTCGAGCGCGCTTTGCGCGCCGGCCTCGGCGCGTTCGCGGGCTTTCAATTCTTCCCAGCGGCGTTCCTGCGGTTGGCCGGAGGTGTCGTCGCCGAAGATATGCGGATGGCGCGCTTCCATCTTGTCGGAGATCGACCGCGCGACATCGTCGAAATCGAACGCGCCTTGTTCTTCGGCCATGCGGGCATGGAATACGACCTGCAGCAGCAGATCTCCGAGTTCACCGCGCAGATCGTGAAGATCCGAGCGCTCGATCGCATCGGAGACTTCGTACGCTTCCTCGATCGTGTACGGCGCGATCGAAGCGAAATCCTGCGCCAGATCCCATTCGCAGCCGGAATCCGGGTCGCGGAGGCGTGCCATGATCGAGAGAAGGCGGGAGATTTGCTCAGATGACATAGGATGATAATATATATTATGTAAAATATAAGGTGGGCTATGAGGGGTGGTTTACGCGCCCATCCCCGTGAACAACAGATAAGCCGCACCGAAAATCGCGACCCATGTCAGCGCCATGATCGCCGCCTTCGGCAATGTCAGTCCGCGGCCGGACAAGCCCGGCAGTACCAGGATCAGCCAGCCAAGGATCGAAACTACACTCAGCGCTGTCCATGCGGTGCCGGTCATGCGGCGAGCTCCAATCCGTCGTAGCCGACGATCACGTGGTCGGGCGTTTCGGCATCCAGCGTGGCATAATCCATGCTCTTGTCCAGATGCGACAAAACGACCGTGTGCGCATCGATCCGTTCACCGAGTTCGATGGCCATGTCGAGATGCGCATGCGTCGGATGTGGCTGGCGCCTGAGGCAATCGCTGACCAACACATCGGCACCATCGAAAACGCGAAGCATCTCGTTGGTTATTTCGGAAAAATCCGTAGCATAGACCAACGCCTTCCCATCGCACTCGAAGCGGAAGCCGGTGGTTTGAGTCGGTCCATGCGGCATCTCGACGCTGCGAAACGCTACGCCGCCATGCATCCGCGCGCGATCGAGCGTCTGAAGTTCCACGATCGTCGGATAACCGTGCTGCCCGGCGAACACATAGCCAAAGCGCTGTCTCAACCGATAGGCACAAGCCGTTGAAGCGAAGCCGGGAATTGCCGCGCTTCTGCCATAGCGCAGGACCCTTAAGTCATCGATTCCGTGGCAGTGATCGGCATGGTCGTGCGTCCAGAACACGGCATCGATCCGGTCGATCTCGTTGGCGAGCAATTGCGCCCGCAGATCGGTCGAAGTGTCGACCAGCAACCGCGTGCCTTCGTCGCTTTCCACGATGATGGAAACGCGTGTGCGCCGGTTCTTCGGCTCGGCCGGATCGCACTCGCCCCAGTCCTTGCCGATGCGCGGGACACCGGTGGACGTACCCGATCCGAGCATCAGCAGCCTCATGCGGCCGCTTTCGTGAACAGTCCGAAGAAATTCCGCGTCGTGACCTCGGCAAGTTGCTCGGGTGTGGTGCTGCGCAGTTCGGCCACGAACCGCGCGGTGTCGGCAACATAGGCTGGCTCGCAGGTCTTGCCGCGATGCGGGACTGGAGCGAGAAACGGCGAATCGGTTTCCACCAACAGCCGATCCTCGGGAACCTTGGCCGCAGTGGCCTGCAATTCCTTCGCGTTCTTGAAGGTCACGATGCCCGAAATCGAGATCGTCAGGCCCAGATCGAGGACCGCCTCGCCAAACGCATCGGACGCGGTGAAGCAATGGATCAATGCGGGAAAATCGCCCTTCTCCATCTCGTCGCGCAGGATCGAAAGTGTGTCGTCCTCTGCGTCACGGGTATGGATGATCAGCGGCAGACGCGTTTCGCGGCACACGGTAATGTGCCGGCGAAACAGGCGCTGCTGCGCTTCGCGATCGGAATGCTCGTAGTAGTAATCGAGCCCGGTTTCGCCGATTCCGATCACCTTGGGATGATCGACTGCTTCGCGCAGCCTGTCCTCATCGACGTGCTGGTGTTCGTCGGCGTGATGCGGGTGGATCCCGATGCTGGCGAAGACATCCTCGTTTCGCTCTGCCGTGGCGACGATATCGTCCCACTCGCTCTCGCGCGTCGAGATGTTCAGGAACTTGCCGATCCCGGCACTGCGCGCGCGGTCGAGAACGGAATCCTGATCCTCGACCAGGCCTTCATAATTGAGATGGCAGTGCGAATCGACGAGCATCACCCCTCCCCCTTCCCTGAAGGCAGCTCGAGCCGGGGGAACACGCCTTGCGGCTTTTCGAGCGTGAAGTCCGATCCAGTGAGAGCATCGAACCAACCGGCTTCGTCGAGCGCGGAGAAATCACGGTTTTCGCCCATCCCGATCTGGTCGAGCAGCTTGTCAGCGGCTTCAGGCGTCACCGGCCGCAGCGCAAGCGCAAGCGGACGGACCAGGCGGAAGCACGTCATCAGCACGGCCTGCATTCGCTCGGGATCGGTTTTGCGCAGCGCCCATGGTGCTTGATCATCGATATATTGGTTGCAGGCAAACACGGCGCGCATCCACGCGTCGAGACCTTCGCTGAAGTTCAGCGCTTCGAAATCGGTGCGCAGTTCTCCGATCGCGTTGGCGACCGTTTTCTCGAGTTTGGAGTCCTCGTCGGAAACTTCATATCCAGCCGTAAGTTTCCCATCCATGTTCTTGTGAACCATGGAAAGAATGCGCTGGGCGAAGTTGCCGAAGCTGTTCGCAAGCTCGGCGTTTGCGCGCGTCACGATGGCTTCGTCGGAATAGGAACCGTCCTGCCCGAAAGCGATCTCGCGCATCAGGAAATAGCGGACCGGATCGACACCGTAGGTATCGGCGAGCGCCAGGGGGTCGGTGACATTCCCCTCGGATTTCGATTCCTTGCGCCCGCGATTGAGCACGAAACCATGGGCGAACACTTGCTTGGGCAGTTCGATTCCGGCGCTCATGAGGAAAGCCGGCCAGTACACCGCATGAAAGCGCGTGATGTCCTTGCCGATCAGATGAAGATCGCAGGGCCAGAAAGTTCGCCACTCTTCGGTTTCGTCGGGAAAACCGAGGCCGGAGATGTAATTGGTGAGCGCATCGACCCAGACATACATCACGTGCCCGTCACTATCGGGTACCTTCACGCCCCAGTCGAAACTGGTGCGCGAAACCGAGAGATCCTTCAGGCCGCCTTCGACAAAGCGTATGATCTCGTTCCGACTGCGTTCGGGAGCGATAAAAGACGGATGATCCGCATATAATGCGAGCAGTCTGTCGGCATAATTCGACAGGCGGAAGAACCAACTCTCCTCTGCCGTCCATTCGACCGGCGTGCCCTGCGGAGAGAGTTTTTCGCCGCCCTCCCCTTCGCCCAGCTCGCTCTCATCGTAATAGGCTTCGTCGCGAACCGAGTACCAGCCTTCGTAGCGATCGAGATAGAGATCGCCATTGGCTTCCATCCGCCGCCAGATCTCCTGGCTTGCACTATGGTGATCGGGATCGACCGTCCGCTGGAAGCGATCGTAGGAGATGTTGAGCTTTTCACCCATCGCAATGAAGTGCGACGTCATCTCGTCGGCAAGATCGCGCGGTTCGCGGCCCACATCGCGGGCCTTCTGATAGACTTTCAGCCCATGCTCGTCGGTGCCGGTCTGAAAGCGCACTTTGCGCCCGGACATTCGCTGGAAGCGCGCAATGACGTCGGCGGCGATCGCTTCGTAGGCGTGGCCGATATGGGGCTTGCCATTGGGATAGCTGATGGCAGTGGTAATGTAATAGGGTTTGCTCACCCGGTGGCCTGACTTTCCGAATTGTGGTTAGGCAGCCTCTCTAGGGAGCGCGGCGGAGGCCAGCAAGCCGCCAATCTCCATCGCCAGCAATCCGGGATCGAAATTGGCCGTTGGCGCACGGGCTGCCAGAGAGACGAGGTCCGCATGGGCATCGATGATGCGCTGGCGCTGCAGCGGGGGCGCCGACCGAAGGCGCGAGGTCAGCAGACGACGCCCCAGGGTGAAGATTGCAGCGATACGTTCGGGTGTAGGGCGGGCGCCAATCGCGGCAGCGAGTGCTCCGCGCCGCTCCATACCGTTGTCACCTTCGGCGATCAGCGCGCGCATCGCGGCATCGAGCTTGCCCATGTCCTCGTCGAGCCACGTCATCGCGGCACCCGGCGATCCGAACGCCCCGGCCACGGCCCGGTCAATCGCTCCAGGATCGGCTTCCGGTCGCTCGCTGGCGACGATGCCACGAACCTGGTCTTCGGCCAGCGGTTCGAACCGCAATGTTCGGCAACGCGAGCGTATCGTCGGGAGAAGGCGTCCCGGCCTGTGGGTCACGAGGAAAAACACGTTGCCTGCCGGCGGTTCTTCCAGGCTTTTGAGCAGCGCGTTGGCCGCGCTTGCCTCCAGATCGTCGGCAGGATCGACGATGATGGCGCGGCACGCGCCGAGCGTTGGACGCGTGTTCAAACGCCGCTGCAAGCCTCGGATCTGGTCGACCGAGATGTTGCGCTTACGCTTGTAGGGCTTGCCTTCGTCGCGATTGCGCGCTTCCTTGTCGTCGGCCGGGGGCCGGCTCAATTCGAGGATATCGGGATGGTTTTCCGCAACCGGGCTCTCCGGTCCATCGGCACCGACCAGTTGGGCAGCGCATTTCCACGCGAAGGTCGCTTTTCCGACCCCTGACGGGCCTGCGAGCAACCAGGCATGATGCAGTTTCCCGCCATCCATGGCGGATTGCCACGTCGAGACCGCATTCTGGTGGCCGATCAGCATACGCCATCCGCCTCGATCAAGTCTTTCAGCGCCGCGAGCACTCGTGCGTGGACTTCGCCGGGAGTGCCGCTCGCATCGATCGTGGCGAAGCGGGTCGAATCCTCATCGGCGAGCCGGGCAAAGTTGCTGGCGACGGCTGCGTGATAGTCTCTGCCACGAGAGCCGATCGCATCGCTGATGCCTCCGTCGCGCGCGTCTAGCCTCGCTTCTGCTTCGGCGGAAGGAAGGGTGAAAAGCAACGTCCGATCGGGGAGCAGGCCCGCGCTGCCGATCTCGTGCAATCGCAGCACTGCCTCGTCACCGAGGTCCCCTGCCCCGCCCTGATAGGCGCGGCTCGAATCGAGAAAACGGTCGCACACCACCCATTCGCCGCGTTCGAGCGCAGGGCGTATCAAGCGATCGACATGATCGGCGCGGGCGGCGGCAAACAGCAATGCCTCGGCACGCGCGCCGAAGCCATCGCCATCGAGCAGCAGGTTGCGAATCGCTTCCGCGCCCTCTGTTCCTCCCGGCTCGCGGGTCAGTGTGCAGGAGATGCCTTGTTCTTGCAGCGCGGCGACCAGGAGCTTTGCTTGCGTCGATTTGCCAACGCCCTCGCCGCCTTCGAAGGTAATGAAGCGCCCGCTCATCGCAGCCATCCCAGCAGCCCGTTTTCGAGGCGATCGATGGTCCCGGCCTGTGCGACGTCCTTCGCGGCAACGAGCGGCGCGCTCTGCACCAGTTCGCCATCAACCCTGATCTGCAACCTCGCCACCGTCTCGCCCGCCTTGATCGGAGCGACGAGAGGCCCGCGATAGGCTACGCGCAAATCGATGTCGCCTCGGCTGCCGGTCGGCACGTCGAGATGATAATCGCGCGGCGCCTCGAGCCCCACCGAGGAGGCGGCGCCCTGCTGCACCTTGGCTCGCGCGACCTCTGCACCATCGGCGAACAGACGACGCGGCTGCCACGCTGAGAACCCCCATTCGATCATGGCGCGTGCCAGCGCATCGCGATCGCGGCTACTTTCGGCACCGGCGATGGCCACGGCGAGTCTACGGCCATCCCGCTCGGCCGAGCCGAGATAGGTGTAACCCGCCTCGTGGGTAAACCCGGTCTTGAAGCCATCCGCGCCGCGGATCTTGCCGATCATGGGATCGTGATTGTCCTGCTCGATCCCGTTCCATTCGAGCGTCGGCTTGCCAAAGAAGGCCGCGTATTTCTTCGGGTGCCGTGTCACGATCGCCTGGGCGAGCGCGATGAGATCGCGAGCCGAAGTGTAGGTCCGCCCTTCGTCGGGAAATCCGTTGGGAGACCCGAATGCGCTGTCGCGCATGCCGATCTTGCGGGCTTCCGCGTTCATTCGCGCGGTCCAGTTTTCGATACTTCCGGCCGCACCGCGCGCAAGCAGCGCCGACCCGTCATTGGCGGAGATCGTCAAAATACCGTGGAGCAGATCCGCGACCGTCACACGTTCACCGAGCCCCAGAAACATCGTCGACCCGCGCCTGCGCCAGGCCCGGAAAGTTTCCTCGTCCATGGTGAAAGGCTGCCGGAGATCGATTTCGCCGCGCCCGATCATCTCGAAGGCGGTGTAGGCGGTCATGGTCTTTGTGACCGAGGCAGGCATAAATCGCCGATCCGCGTTCTTTTCGTAGAGGGTCTGCCCGGTTCCCAGATCGACCAGCAAGACAACCGGTGCGCGCTCGACCTCGGGCGGAGGGGCAATCGTCGTTCCGCCGAGCGAGATCGAAGGCCCTTGTTGACCAGCACTCTCCATCGGGGCCAACGCTGCGGCCGCGACCATTGCGCCGAACATCAACGCCTTGCAATTGCATATCATGAGACCTGATCAGTCCTCGAACACGACACGCGCGTCGGAATAGCCAGCGGTTCGCACCCTGGCGAGATCGCGTTCGGCCTCTGCGGCAGAAGCAAACGGACCAGTGCGTACGCGCCAAAGGCGACCGGCGGGATAGACTGTCCCGTTGATCTTCGCTGCCACACGATCGGCACTCTCACGCTCCGAATAGGCTCCGGCCTGAACGAAATAGCCGGTCTTTGCGACCGGTGCGGTGGGCTCAAGCGAAGGCTCCGGGGTGGGGCTGATGTTTGGCAAGGGTTCCGGTGTCGCCGCGGGACTCGGCATCGGAGCAGGACGTGGTGCGACAGACGGAATGGGTGTCGGCGTGATTCGCGGCTCCGGAACCTCCTCCGGACGGATGCCGGCGGCTTCGGAAGCGGCGGGAAGCTTGCGGCGCAAGACCGTCAACAGACCGCCAGGCGTTTCCATCCGCATCGACGCCTCGGCATCCGAGCGCAGGAGCGTGCGCTCGCTCTCGGGCGGATTGACCCTGCGCACCCGCACCGGTGTTACGCCCGATATGCCGAGTTGAGCCATGGCTGCAGGGCTGAGGGCTAGCAGGTCGTTGCTACCCATCGGGCCGCGCCGTTCGACTCTGGCGAGAATCGTGTGTCCTTCGTCAAGCTCGGTCACTTCGACGTAGCTTGGCAGGGGCAGTGTGTGATGCGAGGCGGAAATACCGAGCGCTCCCGCCTCGTCGGCGATCGCATAGCCGACGGCGTCGTAATTGAGCGCGTCGTCTGGCGTGTAGGTCACCGAACCGATGGTATAGGGAGGTCCGATCACCACTGGATAGTCGCCCGAAGGACCGAAGGGATCCGACGCAATAGCGGGCTCTTCCTGGCCGCCCCACGGATCATCCCCCAGCCCCAGCGAAGTGCAAGAGGCCACGAGAGCGGCGAGTGACGATGCGGCGATGGCTCTAGCGTGCAATCTCATTGGCAAGCAGCCCTACCCCCAAAGCGTAAAAATTCGAGCAATTGTATTCGAGGATGGTGCGATAATTCGACGTCAAAAGATAGGCCGTATTGCCCGGGCCATCAGGCTCGATCAGGCTGACCAGAGTGTCGTCAGAAATCGGCGCCGCGGGAACGATCCCCAGCGCACGCCATTCGCGCACGGTCTTCCAAGGGGCGTGGCGAACGTGGACGCGCGGACAATAAGGCGCCTGCATCGGGTTTTCGAGCAGCGTACGGTCGAACCCGCTGGGCACAACCGTCGGCACACCCCAGGGCAGGCCCGGCTGCCATCCGGCATCGACGAAATAGCTGGCGATCGAGGCCAGCGTATCGGCGGGAGAGTTCCAGATATCGGCATCACCATCGCCGTCGCCGTCCTTCGCGATACGGAGATAGACCGAGGGCAGGAATTGCGGATTGCCGAACGCTCCGGCCCAGCTGCCGACAAGGCGCGCGCGGGGCACGCCGCGATCGACCATCTTCATCAGGTCGATCAGTTCGGGCTCGAACAGGTCGCGGCGGCGCCCTTCATAGGCCAGCGTGGCGAGCGCGCGGGCAAGATCGAAATCGCCCTTCACCGCGCCATAGGCGCTTTCCTTGCCCCAGATCGCGACAAGGATTTCCGCAGGAACACCGTATTCGCGCTCGACCCGGTCGGCGAGCGGCCCGAGATTGCGAAGCGTGCGGCGTCCGCCTGCGATCCGCGCAGCGTCTACGGTGCGGCGGAAGTAAGGCTGGAAGGGCGGAAAGTAATTCGGATCGCGCTGCGCTGTCGAGCCGGGCTGCCCTCGGTCGAGCGCCACCACGCGGGGGTTTTCGGTCAAGCCGTCGAGCACCTGGCGGATCGCGCTTTCGCTCACCCCTTCCCCGCGGGCCTTGGCCGCGACGAGTTCGAGATAGGCATCGAAGCCCAGATTGTCCTGCGCACAGGCCGTGACGGGAAGGCTGGCCAATGCAGCGGCACAGAAGAGGATGAAAGATTTGATCAAAGACATGGCTTTCCGTTGCACATAGCGGGTTAACGTCAAGCGACAAAACCGCAGCAGGCGATAATCCGTGGCTTTACCGCGCCGCCTGCGATCTCTAGCGCTGTTCGAACCGGATGGGTGGCAGAGTGGTCGAATGCACCGGTCTTGAAAACCGGCGTGGGTGCAAGCTCACCGTGGGTTCGAATCCCACCCCATCCGCCAGAGCGTGGCTCGTTCAACAGAAAAAGGGCCGTCCAGCGGGGCGGCCCTTTTCCGTTTATCGACGTCGGTTGCGTGGTTACGCGCTCTCTTCCTCGGGTTTTACAAGTGCGGCGGACTGCTTGCGCTTGCGCGCGGGGTAGTCGTTCGCCTCGACCGAAGACTGGTTCTTCAACGCCGAATGTTTCTCGATGACCTGGCCCTGCTCGTCGTAATCGACTTCGGGATTGTCGCGAATTTCGTATTCCACGGAAACCTCTCCTTTGCGACCCTAACGCTTTTGCGCTCGGGTCGGTTTCCGGGAGAGGCCCCGATTGCGCCAGGAAGTGCCGGGCATGCGCCCAGCGCCCCGAATAGGGCCTAGATGTGCAGTGCGCGTCCGTAGCTGGCGAGTACGCTTTCGTGCATGCTCTCGCTGATCGTGGGATGCGGAAACACTGTCTGCATCAGCTCCGCTTCGGTCGTTTCCAGCGTCTTGCCGACGACGAAGCCCTGGATCATTTCGGTCACTTCAGCGCCGACCATGTGCGCACCCAGCAACTCGCCGGTCTTGGCGTCGAACACCGTCTTGGTGAAGCCCTCGGCCTCGCCCAGCGCGATCGCCTTCCCATTGCCGATGAAGGGGAACGTGCCGGCCTTCACTTCGTAACCGGCTTCCCTGGCCTTCTCCTCGGTCAGGCCGACGCTGGCGATCTGCGGGTGGCAATAAGTGCAGCCCGGGATGTTCGCGCGGTCGAGCGGATGCGGGTGGACATCCTTGTTGCCCAGTTCCTGCGCGATAGCCTCGGCAGCTGTGACGCCTTCATGGCTCGCCTTGTGCGCCAGCCACGGCCCAGGCGTGCAATCGCCGATCGCCCACAAACCCTTCGATTTGGTACGCCCGTAATCGTCGATCTGGATGAAGCCGCGATCCATTTCGGCCAGCTTGTCTAGCCCGATCTCCTCGGTATTGGGCACGATGCCGATGGCGACGATGCAATGGGAGAACTCGGTCTCGGCGACCTTGCCGTCCTTCGCCTTGATCTTCGCCTTCACGCAGTTATCGGACACATCGAGCGCCTCGACGCCTGCGCCGGTCATGATCTCGATGCCCTGCTTGGTCAGCGACTTTTCGAGGAAGGCGGACACGTCCTTGTCTTCCACCGGCACGATCCGGTCGAGCATTTCGACCACGGTCACGTCGACGCCCATGTCGTTGTAGAAGCTGGCGAACTCGATCCCGATCGCGCCCGATCCGATTACCAGCAGCTTCTTGGGCATTTCCTTGGGAGTCATCGCGTGGCGGTAGGTCCACACGCGTTCGCCGTCGGCCTTGGCAAAGGGCAGGTCGCGTGCGCGTGCGCCGGTGGCGACGATCACGTGCTTGGCTTCGAGCTTCTCTTCGCCCTTCTCGCCTTTGACAGTAAGGCTGGTCGGCCCGGTGAGCCGCCCCTCGCCCATATGCACCGCGATCTTGTTCTTCTTCATCAGGTGCGTGACGCCCTGATTGAGTTGTTTGGCGACCCCGCGGCTGCGCTTCACGACAGCGTCCAGATCGGCCTCGATCTCGCCCGCGATCTTGAGGCCGTAATCCTTCGCATGCTGGGCATAGTGCAGGATCTCGGCACTGCGGAGCAGCGCCTTGGTCGGGATGCAGCCCCAGTTGAGGCAGATGCCGCCCAGCAATTCCCGCTCGACGATCGCGGTCTTCAGCCCGAGCTGTGCGCAGCGGATTGCTGCCACATAGCCACCGGGGCCCGAGCCCAACACGATTACGTCATACTTGTCAGCCATTTGCTTTCCTGTCTTCACACCATGTCCGAGGGAGACATGGACCGGGTGTTACACTGTTCAGGGGAAGGAATCCCTGGTAGGTGCGATATCGGCGTCATGACGTCGGTTTGCCACGTTTCGCCGATGTAGGACACCGCCCGGAATACTCCCCGTTCGACCTACTCTCCTTCGACCGGGCGCGGACGGCCGGTCTCGTCGATGGCGACGAAGGTGAATTTCGCTTCGGTCACCTTCCCGCCATGTTCCGAATGGCGCTCACGCCGCCAGGCTTCGGTCGCGATCACGATACTCGACCGCCCGACCGATTCAATCGTGCAATAGACCGAGACCTCGTCGCCAACCTTGACGGGCTGGTGAAATTCCATCCCGTCCATGGCGATCGTAACAGCGCGCCCCTTGGCGCGGCGCGCGGCAACCAGGCCTGCGCCATGGTCCATCAGGCTGAGCAGCCAACCGCCAAAGATATCGCCATAGGCATTGGCATCGGCCGGCATCGCGGTGACGCGGATGGCGGGATCACGTTTGGGCATGAAAACTCCAGTTGAGATGAGACCGTGCGCCGCCACATGCGGACGCGCGCGCCTCGATGATCAGCCGGCGATCTCTTCGAGATACTGGCTGCGGACCCAGCCCTGAAGGCAAGGCCCGACATAATTGCGTTCTTCCGCGATGGGCGAACTGACCTCGCAGCTGCCGATCGCTTGCCCCTCTTCGGGATAGACCACGCCGCTCCACTCGCCGTCGGTCGCGCAGATCGCGACAGCCCGTGCGTCTTCGAGCCGGTCGCGCTCCTTCACCATGTCGGAAGGCGCATCGCGGACGGAAAGATAGGTTTCGCCACCGGCCTCGAGCCCTGCGACCCGGGCATTCGTGCCGCAAGCGTCCATCTGCGGCTCGTCGCCACCGACTTTGATCGGCATGGGGACCGGGCCGTCATAAGGCTCGCTCGGCTGCGTATCCGCTGCCGTAGTGGCTTCGGGGCCGACCGGCGTCGCCACCGCGTCCTCTGCGGGCGCTTCGGCAGGATCGGAACAGGCTGCCAACGCCAGGACGGAAAGGCTGAGCGCAAGTGTGGACTTCATCATCGCCACATTCCCTTCGGTATTTGAAATGATATAACGCGGGTGCGAAAGCGGAAATCAAGCATCGAGGCCGTCCTTCGGGTACGCCTGGAAAGTGCCGTAAGCGACTTTATTCCCGTCCGTGAGCTGACTGTTCAGAAGATCGAGTTCGTCTTTCGGGGTATCCGTATCGGCAAGATCGATGAACATGACGTCCTCGACATCGAGAAGCTGATAACGATCTTCCATCAATGCTTCCGACGCTTTCTCTCGGAATTCGGCCTCCGATTCACAATCGACAACCACGTTGACGAATGCGCCATACATACCGGAAGCGTGGAGCTCCGAACCCGGCTTGGCTCTCACCTCATAGCAGCCAATCCAAGCCATTCACTTAAACCACCAGCCCCATCGGATTCTCGCATAGCTGCTTGAACGCTTCCATGAGCTGCGCGCCGTCGGCGCCGTCGATGGCGCGGTGATCGAAGCTGCCCGATGCGGTCATGACGGTGGCGACCTGCAGCGCGCCGTCGACCACATAGGGCCGCTGCTCGCCGGCACCGACCGCCATGATCATGCCCTGCGGCGGGTTGATCACCGCGTCGAACTGCTTGATCCCGAACATGCCGAGATTGGACAGGCTTGCGGTGCCGCCCTGATATTCGTGCGGCTGCAATTTGCCGTCGCGGGCCTTCTCGGCCAGCGCTTTCATCTGCGTGCTGATGGCAGCGAGGCCCTTCGTATCGGCCTCGGTGATGATCGGAGTGATGAGGCCCGTCGGCGCCGCCACCGCGACCGAAACGTCGGCACGGCTATAGCGATGCAACGTATCGCCCTGGAAACTGACATTGCACTGCGGCACGCGCATCAGCGCGCGGGCAAGAGCCTTGATCAGGAGGTCGTTGACACTGAGCTTCACGCCGTCGGCCTCGAGCCCGGCATTGAGCTGCTTGCGCAGGTCGAGCATCGCATCGAGACGAATATCGACCGAGAGATAGTAATGCGGGACCTGCTGCTTGCTCTCGGTAAGACGGCGGGCGATGACCTTCCGGACATTGCTGAGCTTCTCTTCCTCGTAAGGCGCGCCGTATTCGCTTTCCGCCGGGGTTTTGGACGGAGTGCGCGGCGGTGCCATTTCCTCGGTTGCGTCCCGCTTGGCTGCCGGCTTGTCGGCTTGGCCGCCCGTCGCGCCTTCAACGTCGGCTTTCACGATTCGGCCATTCGGACCCGAACCTTCGATCGAGGACAGCTCCAAACCGTTCTGTTCGGCAATCCGGCGCGCCAGCGGGCTGGCGATGATGCGCTCTCCGTCCACGGTGGGGGCGGCGGGCGCTTTGGCCGTATCCTGCGTGCCTGCTGAAGCGGGATCATCTTTCGTCTGCGAGCCGTCCTCGGAAGTCTTCGACTGCTCCGGTGCGCTGCTTTCATTTTCCTCGGGCGCAGGCGGCGGCGCAGGCGCATCGCCTCCATCGCCCGCGGCGGCCTTGGCCTCGTCGAGGTCTTCGCCCTCTTCGGCCAGCGTCATGATGACCGTACCCACGGCCACGCCTTCGCTGCCTTCTTCCACCGCGATGTCGGCGACCGTGCCTTCGTCCACGGCTTCGAATTCCATCGTCGCCTTGTCGGTTTCGATCTCCGCCATGATGTCACCTGCGGCAACCGTGTCGCCGACCTTAACCAGCCATTTGGCGAGGGTGCCCTCTTCCATGGTCGGCGAGAGCGCGGGCATCTTGATGGCGATGGGCATCCGGAATCCTTTGTGTGTCGTAACGGCAAGACCGCTTTTGAAACCCTCTGCCGAAAGCGCGCGCGCGGGGCAAGCGTGCAGTCGGGCTTGCTCCGCGCGTTATTTGCCGCCTAGACCCGCGCGGGAGAGAGGAACATTCAATGCGCGTCTATCTGGTAATCATGGATGAAAGCGCCGAGGCGAAGGTCGCGATGACCTACGCTTCGCGGCTTGCGCTGCAGGCCGATGGCACGGTGCATATGCTCGCGCTCGTCCCGCCGCAGCAATTCAGCGCCTTCGGCGGTGTGCAGGCGACGATGGAGGAGGAAGCCCGCAGCCGCGCCGAAGTGATGGTGACGTCGGCCGCAGGGCGCTATTTCTCCGAAAGCGGGCGCATGCCGGTGATCTCGGTCGAACAGGGCGATCCCGAAAAGGTGGTCCGCGAGTACCTCGCCGAACACCCCGAGGTGTCCGCGCTGGTGCTGGGTGCGGCCGAAGACGGGCCTGGGCCGCTGGTCACGCATTTCAGCGCGCATTCGGGCACGCTTCCCTGCCCGCTCTACATCGTGCCGGGCGACTGGAAACACGAGACCGTGGGCGAGATGTTCTGATCCGCGATCAGGTCAGCGTTCCGCGCGCCGGATAGCCCTTCTCTAGAATGAAATCGACGCCGTCGAGCAATTGGTCGATCGAGGGCCGCGTGAACGGCGCGCTCTGGGCCTGGGCAAAGAACAGCGTGCCATCGGGTCGAACGAGGAACAGTCCCGGTTCGGAAAACACGTCCGGCTCGTCGCTACCCTCGCGCTTTTCCGAAATGTAGAGCCCCCATTCACGGGCCTTTTCCTCCGACAGGCCGTAGCACAGCGGCAGATCGCCGGTGTCCCATTCTTCATCGACGACCTTGGCGCGATCTTCGCGGTCCATCGAAATCGCGAAGGGATTGATCCCGCGCTTGGTAATCGCGTCGAGCTTGTCAGCGATCGTCTCGAGATAGTTCTTGCAGATCGGACAATGCTTCCCGCGATAGAATACGAGCATCGTGAAATTGTCGGGGCTCTGATCGGCGAGGTTGAAACGCGCGTCGATCGTCAGCGGAAGATCGAGCGAGGGAACGGGGCGATTGGGGATGAGCATGATTTCTCCTTTGGGAAATCAATGCCCTGCCCCCATCGCCGTTCCGTTATTTGCCGCGTTTCTTGCCCTGGTGGCGGATATTGCCGGGGCGTCCGCGCTTGCCTTGCTGGTGCTTGGCTTTGCCTTCGGCTTTCCCGCGCCCGTCATTCTTTTTGGGCGGCGGGCGTTTGCCGCGCTTTTCGATCTGGCCTTCAAGGCCCGGCACTTCGAATTTCAATGCGCCGGTGATCGGGTTGGCTTCGGCGAGCTTCAGTTCGAGCCGGTCGCCGACCGTATAGGTGTCGCCGGTTTTCTCACCGACCAGCGCCTGGGCTTTCTCGTCATAGCGGAAATAGTCGTTACCGAGGGTCGAGACCGGCACCAGCCCGTCGCCGCCGAATTTGAGGATCGTGGCGAAGAAGCCGAAGCTCTGGACCCCGGTGATGCGCGTTTCGAAGGTTTCGCCGACGCGGCTCGAGAGCCAGGCGGCGACATAGCGATCGATCGTGTCTCGCTCGGCCTCCATCGCGCGCCGCTCGGTCTTGCTAATCGCATCGGAGATCTTGCCGAGATCGGCGCGATCCTGATCGGAGAGGCCCGACGTATCGGGGATCTTTCCCTTCGGCGCAGGCTGTTCGAGCTTGTAGGCATCGACCAGCGCACGGTGGACCAGCAGGTCGGCATAGCGGCGGATCGGCGAGGTGAAATGCGCGTAGCTCCCCAGCGCGAGGCCGAAATGCCCGGCATTGGCGGGCCCGTAATAGGCCTGCGTCTGGCTGCGCAGCACGGCTTCCATCAGCAGCGCCTTTTCCTGCTCGTCGGCAACGTCTTTCAGCAGCCGGTTGAACAGCGAGGGCGTAATTACCTGCCCCAGCGCGAGCTTTCCGCCGATGCTCTCGATATAGTCCTTCAGCGTAACGATCTTCTCACGGCTTGGCTGTTCGTGCACGCGATAGACCACCGGTGCGGCCTTGGCTTCGAGCGCCTTGGCCGCTGCGACATTGGCCGCGATCATGAAATCCTCGACCACGCGATGCGCATCGAGCCGTTCGCGTACGGCGATCTCGGTGATGCGGCCCTTCTCGTCCAGCATGACGCGGCGTTCGGGCAGGTCGAGATTGAGCGGGTCGCGCGCCTCGCGCGCGGCGTAGAGCGATTCCCAGCAGGCCCAGAGATTGGTGAGGTTGTCCTTCGCCTCGCCCTCGTCGACGCGGCGCTGCGCTTCCTCGTATGCGATCACTTCGTCGATCCGCACGATCGCGCGGGTAAAGCGCCAGGCCTTGATCCGCCCCTTGGCATCGATCGTCATATGGCAGGCCATCGCCGCGCGGTCTTCGCCCTGGCGCAGCGAGCACACATCCGCAGAAAGCACTTCGGGCAGCATCGGCACGACGCGATCGGGGAAATAGACCGAATTGCCGCGTTTCCTAGCCTCGCGATCAAGCGCGCCACCCGGGCGCACGTAGTTCGAAACATCGGCGATCGCGACGAGGGCCTTGAAGCCGCCCTTGTTGTCCTCGGCATCGTCGGGCTCGGCCCAGATGGCATCGTCGTGATCGCGCGCGTCGGCGGGATCGATCGCCACGATCGGCAGATGACGCAGATCTTCGCGATGATCCTCGGACAGCGGCAATTTCGCCGCCAGTTCGGCTTCGGCGATCACCTCGTCGGGGAAGATGTGCGGGATGTCGTGCTTGGCGATCGCGATCAGGCTGAAGCTCTTGGGCGCCAGCGGATCGCCGATCACCTCGGTGACTTTCACACTAGCGCGCTGCCCGCGGCCGACCGCTTCGGCGTAGACCAGCTGGCCATCCTCGGCCCCGCCGAGATCGGCGATCTTGGAGGAATTGCGCACGCTTTTCTCGACCGGCGCGAGCCAGCCCTGGCCGCTCTTGTCGATCTCCACCACGCCCATCATCTGATCGACGCGTTGAGGCAGTTTCTTCATCACGAAACCGCGCCAGCCCTTGCCGGCCTCTTCGGTCCGGGCGAGCACGCGATCGCCACGCCGCAGAGCGGGATGCCCTCCCTGTCCTTTGCCCTTCTTCTCGATGAGCACGATCTTCGGCGGCGGGGTGCCGGTGTCCGGAGCCCAGTTCTCGGGAATGGCCACAGGCTCGCCATCGTCGATATCGACGACCTTGAGGACCGTGACCTTGGGAATGCCGCCCATACGGTGGAAGGCGCTTCTACTGCCGTCGATCAGCCCTTCATCGGCCATGTCGCGCAGCAGCGCTTTCAACTGGACGCGCTCCTGCCCCTTGAGGCCGAACGCCTTGGCGATTTCCCGCTTTCCTGCGGGATTGTCGCTCGTCTTGATGAATTCGAGAATCTTTTCTTTGGTCGGGAGCCCGGGATTGCGGTGCCGCGCCCTGTTTTTCTTCGGTTTTGTCATATGCCTACCCAGATGGCGATCCGGGGGCATTTAAACAAGGCCGCGTGGATCAGTAGGCCCGACCGATATAGATCCGCTCTACCGCCGGTTCGCCGGTGAAGGGGCATGGGCCCGACGCGCCTTCGTCGCCCAGTGGCACGTTCCGCATGGTCAGCTTCAGCGATTTCAACTGTTCGACGACCTTGTCGAGTGCCTCGCCGGTCGGACGCGACCACGCCATCTCGACCCAGCCGGGATACTTGTCCTTCGAGGAATAGAAATCGCGCAATTCGTCGAATGTCGTCAGGTCGCGGCGGATATTGTCGTCACGGCGCTCGCGGGCTTCCTCGAACAGCGCGGTCTGGATCGCTTCGAGTTCGGCCCCTGCGCTCTCGGTGAATTCCTCGGGCGAGGGATCGCGGAAGGCGGGCTTGCCGTTTTCGGTGTTCCACAGGCGATCGCGGCGCAGCAGGCTGATCTTGTCGTTTTCGACATCGCGACCACCGATCTCGACGATCAGCGGCGCGCCCTTGCGGACCCAGTCCCAGCGCTTCTGCGCCGCCTTGCCGGGCCGCGTATCGAGATTGACCCGCAGCGGATCGCCGAAGGCCGTCTGCTGGCGGAGCATCGAAGCGAGCTTCGCGCAGTAGTCGAGCACCACCTCGTCGCCGTCATTGTCGCGCAACATCGGGAGGATCACGACCTGCCACGGCGCAATTTGCGGCGGAACGCGTAGACCGTCGTCGTCGCCATGGGTCATGATCATGCCGCCGACCATGCGGGTCGATACGCCCCAGCTGGTGGTGTGGCAGAGCTGCTCACCGCCTTCGCGGTCCTGGTATTTGATCCCTGCGGCCTTGGCGAAGCTGGTCCCGAGATAATGCGACGTTCCGGCCTGAAGCGCCTTGCCGTCCTGCATCATCGCTTCGATCGACCAGGTGCTGTCGGCCCCGGGAAAACGCTCGTGCTCGGGCTTTTCGCCCGCGAAGACCGGCAAAGCGAGATCGTCTTCGGCAAAGGCGCGATAGACTTCGAGCATGCGCATCGTGTGTTCGCGTGCCTCGGCCTCGCCTTCGTGCGCGGTATGGCCTTCCTGCCACAGGAATTCGCTGGTGCGCAGGAACATGCGGGTGCGCATTTCCCAGCGCACGACGTTGGCCCACTGGTTCAATTTGAGCGGAAGGTCGCGCCAGCTCTGGATCCAGCGCGCCATCGCATCGCCGAAGATGGTTTCGGACGTCGGACGGACCACCAGCGGTTCTTCGAGCTTGGCTTCGGGATCGGGCTTCAGCCCCCCTTCCCCATCGGAGATCAGCCGGTGGTGGGTGACGACCGCCATTTCCTTGGCGAACCCGTCGACATGTTCGGCTTCGCGCTCGAAATTGCCGAGCGGGATGAACAGCGGGAAGTAGACATTGTCGTGACCCGTGGCCTTGATCCGGTCGTCGAGCAGGCGCTGCATCCGCTCCCAGATGCCGTAGCCCCACGGCTTGATGACCATGCAGCCGCGCACGCCCGATTCCTCGGCCATGTCGGCCGCGCCGATCACTTCCTGATACCAGGCAGCAAAGTCGTCTGCGCGCCGCGTATTCAGCGCATGGCGGATATTGGCCACGTGTAATTCCCGTATTCTGGAGCTGTTATTTGCCGAGCTTGTCGAGCTTGTCCTGCATCGCCGTCATCTGCGCGCGCAGTTCGGCGAGTTCGTCCTTCGTCTCGCCTTCCTCGTCCCCATCGGCCGGCTTGTCCTGACCCGCGGTCAGCACGGCGCGCCAGCCATCGGCGAACATCTTCATGTTCTGCTGCGCCATCTTGGCAAAGGGATTCCCGGCCAGTCCCTTGCCGAACGTATCGCGCAGCTTTTCCTGGTTGTCGCGAAAGCTCTTCATCGACGCATCGAGATAGGACGGCACCATCGCCTGCATCGAATTGCCGTAGAGCGAGATCAGCTGGCGGAGGAAGGAGACCGGCAGCATGTGTTCGCCATGGGCTTCCTCGTCCATGATGATCTGGGTCAGCACCTGGTGGGTGATGTCGTCCCCGCTCTTGGCGTCGACCACCTGGAACTCGACTTCCTCGCGGGTCATCTTGGCCAGCGTGTCGAGCGTGATGTAGCTCGAACTGTCGGTGTTGTAGAGCCGACGGTTCGCATACTTCTTGATGACGATCGGTTCTTCGGGATTGCGAGCGCGCGCAGCCATCTGGCTCTCCGGGTTAGGTGAATTGTGCGCACTAGCAGCATGGCCGAGTGCAGCGCAATATCGTTGCGTTCAAGCACGCTCGAACCGGGATCCCAGAACCGTGAGCAATTCGTACTGCGAAAGGCCGCTGATGCGCGAGGCTTCGGGCAGATCGTACACCGCTTCGATCCAGTCGCCTTCCTTCAGCTGAGGGGCATCGCCAAGATCGACGGCGGTCATGTCCATCGATACCCGTCCCACCACCGGCAATATGGTTTCCCCGCTTCGCATGCGCCCTTTGCCAGACCAGCTGCGCAGATAGCCATCGGCATAGCCCAGCGCGACCGTGCCGATCCGCATTGCCCGCGGCGCGGTGAACGTCGCATTGTAACCGACCGTCTCGCCCTCTTCGAGATTGCGGATCTGCATGATCGCGGCCTCGATCGTGACCACCTGCCGGATGTGATCGGCGAGTTCTGCACGCGGGATGCCGCCATAGAGCGAAAGGCCGGGCCGGGTCAGGTCGAAGTGATAGCCGCTGCCCAGGGCGATCCCGGCGCTGTTCGAGAGACTCGCTGCCCGATGCGCGATCTGCCCCCTCGCCTCGTCGAACACGGCGCGCTGCCGATCGTTGGCTACAACGTCCTCGTCCGCGCATTGCAGGTGCGACATCAGCACCTCGACCTCGAGCTGTGCGATGGCCGGATCGCCGATCGCGGCGATGGGCAGGCCGAGCCGGTTCATCCCTGTGTCGAGCATCAGGTGGCAAGGTCCGCCGCCAGCCTCGTGCCAGAGCCTGGCTTGGCGCACCGAATTGATGATGGGGCGTGCGCCCACGGCGATACCATACGCGGCTTCGCCGGCATCGATCGGACCATGCAGAACCGATATCTGCTCGGCCGGCACGACGTCGAGCAGGTCCGGCACCTCGGACCAATGCGCGACGAAGAAATCGCGACAACCGGCTTCTGCAAGCGTCGACGCGACGAGCTTTACCCCGAGCCCGTAGCCATCGGCCTTCACCGCCGCACCGGCGCGTGCCTCGCCCGACAGTCGATCGAGCGCCCGCCAATTATCGGCCAGTGCGGCGCGATCGACGGTCAGCTTCAGGTTCGGCGGGGGAAGATCGGGCATGAAGTCCTAAGGGGCAGCAGGGGAAACCGGCGGCGGTGTTCCCGAATCATCGAAATCGCGCGGCGGGCCGCTCTTCACCCCCCATAATACGATAACCAGCCCCACCGCGACCACTGCGATCGTGTACCACAGGCCAGCATAGACGTTGCCTGTGCGCGCGACGATGATCCCGGCAATCAAGGGCAGGAAGCCGCCAAGGTAGCCCGCGCCGAAATGATAGGGAATCGACATCGAGCTGTAGCGGATTTTCGCCGGGAACATCTCGGTCAGAAGCGCGGCCACCGACCCGTAAGTGAGCGCAGACAGCACGCCGAGACCCAGCAGCAAGAAAAGGATGCCGACAAGGTTGGGGAGCGGCGGAACCTGGCGCGAGAAATCGAACCCACGCTCCGTCAGCGCCGCCTGCAATCCTGCTGCGCGGGCGGAGGATGCTCCCTCGTTCGCGGCGAACCATGTGTCGTCGAGCGTGATAGTCGTATCGGCGGCGGTTACGACCAGATCATCTGCCTGGACGACGGAATACGCGACCCCGTTGGCGATCAGCGTTTCGAGCACCTTTCCGCAATCGCTCTGCGCGCGATCGAACAGGTCGGCAAAGGGATCGGTGCGACACTCCGGACCGGAGACGACCACCGGGACATCCGCTGCCGTGCGCGCAAGGCCCGGATTGGCGAGCGCGCCCAATCCCCAAAAAATCGGAAACAACAGCGCCAGAGCTGCCACCGCACCGATCACGATCGGTTTCTTGCGGCCCCCCCGATCCGACCATTTGCCAACGATGACGTAGAAACTCATCGCAATCAGCCCGGCCAGCAGGAGCAGCCATTCGACCAGCGTCTCGTCGAGCCGCATCGGACCGCGCAGAAAGCCAAGGCCGGAGAAAAAGGCGGTGTACCAGATGGTGGTCAGCACCCCGGTGACGCCAAATGCGACCAGGATGCGCTTCTTGTTGCCGGGATAGGTGAAGCTCTCGACGAAGGGATTCCCCGCCGTCTCGCCAGCTTCGCGCATCGCCTGGAATACGGGGCTCTCCGACAGTTTGAGCCGCATCCAGAGCGACACTGCCAGCAGGATGATCGATAGCAGGAAGGGTACGCGCCACCCCCAGCCTTCGGCCGTGAACTGTTCTTCGGGCAGAATGGCCCGGCAAAGCAGGATCACGGCGATGGACAGGACGAAGCCGCCCACCACGCTCGCCTGGATGAACCCGGTATAGAACCCGCGTTTTTCGGGCGGGGCATGTTCGGCGACATAGATCGCTGCGCCGCCATATTCGCCGCCGAGAGCGAGACCCTGCATAATCCTCAACAGGATGACGAGGATCGGTACCGCCACGATCCAGGCGCTCCCATAGGTACCTTCGACGTAACCGACCGTCGGGATCATCCCGACTCCGGCTGTGGCGATCCCCATCAGCGTGACGGTGACGAGGAAGGTGTATTTGCGCCCCAGCCTGTCGCCGAGAAACCCGAAAAGGATGGCGCCGATCGGGCGGAATGCGAAACCGACCGCAAAGGTCGACCAGACGAGAAGCAGCCCAAGCGTATCGTTATCGACGTCGTAGAACGCATCCTTCAGGATGTAGGCGAGCGTTCCGTAGATGAAGAAATCGTACCACTCGAACACCGTGCCGGCCGAACTGGCGGCGATGACGAGCCGCAATTCCTTCGCCGTGGGCTCTTGCCCGTGCAACGTATCCCCCATCGCTCTCCCCCTAGCGAATTGATATCGGGAGATGTTCTACTCCGGCTCCGCCGGGAGGGAAAGCGCCTTGGCGGCAGCCGTCCACGGCAACAGGATGGCGCCATGACGGCCAGGATAATTACTGGCACGGTCGAGCAGGTCGAGCCTGGGCCAGGCGGGCCGTTTGCCCTCTCCAGCGAGCCAGGCGTGGAGCCCGGCGAGGCAATCTACAATCTCGCGCTCGTTCCGGCCAACGGCATGATGTGCAAAGATCGCCGCAGCGGCCTGTCCGATCGCGCAGGCGCTTACCTGCAGGCCAAGCCCGGCGATCCGGCGATCGGGATCAAGATCGCATCCCAATCGCAGCGTGCTGCCGCAGGTGGTCGATCGCGCTTCGCCCATGTTCTGCCATTCCCCCGCAAGCGGGAAATCGGCGAGCTCGGTCGCCAGGCGCAGCATCTCGGGTGTATAGAGTTCCGCCGTACCCGCGGTGTCACCCGCCATGTCAGCTGGCGGTTTCGGGTTCGGTCCCGGCCGATTCCTCTGCCCGCTCACGCTCCAGCGCCTGACGACGCTCGGCAATTATTTCGACCAGCGACTGGCTGGCGGAATTGATGAAAGTGTAGCTCCGCGCCTGCGTCATCCAGGCGGGGCGTCCACTGATGCCCCACACAGAATCGTACCCCAGCACCAGGACCGAGAACGCGAAAACGGTGATGATCACGCCCTTCACCGTCCCGAACCCGAAGCCGAGCAAGCGGTCGAACGGGCCAAGCGGAGAGTTCCGCATCGATTCGCCGAAATTGTTCGCGATCACTTTCACCACGGCATAGGGCACCAGCAGCAGGATCGCGAACGCCAGCACCGGTGCGCCATTATTGAAATCGAGATAGGGAGCGATCGCCGCCGTCAGCGGAGTGTGCAGGAAACGGATCGCAAGAATTGCGCAGACCCAGGCGAACAGCCCGAGGACTTCCTCCACGAACCCACGCATGAACCCGGTGATCGCGCCA
This sequence comes from Alteriqipengyuania halimionae, assembly GCF_009827575.1. Classification (NCBI taxonomy): domain Bacteria; kingdom Pseudomonadati; phylum Pseudomonadota; class Alphaproteobacteria; order Sphingomonadales; family Erythrobacteraceae; genus Pseudoblastomonas; species Pseudoblastomonas halimionae. The sequence goes on along the minus strand of NZ_WTYR01000001.1, from coordinate 965,981 downwards.
AGCCCCACGATCAGCAATACAACTAAATCGAAACCCGTCATTGTTGGGGGAATTAGGCCCCACCCATGATGCGGTCAACGAGTTTGGGCAGGAGATCGATCGAGCGGTGGTTAACTCCCTCGATACTCTTGGCTTCGTCGATCGGAGGTCCGTTGGAATTGTCGAAGCCGAGCTTTGCCGCTTCGCGCAGCCGCATGGCCGAATGGGCGACCGGTCGCACCTCGCCCGCCAGCGAAACTTCGCCGAACCAGGTCGCACGTGCCGCCAGAGGCTTGTCCGCCATCGCCGACACGAGCGCCGCACAGACCGCGACATCGGCGGCCGGATCGGCAAGACGATAGCCCCCGGCAACATTGAGATAGACTTCGGCCGAGGAGAAATTCAGTCCGCAGCGAGATTCGAGCACGGCGAGCAGCATTGCCAATCGTCCGCTGTCCCAACCCACCACGGCTCGGCGCGGTGTCGCCCCGCTTTGCAGGCGCACCACCAGCGCCTGGATTTCTACCAGCACCGGGCGTGTCCCCTCGATGGCTGGGAACACGGCGCTTCCCGCCACCGGGTCTTCGCGACCCGAAAGGAACAGCGACGAGGGGTTCGCAACCTCGGCCAGTCCTTCGGCGCCCATCGCGAACACCCCGATCTCGTCCACCGGGCCGAAGCGGTTCTTGAGCCCGCGCAGGATCCGGTACTGGTGCGATCGCTCGCCCTCGAACGCGAGCACGACATCGACCATGTGTTCGAGCACGCGCGGGCCGGCGATGTTGCCGTCCTTGGTCACGTGACCGACCAGGACCAGCGCACTCCCGCATTCCTTGGCGAAGCGGATCAGCTCGAACGCGCACCCGCGCACCTGGCTCACCGTACCCGGCGCGCCTTCGATCTGGTCGGAATACATCGTCTGGATCGAATCGATCACGATCAATGCGGGCGGAGCGCCCTGCCCCAGCGTGGTGAGGATATCGCGCACATTGGTTGCGCTGGCCAACCGCACCGGCGCATCGGCCACGTCCAACCTACGGGCGCGCATGCGGACCTGCGCCGCGGCTTCCTCGCCCGAAATATACACCGCGCCGCCCATGTTCCTGGGGCCGCTTTTGGCGATATTGGCCGCCGCTTGCAGGAGCAGGGTCGACTTCCCGATCCCCGGATCGCCCCCCATCAGGATCGCGCTGCCTGCAACCAGACCGCCGCCCAGCGCGCGATCGAATTCGGCGAGGCCGGTGGTCAAACGCTCGGGAGGGGTGCCGACCTCCTCCATCCCTTCGAGCGCGATGAGGCGCCCGCCGGAGGACAGATCGTGCTTTTGGGAAAACACCGTCGCCGGGGCATCCTCGACCAGCGAGTTCCATTCCTTGCACTCGCCGCACTGCCCCTGCCAGCGCGACGCGACGCTTCCGCAGGCCTGGCAGACATAACGTTTCTTGGGCTTTGCCATGACCATTCGTTAGCCAGAACATTTGCGGAACACAAGCGTCGCTGTTGCCCCGCTCCACGGTCCCTGCCATCACGGTGACAATGCGCCAGAAGGAACTCAGGATCGCCCTTGTCTGCTATGGCGGCATCAGCCTTGCGGTCTATATGCATGGCGTGACCAAGGAAGTCTGGCACGTCGCGCGAGCGAGTTGCGACTTCCACCGCGATCCTGGAGAAAAAGCGCAGGAATTATCCGCCACGGCAAGGGTTTACCGCCGCTTCCTGGAAACCATCGAAGATCGTTCGGGAATCCGGCTGCGGGTGCTGAACGATATCATCGCCGGCTCGAGCGCTGGCGGTATCAACGGGCTCTTTCTGGCCGAAGCGCTGCACAACGGCGGCTCGCTCGAACCGCTGACCGAAATGTGGCTGGCCGAGGCTGACACCGATCGTCTGCTCGATCCCGATGCACAGCTGTGGACGCGCTATGCAAAATCGCTCGCCTCGCCGCTGATACTCGCATTGCTCAATCGCCCCGGAAACGCGATCAACGAAAGCGTAGCGCCCGAAACGCGTAACGAGGTGCGGAACAAGCTGTCGCGCCTTATCCGCTCGCGCTGGTTCGAGCCGCCGTTTTCGGGGATCCATTTCAGCCGTCTGATAGACAACGCCCTGGTGGCGATGAAAGACAAGGCGTGCGGTCCTCGCCTGCTCCCGCCCAACCATCCGCTCGATGCGATCGTCACCGCAACGGATTTCAAGGGCCATCTCGAAACCCTGCGCCTGCACAGTCCGTCGCAGGTTGCAGAGAGCGAACATCGTCTGACCATGGGCTTCCGCGCTTTCGGCGGAGAGCAATTGGCAGCGCGGCCCGAACTGGTGCTCGCCGCCCGCGCCACGGCCAGTTTTCCCGGTGCGTTCCCTGCCTTCCAGCTTGCCGAACTCGACAAACTTGTGGCCGAGCGCGAAATAGACTGGCCTCGGCGCGATCGCTATCTGCGCAAGCTGCTGCCCGCCCATGCGCGCGCTGGAAATCTCGACCGGGTCGCGTTGATCGATGGCTCGGTCCTCAACAATGCGCCGTTCGAGCAAGTGATCTCCCTCCTGTCCGAACGCCCAGCCCAGCGCGAGGTGGATCGCCGCATCGTCTATATCGATCCGCGGCCCGATCGCGTTGGTAGAGCTTTGCGCGAAGACGATCGCCCGCCAGGGTTCTTCCCTGTGATCTTCGGCTCGCTCTCGACGATTCCGCGCGAGCAGCCGGTGCGCGACAGCCTCGACCAGTTGGCAGCCCATTCGCGCGAGGTCGAACGGTTGCGCGACACGGTCGAGGCCTTGCGTCCCGATGTCACAGCGACGGTCGAAAAGCTGTTTGGCCGCACCCTGTTTCTCGACAGCCCGACGGTCGCGCGGCTCACGGCCTGGCGTGGCAAGGCGCAGACCGCCGCCGCCAAGCAGGCGGGTTATGCCTTTCACGGATACGGCGAAGCGAAGTTCAACGGGATCGTAACCACGCTCGCCGCGACCATCCGCGAGGGGGCACCCGAACTCGGGCTCGAAACCGGAGAGATCGATGCGCGGCTGCACCGCTATCTGCGCGATGAGCGCGGATTGCAGATTTCGGGAGCGAAGGGCGCAGCGAGCGCGGAGGCTATCGAATTCTTCCGCACACACGACCTCCCGTTCCGGATCCGCCGCTTGCGTCTGCTTGCGCGGCGGCTCACCCGCGACTGGGAGGGCGAGGAGTCGATTCCGGAAAATGAGCGCGAGATCGCGCGCAGTGCAGTCTACGATGCGCTGTCCATGTACCTCGATCGCGAACCTGCCTCGTCGCTAGGGGAAGGCTTCGCCGAGATTGCAGAAGCGTTTGAGGCCGATCCCGGCGTGGTGCTCGAGGCAATCGGCGAACGGCGTGGGCTCAAGGAGACCGACCTCGCGGTCGACCAACTGCTGGCCAATACGATGAGCCAGCTCTCGAGCGCGCTCAAGCGCCGGATGCTGCTGTCCTATCTCGGCTTCCCGTTTTTCGACACGGTGACCCTGCCCCTGTTGCGCGGCGAAGGACTGACCGAATTCGATCCGGTAAAAGTCGACCGGATCAGCCCTGACGACGCCCTGTCCATCCGCGACGGCGGTACCTCGGAGACGCTACGCGGAACCGAATTCTACAATTTCGGGGCCTTTTTCAGCCGGACCTATCGCGAGAACGATTATCTGTGGGGGCGGCTCCACGGCGCCGAGCGGATGATCGACATCATCAACTCAACGCTCGACGAGCGGCTCGACACCGAAACGATCCGGGATTTCAAACGCGCACTGTTCAATGCCGTGCTCGACGAGGAACAGCCGCGTCTGAAAGCCGATCGTGACTTGGTCGACAGGATACGCGCAGAAGTCGAAGCGCGTATGGGCTAGCCTGCGAACGCATCCTTGAGCCGGTCGAAGAAGCCCTTCGAGTTCGGGCATTCGTCACCGGTCTCGGTTTCGCGGAACTGCTCGAGGATCGCCTTCTGCTCCTTGGAGAGCTTGGTCGGCGTCTCGACCACGATTTCGGCGATCAGGTCGCCGCGACCGCGCGCCTGCAACACCGGCATGCCCGCGCCCCGGCGACGCAATTGCTTGCCCGACTGGATGCCTGCGGGGATGTCGATCGACACTGTCTCACCATCGAGATTGGGGATCGAGATGCAACCGCCAAGCGCTGCCGTGGTGAAACTGATCGGCACTTCGGTAACGAGGTTCGATCCGTCGCGCTCGAACACCTTGTGGTCTTTCACGCGCAGGAAAATGTAGAGATCGCCCGGCGCGGAGCCGAACGGCCCGGCCTCGCCCTTGCCCGAAAGGCGGATACGCGTGCCGGTGTCGACGCCCTTGGGGATGGTGATGTCGAGCGTGGTCGGCTTGTCGACACGACCCTCGCCGCCGCAGGAATGGCACGGCTTTTCGATCACCTGGCCGCGGCCGTGACAATTGGGGCAGGTGCGCTCGACCATGAAGAAACCCTGCTGCGCGCGAACCTGGCCCACACCCTTGCAGAGATTGCAGGTCCGCAAGCCCGTGCCCGGTTCGGCGCCATCGCCTTCGCAGGTCTCGCAGACCTGGCTGGTTTCGATGGTGATCTGGCGTTCGGCGCCGTGGAAGGCCTCAACGAGGGTGACTTCGAGATTGTAGCGCAGATCGGCACCGCGACGCGCCTGCTGGCGACCGCCACCTCCAGCAAATCCGCCGAAGATGGTTTCGAAGATATCGCCCAGATCGGCAAAATCGCCGCCCGGATGGCCGCGTCCACCGCCACCGCCGCTGGCGGCCTGGGTGTAGCGTTCGTGGCCGTATTGGTCGTAGGCCGCACGCTTCTGCGGATCCTTCAGGCAATCATAGGCTTCACTGATTGCCTTGAACTTGCCTTCGCTCTCGTTGCAGCCCGGATTGCGATCCGGGTGGTGCTGCATCGCGAGCTTGCGATAGGCGCTCTTGATCGTGGCGCCATCCGCAGTGCGGGAGACGCCGAGCGTTTCGTAATAATCGATGCTGGTAGCTGGCATAGGTCAGGTCCCGCAAACCTTACCGCCACCGATGCGCGGGGCATCGGTGGCGGTGGTGGTTTGCATCGGGCTTACTTGCTCTCGTCTTCGTCGACTTCGGAGAACTCTGCATCGACGACGTCGTCGTCCTGCGAGGCCTCCTGGGCGGCGGCGTCGGCAGCAGACGCATCGGATGCACCGGCATCCTGCTGCTGCTGGTAGATCGCCTGGCCCATCTTCATCGACAGCTCGGTGAGCTTCTCGGTCTTGGCCTTGATCGCATCGATATCGTCGCCTTCGAGCGCCGTCTTGGTTTCGGCGATCGCGGTTTCGATCTCACCCTTGAGCCCGGCGTCGATCTTGTCGCCGTTCTCTTCGAGCTGCTTCTCGGCCTGGTGGACGAGGCTGTCGCCCTGGTTGCGGACTTCGGCCTGCTCGCGACGCTTCTTGTCCTCTTCGGCGAATTTCTCCGCGTCCTGGACCATCTGCTCGATGTCGTTGTCGTTCAGACCGCCCGAGGCCTGGATCTTGATCTGCTGTTCCTTGCCCGTGCCCTTGTCCTTGGCGGACACGTTGACGATGCCGTTGGCGTCGATGTCGAAGGTGACTTCGATCTGCGGCACGCCGCGCGGTGCGGGCGGTATTCCGACGAGGTCGAACTGGCCGAGCAGCTTGTTGTCCTGCGCCATCTCGCGTTCGCCCTGGAAAACCCGGATCGTCACCGCGTTCTGGTTGTCCTCGGCGGTCGAATAGACCTGCGTCTTCTTGGTCGGGATCGTGGTGTTGCGATCGATCATCTTGGTCATGATGCCGCCCAGCGTCTCGATACCCAGCGACAGCGGGGTCACGTCGAGCAGCAGTACGTCCTTGACGTCGCCCTGCAGCACGCCGGCTTGGATCGCAGCGCCCATGGCAACGACTTCGTCCGGGTTCACACCGGTATGCGGCTTCTGGCCGAAGAATTCTTCGACGACTTCGCGGACCTTCGGCATGCGGGTCATACCGCCGACCAGCACGACTTCATCGACGCCGCCCTTGTCGACACCGGCATCCTTCAGTGCTTTCTTGCACGGTTCGAGGGTGCGCTTGATCAGGTCGCCGACGAGCTTTTCGAGGTCCGAACGGCTGATCGTTTCGACAAGGTGCAGCGGGGTGGACGAGCCACCTTCCATGCGTGCGGTGATGAAGGGCAGGTTGACTTCTGTCGACTGGGCGGAGCTCAGCTCGATCTTGGCTTTCTCGGCCGCTTCCTTCAGGCGCTGGAGAGCAAGCTTGTCGCTCTTCAGGTCCATGTTTTCCTTCTTCTTGAACTGCTCGGCCAGCCATTCGACAATCGCGCTGTCGAAGTCTTCGCCGCCAAGGAAGGTGTCGCCATTGGTCGACTTCACTTCGAACACGCCATCGCCGATCTCGAGGATCGAAACGTCGAACGTACCGCCGCCAAGGTCGTAAACGGCGATCGTCTTGCCGTCGTCCTTGTCCATGCCATAGGCGAGTGCCGCGGCCGTCGGCTCATTGATTATGCGCAGCACTTCGAGGCCGGCGATCTGGCCGGCATCCTTGGTGGCCTGGCGCTGGGCGTCGTTGAAGTAGGCCGGGACGGTGATGACCGCCTGGTTGACGTCTTCACCGAGATAGCTCTCGGCGGTTTCCTTCATCTTCTGGAGGATGAAGGCGGAAATCTGGGAGGGGGAATATTCTTCGCCGCCGGCTTCGACCCAGGCGTCGCCGTTCTTGCCCTTGACGATGTCGTAGGGGACGAGTTCCTTGTCCTTCTTGGTCAGCGGATCGTCGAACCGGCGGCCGATCAGACGCTTGATTGCAAAAAGGGTGTTGTCGGGATTGGTGACCGCCTGGCGCTTGGCCGGCTGACCAATCAGGCGCTCGCCGTCCTTGGTAAAGGCGACAATCGAGGGCGTGGTACGCGCGCCTTCGGAGTTTTCGATAACTTTGGGCTTGCCGCCATCCATCACCGCGACACAGCTGTTGGTGGTGCCGAGGTCGATACCGATAACCTTGCTCATATGTATTCCTGCCTGTTGCTTCGTTGTTGGACGCCGCTTCGTTGGACCCCCGGATGCCCGGCAAGTCCGCTTGGCGGCTCGTGTATTGACGAGGGCGATATAGGTGGGGTTTTTCTTGTCGCAAGGGATTGGCATCGCTAGTCGGGCCACCTGTTTCGACGAAGGACACGACGATATGCGCTGGACTCCCCTTTTCCTCGGCTTGGCCCTGCTTGCCGGGTGCGATAGCGCTACCGAACAGCCCACTGCCGAACCCATCGAAGGCATGGACGCCAAGGCCGGGATCACGGTCAGCGATGCGCGGCTCGTCCTGCCGGTCGTCGACGGACGGCCCGGCGCGATCTATCTCACGCTCGCCAACACGTCCGACAAGGAAACCGAGCTCGCGGCGATCTATCTCGATGGGGCCGATCGGGTCGAGCTGCATGAAAGCAAGATGGACAACGGCGTGATGACCATGGAAACGGTCGACGGTATCGCCATCCCCGCCGGGCAGACGGTTGCGCTCGAGCAAGGCGGGCTACACGCGATGGTATTCGGAATCGATCCCGCCGACGAAAGCGCGACCAGGGAGATCACCCTGACCTTCGCCGATGGCGACAAGACCAGTCTCGATGCCAAGGTGGAGCGCGTGGGCGAGGCGGCCAACTGAGCGAGGCCGCAGCCCCCCTCCCCGCCTGTCCGATCGGCGGGGAACGCACGCTGACCGCGGGTGAGGTCGATCTCGCCCGCTCGATGTTCGGCAGCGCGATCGATTACAGCAAGGTGCGCATCCGGCGCCGCAAATTCATGCCGTTCCAGCCGCGCAAGGTCACGATGGCCCCGCGCGGCCATTTGCATTTCCACCCGATGGGCGAAGCCTATTGCGACGATTTCGCCGCCGTCCCACTGCTGCGGCAGGGGCTGTTCATTCATGAAATGACCCATGTCTGGCAGACCCAGACGCGTGGAGACTGGTACCTGCTCCTCCACCGCCATCCGTTCTGCCGCTACGACTACGCGCTGAAGCCGGGCCAGCCGCTGCATAAATACGGCATAGAGCAGCAAGCCGAGATCGTTAAACACACCTTCTGGCTGCGCAATGGGGCCAAGGTAGCGGGCGTCGCCGACAAGCAGGCCTACGACTTGCTGGTCAGTTTTGCCGGAACCGACGCATGACCGAATTCGAATTCATCTTCGTCCTCTATGCCCTGGTGCTGGGCCTGTCGGTCGTCGAACTGCTGTCGGGTTTCGGTGCCTCGCTCGAAAAACTGTTCAGAAGCGAGGCCGACGACGTCCGTTTCCGGATCGGCTGGCTCACCCCGCTGTTCGCGATCTTCGTGATGCTCGACCTGATGAGCTTCTGGGTCTTCGCTTGGGTCGTGCGCGATCTCATTTCACTGACGCCGGGCACATTGCTCGGGATATTGGCTTTCGCGAGTGCCTATTACCTCGCGGCACGGCTCGTCTTTCCAACGGACCCGGCCGACTTCCACGATCTCGACACGCACTATTTCCGCGTGCGGCGCACAGTGATCGGTATCCTGATCGCGCTCGTCTTCGTCCAATGGGCCTTCTTGATGACGATACCCGCGTTCCGCGAGGTCATCCTGCGCCCCTATTCGATCGCGACGACCGTGGTTCTGCTGGTGCTGATGGGCGCGGCGATGTGGCTGAAATCCGTGCGTGGGAACGCCATTATACTGGCGCTCCTCATCGCACGGTATCTGGTTGTCTATCTGGCCTGATCAGTCGCGCCAGTAGTCGCGATAACCGTCGGTGTAGCGGCAATCGTCGTCGAGATAGCCGCGGCGGTTGTCGTCATAGAAGCCGTCGCAATCATCGTCCTTGTCGGTAAAATACCCTGCAATCGCCCCCGCAGCGGCGCCGGCGGCGGCGTAAGTCGTGATGTCCTGATCGGTGATCGCGGCGACGGCGGCACCGGCCGCGGCGCCCACGGCAGCACCTTCGATCGAATAGTTCTGCGCGCACGCACCGAGCGACAGGGTCGAAAGGGCCAGTGCGGGGGCGGCGATCATCTTGACGTTCATGGCAAGTCTCCGATTGGGTGTCCCGGGAGGGATCGTGATGGGTCGGGAAACCTACGCCGAGCGGGGGTGTAGGTTCCGGCCGGTTTCTCAGCCCTTGAGCGCGAAAATAGTATTTGATACTCGATCACGCGTCCGGGCGGCCCAACCCGCGCCCGGCGGACACCTTACATCATGGAGCTCAAAGACTACGGTTTAAGCCGCGAGCGCGGCTATCTTTCGCAATATGAAATCGATGAAATCTCGCTTCCCGATCGGTTCGCCCCGATCCTCGAGGCTGCGAACAATCTTTCCGCCCTGCTGACCACCGGCCGGGTGAGGCATTTTCTCGATGCGCTGCCCGATCCCGAAATCGGCAACTGGGTACAATCCGCCTCCGAAGAAGACGTCCGCACCGCGATGGTGCATTATTCCTTCCTTGTGCAGGCCTATGTCTGGGGAGAGGACGATCCCCCGGCCCATCTGCCCGCCAAACTGTCGCGCCCGATCTGCGCGCTCGCCGATCGCCTCGGCCAGGCGCCGTTGCTGCCCTATTCGGGTTATGTGCTCGACAATTGGTACCGGCTCGACAAATCGGGCCCGATCTCGCTCGACAATATCGCCGTGCACCAGAATTTCCTCGGAGGTGCCGACGAAAACTGGTTCGTGCTGATCCATGTCGCGATCGAGGCCGAGGCCGGCGTCCTGCTCGACAACGCGGCGCGACTGGTAACCATCGCAAAGGATGGCGACGCCCCCAGAGCAACGCGGCTGCTGCGCGAAATGGACGAGGCGTGGGAGCGCATCTACAGCCACTTCGCGCGCATGCCCGAGCGGTGCGATCCCTACATGTATTTCCACCGTGTGCGGCCTTACATCCATGGCTGGGCCAACAATCCCGCGTTGGACGGCGGCGGGCTCGTTTACGAGGGGATGGACCGCTTCGAAGGCAAGCCGCAGGCTTATCGCGGGCAGACCGGCAGCCAGTCCTCGATCGTCCCGGCGATGGACGCGCTGTTCCAGGTCGGCCACTCCGACGATCCGCTGCGCCAGTTCCTCGACGAGCTGCACCAGTATCGCCCGGTCGAGCATCGCCGGTTCATCGAAGATCTCGCGAGCCAATCGACCTTGCGCGACTTCGTAAGCAACCAAGCCGATCAAGCGCTGAAAGACGCATTCAACGCCTGTCTTGAACAGTCGGCGCGCTTCCGAACGCGGCATCTCGAATATGCGGCGAGCTATATCAACAAGCAGGCGGGCAGCATTGCGGGCAACGATCCCGACGTCGGTACCGGCGGCACGCCATTCATGAAATACCTGAAGAAGCACCGCGACGAAAACCGCGATCAAGTGGTCTGACCTCGTCCCGTCATTGCGAGCGGCGACGCCGTGCAGCAATTCGGTCTCGGCGCTGTCCGCCCCGAGTTGCTTGGCACCGCTCGCAATGGCGGATCTTTATCTCCCGCCCCGCCACCAGCCATGGACGCCTTCGCGTTGAGCCACGCTGGTGATCCGACGATTAGCAAGATTAATCGACAGGCCTCCGCTTTCCTTCAGATAGCGGCGATCTGCCTTCAGCCAGCGCGGCTGGCACGAGCGGGGCAGCCAGCGATCGGCGATGACGATATCGGCCGCGGCGCAGGCGGCCGCAAGATCGCGCTCGGGGACATTGTCGCGACCCAGCGACAGCAGCAGCCGCCATGTGCGCCCGCCGCGCTCCATTGTCGCGGTGCAGAAGTCGCGGTTGCAGTTCGCTTCCGGACTATCGCCGAGAACACGCAGATTGCCATCGAGCCCCGCCTGTTCGGACAGGTTGTCGCGAACGTAATCGGATTTGGTGTCGCGGAGCAGCGCCGCACCGCGTCCGTCTGCATCGACCAGCGCGACATGGCGACCGTCATCGGTCACCAGCACGTCGGGCGGCTGCAGCGTGAGCAATGCGATCGCCCCCACCGCGACAGGCACGAAGCCATACAGCCGCCCTCGCCCATGCCATAGCGCCAGCCACAGGCCGCCCGCGATGAACAGCGCGAAGTGCCAGCGCGCCATGGTTGGCAGTAGCTTCACCGCGCCCGGACGGTCAGCGGTGAAATGGGCGATGGCGAGCAGCAGGTCGAGCGACTTTCCGCACAGCCACCAGAGTGGCGCGCCGAGGCCGAAGAGGTCCGCCAGCAGCGCGAGTGCGATCAGTGGCATTGTGATGAAGGTTGTCAGCGGGATCGCAATGACATTGGCCAGCGCGCCGTAAAGCCCGGAGCGATTGAAGTGGTAGAGCGCGATCGGCATCAGCGCGATCTCGATCACCAGGCCCGTGAGCAGGAGCATGGCGAGCCAGCGTACGATACGCGCCGCTGCGCCTTCCTCCCGCGCGCTCATGAAGCGGCGAACGGCCTCGGTCTCCGAGAGTGCGATGATCGACATGACCGCGGCAAAGCTCATCTGGAAACTCGGGCCGACCACGGATTCCGGCCACAGTAGCATCACGCCTCCGGCGGCGACCGCCAGCATCCGCATCGACAAGGGCTCGCGCCCCAGGGCCAGCGCGAACAGCACCAGCAAGGCGGCAGCGCAGCTGCGCACGGTCGGAACCTCTGCCCCTGTCAGCAGCGTGTATCCTATTCCCGCACCGGCAGCGATCGCAGCCGCGACCACAGGCAGCCGAACGCGCAAGGCAAGCCACGGCCACAGCGCAAGGAGCTTGATCGCGATGAAATATGCCGCCGCCACGACGGCGCTGACATGAACGCCGCTGATCGAGAGAAGATGCGTCAGCCCGGCATCGCGCATTGCATCGTCGTCCGCCTCATCGATCGCGCCGCGATCGCCGCTGGCAAACGCTGCGGCAATAGCCCCCGGCGAACCGCCGAGCTGCGAACGAACATGCGCGGCAAGGCGCCTTTGGGCGCTGGCGATAAAGCCTCCGCCATCACCCGCTTCTTTGAGTTGCGGTTCGCCGATCACCGAACCCGTGGCGCTCAAACCGTTGAACCAGGCCGCGCGCGCAAAATTGTAGCTTCCCGGAAGCATTGGCGGAGCAGGTGGCATCAGGCGTGCGCGCAAGCGCAGGGTCGCGCCTTCGACATAATCGGTTCGGTCGAGATCGAGCGGGAGATTGACCCGGATCGCCTTTGCGTCGCCCGCGTCATCCAGTCTTGTCGCAAATGTCAGTCGCACACGGTTTCGCGCCGGTTGCTCTTCTCGAGCGATAATCCGGCCATCGATCGTGGTGACCAGCGGACGGTCGATTGGCGACGCCCCGATCAGCTCCGATTTGGCCCATACGAGCGCGATACCGAGCAGCGCCACCAGCGAAACAGCCAGCAGAGAACTGCGTAAGAACGGATAATATTCGGCGAGGCGATCGTTCGACCATGAGGCTACCGCGCCTAAGGAACATAGCCCTATCAACGCGACCCACCAGCCGGCACTCGGGAGCACGAACCACGCCGCAATGCCTCCACCCAGCGCCACTGCCAGCCACGGCGCGCGGTCGAAACCGGCGGCGTCGAGACGCGCGTCGATCCATCCCGCCGCGCTGGACAATCGCGTGCGGTTTCGCCATTGGCTTTGCTGCAATGCAGCGTCGGCCTCCGGCTCATGCCCCGGCTCGGCGTCGAGCGGCTCCAATGGTGCTTCCCCTCGCCCCACGGCCGCATAGGACAGGAAGGTTTTTCGAATGGCAAGCGAGACGAACGCGTCTGCGCCCGTAGTCACCCGGTTTGCGCCCTCGCCTACGGGTTTTCTTCATATCGGCGGCGCGCGCACCGCGCTGTTCAACTGGCTCTACGCGCGCCATCATGGCGGCAAGGCGCTGCTCCGGATCGAAGATACCGACAAGAAACGCAGCACGAGCGAAGCGATCGACGCGATCATCGACGGGCTCGACTGGCTGGGCCTCGATTTTGATGAGGAGCCGGTGTTCCAGTCTCAGCGCGCCGAGCGGCATGCCGAAGTCGCACACAAATTGCTCGAGAGCGGCAACGCCTACAAGTGCTTCGCCACGACGGAAGAGCTCGAGGCAATGCGTGCCGAGCAGCGCGCCAACAAGCAACCGATGCGTTACGACGGGCGCTGGCGCGATCGCGAGCCCGGTCCTGAGCAGGAGGGGCAGGCTTACACAATCCGCCTCAAGACCCCGACCGATGGCGAAACCAGCATCGAGGATGCGGTCCAGGGCACGGTCAAGGTCAAGAATGCCGAGCTCGACGATTACATCATCCTGCGCGCCGACGGCACGCCGACCTACATGCTCGCCGTGGTCGTCGACGATCACGACATGGGCGTGACCCATGTGATCCGCGGCGACGACCATCTCAACAACGCCTTCCGCCAGCTGCCGATTTATCGCGCGATGGACTGGCCCGAGCCGATCTATGCCCATGTCCCGCTGATCCACGGATCGGATGGCGCCAAGATGTCCAAGCGACACGGTGCATTGGGGGCCGAAGCCTATCGCGACGAGCATGGTATCTTGCCCGAAGCGCTGTTCAACTACCTGCTTCGCCTGGGTTGGGGCCACGGCGACAAGGAAGAGTTCACCCGCGAGGAAGCGGTCGAGTTGTTCGATCTCGACCATGTCGGCAAGAGCCCCTCGCGCTTCGACCTGAAGAAGTTGCTCAACATGAATGCGCACCACATCCGCGAGGCCGACAATGCCCGTCTCGCCAAACTGGTGTCCGCCCGCATGGACAACCCACCAGCGCTGGAATTGCTCGAAATGGCGATGCCGGTACTCAAGACCCGCGCCAAGAATCTCGACGAGCTAGCGACCGGGGCTGCCTTCCTGACGCGCACCCGTCCGCTCGATGTCGACGAAAAGGCGGCGATCCTACTCGACGACACAGGCCGCGAGCGGCTCAAGCTGCTCCATGAGCGGCTGTCGGCGGAAAAGGACTGGACATTGGACGCGCTGGAGGCCAGCACCAAGGCGCTCGCCGAAGAGCTCCAACTGGGCCTCGGCAAGCTGGCGCAGCCACTGCGCGCCGCGCTGACAGGGACGACCCAGTCTCCCGGAATTTTCGACGTGCTTGTTCTTCTCGGCAGGGAAGAAAGTTTGGCACGGATCGCCGATCAGGCGGTTTAATCTATGACCCTAACTACGGAGGATCGCGCGTGAGCGACCAGGCCAAACTCCAAACCGGCGGCGAAAGCTACGAATTTCCCGAACTTTCGGGAACTTGTGGTCCCGATGTCGTCGACATCCGCAAGCTCTATGCAAAAACGGGCCAGTTCACCTACGATCCCGGCTTCACCTCGACGGCGAGCTGCGAAAGCGGACTGACCTTCATCGATGGCGAAGAAGGCGTGCTGCTGCACCGCGGCTATCCGATCGGTCAGCTGGCTGAAGAATCGTCCTTCATGGAAGTCGCCTATCTCCTGCTCAACAAGGAATTGCCGAACCAGGGCGAGCTCGACGATTTCATCTATACGATTACGCGCCACACCATGGTGCACGATCAGCTGCGCCAGTTCTATCAGGGCTTCCGCCGCGACGCGCACCCGATGGCGATCATGTGCGGCGTTGTTGGCGCGCTTTCGGCCTTCTACCATGACAGCACCGACATTTCGGATCCCGAGCAGCGCAAGATCGCCAGTCATCGCCTGATCGCGAAGATGCCGACGATCGCGGCCATGGCCTACAAATACGCCGTGGGTCAGCCGTTCCTGCAGCCCAAGAACGACCTCTCCTACACTGGCAATTTCCTGCGTATGACCTTCGGCGTCCCGGCCGAGGAATACGAAGTGATCCCGGCGGTCGAAAAGGCGATGGACCGGATCTTCATCCTGCATGCCGATCACGAACAGAACGCCTCGACCTCGACCGTGCGGCTCGCCGGTTCGTCGGGCGCCAACCCGTTCGCTTGCACCGCCGCGGGCATTGCCTGTTTGTGGGGCCCGGCGCATGGCGGCGCCAACGAGGCTGCGCTCAACATGCTTCACGAGATCGGCACGCCCGACAAGATCCCGCACTATATCGAGCGTGCGAAGGACAAGAACGATCCGTTCCGCCTGATGGGCTTCGGCCATCGCGTCTACAAGAACTACGATCCGCGTGCGACCGTCATGCAGAAGACGGTGCGCGAAGTGTTCGAAGCGCTCGACGTCAAGGACCCGGTGTTCGAAACCGCGCTGCAACTGGAAGAGATCGCGCTCAACGATCCGTATTTCCAGGAAAAGAAGCTGTTCCCGAACGTCGATTTCTATTCGGGCATCATCCTGTCGGCGATAGGTTTCCCGACAACGATGTTCACCGCGCTGTTCGCCCTCGCCCGCACCGTGGGTTGGGTCGCACAGTGGAACGAAATGATCTCCGATCCTGGCCAGAAGATCGGCCGTCCGCGCCAGCTCTACACCGGCCCCACCCAGCGCGATTACGTGTCGATCGACAAGCGCTGAGTGTTCACCAGCGCCCGTCGCTTCGGCACAGGCGCTGGATAAACCGGAATGCGAAACAAGACCCGGCCGCAACAGCGCGCCGGGTCTTTTTTTCGTCTGTCTTAGAAAGGCTGCTCGATTTGAGCCTGGCGCATTGCCGCTCAGTCTTCGTCCGGCCCCAAGGGCAACGTCAGCGTGAAGCGTCCGCCCTCTCCCGCCTCGCTGGTTACGGCGAGCTCTCCGCCCATGGCGCGGGCCAGCCTGCGTGAAATATACAGCCCCAGGCCCGATCCACCATCACCCGAACGGCCGAGCCGCTCGAACTTGTCGAAAATCTTCTCGCGTTTTTCGGCGGGAATACCGTCGCCATCGTCGCTTACGTGAACGAACGCGTGGCGGCCGGTCTGTTCGAGTTCGATCGTGATGCGGGAACCTTCGGGTGAATACCGGATCGCGTTGCCGAGCAGATTGAGAAGGATCTGCAGAACGCGGCGGAACTCCGCAGTTGCCGGCACATGGTCGTCTTCCTCGGGTAGCACCAGCTCGATGTCCTTTTCCCGCGCCCGGACGCCCACGATGCCGGCGGCGCGCCGAGCGACGTCTGCAACGTCGATCTTGTCCGGCGCGGTGCGGAAATCGGTCGCCTCGACGACTTCGAGATCGCTCAGATCGTCGAGCAGCGCCATCAAATGCTGCCCGGCAGAGGCGATATCCGCGGCGTAGTCGCTGTATTGATCGGGCAAGGGGCCGGCGAGCCGTGCGCGGATCGTCTCGGCATTCGCGATGATCCGCGCAAGCGGCTGGCGCAGTGCCGGCGCGACATCGCGCGCGATCATGTAATCGACCGCATCGTCAGGATCGTCGTCGCGCGACGTTCGCTCTAGCGGACGATCGGCAGTCAAGGTCAGCTCGAGCCCCGCAAGATCGCCCGAAGGCGTATGGCGGGGAAAAAGGCGGACAAACCATTTGCGCTCCGAACAATCGACTTCGGCATGCGCGCCATCGAGCAAACGCCACGGCATGGTGGAAGCGTCGCCGAGCCCGTCGATATGAACAAACTCGGTCCAGCGCTCGCTTTTGCGGCGCTCCATCGATTTGAGCAGCGGCTTGAGATCGCGCGCCTCGCTTTCCGCCGCGATAATCCGCTGATCGGCATCGAGGATCGCCGTGAAATCGGCAAGCGCCCGTTCGGTGGAGGGTGGGCCGTCGCGCTCGGATGCGTGCTCGGTTTCATCGAGCGGGCGCGACTGCCAGTTCTGCACGTAGATCTCGCATCCATCCTCGAGCGGGGTGAGTTCGATCCAGGCCGAGACTGCCTCGCCATCGTCGCGCGCGGTTATGCTACGTGCAATCTTGAGACCGTAACGACGTGCCTTTCTGACCTCTTCGAGCAATGCGGGGATCGCGATGACACCGGGGATTTCTCCGCCACAGCGCAGCTGGAGACCTGCCAGCGGCTCGTCGGCAGATACCAGACGATCGCGCCGGTCGCTGAAAGCGTGCGCTTCGATCTTTTCAGGAGCGTTCATATCCGCGCGCTCGCTCCGATATCGCCCGCAAGAAGCGATGCGGCCCGGTGCCGGTCCAGGTCGTCGACCCCTTCCGGCAGACTGAATTCGGGATAGAGGGACAGCAGGACGCGTTCGGTCCTGTCTTGATCGCAACCTGCCGCTCGCAACATGACGGCAAACAGCACGGCCTGACCTTCGGTCGTTGCCAAAACAGTCTGCTCCCGCGTTTGCGCGCTTGCCTCCCCCAAGGCCGTCGCGAACAGTGCAATGCCCGCTGCTTCGGGATCGAGAGCCTGCTTACGCAGCGATGCACGGGATACCAGCGCGGCAGCTAGACCGAGCCGCGTCTTCGCTTCATCGTAGGTTTCCTGCACGTGACGGATCGCCAGGTCCGCCGCGCGCCTCGTATCGGGGTGGTTCCCAATCGTCTTTCGCAGGATCGTCAGGCTCGAATGCAACAGATCGGCAGGCAATTCTGACGGATCGACCTGCATTCGTTGAGCTGCCTGAACAAAGCGGGCCTGCGCGGTGAGAAATGCCATCGCCGTTTGCGCCAGATCCGCGTCTTCGGATCCGACCAGTTTTTGCACCAATGGCGACAGCACCCGTTCGATCGAGCGGCGTTCCGACAGACGCTGGGTGAGACGCCATTCGATCGCGAGCGCATGGAGATGCCCCAGCAGCGCCGGCTCATCGCCCAGTGTACGGGTCAGGAGATCCAGGCTGGCAACCGACACCCGTTCTTCCTGCGCCGCTCCCGAAGCGTCGAGAAAATGTCGCAAAAGCCGCTCTGCGAGCGAGTCGAGCATGCCGCGCACCCGGGCAAGGACTTCCTCATGGAAGAGCGTGGTGTCGCTATCCGCGACAAGCTGGCTCAGCACCGGACCAATCGCGCCCAATGTCCGGTCGCAGCGGACCAGCGCGTCGCGCAGGGCATCGGCCGAACCGTTCTTATTACCGCGGGAAAGGCTGCCCTGATCCATCGCAATCCGATAGCAGGTTCGAGGTTAATCGGCGGTTATTTGTGTCGCTCGCGTCCCAAAATGGAGCGCGAGTATGAGGCAGACGACAATCAGCACCTGAACTGTGGGGAGCAATAACCCGATCCCCGCCCCAAGACCGAGCATGGCCGCAGTCACGGGACGATCCGCCAGCGCCGCTCCCCAATCGCGATCGGCGAGTCGTAGCGCCAGTACCAGGGCGGTGGCGAGGAAAATACGATCGGATGCCGCCACCGCACCTTCGTCGAGCGCCATGGCGACGATAGCGGCGAGCAGGACATCAACGAAGATCGCCGGCCAGGCGGCGAAGCGCGGCTTGGCGGTCGTTCCGGGCGCCTTCGACACGCTGCGAAGACGACGATAGGTTTCTCCGCCCAGTGCCGCGACGATGCCTGCACCGAACGAAGCCGCCGCATAGCCGCCCACGGCGAGGCCCGTCGCTGCGAGTGTACCAAGCGCCAGCGTGCCGAGTGCAAAGCCAGAAGCGCGTTCATCGTGAACGCTACGCCGCCCGACCAGATCGGTGAGGGTCCGCGAAAGGCCGCGCCTCGGCCCGCTGCTGGCCGCCCAGTCGCGTTCGAACCAGCCCTTTTCGATCGCGCGGCTGTCTTGCTCGCTCCGGACGATCCGGTAGACGCCACTGCCCTCGCTCGCCATCGGCCGCGTCGGAACACCGGACTGGAGTGCGATTCTCAACAGACTGCCGCCCGGCTCGCAATCGTCGGGGAGCTGCGCGAGTTGCGCGACGAGACTGCCGGGTACGAACATCAGGCCCGCCGCCAACCGCGTCAGGTCGATCCGGTCGAAACCCTGCTCGCCGCCTTCTTGCGCAGGAATTGTCGCAATCGCGTGGCCTTCCTCGACAAAATGCGCGAGCCGGTCTTCATCGATCATCAGCCCGGGAGAAAAGACCAGCAATTCGTCAGCCGGCCCGACAATGCGGGCAAGGCGGTGCAAATCGCCGACGGGCTGGAACCGCGATCCCCTGCCCTCGACCTCTTTCTGCAAGGCCAATGGCGCAGCGATCTCACGCGGGGCCCAACACAACACGCGCTCGCACCCGCAAGCCAGCGCCATCGCCGCCTGCCAGCGATAGATAGCTCTGCCCGATACGCGCAGCGATCCATCGGCTCCATTGGCGGGTTCTTCGAGCGAGATGAGCGCGAAACGCAAGGGTGGCGGTTCCTCCGGTTGAGACACGTAAGACGTGGCATAGAATACACGCCGGTCAAGGTTTTGGTTAAAAGGCTATTTATCCACAGCGTACTGGTGATACATTGTGGAAATCATGGACCGTACGCACCTCAAATCGATCGACAGCGACACGCCCGAGCAGGACGATATCGCCTCCGCCGAAGACCTTGACCTTCACGACGATGAGATCGGCGAGGACCCTGCGGAAGATGTCTATCTCGAATCCTATGAGGAAGAGGAAATTCGCCTGCGCTCGGGTTGGTTGGCGCCTACCCTCGCCCTGCTCGCGATCGCTGGCTGGACGGCGTTTTTCGGCTGGGCCTATCGCGACAGTCTCGCGAGCGTCACACCGCAGGAGGCGATCGCCTTGGTCGGGAGCTGGGCACCACCCGTCGCGCTGATCGCGCTCGGATGGCTGATCGCGCTGCGCACGAGCCGCCGCGAGACGGAGAAATTTGCAGAAGCGGCGCAGGTTCTGCGGGTGGAGAGCGAGCAGCTGGAGGCGCGCCTTCATCGCGTCAATGGGGAGCTCAGCGTGGCACGCGAATTCCTCACCCAGCAATCGCGCGACCTCGATACGCTCGGACGGCTCGCCGCCGATCGCCTCGGTGAACATTCGGGACGGCTGGATGCATTGATTTCGGAGAACGGGCGCGAAGTCGAAAGGTTGTCCGAAGTCTCCGCCAATGCCTTGGAAAATATGGAAAGCCTGCGGGGTAACCTGCCTGTGATCGCAAGCTCGACCAAGGACGTGACGAATACGATTGCGCAGGCTGGACGCACGGCACAGACCCAGCTTGACGAAATGATCGCGGGGCTCAAGCGGGTCAACGAATTCGGCGAAGCCAGCGAAACGCAAGTCGAGAGCCTGCGCGCACGCATCGGCCAGGCATTCGAAGAATTCGCCAAAAGCACGCACGAGACCGGAGAAGGCCTTGCCGATCGCTACAACCGGCTGAGCGAGAATGTCGCTCACGCGCGCGTTCAGTTCGAGCAGGAAGAAATCGAAGCGCTGGCGGCGATGCGGCAGCGCTGGTCGGCAGTCGGAGAACAGATCAAGGAAGCCATCGGGGAACTCGGCGCGCTCGACGGCGACGTTATCGAACCGGCAGCGCAGCGAATTGCCGACATTCGCGCGCATCACACATCGCTGGCAGAAGACAGCGCCCGCCAGGCGGCCGCGTTCGATGACGACATGGCAAGGCGCCGCGAGACGGCGGCCGCCGATCAGGACGCCGCGATCGCGACGTTGCGCGAACGACTCGAAACGCTCGACGGCGAACTCGCTGCGCGCCGCGCTGCGCATGAAGAGCGTGCAGAGGAAGTGGCCGCGCTTGCCGTTACGCTCACCACGCGCCTCGATGATCTTACCGAAACCGCTTCGCGGGCCGCCGCATCGGGCGGGGAAGCGGCAAGCCTGCTCGATGATGCACTGGCCACCACGGGCGAACGGCTTGCGCAAACCGATGCCGGTATCCGCGAAACCGAGAGCTTGCTCACATCGCTGACCGACACCACCGTGCGGCTGCTCGAACTCGTGCGAGCAACGGCCGAGCACGGGGCGGAGGATCTGCCGCGAGCTCTGGGCGAAAGCGAACAGGCCTTGCAGCAGCTCGAGGAACGCGCCGGACGGATCGGAGCGTCGATGGGCGACGCCGGCGAGCGGTCGAAGCAAATCGCGTCCGATCTGGATCGGTCGCAGGACGAACTCGGCACCCTGCTCAATCGCCTCGACGATGGGTCGCATACCCTCGATGCAGGCACGCAGCGGCAGTACAAGCACCTTGCGGGGATCGCCGAGGAACTCCATCGCCTGCACGCCAAGAGCGAAACACTGGCCGAACATGCCCGCGACGAGCTCCGCGCTTCGATCGCCGCCTTGCGCGATGCGAACAGCGCCGCCATCCGCCAGATCGAAACCGATGGCGGGAAGAGTCTCGCGAAATGGGCCAATACGATCGGCGAGGCGAGCGGCGCCGCGATCGATCGCGCGCTTGAAACGCGGATGGAAGAAACGGCGGGGGCACTCGACGAAGCGACCGCCCGGGCCGCCAACCACACCCGCCAGGCCACCACGCAACTGCGCGACCAGCTGGCGAGGATCGACGAGCTCACGCGCAATCTCGAACAGAGGATCGAACAGGCTCGCGAACGCGCCGAGGAGCAGGTCGACAACGATTTCTCGCGCCGCGCGGCGCTCATCACCGAGAGCCTCAATTCCTCGGCGATCGATATCGCCAAGGCCCTATCTGCGGACGTCACAGACACCGCCTGGGCAGCCTATCTGAAGGGCGATCGAGGCATCTTCACCCGGCGCGCGGTGCGGCTGCTCGACAACAGCGACCTGCGTGAAATCGGCGAACTGTACGAGAACGACGACAGCTTCCGCGAGGACGTGAGCCGTTACATTCACGATTTCGAGGCGATGCTGCGACAATTGCTTTCGACCCGCGACGGCAATTCACTCGGCGTGACCGTCCTCAGTTCCGATATGGGCAAGCTCTATGTTGCGCTCGCCCAAGGGATCGAGCGCCTGCGCAGCTAGTTATCGAGCACGAGGCGACTGATGTCCACGTCACGCGCCGTGATCCATCCATTGACGTAGTTCACATAGAACAAAGCGCACAGCACGATTGCGAGGATTGTACCCCGCAAAAGCACCTTCCAAGGGCGGAAATGGCGCGGTGCGCTTTCAGCCTGTCCTTCGACGAAATCGGGATCGTCACGCGGAACCGGCTCGAAACCGAAGGGCAGAATCAGGAAGCAGCCCAGAATCCAGAACAGGAAGAAGATCGCCAGGACCGAAGTGATTGCCATGGCTAGAGCAGAACCTCGACTTGGGGTTTCTTGCCCGACCAGCGCTTGGCGGCACGACGAGCGGCGAGGCGTGCGGCTTCGCGGCGCTGTTCCGGGTCGCGGGCGCGGCTGCCTTTGAGTTTGCGCAATGCCGTCATGACATCACGGCGCGCCTCCTCGAGAAAATCCTCGAGGTCCTCTTCGAGCGGCAGTCCCACGGCGCTGACCCGGGCATCGTTCTTGTCGAGCGCAACGATTACGACGCCCGACTGTGCAAGACGCCGGCGCATGGTGATCCCCTCGCCGTCCGCCGGTGCGATGATATCTCCGTCGAGGACGTAGCGGTCGGTCCTTTCTTCGCCAATCTTGCCTGGCGCGCCGGGTGCGAGGCGGATCAAATCGCCGTTCGATTGCACGATCTGGCGGGGGATGCCGACTTCTTTGCCCAGCTTTGCCTGCTCGGTCATGTGACGCATTTCGCCATGGACGGGCACAAGAATCTCGGGCGCGATCCATTCATAGAGCGCTTCGAGTTCAGGCCTGCCCGGATGTCCGGAGACATGGATGTCGGCCTGTCGGGCGGTGACCATCTCGATGCCGTCTGCGGCCAGTCGGTTCATCACGGCGCCGATGGAAATTTCGTTGCCCGGAATCTGCCGGCTCGAAAACAGCACGACATCGCCCTTGTCGAGCGAAATCGGGTGGTTGCCTTCGGAGATGCGCGACAGCGCAGCGCGTGGTTCGCCCTGCCCGCCGGTCGCGATGATCATCACCTCGCCGCGAGGAAGGCCCATCGCGGTGTCCCAATCGACCGTCGGCGGAAAATCCTTGAGGTAGCCGCTCGCTTGAGCGACCCGCGCGATCCGGTCGAGCGAACGGCCCGCGACGCACAATTGCCTTCCGGTGTCGCGCGCAACCTCGCCCAGTGTCTGCATTCGGGCAACGTTCGACGCGAAGGTGGTGACCACCACGCGCTTGCCCTTATGGCGCCCGATCTCTTCATCGAGCGCGCGACGGACGTCGCCTTCGGAACCCGAAGCCTTGGGGTCGAACACGTTCGTCGAATCGCAGACCAGTGCGAGCACGCCTTCTTCGCCGATCGCGCGAAGTTCTTCCTCGCTGGTCGGCGTGCCGACGATTGGCTCGTCATCGAGCTTCCAGTCGCCGGTGTGAAAAATGCGGCCGTGCGGCGTATCGATCAGCAGCGCATTACCTTCGGCGATCGAATGCGCGAGCGGCACATATCGCACACCGAACGGACCGAGTTCAAAGCGCTCGAGATCGTCGACGACGTTCAGTTCGATGTCGCCGACCAGCCCCGCTTCCTCGAGCTTTTCGTGAATCAGCCGCGCGGTGAACGGTGTGGCATAGAGCGGCACACCGAGTTCGTCGGCAAAATAGGGGATCGCCCCGATGTGATCCTCATGCCCATGGGTGAGCACGATGCCGACCAGATCCTTGCGTCGTTCCTCGATGAATTCGAGATCGGCGAAGACGAGGTCGACACCCGGATATTGATCGCCGGCAAAGGTCATCCCGAGATCGACCATCAGCCACTTGCCATCGGTCCCGTAAAGATTGACGTTCATGCCGATCTCGCCCGACCCACCGAGCGCGAGGAACAGGAGCTCGTCCTTTTTCGGCTTCATGCGCTGCGCGCCTTCTCGGCGAGGATGGCAAGGCCATCGAGCGTCAGGATCGTATCGACGGCGTCGAACAGGTCGGTTGCCTCATCGAACAGGACGGCGAGCCCGCCGGTCGCGATCACCTTGGCCGGGCGGCCGATCTCATTTTTCATCCGTGCGACTAGTCCTTCCATCATCGCGACATAACCCCAGAACACGCCGATCAGCATCTGGTCTTCGGTATTGCGGCCGATCACGCTCTTCGTATCGGGATTGCGGATCGCGATCCGCGGCAATTTGGCGGTGTTGCCGACCAGCGCATCGAGCGACAGATTGATGCCCGGCGCAATGATGCCGCCCTTGTAGGCCCCGTTGAAGTCGACCGCATCGAAGGTCGTCGCGGTGCCGAAATCGATCACCACCAGATCGCCTTTATAGCGGTCGTGAGCGGCGATCGCGTTGAGCGCGCGATCGGCACCCAGGCTCTTGGGCTGGTCGACATCGATATCGAAACCGTATTCGGCCGCGCCTTCGCCGGCGATCAGGGGTTCGATACCGAGATATTTCTGCGCCAGCACGGTGATGTTGTGGACTGCGCGCGGTACGACGGTGCCGACGATCATCGTGTCGATTTCCGACTTGTCGATCCCTTCGAGCGCGAGGAGCTGCATCAGCCAGACCGCGTATTCGTCCCCGGTCCGGCGGGCGTCGGTCGCGATCCGCCAGCGGGTAAGCTGTTCGCGCCCGTTATAAAGCGCGAAAACAGCGTTGGTATTCCCGACATCGATGGCAAGCAGCATGGGCGTGTTCCTCAGGCGAAGGCCAGTTCGCCGGCGTGGATGACACGTACGTCGCCATTATCCAAGCGCAGCCGCGCCGCGCCGTCTTCGGTCAGGCCGTCGAAGGCACCGGGTATGCGCCCCTCGCCCGCCACTTCGGCGAACAGTTTCGTGCCCTTCGGATGGGCTGCGGCTTCCCACCGGGCGATGAGCGGGCTCAAGCCATAGGTGCGCCAACGCGCGAGGTCTTCCTCCCATTGTGCGGCCAGCGTGGAGGCAAAGGCATCACGATCGGGCGTCGGTGCGAAGGCGGACAGCGCGATCGTGTCGCGATCGGGCAGATCGGCGGCCTGCGCTAGGTTTACGCCGATGCCGACTACGACGGCGTCACCAGACCCTTCGAGCAGGATGCCCGAGAGCTTTGCACCACCGATCAGAACGTCGTTGGGCCATTTGAGCTGGGGTCGTGCGGGCGGCGGAACGTATTGCGCGACCACTTCATGCAGCGCCACGCCCGCGAGCAGTGCCAGCGTGCTACGAGGCGGGTCGTTCGGGGCGGGATAGACCACGGTCGAGCCCATGAAATTGCCCGCGCCATCGTTCCATTTGCGCCCTTGGCGACCGCGCCCGGAGTTCTGCCTGTCGGCCACGAGCCAGTGGTGTTCGGGCACGCGCTCGCTTGTGGCAAGGCGGGCGGCAAGATCGGAATTGGTCGAGCCGGTTTCGGCAGTCGTTTCGATCAAGGGTCAGCCGACCGAAAGGAGCGCGGCTGCGGCACTGTCGGCCAGATCGCCCAGCGGGATGGTCAGCAGATAGCCAAGCGGCGATACGATCAGCGCACAGATCGCGAGGATCGCCCCGTGGCTGGTATCGCTCTTGCCGGTCACGACATTGGCCGGCTCGTCGAAATACATCAGCTTGACGATCTTGAGGTAGTAGAACGCGCCTACCACGCTGGCAGCGATACCGATCGCGGCAAGCACGATCAGATTGGCCTGCACAGCAGCCTGGAACACCACGAACTTGCCCCAGAAGCCGAACAGCGGCGGAATACCCGCCAGGCTGAACATCATCGCGGCGAGCGCCAGGGCGATCATCGGACGTGTTGTCGACAGACCCTTGATCGCATCGAGATCCTCTACCCCGTTGCCATCGGCATCGGTGAGCATCTGAACCGCGACGAACGAACCAGCCACCATGGCAACATAGATCGCCAGATAGACCAGCATCGCCGAGACGCCCGCCATCGTACCTGCGGCAAGGCCGATCAGCAGGAAGCCGACATTGTTGATCGAGGAATAGGCCAGCAGGCGCTTGATATTGGTCTGCCCGATCGCGCCGAACGCGCCCCACAAAATGGAGAGCAGCGCGGCGGTGATGATGATCGGCTGCCATGCCGGAAGCTGGCTGCCGAAGGCCTCCATCGTGATCCGGGCGAGGATCGCAACCGCCGCCATTTTGGGCGCAGTGGCGAAGAAACCGGTAACCGGGGTCGGCGCGCCTTCGTAGACGTCGGGGGTCCACATATGGAACGGCACAGCCGAAATCTTGAACGCCAGGCCCACAAGCACGAAGGTCAGGCCGAACACATATCCGGTCGAAGCGCCATCGAGGCCCACGAGGCGAATCGCATCGAAGGATGTGCCGCCGGCAAAGCCGTAGAGCAGGCTCATCCCGAACAGCAGGATCCCGGACGCCAGCGCGCCGAGTACGAAATACTTCACCCCCGCCTCGACCGAGCGTTCGTCGTCACGCAGGAACGAGGCCAGCACATAGGCGGCCAGGCTGTTGAGCTCGAGACCGATATAGAAGGCCAGCAGATCGCGGGCAGAAACCATGATCGCCATGCCGAGCACGGAGAACACGACCAGCACCGGGAATTCCGGGCGCATCTTGCCCGCGCGCTGGAAGAAGGACGGCGCCACGATCAGTGTCACGATGGCGGCGAGGATCGCGAGAATCTTGGAAAATCCGGCGAACGCATCGGCACGGATCTGACCGTCGAAGGCACTGGCGCCAAGGCCGTCGGACGTCAGCTGCGGCACGGTGAGCGCCGCCGCACCGACTAGCGCGGCAACCGCGAGGATCGATACCAGACGGCTCGATTTCTCACCGCCCCAGCCTGCGATCAGCAGGAGAACGAGGCCGGACACCGCCATCAGGATTTCAGCCAGCACGAGCATGAGGGAAGCTTGCAGGTTCATCAGTGTGCCTCCCCTTCGGACGTGTCGTGGGCGCCGGTCTCATGACCTTCGCCTTCATGGGCAAGCGCATTGGCGGCCGCACGGCCTTCCCCTGCGCTCGCGTCGCTATCGTAATCCGGGGCCACGCGTTCCAGACGCGCATCAAGCGAGGCGATATCCTGCCGGATCGGCGCGAGGAAGCTCTCCGGGTAAACACCCATCCAAAGCGTCGCTGCGGCGATCGGGGCGAGCGCGATCCATTCGCGCGCATTCAGATCGGGCATCGCGGCGGCATCGGCGTTGCGCTGCACACCGAAGGCAACCCGACGATAAAGGTAAAGCATGTAGGCCGCGCCCAGAATGATGCCGGTGGTGCAGGCCGCGGTGACGAAGGTCGAAACCTGCCAGATGCCTGCGAGCGAGAGGAATTCGGCGACGAATCCGCTCGTTCCCGGAAGGCCGATGCTGGCCATGGTGAAGAACAGGAAGAAAATCGCGTATTTGGGCATGTTGATCGCCAGCCCGCCATAACGATCGATTTCGCGCGTATGCAGCCGGTCGTAGATTACGCCGACACACAGGAACAGCGCGCCCGAAACCAGACCGTGGCTGAGCATCATGATCACGGCGCCTTCGAGCCCCTGCGTGTTGAACGCAAACAGACCGACGGTGACAATCGCCATATGCGCGACCGAGGAGTAGGCGATCAGCTTCTTCATGTCCTGCTGCACCAGCGCGATCAGCGAGGTGATGATCACGGCAACGACCGAAAGGACGTAGATCAGCGTCGCGAATTGCGCGCTCGCATCGGGGAACATCGGCAGACTGAAGCGGATGAAGCCGTAGCCGCCCATCTTCAGCAGCACGCCCGCCAGAATCACCGAACCCGCCGTCGGTGCTTGAACGTGCGCATCGGGCAGCCAGGTGTGGACGGGCCACATCGGCATCTTCACCGCAAAGCTGGCGAAGAAGGCGAGCCACAGCCAGGTCTGTGCATTGGCGGCGAAATCGTACTGCATCAGCGTCGGGATGTCGGTCGTCCCGGCAGCGTTGGCCATCCACAGCATTGCGATCAGCATAACCACCGAACCAAGCAGCGTGTAGAGGAAGAACTTGTAGCTGGCGTAGATCCGGTTGGTACCGCCCCACACGCCGATGATTAGATACATCGGGATCAGGCCGGCTTCGAAGAAGATGTAGAACAGGAAAAGATCCTGCGCGGCGAACACGCCGATCATCAGCAGTTCCATGATCAGGAACGCTGCCATGTATTCGCCCACGCGGGTCTTGATCGAATCCCAGCTCGCCAGGATGCAGATCGGCATCAGGAATACGCTCAGCGCAATCAGCACCAGCGCGATCCCGTCGATCCCGAGCGCGTAATTGAAGCCTGCGAAAAGCGCGTGCTTCTCGGTAAACTGCCACTGCGCGCCGCCGATATCGAAACTGAGCCACAGCACCACGCCCAGAGCGAGGTCGATCAGCGTGGCCACGAGCGCGATCGTGCGCGCCAGCTTGGCCTCGACGAGAAGGCAGGCGATGGCCGCAACGAGCGGCACGAGAAGCATCAGCGAAAGGATGGGAAAGCCGTCCATGTCAGCGCACCATGATCCAGCTGATCGCGGCGACGAGGCCGGCCAGCATCACGAGGGCATAAGTGTTGAGAAAACCGGATTGCACGCGCTTGGCCACGGTGCTTCCACGCATCACCGCCCAGGCCGCACCATTGGGGCCGAAGCGATCGATGATCCCTTCATCACCCACCTTCCAGAACTTGCGGCCAAGCCAGAAGGCCGGGCGAACGAAGATCGTGTTGTAGAGCTCGTCGAAATACCATTTGTTGAACAGGAAGGCGTGCAACAGGCCGAACTGCTTGACGAAGGTGCCCGGAATGCTCGTGTCCTTGAGATAGGCGAGCCAGGCGAAGAACAGGCCGATCAGCATGACGACGCTGGCCGAGAGCTTCACCCACAGCGGCACCTCGTGCATCTCGTGGATCAGCGCCTCGTTGTAATAGATCGATTCACCCCAGAAACCGGGCTGGTTCAGGAAAGGCTCTGCAAAGACGTAACCGGCGAAGACGGCGCCGAGCGAAAGCACGCCGAGGGGGATCAGCATGGTCAGCCCGCTCTCGTGCGGGCGATAGCCGCCCGTGCCCGCGCCATAGGCCGGCGACGGTACCTGGTGCGTGACATCGTCGCCCGCATCTTCCTGTTTGGCCGGATTGTGGTCTTCCGGTTCGTCGTGACCGTCGTGGACGGCGTGCGCAATATGCTCGGACGCGGCCCAGCGCGGCTTGCCCCAGAAGGTCAGGAACATCAGGCGCCAGCTGTAGAAGCTGGTCAGCAGCGCAGCGAAGGCACCGAGGAAGAAGGCCACCTGGCTGAGCTCGGTCCCGCGCGCGAAGGCGACTTCGAGGATCGCATCCTTCGAGTGGAACCCGGCGAACCCGGCATGGAGCCAGTAGATCCCGACACCCGTGATCGCGAGCGTGCCCGCCATCATCGCCCAGAAGGTGAACGGGATTTCCTTACGCAGGCCGCCGTAATAGCGCATGTCCTGTTCGTGGTGCATCGAGTGGATCACCGAGCCCGCGCCGAGGAACAGCAGCGCCTTGAAGAAGGCATGCGTGAAGAGGTGGAACATCGCCACGCCATAGGCGCCGACGCCCGCCGCGAAGAACATGTAGCCGAGCTGCGAACAGGTCGAGTAGGCAATCACCCGCTTGATGTCCCACTGCGTCGTGCCGATCGTGGCGGCGAAGATACAGGTCGCTGCGCCGATGAAGGTGACGAGTGCCAGCGCGGTGGGCGCGGCTTCGAACATCGGCGACAGGCGGCAGACCATGAACACGCCGGCGGTCACCATGGTGGCGGCGTGGATCAGTGCCGAGACCGGCGTCGGACCTTCCATCGCGTCGGGCAGCCAGGTGTGGAGGCCCAGCTGCGCGGATTTGCCCATCGCGCCGATGAATAGGAGGATGCAGAGCAGGTCCATCGTGTCGACCCGCATGCCGAAGAACCCGACCGTGCTGCCCGCCATGCCCGGCGCGGCCGCGAGGATTTCGGGGATCGAGACGGTGCCGAAAACCATGAAGGTGCCGAAGATGCCGAGCATGAAACCGAGGTCGCCCACGCGGTTGACCACAAAGGCCTTGATCGCGGCAGCATTGGCCGAGGGCTTCTTGAACCAGAAACCGATGAGGAGATACGAAGCGAGGCCGACCCCTTCCCATCCGAAGAACATCTGGACCAGATTGTCGGCGGTCACCAGCATCAGCATGGCGAAGGTGAACAGGCAGAGATAGGCGAAGAAGCGCGGCTGATCCGGGTCTTCGTCCATATAGCCCCAGCTATAGAGGTGGACGAGCGCCGAAACGGTGGTGATCACCACCAGCATGACCGCGGTGAGCGTATCCACCCGCAGCGCCCAGTCGAACGCCATGTCGCCCGAGCGGACCCATTGCAGCACGTCGACAACGCCCGCTTCGCCGGCCCCCCCTACGAACGACAGGAAGATCGGCCAGCTAAGCGCGCACGAGATGAACAGGGCGCCGGTCGTGATCGACTTGGCGACCGTGTTCCCGAGGGCGCGATTGCCCAGCCCGGCGACAATCGCCGCGAGCAGCGGCAGGAAAACGATGATCAGGATCGAGGACAATTTCCTATCCCTGCAATTGGCTGACGCTGTCGACGGCAATCGTGCCGCGGCGGCGGAAGAAGATGACGAGGATCGCGAGCCCGATGGCCGCCTCTGCAGCGGCGACGGTGAGCACGAACATCGCGAAGATCTGGCCCGTCAGGTCGCCAAGGAAGGCGCTGAACGCGACGAAGTTCAAATTGACCGCAAGCAGCATGAGCTCGATCGACATCAGGATGACGATCACGTTCTTGCGGTTGATGAAGATGCCCAGGACACCGAGCACGAACAGGATCGATGCCAGGACGACATAATGTTCGACGCCGATCATAGTTCGATCCCCTTGCCGATTTCGGGCGTGGTGTTGCGCGTCGCGTCTTCGGGGCGACGGCGGTTCTGGCGGCCGATGTCCTGCTGCCCACGACCGGCAATGTTCTGCCGGTGGGTCAGCACGATTGCGCCGATCATCGCGACCAGCAGGATGATGCCGGCCGCTTCGAACAGGAAGATGTAGCGCGTGTAGAGCAGCGCACCGATGGCTTCGCCGTTGGTCGTGCCGATTGGCGCCACGGCCGTCCCGTCGGGCGTCCCGAGCGCAATCGCGCCGGCCTGCAACGCTCCCATGCCGAACACGATCTCGGCCAGCAGCACGAGGGCGATCAGCAGGCCCAACGGCATGTTGCGCATGAAGCCGGCCCGCAATTCGGCGTAATCGATGTCGAGCATCATCACCACGAACAGGAACAGCACCGCAACCGCGCCGACATAGACGATGACGAGCAGCATCGCGATGAATTCAGCACCCACAAGCACCATCAGGCCGGCGGCGTTGAAGAACGCCAGGATCAGCCACATCACCGAATGCACGGGATTGCGCGAGAAGATCACCATCACCGCCGAAGCGATGACGAGTGCGGCGAACAGGTAGAAGGCGATTACTTGGATCATTTAGGTCCCGATCGGTCTGTGCGCGCGCCTAGCGATACGGCGCATCGGCTTCAAGGTTCGCGGCGATCGCACGCTCCCACTTGTCCCCGTTCGCCAGCAATTTCGCCTTGTCGTAGAGCAGTTCCTCGCGCGTTTCGGTCGCGTATTCGAAGTTCGGCCCCTCGACCACCGCATCCACCGGGCAGGCTTCCTGGCAGAAGCCGCAATAGATGCACTTGGTCATGTCGATATCGTAGCGCGTGGTGCGGCGGCTGCCGTCCTCGCGCGGCTCGCTCTCGATCGTGATTGCCTGCGCGGGGCATACGGCCTCGCACAATTTGCACGCAATGCAGCGCTCCTCGCCATTGGGATAGCGACGCAGCGCATGCTCACCCCGAAATCGCGGAGAGATCGGGTTCTTCTCGTACGGGTAGTTGATCGTCACCTTCGGCTTGAAGAAGTACTTCAGCGTGAGGGCATGCGCCTTCACGAACTCCCACAGGGTGAAGGATTTGATGAGATGCGTGAGCGTGCTCATGAATAGTGACCCGTAAAGACGAGATAGCCGGAAATGACCGCGACGAACAGCAGCGAGAGCGGCAGGAAGACTTTCCAGCCCAGGCGCATGAGCTGGTCGTAGCGATAGCGCGGTACGGTCGCCATCACCCAGCTGAAGCAGACGAAGAAGAAGAATATCTTGCCGAAGAACCAGATCCAGCCCGGGATCAGGTACAGCGGTGCCCAGTCAAACGGGGGCAGCCAGCCACCGAAGAACAAGATGCTGGTCAGCGCGCACATCAACAGGATGTTGGCATATTCACCGAGCCAGAACAGTGCGAAGCTCATCGACGAGTATTCGGTCTGGTAGCCGGCCACCAGCTCGCTTTCCGCCTCGGTAAGGTCGAACGGAACGCGCTGCGTTTCCGCCAGGGCCGAGATGAAGAACATGATGAACAGCGGGAACAGCAGCGGGTTGAATGCGAACCCGTTGATGAAGCCGAGCACATGGCCGCGCTGCATTGCGATGATCTCGTTGAGATTGAAGCTATCAGCCCACAGCACCACGCAGACGATGATGAAGCCGATCGAGACTTCGTAGGAAATCATCTGTGCCGCGGCGCGCATCGAGGAGAAGAACGGGTATTTCGAGTTCGACGCCCAGCCCGAGATCACCACGCCGTACACGCCCAGCGAACTGACCGCGAAGATGTAGAGCAGGCCGACATTGATATCGGCCAGCACCGCGCCCGAATTGAAGGGGATCACCGCCCAGGCGAGCAGCGCCACCGTGAAGGTGATGATCGGCGCAAGCAGGAACATCCCCTTGTTCGAGGCGCTGGGGATGATCGTTTCCTGGAGGAACACCTTCAACCCGTCGGCAAAGCTCTGCAGCAGGCCGAACGGGCCGACCACGTTGGGCCCGCGACGCAGATTGACCGCGGCCCAGACCTTGCGGTCGACATAGATGATCATCGCAACCGCCAGCATCAGCGGCAGCGCGATCAGCAGGATACCGGCGATGGTCGCGACGAACCACGCCCAGTCGTGACTCATGCCGAGGTTTTGGAAGAATTCGGTCATTCCGCGGCCTCCCGGAGGTCTTCGCCGTGGACCAGTTCGGCCGAGCAGCGCTGCATCGTGGTCGATGCGCGGGCGATTGCGTTGGTGAGATAGAAATCGGCGATCGGATAAGAGATCGTGCCATCGGCCTTTACGGCCTTGCCGGGCTTGGGCAGCGCGCCGTATTCAACGAGGCCTTCATCGGCCAGTGCAGGCACCGCTTCGACCATCGCCGCGCGCAATTGGGCGAAATTGTCGAACCCGACCTTGAGTTTCAACGCATCGGCCAGCGCGCGCAGGATCGTCCAGTCCTCGCGTGCATCGCCGGGCGCAAACACCGCCTTGTCGGCGAATTGCACGCGGCCTTCGGTGTTCACATAGGTACCCGGCTTCTCGGCATAGGAGGCTGCGGGCAGGATGATATCCGCCGCATGCGCACCCTTGTCGCCGTGATGGCCGATATAGACCTTGAGGCTGTCGGCGAACGGCTCCCAATTCACTTCGTCGGCACCCAGCGCAAGGACCACTTTCGGCTTGGCGGCAGCGATATCGGCGATACCGCCATCCTGCGCGAATCCGAGCATCAGCGCGCCCATCCGCGCGGCGGCGGTGTGGACGACGTTGAAGCCGTTCCAGCCATCCTTCACGAGGCCGAGCTTGCTCACCAGCCCCAGCGCGCTGTCGAACGCACCCGCGGCCAGGCCGCCCGCGCCGAGGATCAGCGCCGGACGCTCGGCATCCTTGAACGCATCGACCACCGGCTTCGACATCTTGCCGAGCACGGCGATATCGTCACCCAGGAATTCGGCCGGATAGGTCGTGTCCCATTCGGGACCGACGATATAAACCTTGGCCCCGCGCTTGATCGCCTTGCGGATGCGGACATTCAGCAGCGGCGCTTCGGTGCGAAGATTGCTGCCGACGATCAGGATGCGATCGGCTGTCTCGATCCCGGCAAAGCCCGAGTTGAAATTGACGGCGGCGAGATTGCCGACCGGGTAATCCATACCGGTCTGGCGGCTCTCGATCAGGTCGGAGCCTGCCGCCTCCAGTAACGCCTTGGCTGCGAACATGGTTTCGCAATCGACAAGGTCGCCCGCGATCGCGGCGATGCTCTTGCCCGGCTTGGCTTTCGCGATCGCCTTGAACGCTTCGTCCCAGCTGCCTTCGACCAGCTTCCCACGCTTGCGCAGGAAGACCTTGTCGAGGCGACGGCGCTGGAGGCCATCGACCTGATAACGTGCCTTGTCCGAGATCCACTCTTCGTTGACCTCGTCATTGATCCGCGGAAGCACGCGCAGCACTTCGCGACCGCGCGAGCACAGCGTGATGTTCGATCCCATCGCGTCCGACACGTCGATCGAGAGCGTCTTCTTCAACTCCCACGGACGCGCTTCGTATGCATAGGGACGCGAGGTCAACGCGCCGACCGGGCACAGATCGATCACGTTGGCCGAAAGCTCGTGCTCGGCCGCTTGCTCCAGATACGTCGTGATCTGCATGTTCTCGCCGCGATAGAGCGCGCCGATCTCGTCCACGCCGGCGATCTCTTCGGAGAAGCGCACGCAGCGGGTGCAGTGAATGCAGCGAGTCATGATCGTCTTGATCAGCGGGCCCATGTATTTCTCGGTGACGGCGCGCTTGTTCTCGTCATAGCGCGTATAGCCGCGACCATAGGCCATCGCCTGGTCCTGCAAGTCGCATTCGCCGCCCTGGTCGCAGATCGGGCAATCGAGCGGATGGTTGATGAGCAGGAATTCCATCACCCCTTCGCGCGCTTTCTTGACCATCTCGCTGTCGGTGCGGATTTCCTGGCCGT
Source organism: Alteriqipengyuania halimionae (assembly GCF_009827575.1). Classification (NCBI taxonomy): domain Bacteria; kingdom Pseudomonadati; phylum Pseudomonadota; class Alphaproteobacteria; order Sphingomonadales; family Erythrobacteraceae; genus Pseudoblastomonas; species Pseudoblastomonas halimionae. Next base: position 931,608 of record NZ_WTYR01000001.1, on the reverse strand, counting down.
CGGTCGCGGGCAGCGCGCAGCTCGCCTGCGGCTTGGGCGGGCCGGGCTTCACCTCGACCAGGCACATGCGGCAATTGCCGGCGATGCTCAGCCGCTCATGGTAGCAGAAGCGCGGGATTTCCTTGCCGGCCAGCTCGCACGCCTGGAGGACGGTCGCGCCTTCCGGGACTTCGATTTCGGTTCCGTCGACGGTGACGTTAGGCATTATTCGGCACTCGCACTGGCTGTCTCGTCGATTGTCGCGGCCCAGATCAGACGCTCGGCAATCGCTCCGCGGAATTGCACGCGTTTGCGGTACCATTCATCCGCGCCGATTTCACATGCGGTAAAGGCGTCGTCGAGCGCTTCGATTGCCAAGCGTTCTTCCCTTGTGCGGATGCGCGCTCCAACAAGCGTGGTGGCTTTTTGCCGATCCTGGGTCACCACGCAATCGGCGGCCCTGGCGATATAGAGAAATTCGCGCCAGTTCCCCTCGTCGGGAAAGGTCTCTCCCTCGGGCCTTGTCGGGAGTGCGCCTAAGGCAATACCGAAGGAGGGAGCCTTATTGTCTACGGAACGCAAACGATACAGCGCCTCGAACAACACGAAGCGCAGGGTCACATCCTCGATCGCCAAGCCACCGTCGATATAGCCTTGGCAGCCACCGCTCGATACCAGCAGATCTTCCGCTTCGTAATAGAACGCCTTGTTGGTGGGGAACATTAAAAGAAAATCATGGACCTCGGTTGAGCCGGCCTTGTCCTGTTTCTCGATCAAGCACTCTGCAAATCGTACCAAATTCTGCTGGCTTCGTGGAAGCACCATAGCCTGCGCAATCACTGCAGTATTCGCAAAAATGGACCCTGCGGCGACAGCGCTGCACGCAATACGCATAGCGGATTTGCGCGGCGCTGAGAGCTTGGCAAGCATCTTAATCGCCGCTCGAACGATGCGATTGTGGAAGACCGTTTCGTCCTCCACAACCTCGACTCCGGTACCGTTTACGGTGATGTTAGGCATTATTCCGCTGCCTCCTTGGCGTATTCGGCGTGTTCGTCGATCCGACGCTCGAGTTCGGGACGGAAATGGCGCAGCAGGCCCTGGATCGGCCACGCGGCAGCATCGCCGAGCGCGCAGATGGTGTGACCCTCGACCTGCTTGGTCACTTCGTAGAGCATGTCGATTTCTTCGCGGCTGCTTTCGCCGACGCGCAGGCGTTCCATCACGCGCCACATCCAGCCCGTGCCTTCGCGGCAGGGCGTGCACTGGCCGCAGCTCTCATGCTTGTAGAAATAGCTGATCCGGCTGATCGCGCGGACGATGTCGGTCGACTTGTCCATCACGATGACGGCGGCAGTGCCGAGGCCCGAGCCGACTTCCTTGAGCCCGTCGAAATCCATCGGGCAGTCCATGATCTGCTCGGCCGGAACCAGCGGAACCGAGGAACCGCCAGGGATCACCGCAAGCAGGTTGTCCCACCCGCCGCGGATGCCGCCGCAGTGCTTTTCGATGAGATCCTTGAACGGAATGCTCATCTCTTCCTCGACCACGCAGGGCTTGTCGACATGCCCGCTGATCTGGAACAGCTTGGTGCCTGCATTGCCTTCGCGTCCGAAGCCGGCGAACCAGCTGCCGCCGCGCCGCAGGATGGTGGGCACAACCGCAATCGATTCGACATTGTTGACCGTGGTCGGGCAGCCATAGAGGCCGGCACCCGCCGGGAATGGCGGCTTGAGGCGAGGCTGGCCCTTCTTGCCTTCGAGGCTTTCGATCATCGCGGTCTCTTCGCCGCAGATATAGGCCCCTGCCCCGCGATGGAGGAAGACGTCGAAATCGTAGCCGGACTTGGCCGCGTTCTTGCCGATCAGCTTGGCTTCGTAAGCCTCGTCGATCGCCTTCTGCAGCACTTCGGCTTCGCGGATATATTCGCCGCGAATGTAGATATAGGCTGCGCGCGCGCGCATCGCATAACCGGCAACGAGCGCGCCTTCGATCAGCTTGTGCGGATCGTGGCGGATGATCTCGCGGTCCTTGCACGAACCGGGTTCGGATTCGTCGGCGTTGATCACAAGGAAGCTCGGACGGCCGTCCTTCGATTCCTTCGGCATGAACGACCATTTCAGGCCGGTCGGGAAGCCCGCTCCGCCACGGCCGCGCAGTCCGCTCGCCTTCATCTCGTCGATGATGGCATCGTGACCGCGCGCGATCAGCGATTTGGTATCGTCCCAGTCGCCACGCTTCTGCGCCGCCTTCAGGCCCCAATCCTGAAAGCCATAAAGGTTCGTGAAGATGCGATCCTTGTCGGCGAGGCTCATACTGCCCCTCCCTGCGTCAGGAAATAGATGGCGCCGAGGATGACGGCAGCGATCAGGCCGAACTTGATCAGGCCGGTCAGCAGCTTCCACGCTATGAAAATAACGATCGCGGCGATGATGATGGTGCCGATTTCCATTACCATTCGCTCCGGTAATCGTGGTTTTCGGAGACCATGTCCTTCAGCGTGGTCGGACCGCCCGAAGGCTCCGACGTGTGCCGCCCGGGCTCCTGCGTGCCTTCCTTCGGCGTTTCACCGGCGGCGAGCGCATCGAGCACGGCGTCGAGCCGCTCGGGCGTCAGATCTTCGTAATTCCCGTCATTGATCTGGACCATCGGCGCAGTGGCGCAATTGCCCATGCATTCGACTTCGGTAAGCGTCCAAAGACCATCCTCGGAGGTGTGACCCTTGACCATGCCGCGTTTGTAGCAGGCCGCGAGGATATCGTCCGACCCGCGCAGCATGCACGGCGTGGTCCCGCAGACCTGCACGTGGAAGCGGCCCACCGGCGCGAGGTTATACATGGTGTAGAACGTCGCGACCTCGAGCACGCGGATCACCGGCATGTCGAGATATTCGGCGATGTATTCGATCACCGGCAGCGGCAGCCAGCCCTGCGTATTCTCTTCCGCGCCGACCTGCCGCTGGGCAAGGTCGAGCAGCGGCATCACCGCCGATTTCTGGCGTCCTTCGGGATAGCGCGACACGAAAGTGCGCGCCTTCTCGGCGTTCTCGTCGGTCCAGACGAAGCCACCCCACCGCTCGCGCAGTTCGGGCGTATCGGGAGCAGGTGCGCGCTCAGCCATTGGTCTTGTCCTGGCTCAATTCGTGAGCTTTCTTCAGTTTCTCGATCCGCGGACGGACGAAGCCCCACCAGCCCACATTGTAGACCGTGCCGAGCGTCGCGATCTGCTGATCGGTGAGGAAGGGAATGTCCGGAAGAGTGATCCAGCGCGCCCAGATGGCGATGCTGAACCACAGCCACGCGAGCGCAATGGCGGAGAACAACACGGAATGCCGCGCCGCCATGCGCGCGAACCGCGCATAAAGATCACCCTCGACCCGCGTGGGATGTTCGAGTTGATCGTGGATGGTCTTGTCGCCCGTCACCGGTCGCACTCTCCGAACACCACATCGATCGCGCCGAGGATGGCGGTCGCGTCGGGCAGCATGTGGCCGCGGCTCATGAAATCCATTGCCTGAAGGTGGCTGAACGCGGTCGGGCGAATCTTGCAGCGATAGGGTTTGTTCGACCCGTCGCTGACCAGGTACACGCCGAATTCGCCCTTGGGGCTTTCGGTGGCGACATAGACTTCGCCCGCAGGCACGTGGAAGCCTTCGGTATACAGTTTGAAGTGGTGGATCAGCGCTTCCATCGACTGTTTCATCTCGCCGCGCTTGGGCGGGGAAACTTTGCGATCGAGGCTGGCGACCGGCCCCTCGGGCATGTCGGCGATGCACTGCTTGATGATCTTCGCAGACTCGTAGACTTCCTTCACGCGAACCATGAAGCGGTCGTAGCAGTCCGAATTCGTTCCGACGGGAATTTCGAAATCCATCCGGTCGTAGACGTCGTAGGGCTGCGCCTTGCGCAAATCCCAAGGCAGTCCGGCGGCACGGATCAGCGGGCCCGAGAAGCCCCATTTGATCGCGTCGTCTTTGGACACCACGGCGATATCGACATTGCGCTGCTTGAAGATGCGGTTGTCCATGACGAGGCTCATCGCATCGCCGAACAGTTCGGGCAGGCGGTTGTCGATCCACTCGCCGATATCGACAAGCAGCTTTTCAGGCACATCCTGGTGCACCCCGCCGGGGCGGAACCAGGCGGCATGCATGCGCGCACCCGAGGCGCGCTCGAAGAAATTCATGCAGTCTTCGCGAAGCTCGAACACCCACAGGTTCGGCGTCATCGCGCCGACATCCATCACATGCGCACCGATATTGAGCAAGTGGTTGCAGATGCGGGTGAGCTCGGCAAACAGCACGCGCAGATACTGGCCGCGCTCGGGCACCTCGACATTGAGGAGCTTCTCGATCGCGAGGACGTAGCTGTATTCCTGCGCCAGCGGTGAGCAGTAATCGAGCCGGTCGAAATAGGGCAGCGCCTGCAGGTAGGTCTTGTGCTCGATCAGCTTTTCGGTGCCGCGATGCAGCAGGCCGACATGCGGATCGATCCGCTCGATGATCTCGCCATCGAGCTCCATGACCATGCGCAGCACGCCATGTGCCGCCGGGTGCTGGGGCCCGAAATTGATCGTGTAATTGGTGATGACATCGTCGCCGGTGGTGGGCGACTCTTCGACGACCATCGCGGTCATGCCCTGTCTCCCTTGTCCTTCGGCTCGGTTGCCTTTGCGGTGTCGGCGGACTTGCCCTTGCGCTTGGGCTCGTCGGGGCGATCCTCGGTCGGGGCGGGAGCGCCCGTTTCCTCGGTATCGGTATCCTCTTCGGCAGGCGCGCCAGCGCTCTGCTTTTCAGCAGCGTTCTTGTCGGTCGCCTTGCCGGCACCGGTCTGCTTCGGGCTCTCGGTGGTCTTGGGCTCGTCGACCTTTGGCGCACCCGGCGAACCGGCACCGCCTTCGGCCTTCTCGTCGCCCGGCAGCACGTAATCTGCGCCTTCCCAGGGCGACATGAAATCGAATTGCCGCAGGTCCTGCGCCAGTTCGACCGGCTCGTAGACGACGCGCTGATCCTCTTCGGAATAGCGCAGCTCGACATAGCCGGTCAGCGGGAAATCCTTGCGGAAGGGATGTCCTTCGAAGCCGTAATCGGTGAGGATGCGGCGCAGGTCAGGATTGCCGGAGAAAACGACGCCGTACATGTCGAAAACCTCACGCTCGAGCCATCCGGCCACCGGCCAGATATCGGTCACGGTCGGCACCGGAGCGTCTTCGTCGGTCGAGACCTTGACGATGATGCGGTGGTTCTTCGTCAGGCTCAGCAGCATGTAGACGACTTCAAACCGCTCATCGCGCGACGGGTAGTCCGCGCCAGCGATTTCCATCAGCTGCTGGTATTCGTGATCGTCGCGCAGCAGCGTGAGCGCATACGCGACGCTCTCGCGCATGACCGTGAAGATCAGCTCGCCATGCTCCTCGCGGGCATCCAGGAGCATGTCGCCAAGCGCCTTGCCCAGCGTATCGAACATGTCGCCATTGGCAGCGTATTTCGGAGCGGAGTGAAGAACAGCCATCTTAGCGCTCGATCGTTCCTTCGCGGCGGATCTTCCGCTGGAGCTGCATCACGCCGTAAAGCAGCGCTTCAGCCGTGGGCGGGCACCCGGGAATGTAGATGTCGACCGGCACGATGCGGTCGCAACCGCGCACGACCGAATAGCTGTAGTGGTAATAGCCGCCGCCATTGGCACAGCTGCCCATCGAGATGACGTATTTCGGCTCCGACATCTGGTCGTAGACCTTGCGCAGCGCGGGGGCCATCTTGTTGCACAGCGTGCCGGCCACGATCATCACGTCCGACTGGCGCGGCGAGGCGCGCGGGGCGACGCCGAAACGCTCCATATCGTAGCGCGGCATGTTAACGTGGATCATCTCGACCGCGCAGCAGGCGAGGCCAAACGTCATCCACCACAGTGAGCCGGTACGAGCCCACTGGAAAAGATCCTCGGTGCTGGTGACAAGGAAACCCTTGTCGTTCACTTCGGATTGCAGCGCTTCGAAATAATCCTGATCCGGCGTGCGGATGTCGCCCGGCTGCGCCGTGGGCTGGATCAGCGGGTCGCGTCCCGCAGGTGTGTTCGTGATGGTGCTCATTGCCAGTCCAGCGCCCCCATCTTCCATTCATAGGCAAGGCCGATTGCGAGGATGCCGAGGAAGATCATCATCGCGGACCATCCGACGACCCCGGTGAATTCCAGGCTGACCGCCCACGGAAACAGGAACGAGGCTTCGAGGTCGAACAGCAGGAAGCTGATCGCGACGAGATAGAACTTCACGTCGAACTTGCTGCGCGGATCCTCGAATGCAGGAAAGCCGCATTCGTATTCGCTGAGCTTTTCGGCATCGGGCTTATGCGCCCCGGTCAGCCGCGCCACGCCCATCGGCAGGAAGACGAAGGCGGTAGACAGCACCACGGCGATACCGAGAAACAGCGCAATCGGAAGGTATTGGGATAAGTCGACCAAGATAGCGATTCCGTAAGGGGTTCGGATATGGCCCCGCCTCTAGGCGTCCGTCCGGCTCGGTGCAAGGGTGGGACTCGGGGCTTTTTCCCGTTTGCGTCAGTCCTTCGCGGGCGGAAGCGGTAGCGATCTCAGCTGCGTCGGGAGCGGCGGCGCATCGAGTTTCGCCGTGCCACCCGCGCCATACCGACGCCACTGGCCGCTGGCATTATAATAGAAGATCCCGCCTACGACCGTCCCGCCGATTGGCTCGATCCAGTCGGGATGTCCGCTTTCGAGGACATCGAAAGCGGTGACGCTGCGCACATGCTTGTCGAACGAGAGAAGCACGAGGCGCTGCGGAGAAAAGCCGTTCTGCACCGCGACGATACGGTTTCCATGCGCCCACATGCCGTCGATTCCATCGAGCGCGACTGGAAGATCGGTCGCCACAAGGTCGATTTCGCCGCTGCGCAGATTGACCGTTGCAAGGCCATAGCGATAGTCGCTGACCAGCAGCTTTCGCCCGCCATCGACCGGGACGAGCCCTTGTGGCGAGCGGAACGTGCCGGCGCCGACCAGCGTGCGCATCCGCTCGTCGCCAGGACTGGCGGAATAGATCGCGCCGTTGAGCGGATCGGAGGCATAGAGCGTGCCGTCGTCCGTGGTCACTAGATCGGACGGCGTGGCATCGGCCGGAGCGGCGATATTTTGGATCGAACCGGTACGCGGGTTCCATCCGATCAGCCCGCGAAAGACTGTGTCCGGCATCGGCGTCTGGGCGTATACGCCCGATGCGGTCCACACCGTCTCGCCGTCGGGGGCGACCACGATCCCGGCGAGGCTGCCCGCGCCTGGCAGCTCCTTCCGCATCCATCCGCCCTGCCCCTGCCGGATATAGAGTGTGCGATCGACAATGCTTGTCGCCGCCCAATCATCGGCCCCAAACTTCGCAATTCCCTCGATCAATCGCGCTCCGGCGGGGATCGTGGCGAATGGCGTGCTGCGTGCAAGGACCGATACGGGGCGCACGAGGCGCTGCTCGAGCGACGGGTCAAAGTCTTCGAAGAATGCGAGCAAGGTCGCCTGTGCCGCAGGAGAAAACGCGTAGCCGCGATCGAGCAGCCAGTGGATTTGCTCGAGCGCCAATGGCCGGTCGCCCTCGCGGATATAGGCGGTCGCAAGGCGCAAACGCACTGATGCGCTGTCAGGAAAATCGCGCGAGAGCTGTTCAAGGCCCGCAATGTCGATGATCCGGCCAGTTGTCGCGTCGACCTTGCGCCAAGTCTCCACGCCACGCTCTTCGGGGGCCGCGGCGGCAGCGCCAGCAACCGTTCCCAGAGCGGCCAGCGCGCATCCGGATAGCAGCGACAGCGCGACCAGCGCACTCGCCGCCTTCACCCGGACAGGAACGTTGCCGCTAGAGAAGCTTCTTGATCGCCTTGTCGGTCTTTTCGCCATAGGGCGGTTTGAGACCGGCAAGGCCAGCCACGTCAACCTTGGTCTGATGAAAGACCGAACGCGCATGGCTGAATTCGCGGAAGCCTTCGGCCCCGTGATACGAGCCGATCCCCGACGGGCCGACGCCACCGAACGGCAGGTCTTCCATCGAGACATGGAACACGACGTCGTTGACGGTGACACCGCCAGAAATCGTACGGTCTAGCACCTGCTCGCGCTCGTCGCTGTCGCTGCCGAAATAATAGAGGCCTAGCGGGCGGTCGTTGCGGTTGATGTAGTCGATCGCCTCGGTCGTTTCGCCATAGGTCTTGATCGGCAGCACCGGGCCGAAGATTTCCTCCTGCATCGCCTCCATCTCGTCGGTGACGTTGCGCAGAAGTGTCAGCGGCATCTTGCGTGCGTTGGTGTTGGAGAAGTCCTCGCCGGCGGGATTGACCTCGATTACCTCGGCGCCCTTGTCGCGCGCATCCGAGACGAGGCCCTGCAAGCGCTCGAAATGCTTGTCGGTGACGATCGAGGCGTAATCGTCATTGTCGAGCACCGAAGGATACATTGCGCTCGCGGCCTTGGTCAGGCCTTCGATCGCTTCGCCTTCGCGCTCTTCGGGTACATAGAGGTAGTCGGGTGCCAGGCAGATCTGGCCGGCATTGAGCATTTTGCCCATCGCGATCCGCTCGCCCGCCTTTTCGAAATCCGCGCTACGGCCGAGCACGACCGGCGACTTGCCGCCGAGTTCCAGCGTCACCGGCACGAGATTCTCGGCCGCCGCCTGCATCACCTTGCGGCCCGTCGCGGTCGATCCGGTGAACACCAGGTGATCGAACGGCAACGACGAAAACTCATGCGCGACGTCGGGTCCCCCGGTCACCACCGCCAGCTCCTCAGGCGCGAAATATTTTTCGGCCAGCTGTCGCATGGCCTCGCTGGTCAATTCGGTGAACTCGCTCGGCTTGATCATCGCGCGATTGCCCGCTGCAAACACCTGCATCAGCGGACCGAAGCTGAGATTGACTGGGAAATTCCACGGACTGAGTATCCCGATCACGCCCTTGGGCTCATAGCGAACCTCGCCCTTCGCGCCCAGCAGACCTAGCGGAAACTGGATGTGACGCTTGTCGCGCTTGGCCCAGCTGTCGAGATGCTTGAGGCAGTATTTTCCGAAATTCACCGTGCCCGCGATATCGGTGATCATCGACTGCTTGGGAGAGCGATTGCCGAAATCCTCGTTCATCGCATCGTTGAGCACGTCGGCGTGATCGGTCAGCAGCGCCATAGCGCGCTTGATCCGGTCGCGTCGCAACGAGAGCGGCTCCGGCCGCGAGGCCGCGAAGGCCGCGCGTTGTTTATCAAGGATATCCTGAAGCCCGTTATTGCTCGCCATGGTCACTCTCCCCAGTGTTCGGTTTCGTTCTGCTACGAATGTCCACCATCCTCGGTTCCGAAGCAAGCGATAGGCCGCGATTTGCCATTGCCGCATCGCAACATTACATCGCCTCCCACATATCAATCGAGCTCGAAAGGCTTCTCCCAATGTCCCAGTTCTCCGCCAACGATCCGGTCGTCATCCTCTCCTATGCGCGCACGCCGATGGGCGGCATGCAGGGTGCACTTTCCGACGTTTCGGCGACCGAGCTTGGCGCGACGGCGGTGAAAGCTGCGGTCGAACGCGCGGGTGTCGATGGCGATGCGATCGACCGGATCTATATGGGTTGCGTGCTGCCCGCTGGCCTTGGCCAGGCCCCGGCGCGCCAGGCCGCACTGAAAGCAGGCCTGCCTAAATCGGTGCAGGCCACCACCGTCAACAAGGTTTGCGGGTCGGGCATGCAGACCGTCATCATGGCGTCCGAGGCGCTGGCCGGCGGCACGATGGATGTCGCGATTGCTGGCGGCATGGAAAGCATGACCAACGCGCCGTACCTGCTCAAGAAGCACCGTTCGGGCGCGCGGCTCGGCCACGACACAGCCTACGACCACATGTTCCTCGACGGACTTGAAGACGCCTATGAGGAAGGCCGCGCCATGGGCACTTTCGCGCAGGAAACGGCCAACGATTACCAGATGACCCGCGATGAAATGGACGACTATTCGATCGAGTCGCTCCGCCGCGCCAATGCCGCGATCGAAAGCGGCGCTTTTGCCGACGAAGTCGTCCCGGTCACCTTCTCGACCCGCAAGGGTGATGTGACCGTCGACACCGACGAACAGCCCGGTAAGGGACGCCCGGACAAGATCCCGAGCCTGCGTCCTGCTTTCGCCAAGGACGGCACGATCACCGCCGCGACATCGTCCTCGATCTCCGACGGTGCCGCAGCACTGGTGCTGACGCGTGAAAGCGTCGCCAAGGAAAACGGCCAGACACCGGTCGCCAGGATCGTCGCCATGGCCGCCCATGCGCAGGAACCGTCCAAATTCACGACCGCCCCGATCGGCGCGATCGAGAAAGTCCTCGCAAATGCGGGATGGGACAAGGACGAGGTCGAATTGTGGGAAGTGAACGAGGCGTTCGCCTGCGTTGCTATGTTTGCCATGCGCGACATCGGCATCCCGCATGACAAGATCAACGTCAATGGCGGCGGCACCGCGCTGGGCCACCCGATCGGCGCCAGCGGTACCCGCATCATCGTGACCCTGCTCAACGCGCTGAAGCAGCAGGGCAAAACCAAGGGCGTCGCGTCGCTCTGCATCGGTGGCGGCGAAGCCACCGCCGTCGCGGTCGAGATGCTCTAATTCGGAAACGATTGGCGCGCGGGGCGTTGCCTGCACAGCGCACCCTGCGCCACAAACGGGAGATCATCCGATGAAAAAGTTCCTTCTTCTTGCCGCCTGCGCGAGCCTCGCCGCCTGCGGTGGCAACGACACCGACGAAACTGCCACTATCGAACCTGCGGAACCGGTTGCCGAGGCTCCGGCTCCGGTCGATCCGGCTGTCGCCGATGCGGCCGGCACGTTCGAAATGACCGCCGAAGACGGCACGGTCATGATGCGGACCGTCAATGCCGACGGCACCTACACGTCCACAGTGAATGGCGAAGCCGGCGAAGCGGGCACCGTCCGCATGTCGGGCAATGACATGTGCTACGACCCTGAAGGTCCCGACGCTGAAACCTGCTGGACGGCCGGCGACACCGGTGCAAACGGCACCTTCACCGCGACTGGTCCAGATGGCGAGACACTGACCGTTCGTCGCACGAACTAACCGTTTGGAAAATCTTATTAAAAAGGGCGGCCCTTCGCGGTCGCCCTTTTTCTATGGCGCGCCGTCGCCCCAGATATGCTCGGCCTGGACCCAGCCCTGCTTTTCATCCACGCGGAATTCGCACCAGTCGTTCGCGCATTTGCCGAGGTGCCCGATCACGCCAGGTTGCGCCCGCCACAGCAATCGCGCCCCGGTCGAAGCTTCGGCATAGATCGGAGCATAGCCATCGTTGATGGCCACCGCATAGCGATCAAGGCTGAGAAAGCGGCCCAAGATCCAGCCTCGCGAGCCGTCCTGATCCTCGACCAGGCGCCATCCGCCGGATTTGCGCACAACCTTGAGCGGCAGGCCCTCGCGGACATAGACCCAGTCGATCGGATAGGAGCGATCCGGCCCGACGCGCATGTTCGCGCGGTCGACCTTTAGCGAGGCCCAATAAGGCGGCTCGTTGTCCTGCGCATAGGCAGGTGCAGGCATCGCCTGGAGCCACAGCAGCGCACCCGCCATTACTGCAAGAAAGACCGATCTCATGGAGCGGGCGGATAAAACACCGGAATGAACCGCACAAGCACCTCTTGATTACTGTGCCATCAGAGGCCATCCGCTGGTCATGGGCAACGATCAATCAGGCCGCAGGATCGAAGGGCGGGCACGCGTTCATGTGACGCGCAAGCTGATGCCGTCGGTCGAAGCACGGATGGAAGAGCTGTTCGACGTCACGCTGAACGATGCGGATCAAGCGTATGATCGGGACGCTTTAGGCGCAGCAATGCAGTACTGCGATGTGCTGGTGCCGACCGTCACCGATCGCATTGACGCCAAACTGATCGAAAGCGCGGGCGACGAGTTGGGTTTGATCGCCAATTTCGGTGCCGGCGTCGAACATATCGATCTGGCCGCCGCTCGTAAGCGCGGCATCATCGTAACCAACACGCCCGGCGTCTTCACTGACGATACGGCCGACATGGCGATGGGCCTTATCATCGGTGTCCCGCGCCGCATGCGCGAAGGCGTCGAACTGGTGCGCAGCGGTCAATGGAGCGGCTGGGCGCCCTGCTCGATGCTCGGCAATCGCCTCGGCGGTAAATGCCTCGGCATCGTCGGCATGGGGCGGATCGGACAGGCGGTCGCGCACCGTGCCCGCGCGTTCGGCCTCGAGATCGCCTATCACAACCGCAAGCGACTGCCCGACGCACTCGAGAACATGCTGGGCGCGCGCTATGTCGACACTCTCGACGACCTCATGCGCTGCGCCGATATCCTCACCCTGCACGCGCCGGGCGGCGAAGACAGCCACGGCATGATCGATGCGCGTCGCCTCGCGCTGATGAAGCCGGGCAGTTCGATCATCAACACCGCCCGCGGCGAGTTGATCGACCAAGACGCGCTGGTCGAGGCGCTGGCCTCGGGCCATCTCGCCGGCGCAGGTCTCGATGTCTATCCCGACGAGCCGACGGTAGACCCGCGCCTGCTTGCCTCGCCGAACGTGCTTACCCTCCCCCATCTCGGCAGTGCCACCGCCGAGGGACGCGAGGCCTCTGGCGAGAGAGTGATCGCCAATATCCGCTTCTGGGCCGACGGGCACCGTCCGCCCGATCAGGTGATCGAAGGCCTGCTCTAACGCGCTAAGCCGCCGATTGAGCCGGGCATAAGCGCGAAATTCGCGCGAAGGGCCTTGCCGCAGCGCAGCACTGCGCGTTAGCTTTCCCCCATTGGACGGATCGAGGGGGATTCATGCGTTACCTGACTGCTGCCATTGCCATGGGAGCCGCACTGCTTCCGCAAGCTCTCGCCGCGCAGCCGCAACTCGCGGTAACGGTCGATGTCGCCGATAGCGGCGATACCGCCTGGATCCTGACCGCGTCGGCGCTGGTCCTGATGATGGCAGTCCCCGGTCTCGCGCTATTCTATGGCGGGCTGGTGCGGGCCAAGAACGCGATGTCGGTCTATCTCCAGGTCGGCGCGATCGTCGCGATCTGCTCACTGCTGTGGATCGTGGTCGGCTACACCCTCGCATTCGGCGGCGTCGAAGGTGGCTGGATCGGCGATGGCAGCAAATGGATGATGCTGCGGCTCGATGCCTGGCGGGTCGATACGAGCTTGCCCGAAAGCGCGTTCGCCCTGTTCCAGCTTACCTTCTTCGCGATCACCCCGGCGCTGATGGTCGGCGCGTGGGTCGAACGCGCGCGCTTCGGCTGGGTGATCGCATTCTGCGCGATCTGGAGCCTGCTGGTCTACGCGCCGGTCGCGCACTGGATATGGGGCGGCGGATGGCTCGCCCAGAGGGGTGTGTTCGATTTCGCCGGCGGTCTCGTCGTCCACACCACAGCGGGCGTCTCGGCACTCGTGGTCGCAATCCTGCTCGGACGGCGCAGCGGCTTCCCGACCAAGGTTATGCTTCCCCACAGCCCCAGCTTCGTGATGGTGGGCGCGGCGCTACTCTGGGTCGGCTGGTTCGGCTTCAACGGCGGCTCTGCCCTCGCCGCGACCGACGACGCGGCGACCGCGATTATCAACACCCATGTCGCAGCCGCGACCGCCGCGCTGGTTTGGATCGCGGTCGAGAAGATCGCGTTCGGCAAATCGACCGGCATCGGATTCGCGACCGGTGCGATTGCGGGGCTCGCCACGGTGACACCCGCCGCCGGAGCGATCGGCCCCGGGGCGGCGATCATCTTCGGATTCCTCGCAGCACCGATCTGTTATTTCGCGATCCGCTTCGTGAAGGGCAAGCTCAAGATCGACGATTCGCTCGATGTGTTCGCGGTCCACGGCGTGGGCGGGATACTCGGCACCCTGCTTTTCTCGGTCTTCGGCATGGCGGTTTTCGGGGGCACGATTGCGACTGAAGGATCGGTTGCGGCCCAAGTCGGCGGCCAGTTCGTCGACCAGTTGATCGGTGTGCTGGCGGTGGCGGGATATTCGGCGGTGGCTACCGCTGTGATCGCGCTGGGGGTTTCGCTGTTCCTGCCGATGCGCGTGGGCGAAGACAGCGAACGGGACGGGCTCGATACGGCAACCCATGGCGAACATGCGTGGAAACTCGACTAGCGGGTCGAGAGCCTGCTTGCGCCGGGCGCTTGATCCGTTAAGTCGCCCGAACGATGGACCAATTTATCGCCCGGATCGAAACGCTCGAACATCAGCTGATGCGCGCCTGGATGGTACGTGATCGCAAGGCCATGCGCGGCCTGCTATCGCGTGATTTCATCTTCCATCTCGCAGGCGGAAAAGGCGCAATTCTCGATCGGCCGAGTTGGCTCGATGCCGCCTCGGGCCGCTTCAAGCTCGAGGCCTATCGCTTCGGCGACGTCTATGCCCGCCAGCTCGGCCGCACGGCGGTGTTCGTCGCCCCGATCGCGTTGGAGATGAAAATGGGGCCGCTCGAATGGACAGGCGAATTTCGCCTGACCGACGTCTGGCAGAAAGGCCGCGTGCGGCGCTCCTGGAACCTCGTCGAGCGTGTCCTTGCGCGCCCGGAATCCGACGAAGACATGCCCGCCGCAATCCGCGACCTGCAGCTCTGGCGCTAGAGCACCTTTTCGTAGAACAGATTGAACTCGCTATCGGCATAGCCGCCGAAGGGCCCTCGGCGCGTGAAGCCGTTGAGGATGTAAAACCGGTTGGCCGGTTCGAAGAAATCTCCGGTGCCGGTTTCCAGCATCAACTTGCCATAGCCGCGTTCGCGCGCGAGTTGCTCGATATACGATAGCAGCGCCTGCCCTGCGCCCCGGCGCAGCGCCTTGTCCGCTGTCCGCATCGATTTGACCTCGCCGCTCTGGGCGTCAAGCTCGCGCATGGCCCCGACCGCGAGCAATTCTCCATCATCACGCAGTGAAAGAACGGTCACCCCGGGCCGCTCGAGCCCACTCAGATCGAGCGCAAACGAGGTGCCCGGCGGAGAATTGTCGTACATCTCCTGCTGGTGCCGGGTGATCAGGTCGCGAATGTCGGCAGCGGCGAGATCCGCGACCCCGATCTTCATCTCAGTCGCCCGTCAGAATCCGCTCGACCAGTTCTTTCACAGTCGGCGTGAAATTGTTCGAATAGAACGGGTCCTGCTTGAAACGGTAGGCCGCGTGACCTGCGAAGGCGAGGTTCTCGTCCGGGTCGCCACCATGGGCAATGTCCTGCAACGTCTTCTGAATGCAGAAGCTTCGCGGATCGGCAAGGCGACCGGTGGTGTTGTTGTCGTGATCCTTCCAGCTCGAAAACTGGCAGTGCGAGAGGCAGCCCATGCAATTCTGCTGGTCTTCGCGAATCTGTGCGGCGCTTTCGGGCGTGGTGAAGATCACCGTGTCGTCGGGGGTCTTGAGTGCCTCGCTGAAGCCCTCGTGCATCCAGGCCTGCGCCTTGCGCTGGTCGCCCGGGTGGACGAAGAAATACTTCGCCTTGCCGTGGTCCATCAGCGGGATCGTACCGTCTTCGGTGTCGCGCTTGAAGATCGGGATCTGACGCTCCGAACGGTGCATCAGGTCGTAGAGGAACGGCGTTTTCACCGCGCTCGAATAGAACCCGGTGGGCGAGAATTTGTGCAGCAGCACATCGCCGGGCTCGACCGTGCGCAACATGTCTTTCCAGATCTGCGGGATCGGGCTTTCATGCGTCAGCAGCGGGCGCGTGCCGAACTGGAAGGCGATCTTGCCGAGCTCGGGATTGTCGATCCAGTCTTCCCACTCGCGCAGGAACCACACGCCGCCTGCCATGACGATGGCGGTCTCTTCCGATACGCCTTCCTTGCGCATCGTGTCGCGCAGCGCCTTCACGCGCGGATAGGGGTCTTCGGGCTTGGTCGGATCTTCGGCGTTGGACAGACCGTTGTGTCCGCCCGCCAGCCACGGATCTTCGTAGACCACGGCCGCAAGCAGATCGGGCACTTTCGAATAGCTGCGCTTCCACAGTGCGCGGAAAGCGCGAGCCGAGGATACGATGGGCAGGTAGTGCACGTTATAATGCTGGGCGATTTCGGCCAGCTTGTAGGGCATGCCAGCACCGCAAGTGACGCCGGTGATTTTGTCTGCGCAGTTATCCAGCACGCCTTCGAGCACGCGCTGCGCGCCGCCCTGTTCCCACAAGACGTTAATGTTGATCGCGCCATTGCCATCGGCGATCTCATAGGCACGATTGACCTGCTCGGTCGCACCGTCGATGGCGTAGCGCACCAGTTGTTCGAACCGCTCCTTGCGGGTCGCCTGCGGATAGACTTGCGGGATCGCATTGCCGTCCTCGTCATAGCTGTCGGCATTGACCGCGCTGACGGTGCCGATGCCGCCCGCCGCTGCCCACGCACCGGAGCTCGCATGGTTGGTCGCGGACACGCCCTTTCCGCCTTCGATCAGCGGCCAGACTTCGCGCCCGCCATAGGTAATCGGCTGCAACCCCTTGAACGACATGTATCAGTTATCCCTTGTATTGATCCCCGCAACCTTCGTGGGTTGCGGCTTGCAGGGCACGATCTCCGCCGCGGCGGGTCGGTCGCCCTCGAGTTCGAACTGGGCGTAATACCCTCTGATCTCCGGCTTACGGATGAATTCGACGAGACGATACCCCACACTGCGCATTTCGCAGAAAAGCAGCGCCGGAGGCATTCCGTGTTCCTGCGGCGGACGATCGACATCGACCACGATCACCTGTCCGCCCTCGCGCAAAGCCGGTCGCAGCCGCCAGAGAAACGAATAGGGCTCGATGATCTCGTGGTACATGTGGATCATGAACACGCGGTCGAAGCTGCTCTCGGGCAGGCGGGGATCGTCTTCGTTGCCGAGATTGATCGAGACATTGTCGAGCCGCTCGCGTTCGACCCGGGTACCGAGCCGGCGCAGTGCATCACGGTCGATATCCTGCGCAAGCACGCGGCCCTTGCGACCGACGCGCTCGGCAAGGCGAACCGTGTAATACCCCTCGCCCGCACCGATATCCGCCACCGTGGTTCCCTGGTCGATATCGGCCAGGTCCATCACCAATTGCGCTTCGCCGCGTTCGTCGCGCTTCATTTCCGGACCGACCGAGTTGCCGCCGAAATTGGAAACAGGACGATGCGCCCGCGGAAATTCGCGCGAGGTCTCGGGCCGATCCGCATCGGGATCGACCTCGTTGCAGCCCGCCAGGGCCAGCGCGGTACAGCCCGCGAGCGCGATCCGTAGTGCGAAGTTCATGCAGGTCCTCTAGCGCCACGCGGGCCGGACAGGCAATCGCAGCCTATTCGACATCCTCGACATCGACGGTCTCGCCGGTCACTTTCTGCGCCAACGCGGCCGAGATATACTGGTCGAGCGCACCGTCGAGCACGTCGTCTGGAGAGGTCGAGGTCACGCCGGTGCGCAGGTCCTTGACCATCTGGTAGGGCTGCAGGACGTAGGACCGGATCTGGTGCCCCCACCCGATATCGGTCTTGCTCTCATATTCGGTGCCCGCTGCCGCTTCGCGTTCGGCCATTTCGCGCTCGAACAGGCGTGCCTTGAGCATGCTCATCGCGGTGGCGCGGTTCTTGTGTTGGCTGCGGTCGTTCTGGCTGGCGACTACGATGCCGGTGGGCTGGTGGGTGATACGAACGGCGGAATCGGTCGTGTTGACGTGCTGCCCGCCGGCTCCGCTCGCGCGGTAGGTATCGATCTTGAGATCGCTTTCATTGATCTCGATCTCGAAATCTTCGTCGATCACCGGGTAAACCCAGACCGAGCTGAACGAGGTGTGCCGCCGCGCCGAGCTGTCGTAGGGGCTGATCCGCACGAGGCGGTGCACACCGCTCTCGGTCTTGGCATAGCCATAGGCGTTCTCGCCCTTGATCAGCAGCGTGGCCGATTTGATGCCCGCCTGTTCGCCAGCCTGGTATTCGACCGTTTCGACCTTGAACCCACGGCGTTCGGCCCAGCGCGCATACATGCGCAGCAGCATTTCGGCCCAGTCCTGGCTTTCGGTACCGCCCGCCCCGGCGTGTATTTCGAGATAGGTATCGTTGCCGTCGGCCTCGCCGGAAAGGAGCGCCTGCACCTTGTCGGCATCGGCGCGATCGGCGAGCTTTTCCAGGCTGGCATAGCCCTCGTTGGCGACATCGTCGTCGCCTTCGGCTTCGCCCATTTCGATGAATTCAACCGCGTCGTTCTTTTCCGCTTCGATCTCGCGCACGGTGTTGATCGCGGTTTCGAGGCGCTTCTGTTCCTGGGTGATCGCCTGCGCCTGCTTGGGATCGTCCCACAGGGTCGGATCCTGCACGCGCGCGTCGAGTTCATCGAGGCGGCGCAGCGCGCTTTCCCAGTCCAAAGACTTCCTCACCAGCGCCAGCGCGGCGGCGATACGGTCGATATGGGCCTGCCCTTCGGCACGCATTGCAAATTCTCCAATGGCTTGCGACGCGCGCTTAGGCGAGGCGGCGCGCTTTAGCTAGGGGGACAGCGCCCGAGGCCGTGCAAAGCGGCTCGACAGTGCGCCCCGTGCTGGCCTATGCGCCTGCTTAACCGACCGATTAATTCCGGAGAGACATCCCATGCCCATTCCTGCCCCGTTCGACCGCTTGCGCCTGCCGATCATCGCTTCGCCGATGTTCATCGTTTCCGGTCCGGAGCTGGTTATCGCCCAGTGCAAGGCGGGGATCGTCGGTAGCTTCCCGGCGCTCAATGCGCGCCCCTCGAGCGTGCTCGACGAATGGATGCACCAGATCACCGAGGAGCTGGCCGCGCATAATCGCGACAATCCCGATCATCCGGCTGCACCGTTCGCCGTCAACCAGATCGTCCACCGCACCAATGGCCGGCTCGAGGAAGACATGCAGGTGTGCGAGAAGTGGCAGGTGCCGATGATCATCACCTCGCTCGGCGCGCGCGAGGAACTGAACCAAGCGGTCCACAACTGGGGCGGGATCACGATGCATGACGTGATCAACAATCGCTTCGCCCACAAGGCGATCGAAAAGGGTGCCGACGGGTTGATCCCGGTCGCCGCCGGTGCGGGAGGCCATGCGGGCACCGTTTCGCCATTCGCGCTGATGCAGGAGATCCGCGAATGGTTCGACGGCCCGATCGCACTGTCGGGCTCGATCGCCAATGGCGCGGCAGTGCTGGGCGCGCAGACGCTCGGCGCCGACTTCGCCTATATCGGCTCGCCCTGGATCGCGACCGTCGAAGCCAATGCCGAACAGGGATACAAGGACGAGATCGTAAAGAGCGGCGCGGACGACATCGTCTACACCAACCTCTTCACCGGCGTGCACGGCAATTACCTCAAAGGCTCGATCGAGCAGGCCGGGCTCGATCCCGACGCTCTGCCCGAAAGCGACCCGAGCAAGATGAATTTCGGCTCGGGCGGCAATTCCAAGGCGAAGGCATGGAAGGATATCTGGGGTTCGGGTCAAGGCGTCGGCGCGGTGAAGAAGGTCGAAATCGTCGCCGACCGGGTCGACCGGCTCGAAGCCGAATATCGCGCAGCCCGCGAGCGCCTGATCGAAGCGAGCGCGCCTTTCGCGGGCTAAGCGGATTGCAAGCGCTCGCTAGACTTCGGTAGCCGCCCACCAGGTTTCGGCCATCCGGTCGATCTTGGAGAAATCGCGCGCCTGGCCCAGCGGGTCTCGCGCGTGGAGCGCGAGCGGTCGCTTCTGCGAAAGCAAACGACGGCGCAGCGCGCGTTGCAGCAAGCCAAGCCGCATCACCGCATGTTCGCGCGGGGGATGCGAGCGACGTTCGGCGAGCTGCGAGAACTCGCGCTCGATCTGCCCTACGCGCTGCCAGACCAGTTCCGAATAGCGCGGATGCGGCCCTCGATGGAGCGGCAGGCCAAGCCGCAGCACGGTTCGCTCGCGACACGGAAGCAGAAGGCCGTTGGCGCGAAAATCGTCCAACCCGTCAGCTTGGCAGTCCAAATGATCGAAGAATCGCTTGAGCGACGGTCTGCGCAACAGGCCGACCGGAAGCAGGTGGTGCTTTTGCAGTCCCGGGTCGTGGCCCGGCGTCCCGCGCCGGTTGACCTGGCGAAACGATAAGCGTGGCCGATCCATGGTCGAGCGCCCCACGCGTCACGCTTCCGCCGAAACAATCACGAAGCGACGATTTTGCGAAACGCTCAGCCGGACGCGTTCACCTGTTTCAAGCGCGAGCACCGATTCACCATCGAACGGGTCCGCCTCGACCAGTCGATCGATCACTCGCGCGCCGATCTTGAGTGCTTCGGGCCCGCGCGCTGCAAGGTCCGGCGCGATACGCACTTCCTGTCCGGTGAAGAAAGCGAGGCCGCTGCTGTGCAGTCCGCCATCGGGGGCCTTGCCAAACGCAGTGAGGCCCAGAGCCGGAAAGGCGCCACCATCGAGCCATGCCGCAATCGTGTCGCGGAAATAGCCGGGGTCCATCGCGCTGGCGAGCGGTCGCCAGACGACCGCCGCCGGGTTTCCTAAACGGGATAGCCGGGCGGCGATCGCGGCGCCGGCACGGATGATCGGCAAGGTTCGTGCAGCCGATCCGATATGTGGGCTTGGCTCGATAGTAAGGCCGCTGCGAAACGGCAGGGTCGCGACATCGACACCGAATCCATGCTCGATCTCGCATGCAGGATCGTTATGTGCGATCGGAACGAGGTCGAACGAGAGCCCGGAAACCACGCATTCGAGCGCCTCAGCCGTGTTTCCGAAAGAGGTAATCGGCTGCGTCGAGACGATCATCTCGGTCCCACCGACGGGCCCGTCGGCGATGGCCGTTTCGATCTCGGTCAACGAGGGCGCGTCGCGGCGGAGGTACAATACCGCCAAGCCTGATGCCCTCGCTCCGTTGCGATCGCTCACCCGTACCCCTCCCCGCTGACCCATGTCATGGCGCGGACTATCTCGCTCGTCGAGTACTACAATCCGAGACGTATCCGTTTCGGATTAGTCCCTAGAAAATACCCAGCTCCAGTCCTTCTGCGAAAGCCTCCCCCAATTCGCGGGCTTCGCTGAGCCGATCGTCCGGCACGGTTTTCTGCGCCAGGATCGCCTCGGGCGTTTGTGCATCCATGATGACGATCATGTGCGGCGCAGCCCGTTTAAGTCGCCAGCCCTTCGCTATCCGGTCGATCTGCGCCTGCGCACCTTCGCCGTCCGATCCGGCGGCGATGATGGTCGCGAATGGGCGGCCCTCGATCTTACCGAGCAGCGGGTAATAGCAGGTGTCGAACATCTCCTTCATCGCCCCGCTCATGCTGGCGAGATTTTCCGGACAGACGAACAAATAGCCGTCCGCATCGAGCAGATCGTCGGGGGACGCCTCCGTTGCCGCGAGCATCCGCGCCCTTTCGCTGGCGCCCTCCTGCGCTGCACAAGCGAGCGCTTCGGCGGTTCCGGTGCGTGAATGCCAGAGGATTGCAAGCATGGGTGCAGACCTAGAGCACAGGGGACATTGCCGCCAACCCCCTTCCCCGCACCGGGCCACTCGGATAGCCTCGACGCATGCCTACGACATCCCCATCGCTCACCGATCTCGGACGTTCACTCACCGGGCGGCGCTGGAGCTGGCGCGGCGGTGCCGTCAACGAGATCGTCAGCGGCAGCGACCTGGTGACGCAATTGCTGCTCGCGCGCGGAGTGGCCCCGTCCGACCTCGCCCGTGAGCGCACGCCGAGCCTGCGTGGGTTCCTGCCCGATCCTGCCATCTTCCAGGATATGGAGACCGCCGCCGAACGGCTCGCGCAGGCGATCCTCTCGCGCGAGGCGGTGACGATATACGGCGATTACGATGTCGACGGGGCCACCAGCGCGGCGCTGCTGATCCGCCTGCTGCGCATGCTGGGGCACAATGCAGGCCACTATATCCCCGATCGACTGCTCGAAGGGTACGGCCCCTCCGGTGACGCGCTGCTCAAGATTGCCGAGGAAGGATCGAGCCTGATCGTCACGGTCGATTGCGGTGCGATGGCACATGAGGCTCTCGGCGCCGCGCATGACGCGGGGATCGACGTGATCGTGGTCGATCACCACAAATGCTCGCCCGAGCTTCCCAAGGCGGTGGCGATGGTCAATCCCAACCGGCTCGACGAACGCGAAGATGCCGCTGCGCATGGACATCTCGCTGCAGTCGGAGTCGCCTTCTTGCTCGCCGTGGCGACGGTGCGCACATTGCGCAAGCAAGGCTACTTCGACGAGCGTGAAGAGCCCGACCTGCTGAGCCTGCTCGATATCGTCGCGCTAGGCACGGTGGCGGATGTGGCGGCGCTGCGCGGGCTCAACCGGGCCTTTGTTGCGCAAGGGCTCAAGGTCATGCGGCGGCGCGAGAACACCGGGCTCGCGGCACTGCTCGATGCAAGCCGGCTCCAGCGCGCGCCTGTGTGCAGCGATCTCGGCTTCGCGCTCGGCCCGCGAATCAATGCTGGTGGCCGTGTGGGCGAAGCGACGCTCGGCGTACGGCTGCTGACAACAGAGGATACCGCCGAAGCCGCCGACATCGCGCGCCGCCTGTCCGAATTGAACGACGATCGCCGACAGATCGAAAGCGAAGTGCAGGAAGAGGCCGAGGCCCAGCTCGCAGGCCAGGGGAATCGCGCGGTGCAATTGCTCCATGGCGCGGGCTGGCACCAGGGCGTGATCGGCATCGTCGCCGGGCGGATCAAGGAAAAGACAGGACGTCCCGCGCTCGTGATCGCACGCGGCGCCAACGCAGAACCGAGCAAGGGCTCGGGCCGCTCGATCGCAGGAGTAGATTTGGGCGCGGCGATCATCGCGGCGCGCGAGGCGGGTCTGCTGCTGGCGGGCGGAGGCCATGCGATGGCAGCCGGACTCACGGTCGACCACGACAAGATCGATGCGCTCGCGGAATTCCTCGACGATCGCCTCGCAAAGGACGTTGCGGCGGCGCAGGAGAATCAGGAATTCAAGCTCGACCTTATGTTGGCCCCTGGGGGACTGACGCCCGATCTGGTCGATGCGATGGAAGAAGCAGGGCCCTATGGCATGGGCTGGCCGGGGCCGCGCGTGGCGGTGGGCCCGGTCCACGCGATCAAATGCGATGTGGTCGGCACGAATCACGTTCGGATGATCGTGCGCGGCGAAGACGGTGCGCGTTTCAAGGCGATCGCCTTTCGTGCCGCTGAATCGGAGATGGGTCAGGCTCTACTGCAAAACCGCGGTTCACGGCGATTCTGGCTCGCCGGAAGGCCCAAGGTGGATGATTGGTCAGGGCGGCGCGAGGCGGAGTTGATTGTGGATGATGCAGTTTGGGCCGATTAAAGGCTTGACCCCTACCGCTCGGCTTCGTAATGGCGCGCCTCACCGCACGGAGGCCCCTTCGTCTAGCGGTTAGGACGCGGCCCTTTCACGGCTGAAACACGGGTTCGATTCCCGTAGGGGTCACCATGCGGTGGTTTTTCCAGACATTCAGCGGCAAGCGCTCCATCCCATCCGGCCACCGGCCTGATCGAGATGGAAGTGGTCGGCATGCGCGCGGTTGTAATCGGGCGACAGCGTGGTCGAGAAGACGTCGCATGCGCCATCGCGCACCGCCCGCAGGAATGCCGCTTCCTGCCCCTCTCCCGGCCAGTCGCGCAGCACACTCACCGTGCGTCCGTCTTCGAGGCGGAACGCGGCGATGTCGATCGCATTGCCGGTTGCATGCTCACTCCACCGTCCGCTGTCGCCACCGCCGATTCGTCGGCAATTGGCGGTCCCGAGGTGATCGATCGCGACAACGGGCGACCCGAGCAATTCTTCGGCCGCCGGTTGCACGACCTTGTCCATCCAGACCACCATGGCGGCGCCCACCGCGCAGGTTGCGGCAGGGGTTGCGGGTCGGAATGCCAGGCCGCGAGCGGGCATGGGTGAGAGAACCGTACGGTCGGCGCGGCGGCACTCCGCTGCCCCCACGGGATCGAGCACACGGAAATCGATGGCGCTGCGTTCGAGCACCGCGCGACAAAGTGCGGGATCGTCGCGCAGCGCTACGAGCTTGCGCTCGGTCGCCCAGCCCACCGGATCGTTGAGATCGAGCGGGGCCCACGGATCATGCTGCGGATGCGCGGCCAGCCATGTCCAAGCGAATACCCCGACGGTCAGGACCAGCAGCAGCGCCAGCGCCCAGCCATCATAGCGGGACAATCGCCCGCTCGGGGTTCGGTCGGAAGGAAGGTTCAGGCCGAGGAATGCGATCGGGAAAACGCCTTTGCGGTGAATGTGGGGTGCGAATCGAACGCTGCGTCAATTCGCCAGTTCCGCAAGCCGCGCCTTTACCGCAGCGAGATCGGCGTCGAACATTCTCGCCTGTTCCTCGCGCGCTGCGCCATCTAGACGCAGGAGGTAGGACGGATGCGCAGTGACCCACAACTCGCTTCCATCGGAAAGCATGATCGGCGCACCGCGCGCCTTTGTGATGCTCACCGTCTTGCCTAACATCGCGCGCGCCGCGCTCGCACCCATGGTCAGGATCAGCTTGGGCTGCACTATCGAACGTTCGGCCTCCAACCACCAGCGACAGGTATCGATCTCTTTCGCTGCGGGCGACTGGTGGATGCGCCGCTTCCCGCGCTGGACGTATTTGAAGTGCTTTACCGCATTGGTGACATAGGCCGAGCTGCGGTCGATCCCGACGCGTTCCAGATGCAGGTCGAGCAATTGCCCGGCCGGTCCCACGAACGGCCGCCCCGCAAGGTCCTCCTGATCGCCCGGTTGTTCGCCGACGATCATCAGCCCGGAGAACTTTTGGGCACCACGCGGCCCCTCGCCCATGACCGACGAATTCTCCAGCTCTCCGATCGGACACTTGCGACAGGCATGAAGCGCCGTCTCGATCGCGCCGAGCGTCTCGGGGCGCGCATCGAATTCCAGCGATCCAGCGGCAACCATCTGCGATTCGCGCCCCTGCGCACCGGCGACCAGCTCGGGAATGAGCGAGGCTTCAGGCATGTTCTTCCAGTATTTCCGCGGCATCTCGCGCATCATCGCGCCGACCTTCAGCCGAGCAGGGTTGAAGATCGAGGCGTAATATTTGCGCCAAAGATCTTCGGTCGGGTCGCCGCTTGGCGCGTCGCTGCGCTGCGCGGGTGGTCCCTCCACCAGCGCTTCGCCATCCCAGTGCAGCGATTCCTGCGGGGTGAGGATCGACCAGCGCATATTGGCGAAGCGGCGGACGAAGAAGCCGGCATTGGCGCGCAGGATATGATGCTCGGGTTCGAACCAAGCGACATAATGTTCGGGGCCGTCCTCTTCGGTCTCGACCAATCGGAAGCGGACGAAG
The DNA here is from genome assembly GCF_009827575.1 of Alteriqipengyuania halimionae. NCBI lineage: Bacteria > Pseudomonadati > Pseudomonadota > Alphaproteobacteria > Sphingomonadales > Erythrobacteraceae > Pseudoblastomonas > Pseudoblastomonas halimionae. The sequence continues at coordinate 906,361 of NZ_WTYR01000001.1, read as the reverse complement.
GCGTGCATCTTATGACTGTCGCGCCGCACATTCTTATCAAGTTCTTCGATCCGCCGGACATCGGGATCGGCCTTGTCCTCCATCACCTGCGGATTGCCCTGCAAGCGCCATAGGAGGCGATAGAGCAGCGCAAAACGGTCGGGGTCCGAATGGAGGATCGCGTTCTTTGCGAGCCGGACGAAGCGCTTGCTCGCGCGCACCGGCGCTGCGCCATCGGACCGAACCGGGAGCTGTCGTTCGCCATCAGCGAACAGATCGCCGCTCCCGCCCGGTTCGATCCAGGTCACCCGATCGGGAGGCACATCGCATTGCACCAGCGCGCGCGCCCGCTCTCGCCAGGCATCGAAATCGTCCGGTTCGAGCAAATGGATCGCGTAGTGCGTATGGTGTTCGACTGGCTGGAGAGCGTTCACGCCGAGAACAATTCCAGCTGCTCACGCTTGGGCGCGAGGAGCGCGCGCAAATCGGCGCGGTCTGTCAGCATGACCGGACGCCAGTCGAGCGCGCAGATGAAGGGACGGACTTTGGTGATCGACACCGTCAGACGCGCCACATCGTCGAGCCGCAAGGTGCGGTGGCGGCGCGAAGCCACGATCTGGTTCACCGCCTTCACCCCCAGCCCCGGCACTCGCAGCAAATCCTCGCGGCTCGCGCGATTCACGTCGACCGGAAAGCGCTCGCGAAACTTGAGCGCCCAAGCGAGCTTAGGGTCGATATCGAGCGGCAGATTGCCATCGGCCTCGGTCGCCTGCATCACCTCGCTTGGCTGGTAGCCGTAAAACCGCATCAGCCAGTCGGACTGGTAGAGCCGGTGCTCGCGGATGAGCGGCGGGCGCTTTAGAGGCAGGACCGCGCTCGCATCGGGGATCGGCGAAAAAGCGCTGTAATAGACCCGGCGCAGACGGAAATTGTCGTAGAGCCTGCTCGCCTTGCCGACGATATCGGCATCGGTCGCGGCGTCTGCACCCACGATCATCTGGGTCGACTGTCCAGCGGGCGCGAAGCGCGGCGCGTGACGGAAGCGTTTCTTCTCGTCCTTCGCCTGACGGATCGCCATCTTCATACCCCCCATCGCGCCTTCGATCTGTTGCGCGTTCTTGTCGGGCGCGAGTTTCACCAGGCCGCTATCGGTCGGCAGTTCGACATTGATCGACACGCGATCGGCATAGAGCCCCGCCTGATGCACGAGCTCGGGATCGGCCTCCGGAATGGTCTTCAGATGGATGTAGCCGCGAAAGTCATGCTCCTCGCGCAGGATCCGCGCGGTTTCGACCAATTGTTCCATCGTGTGGTTCGAGCTTTTGATGATGCCCGAGGAGAGGAACAAACCTTCGATATAATTGCGGCGATAGAAGCTGAGGGTGAGGTCGACGATTTCCTGCGGCGTAAAGCGCGCGCGCTCGACATTCGAGCTCTTGCGATTGATGCAGTAGTGGCAATCGAAAATGCAGTGATTGGTCAGCAGCAGCTTCAGCAGCGAGATGCAGCGCCCGTCCGGCGCATAGGCATGACAAATCCCCATCCCCTCGGTCGAGCCGATACCCTTGCCGCCCAGACTGTTCTTCTTGGCGGTGCCCGACGACGCGCAGGAGGCATCGTATTTCGCGGCATCGGCGAGGATGGCGAGGCGATCGATGATGGATTTTTGCGACACGTGTTCTGTATATGTTCTGGCTTTCGGTTTGGCTAGTCCTTTGTTTCCCGGTCGCTTCGACCTTCCGCACACTCGCTCCACCAACCGGCATGGAACATTGCGGCCCCATGGTGTGTTTCAAATACACATTCAAACGGAGACACATTGATGAAGACCGAACAGGGCAACCCCGACGAACTGAAGAAAGCTTTCTGGAAATCGCTCGCCGATTCGCCGTTCCTTTTCCTTCAGCGCAAGAACGAGAGCGGCACTGCCGTTCCGATGAGCCCACAGCTCGACAAGGATGCGAACAGCTCGATCTGGTTCTTCACCCACATCCACAGCGATTTCGCCAAACTGGGCGCGGTGGAAGCGACCTTCCAGGGCAAGGGCCATGACATGTACGCCCGTTTCGACGGCACGCTGACGAAGGAAACGAGCCAAGAGCGTTTCGACCAGTTCTGGAGCAATTTCGTCGAAGCCTGGTACGACGGTGGCAAGGATGACCCCGAACTGCTGTTCCTGCGCATGGACCTCGGCGATGCCGAGATCTGGAGCGGCGAGATGGGCCTCCTCAATGTGGCCAAGATGGCGCTCGGCATGAACGTCCACGACGACGCCGAAGAGAAGCATGTCGACAAGGTCGACCTCTGATCCAAATTACTTTCTGAGTCAGAAAAAGGGCCGCGAGACGATCGCGGCCCTTCTTGTATCAGCTGAGCGGACCTTCCGGCTCGATGTCGGCAAGCTCGGTTTCGGGCACTTCGATCGTGCCCAACCCAAGATGGCTGTGTCGGCGGCTATAGCCGAAATAGATCAGCATCCCGAGCGCCGACCATATCGGCAAGACGAGCATCGCCGCCACCGGAAGGTTGAAGAACAGGAAGACGCAGCCGATCACGGTCGCCGGACCGACCAACCAAAGGGCAGGAACACGGAACGAGCGTTTCCGCTCCGGATCGGTCCGTCGCAGCACCATCACGGCTACCGCGACCATCAGAAACGCGTAGAGCGTACCCGCATTGGCAATGTCGGCGAGCTGTCCGACCGGGAAGAATGCCGCCGCAATCGCGACGATCGTTCCGGTCATCGCGGTGACGACATGCGGTGTCTTCCACTTGGGATGCACCCGGCTCAGCCTTTCGGGCAGCAGGCCGTCGCGGCTCATCACGAAGAAAATCCGGGTCTGTGCGAACAGCAAGACGAGGATTACCGACGGCAGCGCGAGGAATGCGGCATAACCGAGCGCATTGCCGATGCCCGAATAGCCGATGGCGCGGAGCACATGGGCGAGCGCCTCGTCCGAACAGACCAGCGCACCGGCATGGACCGGCAGCGCGCATTGGCGCGCAAGTTCTTCCGACCCGGCCGGGAACGGCAGTCCGTTGGGTCCCATGATCGGTTGTCCGCCGATGGTCCCGATCGCTCCTGCCGCGACCAGGATGTAGAACACGGTGCAGAACAGCAGTGACCCGACCAACCCGATCGGCACGTTGCGCTGCGGATCGCGGGTCTCCTCGGCGGCGGTCGACACTGCGTCGAAACCGACATAGGCGAAGAAGATCGTCGCCGCTGCTCCGACTGCACCAACCCCGGTACCGAAGCCGCCGAACACCCCGGCGGGCAGGAACGGGTTGAATTTCGCGGCATCGACTTGCGGCAGCGTCAGAGCGATGAAGATGGTCAGCGCCGTCACCTTGATCGCAACCAGGATCGCATTCACCTTGGCGCTTTCGCTGGTGCCGATCATCAGCAACCACATAACGAGCAGGGCGATGATCGCCGCTGGCAGGTTGATAAGGCCACCCTCGGCCCCGCCCAAGACAAGCGGCCCGGCGGCGAGCCACGGCGGCAGATGGATGCCGAGCGTTTCCCCAAGTATCGAGCCTGCGAAATAGCCCGACCACCCCACCGAGACCGCGCTGGCCGCGATGGCGTATTCGAGCACCAGCGCCCAGCCCACGGTCCAGGCGAGGAATTCGCCCATCGTGGCATAGGTATAGGTGTAGGCAGAGCCCGACACCGGCACGGCAGCTGCGATCTCGGCATAGCAAAGCGCGGCGACGATGCAGATCGCACCGGCGATCGCAAAGGCCAGCATCAGCCCCGGACCGGCCTTCTGCGCACCCGCAGCGGTAAGAACGAAGATGCCGGTGCCGATAATGCAGCCAATGCCGAACAGCATCAGTTGCAGAGGACCCAGCGATCGGTGGAGCGACTTCTTTTCAGCCGTCTCGAGAATAGCGTCGAGCGGCTTGACCCTTCCCAGCAACATAGGCGGCAAGACCCAGGCGGACCGTGCCGTCGGGACCTACCCGACTCATCGTCCGCAACGACGCGATGTACGCCCGTTTTGATCGGGCGCAATTGCAATTCGTCACGCGGCGCGCGTTTAGCCCAGGATGGCGGGGAACAGTCCCGTTAGCAGTATGATCGCCACCGCAATCGGGCACAGCCATGCGAGCAGGAAGCGCCACAGCACAAGCATGCCATTCGAAAGTCCGGTGGTTTCGGCCACCATCTTGCGATCGGCCTTCCAGCCCACGAACACGGCCACGAAGAACGCCCCGAGCGGGAGCATGATCTTGCCGGTAAATCCGTCGACCGTATCGAGGATATCGAGATCGGCGAAAATGTCCCAGAAGCCGAGCGGATGCACGTCCTTCCAGACATTGTAGCCGAGCAGGCAGGCGATCCCGACCAGGAACGCGGCGCCGCCGAAGATCAGGGTCGATTTGGGTCGGCTCCAGCCCCGCTCGCCCACACCCCAGGCCGTCGGCACTTCGAGGATCGAGATCGAGCTGGTGATAGCCGCGACGAAGATCAGGATGAAGAACAGCATCCCGATCAGGGAACCGGCCGGCATCGACTGGAACGCGAAGGGCAATGTCTGGAACACCAAGGTCGGCCCGGCGGCGGGATCGAGGCCGACCGACAGGACAATCGGGAAGATCATCAGGCCTGCGAGCAGTGCGACGCCGGTATCGGCCACCGCGATGAGCGCGGCGGTCGATCCGAGCTTGGTGCCCTCGGTGATGTAGGAGCCGTAGGTGATGATCCCGGCGATGCCGAGCGAGAGCGAGAAGAGCGCCTGACCGAGCGCGGCGTTCATGACTTCGGGCGTCAGCTTCGACCAGTCCGGCGTGAACAGGAAGGCAAGCGTATCGGTCATGTCACCGACGACGGCTCCGTAGATGACGATACCCACCAGCAGCACGAAAAACAGCGGCATCAGCCAGGTGGCGGCTTTCTCGATCCCGCCGTGCACCCCGCGACCGACGATGAAGAGCGTCAGGCCCATGAACACCGCATGCATGCCGAGCATCAGACCTGGATTGGCGAACATGTCGCCCAGGCGTTGCTGGATAGCCGCTTCGTTTTCACCCGCCAGCGCACCGCGGAACGGTTCGCCTGCCATCAGGGCGCTGCCGAAGTCTCCGGCGAAGACACCTACATAGTAGAGCACCCACCCGGCGACGACCGAATAGAAGGAAAGGACGAGGAAAGCCGCGACGGCGCCAAGCCCGCCGACCCAGCCCCATTTGCTGCTCGCCCGCGAATGCGCCGCGACGTTGCGGATCGATCCGACCGCGTCGGTCTGGCCGGCGCGGCCGATGAAGATCTCTGCCAGCAACAGCGGAAGGCCCAGCAGGAACACACAGCCGATGTAGAAAATCACGAAGGCCCCGCCTCCGCTTTCCCCGGCAAGCGTCGGAAAACGCCAGATATTACCGAGCCCCACCGCCGCGCCGATCGCGGCCAGGATAAAGGCCGAGCGCGAAGACCAGCCTTCGCGTTTCTCGATACCGTGCATGTCGGTCGCTGCAACCATTCCCAAATTCCTCCCTTTGCCCCCTCCGGGCACATGTGCTGGCCGTGCTAGCAACCACTTACCCCTCGCGTCGAGAGCACAATTTGCTAGAGGGTGCGCATGTCCACGACTTTCCAGCTCGATACCGCGACGTCTCGCGCCAATCCCACCCCCGCCCCGATGAAGCGCCTGACCGTGCCGAAAATCCGCGCCCACAAGCAGGATGGTAAGGTCGAGGAGCCGCTCGTCATGCTGACGGCCTACACCGCCCGGCAAGCGCAATTGCTCGATGAGCATTGCGACATGCTGCTGGTCGGGGATTCGCTTGCGCAGGTCATCTACGGCCTGCCATCGACGATTCCCGTCACGCTCGAGATGATGGCGAACCACGCCGCCGCGGTCGTGCGCGGGAGCTACCATGCCGTCGTCATCGTCGACATGCCGTTCGGCAGCTACGAGCAATCGAAGGAACAGGCGTTCGAGAGCGCGGCTTACCTGCTCAAGGCCAGCGGGGCGGCAGCGGTGAAGCTCGAAGGCGGCGAAGCGATGGCGGAAACGGTCGCTTTCCTCAACCAGCGCGGCATCCCGGTGATGGGCCATGTCGGGCTCACCCCGCAGGCGGTCAACGTGCTGGGTGGCTATGGCGCGCGTGGGCGCAGCGATGCGGAAGCGAAAAAGATCGTTGGAGACGCCAAGGCGCTCGATAAGGCCGGAGCCTTCGCCATCGTGATCGAAGGCGTGGTCGAGCCGATCGCGATCGAGATCACCGAGAACGTCGCCGTTCCCACGATCGGCATCGGCGCATCGGGCCGATGCGATGGCCAGGTCCTGGTCGCCGAAGACATGCTCGGCATGTTCGAACGGGTCCCTCGCTTCGTGAAGAAATACGGTGATATCGCCGAGACGATCTCGGCAACCGCCGCACAATATGCGAGCGAGGTTCGCAGCCGGGCTTTCCCCGGCGACGAGCAGACCTACCAACCGAAAAAGTAGACCCCATGCAGACCATGCTTCGCTTCTACGGCTTCTCGCTGATTTTCACGCTCGTCTGCCTTGGCCTGGGAGCTTGGTACGGTTGGGCCAGCACCGGCAATTTCGTGGGAATGCTCGAGGTGCTGTGGATCATTGTGATCCTGTCGGTTCTCGAAATCTCACTCAGTTTCGACAATGCCGTGGTCAATGCCTCGGTTCTCAAGAACATGGACGAAGTCTGGCAGCGACGCTTTCTGACCTGGGGTATCGCGTTTGCCGTCTTCGGCATGCGGATCGTCTTCCCGCTTGCCATCGTCGCGATTGCCGCGGGGCTTGGTCCCTTGGAGACCATCCGTCTTTCGCTCAACGACCCGACCGAATACGAACGGATCGTCAGCGGGGCGCAGATCGGCATCGCCGGCTTCGGCGGCGCGTTCCTCGCCATGGTCGGCCTTAAGTTCTTCTTCGATGCGGACAAGGACGTGCACTGGATATCGGTGCTCGAACGCTATCTGGCGAAGTTCGCTGCACTTCCGGCTGCCGAGATCGCAATTCTCTTGCTGGCGATCTGGGGCATTTCCACCCAGCTTCCGGCGGAGGACGCACTCACTTTCGTAACCGCCGGTATCCTCGGCCTCGTGACGTTCATTGCGGTGGAGGGGATCAACACGATCCTCGAAATGAAGGAAGAGGCAGCCCGTTTGCAGGGCGCCGTGGTGCGCTCAGGCCTGGGCGGGTTCCTCTATCTCAACGTGCTCGACGCCTCGTTCAGTTTCGACGGCGTGATCGGTGCCTTCGCCTTGTCGAACAATATGGTGATCATCGCGCTGGGTCTGTCCATCGGGGCCATGTTCGTGCGATCAATGACGATCCATCTCGTGCGCAAGGGCACGCTGGCGCAATATCGCTTCCTCGAACACGGAGCCTTCTGGGCGATCATCACGCTGGGCGGCATCATGCTGTTCAGCGCGCTGGTTCACATTCCCGAGACGATCACCGGCTTGATCGGTGGCGCGCTGATCGGTTTGTCCTTCTGGTGGTCGGTGCGGGTCAACCGCCGCGCGCCGCCGCAGCCTGTCGCAGTAGACTGAGCGCACGCGGAAATCGGCTTCCGTCGGGATGAATCCCGGCGCGCCGATCGGCTTCGTCCTTCGTTTTCCCACTCTGCTGGAGCGCAAGCGAATAGCTGGTCGCGGCGAACATGTTCGACGGTTGCAATTCCATGGCCCGGCGCCCGAAGCGCTGCGCATCGTCGTGGCGACCGACATAGCTCTCGGCGCGCGCGGCCAGCGCCAGCAACACCACATCGCGCGATCCCGGACCGGCGAGCAGGTAGCGCAGCAGTTCACTCGCGAGCGCCCAGTCGCCGGCTTCGGCCGCTTTCATCGCTAAAATCCGTGACGCCAGAGCATTGCCCGGACGATTGGCGAGATAGGTTTGGGCCTTCTCACGTGCATCGCGCGATCGCCCGAGCCGATCGAGCGTGTGCGCCATTCGCAGCAGCAAGCGATCGGACTGACGGATTTGCGCCGCGCGCGAATAATGTCGTAGCGCCTTGGCATTGGCCCCGCTCGCAAGAGCTGTGTCGCCCGCGAGCATGCTCGCTGCGCGCGTTGTGGGGAATTCCTCCGCAAACCAATCGGCAACCCTCGCGGCATCGACCGCGCGATTGTCCGCGATCAGCCCCGCCACAAAATCCCGCGTGGTATCGAAATTGCGCGGGTTTCGCTCGTAAGCGGCCCCGGCGACGGCCGCTCCGAAACCGGGCACAACCGTGAAACCCGAGGAATTGCTGCGACCGGCCTGGTCGAGCAGACGGCCGGCGCGGTCACGCTGCCCTAGCTTCTCGAAAGCACGGCCCACTGCGACCTTGAGGTACGGCTCGGCGCCATAGGCCTCGGCAGCGTTACCGAATATCGAGACGATAGCCTGGTTCCGATCATCCAGCGCGAGAGCCCGCAGGTAGAGCCGGTTCACAACCGGATCATCCGAAACGCGATCGTGGAACCGGGCAAGCGTCTCCTGCGCGTTTCGCAGATTGCCGAGCTCGATGTCGATGATCGCTCGCAGGATCTCCGCGCCCTGGCCACCGATGCCCTGCGGTACCCGCTCCATCAGCGTACGCGCGGTTTCGAAATCTCCCGCCCGCGCCGCCAGAACCGACTGGAGATACAACCCCATGTTCTGGCCACCGCGACCGATGGCGGCACGCGAAGCAGCGAGGAAACCGGCTCCCTGCCCGGCCTCGCCGAGTGCGGCGGTGTATTCGAGAAGCAGGCCGAGATCGCCGGGTCCTGCGTCAATTGCCTGGACGAACAACGGAAGGGAGGGCAGCAACCCGTCGCGCTGGCGAATCACACGCGCGCGCATTGCAAGAGCGCGCGGCGATGCCGAATCGAGCCGCAGGGCGTGGGCAAGCGCCTGATAGGCCAGCGCCTCCTCGCCCGCCCAATAGCGGAATTCGGCGATATCGACCCACAGATCGGCATTGCGTTCGTCGAGCGCGAGCGCCTGGTCATAGGCGTTGGCCGCGGCCTGCGGATTGCCGGCATCGCGTTCAACCCGCCCCAGCAGCTGAAACCCTCGCACGGCCTCGCCCTCTGCAAACTCGCCCGGCGCGAGCCACCGACGCGCGCAATCGAAATCATAGGCGAGCAAACAGGCCTCGCCCCACAAAGCGGCAACCGCGCGGTCCGTTGCCCCGTCGGCAGTGGCGCGTTCGAGTGCCACTTCGGCAGAGACCGCATCGCCCCGTGCAATCGCATCGCGCGCCGCTTGCAACTGTCCGGGAGCCGCAATCGCGGTCCCGCCCAGCGCTACGCCGATGGCGAGGCCCGCCAGCAGCAGACCGCGCCGGAAAGGACGATCAGTGCTGAAGGTCATACTGCTTGAGGAGGTCGTAAAGCGTGGGACGACTGATTCCCAGCAGCTTGGCTGTGCTCGAGATATTGCCGTCCGTCCGCGACAGCGCACGGCGGATGATCTTGCGATCGGTCTTTTCTCGCGCCGCCTTCAGATTGAGGACATCGGCATCGTCCTCGTCTTCGGTCAGGTCGAGATCCTCGGCACCCACCAGCTTTCCATCGGCCATGATCACCGCGCGCTTCACCCGGTTTTCGAGTTCGCGCACGTTTCCCGGCCAACCCCATTCATCGATTGCCTGAAGCGCGTCGGGCGCAAAGCCTTTGACCGACGGGTTCATGTCGGCGGCAAATCTGGCCAGAAAGGCCTTCGCAAGCAGCGTCGCATCGCCCGGTCGATCGGCCAGGCCCGGGATCTTCACCACGATCTCGGCGAGGCGATAGAACAGATCCTCGCGAAAGCTCCCCGCCGCAATCATCGCCTCAAGATCCTGATGGGTCGCGCAGACGATCCGCGTATCGACCGCGATCGACTTTCGGCTGCCGATCCGCTCGATCACGCGCTCCTGCAGGAAGCGCAGCAGCTTCACCTGAAGCGGCAGCGGAATGTCACCGACCTCGTCGAGAAACAGCGTGCCGCCATTGGCCTGCTCGATCTTACCCTCAGTGGTCTTGATCGCGCCGGTAAACGCCCCCTTCTCGTGTCCGAACAATTCGCTTTCGAGCAGGTTTTCCGGGATCGCCGCGCAATTGATCGCGACGAATTCGCCATCGGCGCGGTCGCTGGCATCGTGCAGGCCCCGCGCCAGCAATTCCTTGCCCGTCCCGCTCGCGCCGAGCAGCATGACCGAGACGTTGGTGTTCGCCACGCGCTCGATCGTCCGCGCCACGCGGACCATTTCTGGCGCGGCGGTGATCATCCGCCCAAGAACCTTGTTATCGTCGTCGGCGCGGATCGCGAGCTTGCGGTTTTCCTCCTCGATCTGGTGGAGACTTAGCGCGCGGCGCACAATCAGGCCGAGTTGCTCGATATCGACCGGCTTCTGATAAAAATCGTAGGCCCCCTTGGCGATTGCATCGAGGGCGCTCTCCCGTGCGCCGTGCCCGCTGGCGACGACCACCTTGGTATCGGGCTTCAGCGCCATGATCTCGTCAAGCACGGCGAAGCCCTCGCTGGTCCCGTCCGGATCGGGCGGCAATCCCAGATCGAGCGTCACCACAGCAGGGCTTTCGGCCCGCAAGGCCGAAATTGCCGAAGCGCGATCGGTCGCCGCGATGACGTCGAAGTCTTCATAGGCCCATTTGAGCTGCGCCTGCAGGCCGGCGTCGTCCTCGACGATCAGGAGTTTCGGTTTGCTATCGGTCATTCATTTGCCCCTGCGCGGCTGCGCTCACGCTGTTCATACAATTCGGAGATATCCACGAGCGGGAGTTGCACGGTGAAGCGCGACCCCAACCCTTCCCGCGATTCGACTTCGATCCGCCCTCGCATCGCCTTCACCAGCTCGCGCGCCTCGAACGCACCGATACCGAAGCCGCCCTTCTTCGAGGATACGAACGGTTTGAACAGACTGCTGCGAACGAATTCGGCGCTCATACCGGCACCGGAATCGCGCACTTCTATCCGCCCGTACATGCCGTCGCGATCGAGGGTCATGACCACCGAGGTTTCGTCTTCGGTCGCATCGATCGCGTTCTGCAACAGATGCGCGAGGACCTGTTCCAGCGCGTGGGCATCGGCCTGCACCGCGACCTTTTCCTTGATCGTCAGTTCGACCGGATGTTGTATTGCGAAGCGCTGGCGCAATTGATCGAGCAACACCGCAAGATCGACCGGCGCCGACGCAGCTATCTCGCCCGCGTTGTAGCGTCCGAGCCGCGCCAGGAGCGCATTCAGCTTTTCCGCCGAATTGCGCAGTGTGACGAGCATATCGGTTCGGAATTCCGGTTTCTCGGCATGCTTTTCGGCATTGCGCGCCAGAAGCGTCAGCTGGCTCGCAAGGTTCTTGATATCGTGCATCACGAACGCGATACGGCGATTGAACTCGTCGAATTGCCTGGCTTCGACCAAAGCTTCCTGGCCCTCGCGCTCGGCAAGATAGCTGGCCAACTGGCGCCCGGCGACCTTGAGGAGATCGAAGTCCTCCCAGTCAAGCTGGCGGGCATATTGCGGCCGCATCAGTACCACGAGGCCGGTCAGGCGCTCGTAATGGACCAGCGGCACGAGCGCCCATGCGCGTTCGGCCTCGACCATCCACTTGGGTACGAAAGCGCGCTCGCGTTCCTGCGACATGCCCGAACGCATTGAATCGAGATCGACCACGAACCCTTCGCGGGAGAAAAAGCTCGCCTGCTGCGGATCCATCGCCATCGCGGGCACATCGAGCGTCTGCCAGTTCCACCGCGCGGCCAGTTCCAGGCCGCCGCCGTCCGTCGGAACGAGCAAGAGGCCGCCGGGACTGTCGGTGATATCTGATATGGCGTGGACGGCCCGTTCGTGCAGCGGGGTATCGGATTCCGCTGCGCGCCCGATCGTGCGGGTGAAGCGCAGCCACTCCTCGCGATAATCGTAGCGATGCTGGAACAGGTGCTTGGTCAGCGTCACCTTCAGCCAGCTGCGCAACTTGGTAGATGGCAGGAAGATCAGCGCGATCACCGATGCCGTGACCACGAAGGCCAGCTGAAGCGTGCGCGCAAAATCGCCGCCGAGATAGGCCAGCCACTGGGCGATCCCGACCATCGCGACCAGATAGGCGCCGATGACCAGCAGCGAGAAGCTCTGGAACGCCACGGAGCGCGACGGCGCCAGTTTGAGCGCGCGCCCCGAAAGAGCGGCGCCCGGGATCAGCATGACCGCCATCATCAGCGGAATGATCCCGCGCAGGGCCGCGAGCGACGAGGGAATGTCGCCGGTCAGATAGGCGATGGTGAAGAAATTGAGATCGTAGACCCACATCAGCGCAAGTGCGCTGGCCGGCCAGCGGAGGAGTTTGCGGGCCGAAGCACTGGCACCGACATAGAGATTGTGGACCAGCACCAGTGCACCCACCGCTACCATCAGGCGAAACAGCGCAAGCAGGCTGAACACCATCCTCGCATCACCGCCTGCCATCGCAAGGCCGGGCGCAAGCGTGCCAAGGCCGAGCTGGAGCAGTTCGACGAAACACAGCGCAATCGCCATGGGCCGGATCGGTCGCAGACTTTCGTCGCGGCCATCGATGGAAAAAAGGCGATAGGTCGCAAATAGCCAGGCGAGGTGCGTGGCGCTGAACGCAGCCCTTCCCGCGATATATATCTCGTTTGCAGTCAGCGCGACGACGGCCCAGATTGCCGAAATTATCAGGGCGGCAACGATCGGCCCGCCCGCACGCCCATAGCGATCGCGCCGCGGGTAAATCCACGCTGCGACCGCAGCGGAGCACGCCGCTGCGATGATATAGACGAAGTTGGTGAGTGCCTGGGGGAGATCGATCATCGCGCTCCCTCGTTCCACAGCACGACCCGCAGCGTCTGCAACAGGATCAGGAGATCGAGGAACAGCGAATAATTCTTCGCATAATAGAGATCGTATTCCAGCTTGTGCCGCGAATCATCGAGCGAGGCCCCGTACGGATAGTTGATCTGCGCCCACCCGGTGATGCCCGGCTTCACGATGTGTCGTTCCGAATAGAACGGCAGCTTCTCGGCCAGCTCGGCGACGAATTCGGGGCGCTCGGGACGCGGGCCGACAAAGCTCATATCGCCTTTCAGTACGTTCCAGCATTGCGGCAGCTCGTCGATGCGGGTGAGCCGGATGAACCGCCCAATGCGGGTGATACGCGGATCCCGTTCCTGGGCAAATTGCGCGCCGTCCTTTTCCGCATCGGTCCGCATCGAGCGCAGCTTCATGAGACCGAATTCGACCCCGAAATGGCCCACGCGGGTCTGACGGAAGAATGCAGGGCCTGAGCTGTCGAGCTTGACCAGCAGCGCGAACAGCAGGATCACCGGTGCCGTCACTAGCAGGGCAAGCCCGGATACGATGATATCGAAGGCGCGCCGCACCACGATCGAGACCGCACGACCGGACGAAAAACCGTCCGAAAAGATCAACCAGCTGGGATTGACGGTGTCGAGATCAACCCGTCCGGTTTCGCGTTCGACGAAGCTGGAGAAATCGTTGACCCTGACGCCTGCCATCTTGATCCGGAGCAGGTCGTCGAGCGGTAGCGAGTTGCGCCGCTCCTCGAGCGCGAGCACCACTTCGCCTGCGTCTAGATCATCGACATAGTCCGCCAGATCGGTGATGTCCTCGCGCGGTGTCGCCGAAGCGATGGTCGGATTGTCCGTCATCGATACGAAAGCGACGATCCGGCAGCGGCTCTCGGGACGCTGCGACATGGCGTGCATCCGAACGGCGCGCGAGCCTGCGCCGAGCACGACCACCCGTCGCTGGAAGCCGGCCACGTCGATCCGGTCGACGATCAGCCTCAGGATCAACATCGACAGGCCTGACAGAAAAAGCGCAGACATCAGCGTCGAACGCCAGAAAGTCGCGCCGGGCAGCCAGAAGCCGACCGCAGCGATTGCAATCACGGTGAACGACAAACCGACCAGCAGGCGCGCCAACGCAAAGCGGGGCGATCGCAGTGCTTCGGCGCGGTACAACCCGACGGCCATCAATGCAGTGATCGCTACTACGGCATAGATCACCAGGCTGCCAAGCCGGTCGTCAAACGGACCCAGATCGATCCCCGCCTGGGCCGCGCGCAGACGCCACCCGGCCTCGCCGCAAATCAGCAGCAGCAAAGCGTCGATCGCACCGAGCACGAGTACGGCAGGCGAAACGTAATGTTTGAATACGCGGATCATGGTCCAAGTCTCTTGCTTGGAGAGGCCTATAACCCGCGTTTTATGAAATGTCGGTAAATTTTACAGTGTCGGCTCGCCTTACGCTGTCAAGCGAGCCGACACTCCAATCAATTTTCCTCAAGCCGTTCGCTTGCATTATCGGCGGCATTGCCGACGCTTTCGGCTGCTCCCTGAACGGCATCGGCGGCGCCTTCGACTGCCTGATCTGCAGCTACTTGCGAATTGGTCTGCTGGGTAAAGAACCAGATTCCGGCGATAACTGCTACAAGAAGGATCAGAGCGATGATCCAGCCCGAACCGCCACTGCGCGGCGCATCGTCATGAACCACGGTCGTGGTGGTGTGGGTCGAACCATCAGGCTCCTCGACCCGGGTGGTGCGTTCTTCGGTCATTATGCATCTCCCGATACGGACTGGTCGCACAACCGGCCACGCTACGAGAGGTTCCCCTATCCGGCAATGGGAGGTTCGAGCGGAAACGGAGTTGCGGCCGAGACGTGTCGCTCGAAATGGAGGATGCGGCCCGTGGGGGCGAGCGAACGCTGGAGGCATTGTTCGCGTGGGCAGCGGACACAGCCCGGCCCGATCGGCGCGGCCTTCCCATCATTAAGGGCAAGTCCCCGGCTCGCCGCCAGCGTTCCGGCGAGATTGGACGCAATTCCGAGCCCGATCACAAAGTCACCGGGCTGATCCTGATTGGCACTGCCGCGCTCGACCGCACGGGCAAAGGTGACCCATCGGCTTTCGACGCCGTCGAGCCGGGCCATCTCGACCTGTTGGACGAGCATCCGGCCGCCCGCTTCGAACGCGTGGTGGAGCTTCCATAGCGGGCAACTGCCCTGGCCATCGAGAAAGTCTGCTTCGCTCGCCCCCACATAACGCTTCGAAAACTGCCCCGCGCGATCGGTTCGCACCATGAAGAAGGGCAGGCCTCGCTGGCCAACCCGTTGCAGCGTCGTCAGCCTATGAGCGAGCTGCTCGAAACCGACACCGAACCGCCGCTCGAGAACCGCAAAATCGTAGCCGGTGGCCTCGCAGGCGCGCAGGAAGCGGCCATAGGGCATCATCACAGCGGCCGCGAAATAGCCGGCTAGGTGCCGGCGATAGAGTTCGCGGGCCTGGTCGCTCGAGAAATCCGCCCCATCGGCGAGCGCCGCCAATTGGTCTCGCGCTTCGGTCTGCGCCAGCTGGATCGCGAGCTGGAACGTCCGCGAGTGCGGCGGAAGCATTTCGGACAATTGCAACTGGCGGGCATGCAGGTCGAGGCGCCGTATGAGACCGGGAATGACTTCACCCGGGACGATCCGCACCGAAAGCTGGTGATCTTCGCGCAACCTGTTTGAGAGCGCCGCGAACAGATCCGCGTTGGAGAGCCGCAATTCGTCGGCCAGTTCCTCGGCTGCGCGGTCGAGATCGGCAAAATGGTTGCGCCAGCGTTCGATCTCGCGCCTGACTTCCAGCGCCGGAGAGGTCGTAGGCTCGGCGGCATCCTCGCCTCCCGCATCGAAGACCCGGGCGAAAGCGATTGCTGCTTGCGGAGCGGCGGACAGCCATTCGACGATATCCTCGCGGTCGATCGCGAGATCGGCGAATCGCTCGTCAGCCAGCCTCCGCCTCAGTCCGTCGACCCCGCCGACGAGCTCGTCGTGACGGAGTTCGCGGGGATCGAAATCGAACCTCTCGGCCAGCGCGACCATCAGTCTTGCCGACAGCGGGCGGCGATTGCGCTCGAGCAGGTTGAGGTAACTCGGCGAGATATCGAGCCTCTCCGCCATCGCAGCTTGGGTGAGCCCTTCCCTACGGCGAAGTCGGCGCAACGCCGCGCCGGCGAGGACTGAAGAAGGTTCGACCATGCGTGTAACTTTCTTTACAACGTTACAGGGCTTATGGCTGAACCAGGCGCCATAAGACAAGTTTGTTTGTAAATTCTTCTCCACTTTAGCGTTGGGCAGCGGCATCATCCTTGCATCAGTTTCAGTTAGAAGGACTGCCCGATGACCGATTTCTCCAAACTCGTTCCCGCCTCCGAAGGCCGCTTCGACGGTATCGACCGTCCGTACGACGCCGCCGAAGTTGCTCGCTTGCGGGGTTCGATCACGGTCGAGCACACGCTCGCTCGCCGCGGTGCGGAGAAATTGTGGGAGCTCCTAAAGAACGAAGACTACGTCAACGCCCTCGGCGCGCTGTCGGGGAACCAGGCAATGCAGATGGTTCGCGCCGGTCTGAAGGCGATTTACCTGTCGGGCTGGCAGGTTGCTGCCGACGCCAATACCGCCGGCGCGATGTATCCCGACCAGTCGCTCTATCCGGCCAATGCTGGGCCTGAACTGGCGCGCAAGATCAACAACACGCTGATGCGTGCCGACCAGATCGAACATGCCGAAGGCGATGTGTCTCGCGACTGGCTCGTTCCGATCGTTGCCGATGCCGAAGCCGGCTTCGGAGGCCCGCTTAACTGCTTCGAAATCATGAAAGCCTATATCGCGGCCGGCGCTGCGGGCGTTCACTTCGAAGACCAGCTTGCCGCCGAAAAGAAGTGCGGCCATCTGGGCGGCAAGGTCCTGATCCCGACACAGGCGCATATCCGCAACCTCAACGCCGCGCGTCTCGCCGCCGATACGGCCGGCGTCCCGACTGTCCTGATCGCTCGCACCGATGCCGAGAGTGCGCGCCTGATCACCTCGGATGTCGACGAGCGCGATCATGAGTTCCTGACCGGCGAACGCACGCCCGAAGGCTTCTTCCGCCTGAAGGAAGGCACCGGCGTCGATCACTGCATCAAGCGCGGGATCGCCTTCGCGCCGCATGCCGACCTGCTGTGGTGGGAGACCAGCAAGCCCAATCTCGACGATGCCAAGCGCTTCGCCGAAGCGGTGCAGAAAGCGCATCCTGGCAAGATGATGGCGTATAACTGCTCGCCCAGCTTCAACTGGGAGGCCAATCTCGACAAGCCCACGATCGCCAAATACCAGCGCGAGCTGGGGGCGATGGGTTACAAGTTCCAGTTCGTCACCCTGGCCGGCTTCCACCAGCTCAACCACGGCATGTTCGAGCTTGCCCGCGGGTACAAGGATCGCGGCATGGCCGCCTATTCCGAGCTGCAGCAGGCCGAATTTGCCAGCGAAGTCGATGGCTACACCGCCACCCGCCACCAGCGCGAAGTCGGCACCGGCTATTTCGACGCTGTTGCCACCGCACTCTCTGGCGGGGCCAGCTCGACCACCGCATTGTCCGAATCCACCGAAGCAGACCAGTTCAAGAAGGAGGCTGCATGATGACCACTGCCACGCTCAAGAACCCGACCGGCGAACCCACCGCCGCCCGAGCGCTGCTCTCTAACGCCGACTTCCGGCTGATCCGCGAAGCGCTCGCCAGCCACGCCAAGACGCTGGATGACGAAGCCGAACTGGCCAAGGTCTCTGCGCTTCACCACCGGCTCGGCAGCTACCAACGCTGACAGATACTCCTGGGGAGGAGTAGGCGGTCGCCGGTCTGTCCCGGCGGCCGCCATTTTATTGGCGGCTCTACTTGCGCGGCATCAAGCGCAGCGATTCGGCCGCAAGCGCTTCGGCAGCCGTCGCGATGACCTTTTCGGCATCTGGCGCCCAGAAGGGGCTGTGAAGCGACGGCAGGCTCGCTTCTCCACGGGCGGCCGCATCGAGACGCTCCTGCGGGACGCCGCCGACCCAGAAGATCAGCGATTTCATGTCGTCATCGCCATTGCGCAGGAACTGGCCGAAATCCTCGCCGCCCATCACGCTCGGCACCTGCATCACGCGATCTACACCGAAGCGCGCGCGCATCGCCGTCATCGCCGTCTCGGTGTAGTCGGGCGAGTTGTAGGTGCTCGGCGTGTATGGATCCTCGACCGTGACGGTCGGCATCTTGTCTTCGGGCATGCCCGCCGCGATCGCTTCGCCGCGCGCCACGCGGGCGATCCCGTCGAGCAGGAGCTTGCGCGATTCGTCCGAATAGGAGCGCACGGTCAATTGCAGCCTGGCTTCGTCGGAGATGATGTTGTGCTTGGCCCCCGCATGGAAGCTGCCGACGGTTATAACCGCCGGATCGAGCGGCGAGCTTTCGCGGCTGACCAGCGTCTGAAGCTTCATCACGACCGCGCTCGCCAGCACGATCGGATCCTTGGTGGTGTGGGGATAGGCCCCGTGACCACCGACGCCGGGGATCACGATATCGACGCTGTCGACATTGGCGAGCGCATAGCCGGGTGAATAGCCGATCGTTCCGGCCGGGAACTGCGCCGCATCGTGGAAGGCGATCGCATAATCGGGAGTGGGAAAGCGGGTGTAGAGCCCGTCTTCGAGCATGGCGAGCGCGCCGAGGCCAATCTCTTCGGCAGGCTGGAGGATCATCACCAGCGTGCCCGACCATTCGTCCTTGCGCTCCGCCAGCAGTCGCGCCGCCCCGATGAAGGCGGACATGTGCGTGTCGTGCCCGCAGGCATGCATCACGCCGGTTGTAACGCCACTGGCGGGCGTGGCCTTCTGCGTGGAAGCGTAAGGCAAGCCGGTCTGCTCGACCACCGGCAGCCCGTCCATGTCGGCCCGGATCATCACCGTCGGCCCTTCGCCATTGCGCAGCACCGACACGACGCCGGTCTGGCCGACGCCTTCGGTCACGTCGAAACCCTCGGCGCGCATCAGTTCGGCGAGCTTTGCCGCGGTGCGGGTTTCCTCGAAGCTCAGCTCGGGGTGGGCGTGGAGATCCTTGTAGAGCTCCATAAGCGCCGGCATCTTGTCGTCGAGACTTTCGCGCAATTCGTCGGCCATGGCGGGCGTGGCGAGCACGGCGGCTCCGGCTGCGAGCGTGGCGATCAGGCGTTTCATCGGCATTTCCCCCCTGCCGGCCATGCGAGACATGGACCGGGTGTTACACTGTCCAGACAAAGGAATCTCCGGCCCCGGACATTCCCGTGATTGCGGCGCAAGCTGGCACATCGCGGGCAGTTAGGAAAGCGCCCTAGATGCCGTAGCTCCACACCAGCGCGATCGAGAGCGTGGTGACCATGATCAGCACCAGGGGCACCCCGGTGCGGACATAATCGCCGAACTTGTAATTGCCCTCGGACATGATGAGCATATTCGTCTGATAGGCGATCGGGGTCGCGTAGCAGAGGTTGCAGCCGAACAGCACGGCCAGCACCAGCGGTTCTGCAGGTAGGCCGAGCTGGTTGGCGATGCTGAAGGCGATCGGGGTGCCGACCGTGGCCGCCGTCGCGTTGGAGGCGAAATTGGTGAGGAAGGTGACGAAGATCATAATCGCCGCCAGCGTCGCTGCGGGGGTCAAATAGACGAGGCCCAGCGATAACGTCTGGCCGAGCCAGTCGGCCGCCCCGCTTTCGTCTATCACGCGGCCCAGCGTAATCGACGCCGCGACGAGCACGATGACCTGTGCGGATAGGGCCATTCCCACCCGGTCGAACTTCACGCAGCCGGTCACGAACATCAGGATGGCCCCGGCCAGCGCCGCGACCGCAATCGGAAACAGGCCGATCGCGGCTGTGATGACCGAGCCGAACATGATCGCTGCCGCCAGCACCGCTTTCGACCGGCGCGGCACTTCGCGCATGCCCTCGAGCACCAGCAGGCTGTCGCCGCGCGCGAATTTGCGCAGGTCTTCCTCGAGCCCCATCACCAGCAGCACATCGCCTTCGACGAGGCGGTGATCGCCGCCGGGGCCCTCCGCGTCATGCTGGCCGAGCAGGCGCGGGGGATGGTGGATGCCAAGCACCGCGACCTGGTAGTGATCGGCGATCCCGCTGCCCGGCAGCGTGCGCCCGACGAGGCGCGAATCCGCGGTCACCGTCATTTCGACGACGAGAATGTCCTCGCGCAATTCGTTGGCGGTGCGCCGGATACGATCGAGCACCCAGATCGGGGCCGATTCGCCCTTGAGCACGCGCATCGCTTCTTCGAGATCGTCGTGCGTACCCGAGACGAGCAGGCGCTGCTGCGGTTTGAGCTTGTCTTCGGTGGCACCATGGAAATCCAGACCGGCAGGCATCCGCGCGATCAGATCTTTCATGTCGGTGCCGACGAGTTCGCTCTCCTCGCGGATGCGCAAGCGCGCTTCGAAACGGCGGGCGGTGACTTCGTCCTTGGTGCGGTTGTCGCGCAGCAGGCGCGGCATCACGAGCCAGACATAGGGCAGCGCCACCACCGCCGCGACCAGCACGATCGGGGTAAAGTCGAACACCCCGATTTCGCGCATGCCCAGATCGGCGGCGATGGAGACAACCAGAATGTTGGTCGACGTGCCGATCGTAGTCGCAACCCCGCCGATCAGCGACGCGGCGTTGAGGGGGATGAGCGTCTTGGAACTGGGCAGCGCCCCGCGCGAGGCGAGCGCGGCGAAGATCGGCAGCATCAGCACCAGCACCGGCGTGTTGTTGACGAACATCGACAGGAAGAAGGTGATGACCAGCGATACGAGCAGGCCGATCTGCAGATTGAACTTGAACACCCGCTCGAGGAAACGGGCCGCCGGATCGAGCGCGCCTGTCACCACCAGGCCCCGCCCGAGGATCATCAGCGCGCAGATCGTGATCAGCGCGTAATGGCCGAAACCCGAGAAAGCGAGCTGCAGCCCATCGGTCGGCTGCATGCCCGCGAGCGGGAAGAAATAGAGCCCGACCGCGATCACCGCGATCGTCAGCAGCGAGATGATCTCGATCGGCATCTTGCCGCGCGCAAAGCCGATGAACATCGCAATCGTCACCGTAATGGCGGCGAGCGCGTGGAAGCTTGGCATGGTGAGAACGGGTGTCATCGCTTAGCGCACATGGTAGCGATAATGGTGCCCCTGGCCAGACTCGAACTGGCACTTCACATGGAAACTCGATTTTGAGTCGAGCGCGTCTACCAATTCCGCCACAGGGGCCCCTCCAGCGTTGGAGCGCTGCATTAGAGGCGGGATTCTGCGAGGGCAACAGGCAAACGCCTGCCCCCCTCACGAAACCCGGAAACTTTTAGAAAATCGAGCGTGACCCCGGCTTGCGCCGGGATGACGTCAACCTGCGGAAGTCTTCAGCGTCTTGCGGGCTTCGACAACCAGCTTGTGGACCTTGGAATGCAGCACGTCGTTGCCGGCGAGCACTTCCTTGTCGCAGATCGGCAGCGAGCGTCCGCGATAATCGGACACGAAGCCACCGGCCTCGCGCACCAGGAGGCACCCGGCCGCGGTATCCCACGGCTTGAGGCCGCTTTCCCAGAACGCATCGTAGCGTCCGGCAGCGAGCCAGGCGAGATCGAGCGAGGCTGCACCGAACCGGCGGATACCGGCGATTTCGGGCGCGAGCTTGTTGTAGATCGCGGTCCATTCGGCGGGATCGCCAGCGCCTGCAAAGGGAATGCCGGTCGCGATCAGCGATTCGTCGAGCCGCTTGCGACCCGAGACGCGCAAGCGACCGTCATGCAGCCAGGCGCCGTTCGACTTCTCGGCCCAGAACGTTTCGTCGGTGACCGGATTGTAGACGATGCCACTGCTGACCTCGCCCCAACCGCCGCCGCCCAGCTTTGGCTCCTGCACCGCGATCGAGATTGCGAAATGCGGGATTGCGTGGATGAAATTGCTGGTTCCGTCGAGCGGATCGATGATGAAGCGCGGCTTGTCGGGATCGCCTTCGATCGTGCCCGATTCCTCGAGTACGAAACCCCAATCGGGGCGGGCATGCTTCAGTTCGTCCCACAGCGCGCGCTCGGCACGCATGTCGGCCTTGGAGACGAAATCGGCCGGTCCCTTGCGACTGACCTGGAGGTGTTCGACTTCACCGAAGTCGCGCCGCAAACGGCCGCCCGCCTTGCGCGCGGCCTTTTCCATGACGCGGATGATACCGGGTAGTACGGGCATGACGGTTTATCCGGCCTTCCCGACATAGGACTGTTCGTAGACGTCGACCACGATCCGGGTGCCGCTTTCGATATGCGGGGGAACCATGATGCGCACGCCATTGTCGAGCACGGCGGGTTTGTAGCTGGAAGACGCGGTCTGCCCCTTCACCACTGCGTCGGCCTCGACGATCTCGGCTTCGATCTGCGAGGGAAGCTGGACCGAGATCGGCTTTTCTTCCCACAGTTCGAGCTGGACTGTCATCCCGTCCTGCAGGAACGGGCGCGCATCGCCGAGCAGGTCCGAAGGCAGGTGGATCTGCTCGTACGTGTCAGTGTCCATGAAGACGAGCATGTCGCCTTCCTCGTAAAGGAACTGGTAGTCCTTCGTATCGAGGCGAACCTTCTCGACCGTGTCGGCGCTGCGGAAGCGCACGTTCGTCTTGCGGCCATCCTGCAGGTTCTTCATCTCGACCTGCATATAGGCCCCGCCCTTGCCGGGCTGGGTATGCTGGATCTTGGCAACCTTCCAGATGCCGTTTTCGTATTCGATGATGTTGCCGGGGCGGATGTCGACGCCGCTGATCTTCATGGGAAATGCCTTCGTATGGAGATGGCGCGGATTTGCCCCGCGCGAATGCGTGGCGCGCCTGTAGACGCTGGGCGACTTGGCGGCAAGCGGTGCGAGGTGTAGGGGCGTCGCGATGCGCATGCTGATCGCCCTCCCCCTGCTTGCTTTGCTGGCTGCTCCGGCCGCGTCGCAGGAACGCGAGTCGGGCAAGATCGGCGTGCTGGCGCAAGGCAAATGGTCCTGCGCGGTGCCGGGGATCGCCAGCGCCGAAGCCCGCTTCCTCCAGACCGATCGCGATTTCGAAACGATCCGCGGCTCACGCTACAAGGTGGGCGATGTCATCGGCACCTATCTGCGGCTCGGCGACACGATCACCATGACCAGCGGCGCGTTCGAAGGACGGACCTACCGCGCGGCCAGCGAGAAACGTCTGCGCGAGACCGAGGACGGGGCGGACACCGCCGTTCGCTGCATCCACGTCCCTACCTGATTTCGATCGGCCTAGTTTCCTTTCAGCAACGGATAGGGATTGATCGGGGTCCCTTCCCACCAGTCGTCGCCCGCAGCCAGTTCCATCACTGCATAGTGCAGGTGCGGAGCGTCGTCGCGCGCATTGCCGGTCGATCCGACCGTGCCGATCACTTCGCCAGCAGCGACTTTCTGCCCTTCGGCAAGCCCCTCGGCATAGCTGTCGAGGTGCGCGTAATAGTGCATCCGCGCGTCGTCGGGCCCGCGGATATAGACGGTCAGACCGCCCTTGCGGCTGTCGAACAGCTTCTCGACAGTGCCTGCCGTTGAGGCCAGCACTGGAGTGCCGCGCGCGGCCATGATGTCGATTGCGTCGTGCCGCCGAACGCCCCCATCGCGTGCCTGGGCATAGGTATCGACGAGCTCGTCCGCTGCCACGCCCTGCACCGGGATCGCATAGGAACCGGGCGGTAGCGGCGTCGGACGGGGCTCGTCGATCTCCGGCACGTTCTCCGGCGCGGGCATGGCATCGCCAGCAGCCACGGACGGCGCGCCATCCCGCGCATCTGCGGTAGCCGTCGCACCGTCATCGTCTGCGAACACCATCGGCCCCGCCACGATCCACCCGGCCGAAACCAGGGTGGCAGTAACGAGAACGGTGATGATCCGGTCGAGACTCCCCATCAGGAGACGAACTCGACCTTCGTGCTTTGCGACACCATTTGCGCAAGACGCGCTGCATCCCAATTGGTCAGGCGAACACAGCCCGACGATTGCGCGCGACCGATGGTTTCGGGATCGGGCGTACCGTGGATGCCGTAATGCTCTTTCGACAGGTCGATCCAGACCACGCCGACCGGACCGTTCGGACCGGGCGGAAGCTGGTGGACGTTGTCTTCCGAATCCGCATTGCCGAGCACTTCGGGATCGTAGCGATAGGGCGGGTTGTAGGCCTTGCCGACGATGTCCCACTCGCCGAGCGGCAGCGGAAATTCGCTCGAGCCCGAGCTGACGGTGAACATCGCGACCAGCTTGTCGCCATTGAACGCCTTGAGCGTCTTGCCCGCCTTGCTGACGACGATGCGATCGACCGAAGGCTGATCGCTGCCGATACCGAGCGACGTAAGCGTACGCTCCCAATCGGCGTCTTCGACCGTGCCCGAAGCGATCTTGTCGTTCCCGATATTGGGGACGCGCACCTGCTGGCCCGCAGTGAAGAAGCTCTCGCTTTCGGTCGCATCGTCGGGCGAAGCCGGGGAAGTCGGGGTGGGCGATGCGCTGGCGGTTGCCGTGGGCGACGGAGTTCCGCTGGGCGATGCACTGGCTTCAGGCGCGGCATCGGCACCTGCCGGGCGGCCATTGGGATTGAGCTGCTTCAACACTTCGACCGTGGTGTGAAAACGCTCGGCGAGCCGCTCGTCGAGCGATTTGTAGCCGAGGCGATCGAGCTTCGCCTTGGCCGCGGTATCCTCCGGCATGTCGGTGTAATCGGTTTGCGCCCAATTTTCGGGGATTGTCACCACGCGGGTGGCGGGGATCCTGTCCCACTCGGCCAGCGCTTTCTTGGTCGCTTCATCGAGCTTGCCGGTCTGTTCGAGATCGTTGGCTTGCTGGAAGCCATTCAACGCGTTCTCGGTCGACATGCCCATCTTACCGTCGATCACGCCCGGGGTGAAACCCTGGCGATCGAGCACGACCTGCGCCTGCATGATCGGGCGGTCTTCGGGATCGGCGATCCCTTGCGACAATTCCTCTTCACTCGCCTCGTCGTTCGACGCGAGCGGATCGGGCGCGGTGGTGTCGGCCTGTTGCTGTTCGGCGGCTTGGCGTTCGGCTTCGTCGGTATTGTCCGCGCCGCAAGCGGCAAGCGCCGCCGTGGCCAGCAGAATGGTGAATTTGCGTATCATGAAGGCTCCCCTCGCCCGCGCGGAAAAGCGGGCGTTGCCAGAGAAACCTGCGGACGCGGGCGCGGTTCCGTGCGGTGTAAACTCAGCCGAGTTTATCCGCGAATGCCTTGACCGCCGCCACCTCGTCTCCGCCCCATACGGCATGGCTGACGGCGAGGAAGTCGATCCCCGCCTCGATCAGCGGACCGCAATTGTCGGGCGTGATCCCGCCGATTCCGACACTCGGGATTTCGACCATTTCGGCCCACCATTCGATCATCGACAATTCGGGGCGATGCTCGCTTTGCTTGGTTTCGCTGGGAAAGAACGATCCAAAGGCGACATAATCGGCCCCCGCCTCTCCCGCTTCCAGAGCGAGATGGCGGCTGGCGTGGCAGGTCACCCCAATCTGCACGTCGCGACCAAGCTCATCGCGGGCCTCGCGCACGTCGAGAATGCCTTCGGGGCCGTCCTGCTGGCCCAGATGCACACCATCGGCCCCGAGACGCTTCGCCAGCGCGACGCTGTCATTGACCACGAACGCCACGTCATGCGCGGCGCAGATGGCCTGCAGAGGCTCGGCGAGACGCGCGGCTTCGTGCTGGTCGACATCCTTCACCCGGAACTGGAAGGCCGCGACGGGCCCGCCTTGTCCCGAGGCCTCGAGCGCACGTTCGAGGCGTTGGGGAAACTCGCCCGAAACGTCGAGCGGCGAAATCAGATAGAGCTGGCAATTGGACATGGCGGTGCTGCTAACGTGATGCGCGCCATTCGTCGACATTCATGCGTGCGTCAGGGGCATGGGCGCTAGGCAAGCGTCATGACGAAACTCGCTCTCTTCGCCGCACCGGCGCTCGCTATCGCTCTTTCCGCCTGCGCCACCGTGCCGACTTCGCCCGTGGTCGATTCGGATCGCGACATCCTGTCTCGCGATGCGCTGGTGCCGTTCAACCAACCCGTCTGGGTGTCGAACGCCCTGATCGCCACGCCGACGGGGCTCATCGAAGACAGTCGGTGCCCGGAAAACGCCCGCTGCATCCATGCCGGACGCGCAGTGGTGGAAACCCGGCTCGACGGGATTGGCTGGCGCCAGACCGTGGAGCTGGAGCTAGGCAAGCCCTACACCGTGCGAGGCGAGACCGTCATGCTGGCAACCGTGCAGCCTGAAAACCAGGCGGATCGGCAGACCCCCATGGCGGATTACCGCTTCGCTTACGAATAAGCGCAGCGACGACCTAGCCTCGCAAAAACAAAGCGGTCTACTCTCCGGTGCTGGCGCAGGCGATCTCGTCGATCGCATTGCCGAGCGCCTGGTCGAATTGCTGGTCGTCCATCTTGGCGTTCAGCACTTCGAGCAGCGCACGGCTGAAGCTGGCGATCATGCCGTCGTTCTTCGCCAGTTCGCGGCAGGCATCCTCGCGGCTGTAACCGCCCGACAGCGCAACCACGCGCAGCACCTTGGGGTGATCGATCAGCGGCTTGTAGAGATTGGGCTCCGAGGGAATCGTGAGCTTCCACATCACCTGCTGGCCCTCCGGCACGCGGTTGAGCTGGTCGAGCGCGTTCGACAGCACCAGCGCTTCGGCCTGCGCGCGCGAAGTGCTCTTGAGGCTGACTTCCGGCTCGAGGATCGGGACGAGGCCGTTCGACAGGATCTGAAGACCGAAATCCATCTGCTGCTCGATATTGGCGGCGATGCCTTCTTCATTCGCCTCGTTGATGACCGAGCGCATCTTGGTGCCGAACACGCCAAGTTCCTTGGCGCGGCCGCAATCCTCGTCGAGCGTCGGCATCGGCTTCATCAGCTGCACGCCGTTTTCCTCGTCATGCATGCCCTTGTCGACTTTCAGAAACGGCACGATCCCGCGACGCGAGAGCAGTTCGGGGATCGGCGAACCGTCGCCACTGCAACCGTTCATGGTCTTTTCGAACAGAATGGCGCCGAGGACCTTGCCGTTCGAGAAGCTGGGTGAATCGACGATCCGGCAGCGCATCTTGTGGATCTGGGCGAACATTTCCTCTTCGCCGTCCCACTCCCCGTCTTCGACACCGTAGGAAGCCAGGGCCTTGGGGGTCGAGCCGCCCGACTGGTCCAGCGCGGCAATGAAGCCCTTGCCGGTCGCCATGCGCTGTTTCATCTCGTCGAAATTCATGGGAGCCTCACGTCTTTCTGGAATTCGGAAAACTGTGTCCGGGCGCTTAGCCAGCCAAACCAGTACTCGCAAGGCAGGTGCATTTTATCGCACTCTCCCGCTCGCATTCTTGCTCGCCCAGACGGCGCTGTCTAAGCGCCCGTGATGTTTTTCAGACCTGGAGCATATCTTGCCCTTGCCGGCGCGAGCGTCACCTCCCTGCCCGCCTGTACGACCGCTGCCGATGCGCAGATTGCGCGCCTGACCGTCAGCGAAGAGCAGCGTCCGTTCGTGACCGTGGACGAAGCGAAAATCGCCATCGTCGGCGCAAGCTTGATCGACGGTTCCGGCAGCGCGTCGAGGGACGATCAAACGATTCTGATGGAAAACGGGAAGATCGTGTGGGTCGGCGAAACCGCCGATGCGCCGATCGACGGGCATCGCCGGATCGATGGACGCGGGGCGACGGTCATCCCGGGTATCGTCGGCATGCATGACCATCTGCATCGGCCCGGCACGCCTTTTACCGCCTTTTCTTCCACACGGCTCTGGCTGGCCGGAGGCGTTACCACCGTGCAGACGGCAGGCGCCGCACAGGCGGAACGCGAACTGGGCCTGGCGCGTGCCATCGATGAAGACGGGGCGCTTGGGCCCGAGATCTTCCCCAGCGCGCCCTACGTTACCGGGCCGGGCGGAAATGGCCCTATGAACAAGTCGACGAGCGAGAAAGAAGCCCGTGCCTTCGTTCGCGAATGGGCCGCAAAGGGCGTCAGCTGGTTCAAGCTGTACCGCCATACCGAACCGTCGATCGCGTCCGCCATCATCGACGAAGCGCATCGGCTAGGCCTGCGAACGACCGGACACTTGTGCAGTATCTCTTACGGCGAAGCGGCTGAAATGGGGATCGACCGGGTGGAGCATGGCCTGAACGCCATGGCCGATTTCGTCCAGGGCCGTTCGGAAGGGGAATGCCTTTCGAACCGCGCCGCGATCGACGCGCTGGAGATGGACGATCGGCGCCTGATCGCGCTGGTTGACACGCTGGTCCGCAACGATGTGGTGGTCGGATCGACCCTGCCGATCATCGAAAGCGGCTATCCGGCGCGATTCCATATCGATGCGCGCATCCTCGATGCTTTGAGCCCGGAGCAGCGAGCGCGGGCCGAAGCTGCGCGCGAGGCGGGACGGAGCATTACGGACGAAGAACGCAAGCGAACCGAACGCTACACCAAGATCGTCGCATTCGAACGGCTTTTCGCGCAGCGTGGCGGTACGCTGGTCACCGGGCCGGATCCGGGCCGCCACATCGTGCCCGGGTACGGCAACCAGCGCGCGGCGGAGTTGCTTTACGAAGCAGGTTTCACGATGCCCGAGGTGATCCGCATCATGACCGCGAACGGCGCCGAAACGCTGGGCGCAGGGCACAGGATAGGCCGCATCGCCGTAGGCTACGAAGCGGACATCGTCTTGCTGGAAGGTAATCTCGCGAAGGATGCCAGCGCGATCAATCGCCCGCACATCGTGTTCAGCAACGGGCTCGGATACGATCCAACTGCTCTCGCTCGCGCGGCGAGCGGCCAGGTCGGCATACGGTAGTTTCGCCCAGAGCCTGCGCTCAGCCGCCCCCGCTCAGCCTGCGGATGATGCCGTTAAAACTGAGCACTGGCTTGTCGTCTGCCGTCACCATGCCGGCGACGTAGATGGTCTTGCCCCCTGCGCGCACGACCTTGCCACGCGCTTCGATCAATTGGCCAGGGCTTGCCGGGTCGAGGAAATCGCCCGCCAGATGCATGGTCACGCCATGCGATTCGCCCAGCGCGTCGGTCGCGATCGTAAACAAGGCGCTGTCTGCAAAAGTCATCAGCAAGCCGCCGTGCATGAAGCCCGCCCCGTTCATGTGGCGGTCTTCGGCGCGGAAGGCGGAGACATGATCGCCTTTATCGTCACGGCGCTGGTAGAAGGGTCCGGCTCGCTGTTCGAAGGCGTCGCTTTTCCACGTGCTCCATCCTGCGAATTCACCTTCGGTCACAAGCACCGGACCACCGGGAGCGCCGACGGCTTCGTCTTCGCTCATTCGCTCAGAGCCGCCACGCCGGGCAGCTCCTTACCTTCCATCCATTCGAGGAAAGCGCCGCCAGCGGTTGAAATATACGTGAAATCATCGGCAACGCCCGCATGGGCGAGTGCGGCAACCGTGTCACCGCCACCCGCGACCGACGTCAGCGAACCGTCCTGCGTGAGCGCGGCGGCGGTCTTCGCCAGCGCAACCGTAGCCTCGTCGAAGGGCTCGGTCTCGAACGCGCCGAGCGGGCCATTCCACACCAGCGTGCGGCAGGTCTTGAGCACATCGCCCAGCGCCTCGACCGCCTGCGGTCCGATATCGAGGATCATCTCGTCCGCAGCGACTTCGTGCACGTTGCAGACGCGCTTGCTCGGCGGGTTTGCAGCGAATTCCTTTGCCACCACGACGTCATAGGGCAGGTGCACGGTGCAACCTGCCTGGTCCGCCGCATCCATGATCGCATTGGCGGTATCGGTCAGGTCATGCTCGCACAGCGACTTGCCGACATCGACCCCGCGCGCGGCGAGAAAAGTGTTGGCCATGCCGCCGCCGATGATCAGGTGCTGGACCTTGTGGACGAGGTGTTCGAGCACGGCGAGCTTGGTCGAGACCTTGGCCCCGCCGACCACCGCCGCCACCGGCGCTTCGGGGTTGCCGAGCGCGGCATCGAGCGCTTTCAATTCGGCTTCCATCGCGCGGCCGGCATAGGCCGGAAGCAGATGCGCCACGCCTTCGGTCGAGGCATGCGCACGGTGCGCGGCAGAGAAAGCATCGTTGATGTAGAGATCGGCATGTTCGGCCATGCCGGCGGCAAAGTCGCGATCGTTCGCCTCTTCACCCGGCCAGAAGCGTACATTGTCGAGCAGGCCGATATCGCCATTGCCCAGAATACCGATCGACTGTTCGACCACCGGACCAGAGACTTCGGAGATGAACATTACCTCCTTGCCCAAAACATCCTCGACGTCGTCCTGCACGAAACTGGTCGACATGGTCGAATGCCGCTGTCCCTTGGGGCGACCATAATGCGCCAACAGCAGAACCTTTGCGCCCTTGTCGGCGAGTTCGAGGATGGTCGGCGCGACCGCTTTCACGCGGGTGAGATCGGTCGCCCGGCCATCCTTCATCGGCAGGTTCAAATCGACGCGCACGAGCGCGACCTTGCCGGCGATATCGCCGAGGTCATCGAGGGTTTTGAATTGCGGCATAGATCGCTCCTGCTCCCCTTCCATCCAAGGGAGGGGTTGGGGGTGGGCATGGAGCGGGCCGAGCCCACCCCGCTGCGACTAGGCCCACTGCGTGGCCCAAGTCTCGCTGCCCCTCCCGCGAGCGGGAGGGGAGGAAATCAGATCAGTCCCGCCATCACGCCGGCGGTGTCGATCATGCGGTTCGAGAAACCCCATTCATTGTCGTACCAGCTGACGACGCGGGCGAGCTTGCCTTCGAGAACGGCGGTTTCGAGGCTGTCGACGGTCGAGCTGGCCGGATAGTGGTTGAAGTCCGAGCTCACCAGCGGCTGGTCGGTATAATCGAGCACACCCTTCAGCGCGCCGTCGGCGGCCGCTTTGAGCGCGTCGTTCAGTTCCTCGGCGCTGGTATCGCGGCCGGGGGTGAAGACGAGGTCGATCAGGCTGACATTCGGTGTCGGTACGCGAACCGACGAGCCGTCGAGCTTGCCCGCGAGCTCGGGGAGCACGAGGCCGACCGCGCGCGCCGCGCCGGTGGTGGTCGGGATCATGTTCTGCGCCCCGCCGCGGGCCCGTCGCATATCGCCATGCATCTGGTCGAGCATGCGCTGATCGTTGGTGTAGGAGTGGATCGTGGTCATGAAGCCACGCTCGATGCCAACGGTTTCGTTGAGCACCTTGGCCACCGGAGCCAGGCAATTGGTGGTGCAGCTGGCGTTCGAGACGATCACATCGTCCTTGGTCAGCGTGTCGTGATTCACGCCGTAGACGACGGTGGCCGACACGTTCTTGGCCGGAGCGGAGATCAGCACGCGCTTGGCGCCCGCTTTCAGGTGCGGTTCGGCGGCTTCATGGCTCTGGAAGAAGCCGGTGCATTCGAGGACGATGTCGATGCCCTGTTTGCCATGCGGCAAGTTGCCGGGATCGCGCTCGTTTGTCACCGCGATCGATTTGCCGTTCACGATGATCGCATCATCGCCGACCTCGACCGTGCCGGGGAAGCGGCCGTGGGTGCTGTCATACTGGAACAGCAGGGCGTTCGACTTGGTGTCGGCGAGATCGTTGATCGAGACCAGCTCGAGATCGTGATCGTCACGTTCGAGGATCGCGCGCGCCACCAGGCGACCGATGCGTCCGAAACCGTTGATTGCAACTTTGGTCGCCATGTGAAGAACTCCTGCTTAGTCGTTGAGTTTGTTCATGATCTGCGGGACGATAGCGTCCACGGTGAAACCGAATTTTTCGAACAGGTCCGGTGCCGGTGCGGAAGCGCCGAAACGATCAAGCCCGATCTGCAAGCCATTGGCCATGGTATAGCGTTCCCAGCCCAGCGTGGCGCCCGCCTCGATCGAGACGCGCAGGACCTCGCTCGGGCTCACATCGGGCAGAAGATCAGCCTTGTAAGCGTCATCCTGCGCTTCGAACAGTTCCATCGACGGCATCGACACGACGTCGGCGCCGACGCCCTCCTCCTCGAGCGCCTTGGCGACGTTGATCGCCAGGTGCACTTCGGAGCCGGTCGCGATCAGGATCACCTTGCGCGCCGCCTCGGCGGATTTGAGACGGTAGGCGCCCTTCTCCGACAGCATCTCGCCCTCATGACGAAGCTGCGGCAGGCCCTGGCGCGACAGGCACAGCACCGACGGCGTGTCCTTGTCTTCGAGCGCGAGCTGCCAGCATTCGGCGGTTTCGATAATGTCTGCCGGGCGGAACACGTTGAGATTCGGGATCAGGCGCAGACTCATCACCTGTTCGATCGGCTGGTGGGTCGGCCCGTCTTCGCCCAGACCGATGCTGTCATGCGTCATGACATAGATGACGCGCTGCTGCTGGAGCGCCGAAAGCCGGATCGCATTGCGGCAATAGTCGCTGAAAATCAGGAACGTGCCGCCATAGGGGTTCACCCCGCCATGCAGCGCCATGCCGTTCATCGCCGCGGCCATGCCGAATTCGCGGATCCCCCAATAGAGGTAGCGACCGGCGTAGTCGTCTGCGGTGAACGGGCCGATCTCGCCGGCCTTGGTGTTGTTCGATCCGGTCAAGTCCGCGCTGCCGCCGATCGTTTCGGGCACCACCGGGTTGATGACGGCGAGCGCCATTTCCGAGGCCTTGCGGGTCGCCACCTTCTGGTCGCCCGAGAGCCACTCGGCGAATTCGCTGCGGATCGACGACAGGTCCGGAAGATCGCCCGCCATCCGACGCTGGAACTCGTCGGCCTTGGCATGACCCGAAAGCCGCTCTTTCCATTCGCCGTGGGTTTGCTTCCCGGCTTCTCCGGTGCTGCGCCAATCGTCGAGAACGTCCTGCGGGATCTCGAACGCCGGGTGGTCCCAGCCCAGTTCGGTGCGCGCGGCGGCAATTTCGTCTTCGCCCAGTGGCGCGCCATGGGTGGCGCTGGTGCCCTGCTTGTTGGGCGCACCCTTCCCGATCACCGTCTTGCAGACGACCAGCGAAGGCTTCGAGGTTTCGTCGCGCGCCGCGGCCAGCGCCTGTTCGATCTCGGCGAAATCGTGGCCATCGCATTCGACGACGTGCCAACCGGTGGCGCGATAGCGGGCCGGTATGTCTTCGCTGGTGGAGAGATCGGTCGAGCCGTCGATCGTGATCGCGTTCGAATCCCACAACACGTTGAGGTGGCCGAGCTGGTGGTGCCCGGCGAGACCGATCGCCTCGTGGTTGATGCCTTCCATCAGGCAGCCGTCGCCGGCGATCACCCAGGTGCGGTGATCGACCAGGTCGCTGCCGAACACGGCGTTGAGATGGCGTTCGGCCATCGCCATGCCGACGGCCATCGCAAGGCCCTGACCCAGCGGGCCGGTGGTGCATTCGACACCGTCGAGCAGGAAGTTCTCGGGGTGTCCGGCACACGGGCTACCCAACTGGCGGAAATCCTTGATCTCCTGCAGCGTCGGATGGGCGTAGCCGGAAAGGTGCAGCAGGCTATAGATCAGCATCGAGCCATGGCCGGCCGACAGCACGAAGCGGTCGCGATCGGCCCAATCGGGCGCGCTGGCATCGAATTTCAGGAACTTGGACCACAATACCGTGGCGACGTCTGCCATGCCCATCGGCATGCCGGGGTGCCCCGAATTCGCCGCCTGCACAGCATCCATCGAAAGCGCGCGAATGGCATTGGCCATCGGCGCGAGGCGGGAAGAATCGAGGCTCATATGGGGTCGGCTCCGGACAGGCTGGCGAGTCGGTTTGCGCCGAACCCCCTCGCAACAGCGCTCGGGCGCGTCAAGCTGTCCGAAAGCGCCTTTCTTGGGATAAGCCCTTATCAAACCGTTCCAACCCCTTGCTTTGTCCGCGAAACGGGTTAGCCGGAGATCATGGACAGCTCCACAGATGCGCTTTCCAGGATCGATGCCGCGCTTGCGCGGATCGAACGCGCTTTGCCCAAACGCCTCGCCGAACGCGACCTGGCCGCTACGCGGCACGAGCGGCTGCGCGAGGAAGTCGAAGCCGCGCTAGGCGATCTCGACGCGCTGATCGACGATGCCGCCAGGGAGAACGAGGCGTGAGCAACGTCACGCTCTCGATCGGCGGCCGCGATTTCCGCGTCGGATGCCGCGACGGGCAGGAAGACCAGATCCGCAAGCTCGGTACGCTGATCGACGACGTAGTGCGCGACGCGAATGTCACCGGTCGGGCTCCGGCGGAAATGCTGCTGTTTGCTTCGCTGCTGCTCGCCGACCAGGTCAAGGATGGCAAACAGGCCGCTTCTGCCGGGGCAGACGCAGGTGCATCGCTCGATCAGATCGCCGATCGGCTCGAAAGTCTCGCATCGCAGCTTGAGCAGGCGGACTCGAACACCTAGATAGGTGTCAGGCGGGACTGCCCGGCACGAGCCGTTGAATATCCCTGAGGCTATAAGCAATCCTAGGGAGCTGTCCCTGCCCTGGTCCACCAGTTCGGCTGTGGGGTCGGGGTATACGGCGCCCACCTGACGTTTTGGCGTCAGAGGATTTCCCTGGCAACGACCCATGGTGGTTCCGCCGCTACCATACATTCGAGGGGGCAATCTTGAACAAGAACGCATTGCGCAACCGCTTGCGCCAAATCCGCCGGGCCGAATTCGAAAGCCACGACGAAGGCACGGCGGCGCTGCGCTTCCTACGCCCGCCCGAAGTGTTGGTGAAGAAGTTGCCCGAAGGCGCCGCAATCGGATTTTACCGTTCACGCACCAGCGAGGCGCCGACGATCCGCTATGCCGAGTTCTTCCACGAGCGCGGCCACACCCTCGCCCTGCCCTGGGCTGCGCATGCGCGCGACGGCATCACCTTCCGCGAATGGAAAAACCCGTTCGACGACGAGGAGCTCGAAAAGGATCCCTATGGCGGTGTGCAGCCGACATCCGATGCCAAGGAAATGATCCCCGCGGTCATCTTCGTTCCCGGCCTGGGATTCACCGCCAATGGCGACCGGATCGGGCGCGGCGGCGGACACTACGATCGCTGGCTGGCGGAAAACCGTGACACCATCGCGATCGGCATGGCGTGGGACCCGCAAATCGTCGACAGCCTGCCGCTCGACGAGCATGACCAGCATATGGATTACATCATTACTCCGACCAAGCTCTACGAGCGCAGCTGATGCGCACCAAGCCGACCTGGCGCATCCCGATCGGGATACTCGCGCTGCTGGGCGCGCTGGCGCTCTATGGCATTGCGATCGCCACTTGGATCGCGCCAGCGATCGCAGGCTGGAACGCGCTGTTACAAACCATCGTCTACCTCATCCTCGGGGTGATCTGGTTGCTGCCGCTGCGGCGCTTTCTGATCTGGATGGAAACCGGGCGCTTCTCACCGCCCGACGAGTGATTCTCAGAAACTGAACACGATCGTCTCGCGCCCGTCCTTCTCGGTCGCGCGCTGGAACGAGGGCGTCTTGCGCACCTGTGCGATCCAGCGGCCGATATTGGGCCGGTTGGCATCGATATGGCCGCGATCTTCGGCCGAGAAGATCGAATAGACGAGCGTGATGTCGGCGGCGGTCATGGTATCGCCGGCAAGCCACATGTGACGGCCCAGGTCTTCCTCCATCAGGTCGAAGATGCGTTTGA
Source organism: Alteriqipengyuania halimionae (assembly GCF_009827575.1). Lineage (NCBI taxonomy): Bacteria > Pseudomonadati > Pseudomonadota > Alphaproteobacteria > Sphingomonadales > Erythrobacteraceae > Pseudoblastomonas > Pseudoblastomonas halimionae. The sequence goes on along the minus strand of NZ_WTYR01000001.1, from coordinate 871,019 downwards.
GCCGCGGACGGACCAATGCATCGCGCACCTTCGATGTGACCGCCTTGATCATCGGGCGCATCAGCGCGGGAGAGCGCGCTTCCATCATGGTGAGAATGCCGTTCATGAACTGCATCGGCATCAGGCTGCCATTTCCCGCATGGAACCAGAACAGATAGTCCGCACGTGACGGATCGCCGGCGCCGGGGCGCAGCGGGCTGTCGGGGTACGAATCGAGGATATAGTCGATCGCGGCGTTGCTCTCGGCAAGGACGAGGCCGGCGTCGTCGGTGACGACCGGCGCGGTGCCCAGCGGCGACAATTGTTTCAGGTCGTCCGGAGCAAGCCGCGACTTCGGGTCGCGGTCGTAGCGCTCGAGCAGGTAGTCGGCGCCCAGCTCCTCGAGCAGCCAGAGGATGCGGAAGCTCTGCGAATATTCGAGGTGGTGAAGGGTCAGCATTGGTGCGCTCCGTAACGGGTAAAGCGGCCTGCTTTGTCGCAGGCCCCCGAGGGGGGAATCAAGCACATTCGATGGTGGAGAAAATTACCCAAGTGGCGCGAGTGACGGGACTTGAACCCGCGACCTTCGGCGTGACAGGCCGACACTCTAACCAACTGAGCTACACCCGCGTAGCCACTTGGGAGCCGCGCAACTACGGGCCGTCCGGCCCCTTGTCAACGCGCGAATTGGACAAAATTCAAACTTTGTCCGCTACCCCTCCTTCAAGCGGCCAAAATGTTGGCCGGAGCCTCGATCAGGCGCTTCAATTGCTGGATGAAGCTGGCCGCATCCCACCCGTCGACGACGCGGTGATCGCAGCTGATCGAGATATTCATGAGCTTGCGCTTTTCGATTCGCTCGGTGCCATCGGGCCCCTTCACGAACATCGGTCGTTCGATGATGCGATTGGGGCCGATAATGGCGACCTCGGGTCGATTGATCACCGGTGTGGTCGCCACACCGCCGAGCGGGCCGAGCGAGGTAACGGTGAGCGTCGAGCCCGACAGTTCTTCGGACTTCGCCTTGCCTTCGCGTGCCGCTTCGGCAAGCCGTAAAATTTCGTTGGCGAGCTGCCACAGGTTCTTCGACTGCGCGTCCCTGATGACAGGGACCATCAGTCCCGCATCGGTCTGCGTCGCCATGCCCAAATGGATCGAACCGTGGCGCGTTACCACGCCGGCCTCGTCGTCATAACGCGCGTTGATCATCGGGAAGTCGGGGATCGTCTGGCAGATCGCGCTGATCAGCAGCGGGAGCATGGTCAGCTTGGGCTTGTCGCCCTTGTTGGCGTTGAGCTGCGCGCGCAGCTCTTCCATCGCGGTGACGTCGACTTCCTCGACATAGGTGAAGTGCGGAATATTGCGCTTCGAGGCGGACATGTTTTCGGCGATGCGGCGGCGCATCCCGATGACCTTCTTTTCCTCGTCGGCGCGCGCCTTACCGGCGGAATATCCGCCATTGTACGACAGGAACGCGTCGAGATCGCCATGGCGGATGCGGCCGTCCTCGGCAGGCTTCACCTGGCCCAGATCCACGCCGAGATCCTTTGCGCGGGCGCGCACGGCGGGGGAGGCGAGCACCTTGGCCGGTTCGGCAGGCTCGGGTGCGGGCGTGGGTTCGGGCCTGGGAGCCGGATCGGGATCGGCGGCGATCGCATCGTCGGCGTCGGACGCGTCCGAGGTTTCGACCTCGATCCGCTCCTCGACTTCCTCTGCCTTGGGCGCGGGTGCCGGGGCGACTTCCTCTTGCTCGACTTCCACGTCGCCTTCGGTCTCGATTACGACCAGCATCGATCCGATCGCGATCGTGTCGCCGGCCTCGCCCGCGACTTCGACGATCTTGCCCGCGACCGGACTTTCCATTTCGACCGTGGCCTTGTCGGTCATCATGTCGGCCAGGCGATCGTCCTCGTCGACCGTATCGCCGACTTTCACGTGCCAATCGACGATCTCGGCCTCGGCAATGCCTTCGCCGATATCGGGGAGGTTGAAGGTGTACTTACCCATCGTGGTGATCCTTCATCGGTTCGCCGGTGCGGGGGCCGGGCCACCCGCCTGCGCGAACATCAAACGTTCAAATATCCGCCATCAGGCGGTCGAGGGCCTGTCCGATGCGGACGGGGCCGGGAAAATACGCCCATTCGAGGCTGTGCGGATAGGGCGTGTCGAAGCCCGTCACGCGCTCGATCGGCGCTTCGAGGTGGTAGAAGCAGCGCTCCTGCACCAGCGCGGAAAGCTCTGCGCCGAAGCCGGACGTGCGGCTCGCCTCGTGGACGATCAGACAGCGCCCGGTCTTCTCGACCGAAGCTTCGATCGTCTCGATATCCACCGGCACGAGCGTGCGCAGGTCGATCACTTCGGCATCGACGCCCTTCTCTTCGCACACCTTTTTCGCGACGTGGACCATGGTTCCGTAGGCCAGCACGGTCAGCGCCTGCCCTTCACGCACCACGTTCGCCTTGCCCAGTTCGATCCGGTAATAGCCTTCGGGCGTGATCGAAGCGTCATGCGAGCGCCATGCGGCCGCGGGCTTGTCGTAATAGCCTTCAAACGGGCCGTTATAGATGCGCTTGGGCTCGAAAAATACGACCGGGTCGTTGTCCTCGATCGCCGCGATCAGCAGGCCCTTGGCATCGTAGGGCGTCGACGGAACGACGGTCTTCATGCCCGAGATGTGGGTGAACAGCGCCTCGGGGCTCTGGCTGTGGGTCTGCCCACCGAAAATCCCGCCGCCATAGGGCGAACGGATCGTCATCGGCGCGATGAACTCACCGGCAGAGCGATAGCGCAGCCGCGCCGCTTCTGACACGATCTGGTCGTAACCGGGATAGATATAGTCGGCGAACTGGATTTCGGGGACCGGACGCAGGCCATAGGCCCCCATCCCCACAGCGACCGCCATGATCCCGCATTCGCTGATCGGCGCATCGAACACCCGGCTCGTGCCGTATTTCTCCTGCAGGCCCGCAGTGCAGCGGAACACACCGCCGAAATAGCCGGCATCCTCGCCGAAGATCACGACATCGTCATCACGCCCGAGCATGGTGTCGAGCGCGTCGTTGATTGCCTCGATCATGTTGAGGCGGCGTTCGCCATCCTCGCCGGGCTTGGCTTTCTTCTGTTTCGCTTCGGGAGCGCTTGTATCGGTGGTCATTGCGCCTCTCCCGGGTCTTTCTTGCCGAACTTGATTTCCTTCTCGCGCAGCGATTGCTCGCGCTGTTCGGCCAGGTGCCAGGGCACGTCCTCATAGACGTCTTCGAACATGGTTTCGAATGGCTGGTGCATGCCATGGCCCAGCGTGCCGAGCTTCTGCGCTTCGGTGTTCGCCGCCTTGACCTGTTCGGCCGCTTCGAGGTCCATCTTGGCCTGCCCGTCCTCGTCCCACTCGCCGAGCGCGATGAGGTGGTTCTTCAGTCGCATGACGGGATCGCCGAGCGGCCATTCCTCGCGTTCCTGCGCGCTGCGATAGCCGCTGGGATCGTCTGAGGTCGAATGCCCTTCCGCGCGATAGGAGAAGAACTCGATCAGCGTCGGCCCCGCATTGGAGCGGGCGCGATTGGCAGCCCAGCGCTCGGCCGCATAGCAGGCCAGCGGATCGTTGCCGTCGACGCGCAGGCCGGCAATGCCGTACCCTATCGCGCGCGCGGCGAAGGTCGCGTTCTCGGCACCGGCAAAGCCGGAGAAGCTCGAAATCGCCCACTGGTTGTTGACCACGTTGATTACGACCGGCGCCCGATAGACGCTGGCGAACGTGCAGGCGGCGTGAAAATCGCCCTCGGCCGTCGAACCGTCTCCGACCCAGGTCGCGGCGATCTTGGTGTCGCCCTTGATCGCCGAAGCCATGCCGAAGCCGACGGCCTGCGGCACCTGCGTCGCGAGGTTGCCGCTGATCGTGTAGAACGAATAATCGCGCGCCGAATACATGATCGGCAGCTGGCGGCCCTTGAGCTTGTCGCCCTCGTTCGAATAGATCTGGTTGATCATCTCGATCAGCGGATAGCCGCGCGAAATCAGCGCGCCCTGCTGGCGATAGGACGGGAAGATCATGTCGTCGTCCGCCAGCGCCATCGCGGTGGAGATGCTGGTCGCCTCTTCACCGGTGCACTTCATGTAAAAGCTGGTCTTGCCCTGGCGCTGCCCGCGGAACATGCGCTCATCGAAGGCACGGGTGAGCGCCATCGTCTGCAGCATGCGGCGCAGCGTCTCGGGATCGAGCTTGGGATCCCAGGGGCCGTGCGCCTTGTTGTCGTCACCCAGGACGCGAATCAGGTCGTTGCACAGCGGATGGGTCTCCCCCGCTTCGCAATTCTCGTCGGGGCGCGGCTGCGCTCCGGGTTCGGTCACTCCGATATGCGAGAAATCGACCTCGTCGCCGGGTCTGAATTTCGGTTCGGGCACATGGAGCGACAGCGGGGGCAGATTGCCGCGCGTATCGGTATCGCCGTTTCCGGCCATGGAACTCTCCTCCTTCCGCGCCAACGCATGGGCGCGGATTTTGGGCGCGTGTTATTTTATTGCGCCCGCTTTGTGAAGGGAAGTTTATGCAGTTTGTTCAGGAGGTCAGACCGCGACGGGCGCCTTGATCGGCGGATGCGGATCGTAGCCGGTAACGCTGAAATCGTCGATCGTGTAATCGAAGATCGAATCGGCCTGCCGCAACTCGAGCCGGGGCGTGCCCGCCGGCTGACGCGACAACTGTTCCTCGATCAGATGCGCATGGTTCAGATAAAGGTGGGTATCGCCCCCCATCCACACCAGCTCGCCCGGTTCGTGCCCGGTCTGCTGCGCCATCATCCGCAGCATGATTGCGGCACCCCAGAGATTGAACGGGAGGCCAAGTGCGACATCGCAGGAGCGCTGGTATAGCGCCAGGTTGAGCCGCTCGCCCGCGACATGGAATTGGTAGGTCTTGTGGCATGGCGGAAGCGCCATCGAATCGAGCTGGGCGACGTTCCACCCTTCGATGATATGGCGGCGGCTGCCGGGGTTGTCCCTCAGCGAGCGGACCACTTCGGCCACCTGGTTGATGCCTTCGCCCTTGCGAAAAAGTGCGCCCTGCTCGTCTTCCCCGGCCTGTTCGTAGGTCGGCCAATCGACCCATTGCTTACCATAGACCGGGCCCAGATCCCCCCATTGTGCGGCAAAGGCATCGTCCTCGATGATTCGCGCGACGAAATCGTCGAGCGACATCCGGTCGCCGGTTTCCAGCAGGTAGCGCGCATGCGGCCATTCGTTCCAGATCTTCACGCCTTGCAGCACGAGCGGGCGGATATTCGTGCTGCCGGTCAGGAACCACAGCATCTCGCGCGTCGCCGTCTTCCAGTAGACGCGCTTGGTGGTGATCAGCGGCATCGCGCCATCGGCCAGGTCGAATCGCAGGATGGCGCCCATGATCGAACGCGTGCCCACGCCGGTGCGATCCTGTCGTTCGCTGCCCTCCTCCCAGATGCGCCGCATCAGATCGAGATACTGGTATTCCCAGTGGTTTGGATCGGGGCGGGAATCGTCACGGAGAAAGGTGCTGGCCATGGCGGGGCAATAAAGCGGAAAATGCGCGCTTGCCACCCCGCCAAGTGCCTCCTATAGGGCGCGCCTGCCTCGACGCACCGCTCCGGCGGCGCGCTCGGTCGGGGAGTAGCTCAGCCTGGTAGAGCACTGTCTTCGGGAGGCAGGGGCCGGAGGTTCGAATCCTCTCTCCCCGACCAACTTTCGTCGTTTTCGACAACACGCCGCAGAATTCCGCCGATATCCTTCGACCAAGGAGATCGGTCAGGAATCCTGCGCGCCGATGCGCCTGGGCATCGCCCGCCGCGCCAACGCAGTGCCGACGACTCAGTCCGCGGCGAAAGAGGATGGCGGCCATTCTTTGCGCAGGATAGCGTATTGCACTGTGTTCTCGTAGATCGGCTCTCCATCCGGGTCGTTCTTGAACGACACAAACTCCATGAAGAGCCCTTCGCGACGCATTCCCAACCGCTCGCACAGAGCCGTCGCGAACCGACATTGTGGTCCTCGACATAGGCGTAGAGGCGCCGCGCGTTCCTGACCGTGAACAGGTCGTCGAACAGTGCCTGTGCCGCCTCGTAAGCATAGCCCTGCCCGCCGATATCGGTGTTGAAATTCCACCCGACCGAAACCGTATCCTTTTCGGGAATGGCGAACTGGTCGCCAATCACGCGGCCCGTCTTTTTCAGACAGACGGCCGGGTACTCATCGCTCTCAGCTCGCTTTTCGGCCTCGGCTTGCGCCGCTGCGAAATTCGCGAGCTTCAAAGATAGGAAGCAACTCGCCACCGGATCCTTGAGGTAGGCGAAGAGATCGGCGGCGTCTGCCTTGCGAAACCTTCTGAGGACGAGCCGGTTCGTTTCGATCGTGTTGGCCATTGCGGTTGCGATGCTTCCCATTTCTCAATGTCATCTAATTCGTTGGATCCGTGAGTGGATTTCATGGTCGCATTGCGTCGCCAAGTCCGCCCGATCATTCTCGGGTTCGTCTAGCCCGGCATAGCCGAGAGGGAACAAGCGGGTGCTGCTACAGCGAAATCCCGATTTTTGTCGACTGGAATGCCAGTAGGACGAACGGTGCCGGGGGGCGAATTTATATCGCCGTCTTTCAGGCCCTTCTGCGTGCATTTACCTTATTCCATTCAAGAATGTGGTTGCACTTGAAACAATCGAAAAGCGCGAATCAGAATTTGCGTAACATTTTAGGTTGCACTGCAACACTCGGCCTGTATGAACGCGGTGATCGAATTACGGATCAGCCGGAGAAACCCGCCCAGTGACCCAGTCCAACGCCTTTGCCATCGACACGTTCGATCGCGCTTTTGGCGTGCGCGTCCTCCTGCCCGTATTTCTTGTACGTCTTATTAGCGGGGAAAGGTGCCCATAGGCTGACAACGCCAACAGGACCCCTTTCAACCCCGCTTCCGACCACGAAGCGGGGTTTTTTGTTGGGGTTCGCAGGGACGAGCGAATGATGACCGATATCAAGCCCAAGATTTCAGACGCGATCACCAAGGGACCGGCCAAGGCCCCCGCCCGCGCGATGCTGCGCGCGGCCGGTTACGACGACGAGGCGATGGCGCGGCCGATGGTGGCCGTGGTCAATACCTGGTCGACGGTGACGCCGTGCAACATGCATCTCGCCGACCTGGCCGAGCCGGTCCGCGAAGGGCTGCGCGAAGGCGGTGCGACGCCGGTCGATTTCAACACCATCGTCGTGTCCGACGGAATCACCATGGGCGGCGAAGGCATGCGCGCCTCGCTGATCAGCCGCGAGGTGATTGCCGACTCCATCGAACTCGCCGTGCGCGGCCATTCGCTGGACGCGGCCATCATCATGGTCGGTTGCGACAAGACCATTCCTGCCGCCGCCATGGCCCTCGCCCGGCTCGACATCCCGGGGCTCGTTTTCTACGGCGGGACGATCCTGCCCGGCTGCCTCAACGGCAAGGACCTGTCCATCCAGGATGTGTTCGAAGCGGTCGGCGCCCATGCCAAGGGCGATATCGACGATGCCGAGCTCGACGCGGTCGAGCGGCACGCCTGCCCCGGCGCGGGCGCGTGCGGCGGCCAGTTCACCGCGAACACCATGGCCATGGCGCTGACCATGATGGGCATTGCGCCGATGGGCGCCGCCGATCCGCCCGCCGTCGACGATCACAAGCCCGATGAGGCACGCCGCTGCGGTCGCCTCGCCGCGAAGCTCGCGCAGGAAGGGATCTCGGCGCGAAGCTTCGTGACCAGGGAATCGCTGCGCAATGCCGCGACCGCGGTCGTTGCCAGCGGCGGATCGACCAATGCGGTGCTTCACCTGCCCGCCATCGCGGCCGAGGCCGGCATCGCCTTCCCGATCGAAACCTTCGATGAATTGTCGCGCGAGGTTCCGGTGATCACCGATCTGAAGCCTGGTGGGCGTTTCCTCGCCCGCGACCTGTTTGCCGCCGGCGGCATCCGCCTGTTCGGCCAGCGCCTGGCCGAGGCGGGGATGATCGCCGATATCCCCACCTGCACCATGCGTTCGCTCCATGAAGAGCTGGGCGATGCGCAGGAGTCGGCGGGTCAGGAAGTCGTCAAATCGCCTGCCGATCCGGTCAAACGTACCGGCGGCCTATCGATCCTCTATGGCGATCTGGCGCCCGAAGGCGGGGTGCTCAAGACCGCCGGCTACGGCACCAAGAGCTTCACCGGCCCGGCCCGCGTGTTCGAAGGCGAGGAAGCGTGTTTCGCCGCCGTCTCCGCGCGGGAGATCAAGGCCGGCGATGTCGTCATCATCCGCAATGAGGGGCCCAAGGGCGGCCCCGGCATGCGCGAAATGCTGGCGGTGACCGCAGCGATCGCGGGCCAGGGCCTGGCCGGCCAGGTCGCGCTGATCACCGATGGGCGTTTCTCGGGCGCGAGCCATGGCTTCGTGATCGGCCACGTCTCGCCCGAAGCGGCGGTCGGCGGACCAATCGCGCTGGTCGAGAACGGCGACGAGGTGACGATCGACACCACCACCCGCCGCATCGACGTCGCGATCGACTGGGACGCGCGGCGCGAAAACTTCTCCCCACCTCCCCGCAAATCGATGGGCGGTGCCTTCGACAAATACGCCCGCCTCGTTTCCTCCGCCGCTTACGGCGCCACCACCATCCCACCCGTCCGGCACGACCAAGAACAAGGAAATTGATCCCATGCAGGTTTTCACTGACAACGACGCCAAGCCCGCCTCCGTTCGCGACCACAAGGTCGCGATCATCGGCTACGGCAGCCAGGGCCGCGCCCACGCGCTCAACCTCAAGGATTCGGGTTGCGATGTGATCATCGGCCTGCGCGAGGGATCGTCGACCACGGCCAAAGCACAGGCCGCAGGCTTCACCGTGATGTCGGTGGCCGAGGCGAGCAAGGCGGCAAAGCTCGTCGCGATCCTGACGCCCGACATGAGCCACGAAGCGATCTTCGATAGCGAGATCGCACCCAATCTCGAAGCGGGCGACGCACTCCTGTTCGCGCATGGCTTCACCGTGCTTTACGAACGCGTCAAACCCGCAGACGACATCGACGTCATCATGGTTGCGCCCAAGGGGCCGGGCGATCTGGTCCGCCGCGAATACGAACGCGGCGCTGGCGTGCCTTGCCTGTTTGCCGTGCACCAAGATGCCAGCGGCGAGGCGCGCGACAAGGCGCTCGGCTATGCCGCATTGATCGGCGGCACGGTTGCCGGGGCGATCCAGACGACCTTCCGCGAGGAAACCGAAACCGATCTGTTCGGCGAACAGGCGGTGCTGTGCGGCGGCGCGACCGAACTGGTCGTGGCCGGGTACGAAACGCTGACCGAAGCTGGGTACGCGCCCGAAATCGCCTATTACGAATGCCTTCACGAGCTGAAGCTGATCGTCGACCTGCTCTACGAAGGCGGCCTCACCAAGATGCACGAGTTCATCTCAGAGACCGCGATCTACGGCGACCTCGTTTCCGGCCCGCGCGTCATCAACGACGAGACCCGCGCGCGGATGAAGGACGTGCTGACCGACATCCAGAACGGCACTTTCGCGCGCAACTGGGTGGCCGAGAACGAAGCGGGCAAGCCGAAATACAACGCCATGCTCGAAGCCGACATGAACCAGCCCATCGAAGAGACCGGCAAGCGCCTGCGCGCGATGATGCCGTGGCTCCAGCAGAAGCGAAAGAACGCCGCCTGAACGCGGCGCGAGGACCAGACCGATGACCACCGCCGCTGCTTCCATCCCGCCCGCCGAGCGAACGGCCCCGCGTTCCGGGGCGCAAATCGTGGTGGACACGCTGGAGAAACTCGGCGTGGAGACGCTGTACGGCTATCCCGGCGGGGCGATCATGCCGGTATACGACGCGCTGGCGCGCGGAAACTTGCGCCACATCCTCGTTCGCCATGAACAGGCCGCCGCCTTTGCCGCAGATGCGCATGGGCGGCGGACCGGGCGCGCGGGCGTGTGCCTCGCCACCAGCGGTCCGGGCGCGACCAACCTCATCACCGGCATCGCCAATGCGTTTCTCGATTCGGTGCCGATGGTCGCGATCACCGGCCAGGTCGGCCAGCCCTTGATGGGCACCGATGCGTTTCAGGAGACCGATATTTTCGGGATGACCCTGCCGATCGTGAAGCACTCGGTCATCATCCGCGATCCGAGCGAGATCCAGGCCGCGATGACCGAGGCCTTCATCATCGCCGAAAGCGGCCGCCCCGGCCCGGTGCTGATCGACCTGCCCAAGGATGTCCAGCAGGCGATCTACGACGGCGAGCAGGTCGGGACGCGCAGCCGGGCGAAGGGTTCGACCGTGTCGCGGGATGCCGCCGCCGCGGCCGAAGACCTGATCCGTGGCGCGAAACGGCCGCTCTTCTACCTCGGCGGCGGCATCGCCCGCAGCGGTGCGACGCGCGAAGCACGCAACGCGATCGAAGCGAGCGGAATTCCCTCGGTCGCGACCTTGCAGGGTCTCGGCGTGCTGCCGTCCGACCACGAGCAGATGCTCGGAATGCTCGGCATGCATGGCACCCGGGCGGCGAATATGGCCGTGCAGGAATGCGACCTGCTGATCGTGTTCGGCGCGCGGTTCGACGATCGCGCGACCGGTCGTCTCGACCAGTTCGCGCCCCACGCCAAGGTGCTGCATTTCGATACCGATGCCGCGGAAATGGGCAAGTTGCGCCATGCCGACGCGGCGATCGGCGGCAATCTGTCGACCGCGATCGAACATGTCGACTTCACTACCTCCGACATCGCCGACTGGCAGGACCATTGCACCCGCCTCGTGGCCGAAAACCCGACGCGCTACGATGCGCCGGGCAACGGAATCTACGCCCCCGCCATGCTCCACACCCTGGCCGAACAGGTCGGCGAAGATTTCGTCGCCGCTTGCGACGTGGGTCAGCACCAGATGTGGGTGGCGCAGCATTGCGGCTTTTCCGATCCGCGCCACCACCTCACCAGCGGCGGTCTGGGCGCGATGGGCTATGGCCTGCCCGCCGCGATCGGCGCCGCCCTCGCCGAGCCGAAAAGCGAGGTCTACTGCATCTGCGGCGACGGCGGCTTCCAGATGAACCTGCAGGAACTCGCCACGCTGCGCCGCTATCGCATCCCGGTGAAGATCGTGCTGCTCGACAACGCCATGCTCGGTCTCGTGCGCCAATGGCAGGAGCTGTTCTTCGGCGAGAATTATTCGGAAGTCGATCTCAGCGACAATCCAGACTTCGTCGAAGTCGCACATGCCTTCGGGATCGAAGCCTTCGGGATCGAGCGCCGCGAGGAAGTCGACGAGGCGATCGCGCGCCTGCGCGCCGCGAAGGGCCCGATCCTGTGTCACGTGAAAATCGATCCCGAAGAGAATGTCTGGCCGCTGGTGCCGCCGGGCAAATCGAATGCTGAAATGATGGAGACCAAAGATGGCAATTGAGCACATTCGCATCCGCTTCGAGACCCGCGAGGGCATGCTGCGTCGTGTGCTCGGCCTGATCGAGGCGCGCGGCTTCGCGATCCGCTCGATGCAGCTGACCAGCGACGAACGCCATTCGGTCGCCACGCTCGGCCTGCGCGCGATCGACGACAGCCGCCGGATCGAAAAGCTGCTCCGCCTCCTCAGCCGGTTCGACGGGGTCGAGCCCGAAGCCATCGCATCCCCCACTCCTGCCCCCACTCCAACCATGTCGGAGGTGCGCCATGTCGTCGCAAACTGAGACTGCGCCGCGTCGCATCCGTATCTTCGACACGACCTTGCGTGACGGGGAGCAAGCCCCGGGCTTTTCGATGACGCCAGAGCGCAAGCTGGACGTGGCACGCGCGATTGCGCGCCTGAATGTCGATGTGATGGAAGTCGGCTTCGCCGCCGCCAGCCCCGGAGATGCCGAAGCGATCGCCATCATCGCAGGCGAGATCGACGGCCCGGTTCTATGCTCGCTCGCGCGCACCGTGCCCGGCGATATCGAAGCGGCGGAAAAGGCATTGCAGGGCGCGAAGCGCAAGCGCTTGCACACCTTCATCGGAACCAGCCCTCTGCACCGCGAATTCAAGCTGAAACTGGGCACCGACGAAGTGCTGAAACGCATCGAGGACAGCGTGCGCGGCGCCGCCGGGCGCTTCGACGAGATCGAGTTCTCGGCCGAGGACGCGATCCGGACCGAACGATCGTTCCTGATCGAGGCGCTGCAATGCGCCGTCGATGCAGGTGCCAACGTGCTCAATATACCCGATACCGTCGGCTACACATCGCCCGAGGAAATCCACGAATTGTTCAGCGACCTGATCGCGCGAATTACCGCGCCGGAAGGCACGATCTTTTCCACCCACAACCACGACGATCTCGGCATGGCCGTCGCCAACAGCTTGGCAGCGGTCCGCGCCGGTGCCGGCCAGGTCGAATGCGCGCTCAACGGGATCGGCGAGCGGGCGGGAAATTGCGCGCTCGAGGAAGTGGTCATGGCGCTGAGCACGCGCGCGGATCATTATGGTGCCGACACCGGCATCGTGACGCAGGAACTTTACGCGGCGAGCGATTTGCTCGCCAAATCGACCGGCAATGCTCCTCCCCGAAACAAGGCGATCATCGGGCGCAATGCGTTCTCCCACGAAGCGGGAATCCACCAGCACGGTGTGCTCGCCAATCGCGAAACCTACGAAATCATGCGGGCCGAAGACATCGGTATGCCCGCCAACTCGCTCGTCCTCGGCAAGCATAGCGGCAAGCACGCCTTGCGCGCTCGCCTGGCCACGCTGGGATACGAGATCGGGGACAACCAACTCGCGGAGGTCTTCGAGACCTTCAAAACCATGGCAGATGAAAGGCGCGAAATGACCGATAACGATCTGATCGCATTGATGGCAGGCGGAGACACGATCTGGACCTGGCATCTGGTACGCGCCGAATTGCGAACCGGGACGAAGGCGATGAACCGCCCGACCGCCAAGCTGGTGCTCGACCACAAGACGCGCGGACGCCTGACGACGATCGGCCATGGCACCGGGCCGTTCGAGGCGTTGACCGATGCATTCTGCATTGCTGCAGAAGTCGAAGGCACGCTCGACGCAATCGACGCACACCAGTTGAATCGCGAGATGGATATCGAAGTCGGGCTGACGCTCGATGGCGATTACATCACCGGGCGCAGCTCGAACACCGATGTGATCGTGGCCGCTGCCGAAGCGCTCCTCGCCGCGTTCAACAATTACGATCGCCGCGCCCGGTCGCAGGCCGACGCCAGCGAAGCCGCCTGACATGGACCGCGTATCCGAACGCGCTTCGCCGCGCACGCTGTTCGATCGGTTGTGGGATCGTCACGTTGTCGTGTCCGAGACCGAGGATCATCCGGCGACGATCTATATCGACCTGCATCTGGTTCATGAAGTGACGAGCCCACAGGCCTTTTCCGTGCTTGCCGAGCGCGGGCTGAAGGTGCGGCGCCCCGACCTGACGATGGCGACCATCGACCATTCGGTGCCGACCCTGCCCGCGCGCCCCGATGGCACCCTGCCCTATGCCACCGAAGCGGCCGCGCGGCAGGTCGAGCAATTGCAGGCCAATTGCGCGCAGCATGGCATCCCGCTGCTCGACCTGGGCGATACGCGGCGCGGCATCGTCCATGTGATCGGACCCGAGCTCGGCCTGACCCTGCCGGGCAAGACGATCGTGTGCGGTGACAGCCACACCTCCACCCACGGAGCTTTCGGCGCGCTCGCCTTCGGCATCGGGACGACCGAGGTCGGCCATGTCCTTGCCACCCAATGCGTGCTGCAGCGCAAACCCAAGACCATGCGCGTGACCTTCGATGGCGCCCTGCAACCGGGCGTCGGGGCGAAGGATATGGCGCTGGCCATGCTTGCGACGATCGGCGCGAATGGCGGCCAGGGGCACGCAATCGAATTCGCCGGTGAAGCGGTGCGCACGCTGTCGATGGAAGGGCGCATGACGCTGTGCAACATGGCGATCGAGGCAGGGGCGCGGGTGGGCCTGATCGCGCCCGACGAAACCACCTTCGCATGGATCGAGGGCCGCGAATTCGCGCCCGCCGAAGCCGATTGGGACGCTGCCATAGCCGACTGGCGCACGCTGCGTTCCGACGAGGATGCGACTTTCGACAAGGAAGCACGGCTCGATGCCGCGGCGATCGAGCCCATGATCACCTACGGCGTCTCGCCCGATGCCGCCGCCGCCGTCGGCAAGGCTGCGCCGCCCTCCAACGATCAAGGCGCGCGCGACGCCGCCGACTATATGCAGATCGAGCCCGGGCAGGCGTTCGCCGAAACCGCCGTCGATCGCGTGTTCATCGGCAGCTGCACCAATTCGCGCCTGTCCGATTTGCGCGAAGCCGCCCGCGTCATGCGTGGCCGCAAGGTGGCGGACGGGGTCGTCGCACTGGTCGTCCCGGGCTCAGAACAGGTCCGACGCGATGCCGAGGCCGAGGGGCTCGACCGCATCTTCCTCGCCGCCGGAGCCGAATGGCGCGAACCGGGCTGTTCGATGTGCATCGCGATGAACGGCGATCAGGGCGCGCCGGGAGAACTCGTCGTTTCCACCTCGAACCGCAACTTCATCGGCCGTCAGGGCAAGGATGTCCGCACCGTGCTCGCGGGGCCCGCCACAGCCGCCGCCTGCGCGATCGCCGGACACCTCACCGATCCACGCCGATACATGGAGGAGATGCGCGATGTCGCGTGACCGTTTCGAACGGCTGACCGCCCGCACCCTTGTCGTGCCGCAGGCCAATATCGACACCGACCAGATCATCCCCGCGCGCTTCTTGACCACCACCGCGCGCGACGGTTTGGGCAAGGCGGCGTTTTACGACTGGCGCTACACCGCCGACGGGACGCCGAAGAACAGTTCTCCCTTCCCGCCCGACGGCCCCGGTGAGCGGCAGATCCTTGTCGCCGGCCCCAATTTCGGCTGCGGATCGAGCCGCGAACATGCGCCCTGGGCGCTGCTCGACTACGGTTTTCGTGTGGTGGTCAGCTCGGACATTGCCGATATCTTCAAAAGCAATGCGGTGAAGAACGGATTGCTGCCGGTGGAAGTGCCCGCCGACATCCACGCCCGGCTGCTCGCGTCACCGGGCGCGACGGTTTCGGTGGACCTGGAGAGCAATCAGCTGGTGATGGAGGACGAGACGACCGTCGCCTTCGAAGTCGAGCCCTTTGCGCGTCACTGCCTGCTCGAAGGGATCGATCCGCTCGGCCATCTCCTGTCGCAGGACGCGGCAATCGCAGCGTTCGAAAGTGAAGCGGCATGACGACGAAGATCGTGTTCCTGCCCGGCGACGGCGTCGGCCCCGAGGTGATCGGTGCGGCCGAAGCGGTGCTCGCCAAAGTCTCGGAGCAAGAAGGTTTCTCCTACGCTGCCGAGCATCATGCCTTTGGTGGCGCGGCGATCGATAGCCATGGCGACCCTTTCCCCACCGAAACCAGAGCCGCCTGCCTTGCCGCCGATGCGGTGATCCTTGGCGCGGTCGGCGGACCGAAATGGGCCGGCGGATCGGTGCGGCCCGAACAGGGGCTGCTGGCGATGCGCAGTGAACTCGGCACCTTTGCCAATCTGCGCCCGGCCACGATCATGCCAGGGCTCGAAGCCCTGTCACCGCTGCGCCCGGAACGCGTAACGGGTTGCGACCTGCTGATCGTGCGCGAGCTGACCGGCGGGCTCTATTTCGGCGACCGCGAGGAAGGCTCGGAGGCCGCGCTCGACACCTGCCGCTATTCGCGCGACGAAGTCGAACGGATCGCCCGCATCGCGTTCGACGCGGCGCGCGGGCGGCGCGGCAAGCTGACCTCGGTCGACAAGGCCAACGTCCTTGCCACCAGTCGCCTGTGGCGCTCGGTCGTCGATGACATGGCCACCGATTACCCCGACGTCACGCTCGACCACATGCTGGTCGATGCGGCGGCGATGCGGCTGGTCAGCGCGCCGACCGATTTCGACGTGATCCTGACCGAGAACCTGTTCGGCGATATCCTGTCCGACCAGGCATCGGCGGTGGCCGGATCGATCGGGCTGGCTCCCTCGGCATCGCTTGGAAGCGGCAAAGGCGGCATTTTCGAACCGATCCATGGCTCCGCGCCGGACATTGCCGGTCAGGGCAAGGCCAATCCGGTCGGCACAATCCTGTCGCTGGCGATGGCGCTGCGTCATTCGCTCGACCAGGAAGCCGCGGCCGTCCGGATTGAAACCGCCGTCTCGAAAGCCCTCGCCGATGGCCACGGAACCTTCGATCTGGGGTGCAGCGATTCGACCAAAGAGATGACCGCTGCGATCTGCGAACGGCTTTAGGCCGACCGGCCTTCCTCGGCGATGATCCGGGCGACTTCTCCATAAAGCTCCGCATAGGCGGCCTTGGAACGCCAGGCGGCGGCGATGCTGCGATGGCGCTTCCAGCCTTCGGGTTCGGCGATCTGCACCACCTTGAAACCGCCGGCTTCGGACAGGAGGTAGAATTGCGGCAGGACCGCGAGCCCCACGCCCGAGCCGACCATCTGTTGCAGCGCGTCGAGGCTGGTGCCCTGGTAATCGCCGAGGATCGTCGCCCCGAGCTCTTCGCAGATTTCTTCGAGTTGGCGGTGGTAATGGTGGCGATGGTCGAGCGTCAGGAAGGTCCGCCCCGCGAGATCGCTCGCCGAGATATCGCCTTTGACGACCAGCGGGTCGTCCGGTGGCGCGACGATGCGAAGCGGCTCGCGAAACAGCGGTTCGATGTGCAGCCCTTTCCCGCGCACGGGAATAGGGGAGAGGATCATGTCGAGTTCGCCTGCCACCAGCTCCGCCTGCTGGCGATCGGGAATGCCCTCGCGAATAAACAGGCGCAGCTCGGGATAGCGTTCATGCAGGACGCGGATCACCCGCGGCATCAGATAGGGCCCGAGGGTCGGGCTGACGCCGAACCGGATTGAACCGGCGTGCCGTTTCAGCACGTGATCCGCCGCGTCGCGGAAATCGCGCGAGGCCGAAACGACGGCTCTTGCATCGTCGACCAATTGCCGACCTGCGGGGGTCAGCTCCAGCCCCTTGGGAACGCGATCGAACAGTTTGAGGTCGAGCCGGGTCTCGAGCGCGCGCAACTGCTGGCTCAATGCCGGTTGGGTCAGGCCGAGTGCGACTGCCGCCTCTCCCATATTGCCGGTGTCGGCCAGCTTCACGAAGATCGCCATCTGCCTGAGCGTCGTCATGGCATCGCTATTAGGTTATCTTATGGGATATAGGCAAGTATTCGAATTGGATTATCAAGTGCCTGAGTGCCATCTCTCTCATCACACACGATGGAGAGAATGATGAGCAAGCGATCCCCCGAACAGACGATCATGATCCCCTATCTGCGCCGTCTCATACGCGAGCACCGCGCAATCAATCGCCTGATCGACTCGACCAAATCGGTCGCCGCGAGCGAGAACCTCAAGACGCTGAAGCGCGCCCGTCTCCGCCTCAAGGACAAGATCGCCGCGCTGCAGCGCCATTATTACGGCCGCAGCCTCGCCCGCTGACGGCTCGGGCGAAGGTCCGGTAATTCCCTCTTCCCCCCAACCGGATCTTCGCCCACACCCTGTTGTCATGACCCGTTTTTCCGCCACACAGCGCCTGCGCGCCTTCATCGCCAGCGAAAGCGCTGGCGGAATCGTGCTGATCATTGCCGCCGCGATCGCGCTCGTGATCGCCAACTCCGCCTTCCTCGGCGGCTATCAGAGCCTGCTCGATACGCCCGTCGTCTTCTCGGCGGGCGATCTCGTGTCGATCGACAAGCCGCTGTTGCTGTGGATCAACGACGGGTTGATGGCGCTGTTCTTCTTCCTGATCGGACTGGAAGTGAAGCGCGAGATTGTCACCGGCCAGTTGCGCTCGTGGAAGCAGGCATCCTTGCCAGTGTATGCCGCGCTGGGCGGCATGATCGTGCCCGCTCTGGTGTTCGTGGCGATCAATTCCGGTTCGCCCGAGAATGTCCGCGGCTGGGCGATCCCCGCCGCAACAGACATCGCCTTTGCGCTCGGACTGTTGGCCCTGCTCGGCAAGCGCGTGCCGGTGGCGCTCAAGGCGCTGCTGCTGGCGATCGCGATCATCGACGACATCGGTGCGATCGCGATCATCGCCCTGTTCTATACCGAAAACATGAACCTCGCCGCGCTCGCCCTCGCCCTGGTCCCTGCGGCAGGCATGTTGTTGCTCAACCGCGCGGGCGTCGCGCGCACCATTCCCTATTTCCTGCTTGGCGCCTTCCTCTGGGTATGCGTGCTGAAGTCGGGCGTCCATGCGACGCTGGCGGGTGTGATCACGGCGATGTTCGTGCCGATCGAAACCGGCAAGGAGCGTCCGCTCGAACGGCTGGAGCATGCGCTCCATCCGTGGGTGGCGTTCCTGATCCTGCCGATCTTCGCCTTCGCCAATGCCGGCGTGTCGTTTGCCGGCGCGGGCCTCGACGCCCTGCTCGCCCCGCTCTCGCTCGGTATCGCTGCGGGTCTTGTCGTGGGTAAGCAAATCGGCGTCTTCGGTGCCTGCTGGCTCGCGGCAAAGACCGGCCTCGCCACGATACCGCGCGAGGTCAGCTGGCGGCACATTTACGGCCTCGCATGCCTTGCCGGGATCGGCTTTACGATGAGCCTGTTCATCGGCGGCCTCGCTTTCATCGATCCGGCACAGATCGATGCGGTGAAGATGGGCGTGCTGAGCGGCTCGCTGATCTCGGCGATAATCGGGATGGTCGTGCTGGCCACCGCTCCGCGTGGAGCGATCACCGCCAAGCGGATCGCGGCCTAGAGTCGCGCGGTTCCCCGAGGGGGAGCCATCAGTACGCCTTGCGGCTGACCACCTCGCCATCGATCACCACGGCGGTCGCATGGGTGGTGTATTCGAAGGGATCGCCGTCGAACAAGGCGACGTCGCCATCCTTGCCCGGCTCGAGACTGCCCACCCGATCGTCCATGCCGATGATCCGCGCTGCGTCGATCGTGATCGTGCGCAGCGCATCCTCGGCAGCGAGGCCGTTGGCGACCGCAAAGCCCGCTTCCCACAGAACCAGGCGGGTCTTGGGCACATAGGCCTCGTACCCCGATTGCAGCGCGAACGGGATGCCCGCCTCGCGCAACGTCCTGGCGGTGGTGAAGCTGGCATTGGCATAATCGCCATATTGCCGCGTCATCGTGGGGTGGAGGATCACGGAGACGCCCGCCTCACGCAACTCGTCGAGCAGGAGATAGGCTTCGGCAGCGCCGTCGATCACGAGATCGAGGCCGAATTCTTCCTTCAGCCGCAGCGCGCCCATTATGTCCTGCGCGCGATTGGCGGTGATCATCAGCGGAAGCTGGCCCGCTACGACATCGCGCAGCACCTCATTCGTTAGATCACGCTTGGCCTTGCCTTCCTTGTCGGCGGGCGCTTGCGCCTTGATCAACGCTTCGCGCAGCATCGCGATCTGTTTCGATCGGGTGCCGGGAGACTTGCCGCCACTGCCGAGCGCGCCGGGGCCGATATTGCCCGCCACCATCGCGCGCGGTTTCACCATCGCATCGTCGACCGTGAGGCCGGTGGTCTTCACCACCATCGTCTGGCCCGAAACCAGCGCGCCGGTGCCATGCCCGGTGTGGAGCGTGGTAACGCCGAAACCGCGGACCCATTCGACGAGCCGCTCGCCCGGATTGTACGCGTCGATGGCGCGCAATTCGGGCTGGATCGGAGTCGATTCCTCGAGGAAATCCTGCTCGTCGGGCTGGTTCGAATAACCGGTGAGGCCGACGACCGTATGCGCGTCGACCAGGCCCGGCGTGACGACCCGCGCACTGAGCTGTTCGTATCCCTCAGGCACCTCGGTGGAAGCCTCGGGCCCGACCGCGACGATCTTGCCATCCTCGATCACGACCACGCCATTGGCGATCGGCGCACCGGCCATGGTGTAGACCGTCTCGCCTTTCACCACGACGTCCTGCGCGAAGGCGGGTGCGGTGAGCGCGCTCGCGCAAAGCGTTGCGGCGACAATCGATTTCAGCGCGTTCATTGGCTGGCTCCTCCGCCGTGATCATAGACTTCGTCGGGCAGCGTATCCTCACCCGCGCCATAGCCGCCGGTGGCATAGATCGCCTGTTCCGAATCGGTCAGGTCGAACAGTTTTTCGCCTTCCACCCAGGTCTCGCGGACATCGGTATAGACCGACAGCGGATCGCCGGTGAGGACGAGGAAATCGGCGTCCTTGCCCGGCTCGAGACTGCCCACGCGATTTTCCAGTCCCAGCATCCGCGCGCCGTTGATGGTTAGCGCGCGCAGCGCACCGTCGGGGCTCATGCCGCCGCGCACAGCCAGTCCGGCCTCGCGGAACAGCAGGCGGGAATCGATGATGCCGTCGTCCGAATGAAGGGCCGTCAGCACGCCCGCCCGTTCGAGCATCCCGCCGGCCTCGAGGGTGGCGTCCATCGCTTCGAGCTTGCCGCCCGGGGAGTCGATCAGAATTGCAGAAACCGGCGTATCGGCCGCTGCGATCCGGTCGGCGACCTTCCACGCTTCGATCCCGTGCTGGAGCACCAGGCGGAAACCGAACTCGTCGCGCAGCCGCATCGCAGTCATCACGTCGTCGGCGCGGTGGGTGTGGAAATGGACGATGCGCTTGCCGTCGAGCACTTCGCACAGCGCCTCATTGGCAAGGTCGCGTTTCTCGCGCTTGCCCTCGCAATATTCCTGCGCCGCTACGAAGCGCGTGCGCACGATCGCGGCAGACTTGGCGCGGGTGCCGGGAAAGCCGGCGGTCGAGCGAATGGGATTGGTCCCGTTCGCCATCTTCATGCCGCCCATCACGCTGCCATCGTCCCAGAAATAGGCGATGTCCTCGATCGTGTCGCCGTCGCGCAGCTTCATGTAGAAGGTCTGCCCGCTCATCAGATGGCCGGAGCCCGGCATGACATTGGCGGTGGTGACGCCCCCTGCCCGCGCCTTTGCCAGGCGCGAATCGCGCGGATTGATCGAATCCATCGCGCGGGTTTCGGGCTGCATGGGAGAGGAACTGTCGGCACCGGCCACGCCGCCGATATGCGAATGCGTGTCGACGATGCCGGGCATGATCACCATCCCGCTCATGTCGCGGCGCTCGGCCCCGGCGGGAATGTCGACGGTCGCGCCGACGCTCACGATCTTGCCGTCCTCGATGACGAGCGCGCCGTTCTCGATCGGGTCGCCGGACATGGTCAGGATGGTCGCGCCCTCGAGCACGATCGGGCGTTCCTGCGCCGCCAGCGGTGTCGTGAAAGCGGCCAGTGCGCAAGCGCTCGCCAGCGCGGTTCGGATCGATGTCATGCAGTGATTCCCCTCGTCTTCGAAAGGACGATGCGCGAATGTCAGCCGCCACGCAAGAGTTGCACGCCCCAGTCCCGCTCGAACAGATAGAGCAGCGTTCGCGCCGCCTCGCCGCGCGTGCCGGTGAGCCCCCCATCGCGCTCCATCAACAGCCGCGCGTCATCGTGTGCGGCGGGCAGCAGCCGCGCGATCTGTTCGAGATCGGCGATCCGGAACGCCTCTTCGCCCGATTGCCGCGTGCCCAGCAATTCGCCCCCGCCGCGCAGGCGCAGATCCTCTTCCGCGAGCCGAAACCCGTCCTGCGTCTCGCGCATCAGGGCGAGCCGTTCGCGCCCCGTTTCGGACAGCGCATCTCCGCGCAACAGCAGGCAGACCGACTTTTCCGATCCGCGCCCCACGCGCCCGCGCAACTGGTGCAATTGCGCCAGTCCGAAACGCTCGGCCTGTTCGATCACCATCAGCGTCGCATTGGGCACGTCGACCCCGACTTCGATCACGGTGGTCGCAACCAGCAGTTTCGCCTCGCCCGACGCGAAGCGCTCCATCGCCGCGTCTTTCTCTTCGGGCCGCAGCTGACCGTGGACGAGCACGACATCGTCCCCGAACCGCGCCTTGAGGCTGGCGAAGCGCTGTTCGGCAGCGGCGATATCGTCGGTCTCGCTTTCCCGAACGATCGGGCAGACCCAATAGGCTTGCTGCCCGCCCTCGATATGGCGCGAAACGCCGTCGGCGACTTCGGAGAGCCGCCCGGTCGAGACGACACGCGTATCGATCGCCTGTCGGCCCGGCGGCAATTCGTCGATCTGCGAGACTTCCATCTCGCCATATTGCGCCAGCGTGAGCGTGCGCGGGATCGGCGTCGCAGTCATCGCCAGCGTGTGCGGCGTCGTCTTGCCCTTGCGCGCCAGCATCAGCCGTTGCCCGACGCCGAAGCGATGCTGCTCGTCGATCACCACCAGCGCGAGGTTCCGGTACGCCACGCTGTCCTGGAAGATCGCATGCGTGCCGACCACGATGTCGATGCTCCCGTCGAGCAGCCCCATAAGGATCGATTCGCGCGCCTTGCCCTTGTCGCGGCCGGTCAGCAGCGCGATCTCGATCCCGACCGGGCGAGCCATGTCGCGCAGGGTCTCGTAATGCTGGCGGGCGAGGATCTCGGTCGGCGCTAGCAGCGCCGCCTGCGTCCCCGCCTCGATTGCGATCAGCATCGCTTCCAATGCGACCACCGTCTTGCCCGATCCGACATCGCCTTGCAGCAGACGGAGCATCGGCGCTTCCTGGGCAAGGTCGCCTTCGATCTCGGTAATGCAACGCGTCTGCGCGCCGGTCAGCGGGAACGGCAGGTTCAGCCTGTCGCGCAGCGCGCGGTCGCCGCGCAGGGGCGTACCGCGTCGCTTGCGGTTGTCGGCGCGCACCAGCATCAGCGCCAGCGCATTGGCGAACAATTCGTCATAGGCGAGCCGGTCGCGCGCCTTTTCATGCGGACCGCGATGGGCGAGATGGAGCGCATCGCGCCATGCCGGCCAGCCCCCGCGATCGGCCTGGCCCGGCTCGATCCATTCGGACAGTTCGGGGGCCAGATCGAGCGCTTGATCGACAAGTGACGCAACCCGCGGCTGCGTCAGCCCCTCAGCCAGGCGGTAGATTGGCTCGACCTGCTTGTCCGACAGCGTATCGGCTTTCTCGGCCACGTGATCGGGATGGACGATCTGCAACATGTCGCCATAGCGATCGAGCCGACCGGCGATCCAGCGCAGCTCGCCCGGCGGCAGCAGCTTTTTCGCGGTGTAGGAGGCGCGCCCGAAATAGGTCAGCGCGCAGATATTGCCGATCGCGTCCTGCGCCAGCACGCGATACGGCCCGCGCCCACCCCGCGAGGCGCGATGTTCGGTCGGCGTCAGTGCGATGACGATCTGCTCGCCCTCGCTCGCCTCGTCGAGATTGGCGACCGCGCGCCGCTCCACGAAGCGATCGGGCAGGTGGTAGGCGACATCCTTGATCTTGCTCAGCCCAAGCCGTTCGAGCGGCTTGGCGAGCTTGGGTCCCACGCCGTCGAGCGTGTTCACCTCGGCAAAGATCGGATTGAGGATATCGGGGCGCATCGTTTCGCTTCGCTACCAACTAAAATTCCTCATTGCGAGCAGAGCGAAGCAATCCCTAGTGGCAAAGCGCCAGCGCAGGATTGCCGCGTCGCCTGCGGCGCCTCGCAATGACGAGTTGAAAGGCAAGGTAGCCTGGCCTAACCGCTCCGCATGGCAGACAATCCCGACCTCACCCAACGTTTCGCCAAGGCCAAGTTCCGCGCCTGGCATCGCGGCACGCGCGAGGCGGATTACACCTTCGGCGGGTTCTTCGATCGCTATTCGGGCGAATGGGGCGAGGCCGAACTGGTGTGGTTCGAAGCCCTGCTCGAGGAAGACGATGTCGACGTGATGGCATGGATGCTCAAGACGGCTGCAGTGCCCGAGCAATTCGCCGGCCCGCAAATGGACGCGATGCAACGGCTCGACTTCGTCGATATCCCGCGTTGATTTTCGCCTTCCTACTCGCCAGATGAGGACATGCGCGAGCTTCTGCGCGCAAAGAAATTCAATTCGTAGCGAGGCCATGCGCGAGACGCGCGCTTCGCTCGCCTCAACATTCGCTCCCCTCCTCTGAAAAAGAGGGGGTTTTTCGTGCGTGACGGAACGGTTTCGCTCGCGCTTGCTTGGATAGACCGCATGCCCGATTTCTCCCGTATCCTGACGGCGAAAGAGCCGCTGACGCTTTCCGGCATCGCGCGCGGGGCCCAACCGCTGGTGCTGGCCGATCTCGCCCGCGCGGCATCGCGCCGGGCGGTCTTCATCGCGCCCGATGCCGCCGCGATGCGCGCGATTGCCGAAGCCGCAAGTTTCTTCGCGCCCGAGCTCGAAGTGCTGCAATTCCCGGGCTGGGATTGCCTGCCTTACGACCGCGCGAGCCCGGCGCTCTCGGTCAGCGCGCAGCGGCTCTCGACGCTCCATCGTTTGCAGGCGAAGGGCGCCAACCAGCTGCTGGTCACCACCGCCAACGCGGTCACCCAGCGCGTGCTCTCGTCCTTCCGGATTCGCGAGTCGGTGCGCGAACTCAAGCCCGGCGTCGAGATCGGGCATGACAGCCTCACCGCGCTGCTTTCGCGCCAGGGGTACAATCGCACCGATACGGTCGTCGATGCCGGCGAATTCGCAGTTCGCGGCTCGATCTTCGACGTTTACCCCAGCGGGCTCGAAGGCGGGCTGCGGCTCGATTTCTTCGGCGACGAGCTGGAGTCCCTTCGAGTCTTCGACACCGATACCCAGCGCACGGTCCGCACCGTCGACCAGCACCTGCTGCTCCCGGCCAGCGAAGCGCTGCTCGACGAAGACAGCATCAAGCGTTTCCGTACGCGCTATCGCGAGATGTTCGGGGCCAATGCGACACAGGACCCGCTCTACCAGGCGGTCAGCGAAGGCCGTCGGCTGGCGGGGATGGAACACTGGCTTCCGCTGTTCGAAGACAAGCTCGTCACCCTGTTCGATCATCTCGGCGACGATGTCAGCCTGATCGATGCCGCCGCTATCGGCTCGGCTGACGAACGCCTATCCGACGTCGCGGACTATCACAAGCAGCGCAGCGAAACCTCGGGCCAGGCCTCGGGCAGCTATCGCCCGCTCGACACCAATGCGCTCTACCTCACCGAGCACGAACTCGGCGCCATCCTCGCCGAACGGCCGGTGCATCGTGCGAGCCATTTCGCCGAGCCTGAAAGCCCCACCACGGTCGAGTTCGGCTTCAAGGCTGCCCGCGATTTTGCGCCGGAGCGTGCGCGCGGCGAAAACGCCTACGATGCTGCGGCCAAATATCTCGGCAAGCGCGCAAAGGATGCCAAGGCGATCTTCGCCGCCTATTCCAAGGGCAGCCGCTCGCGCATCGCTTCCATCCTCGAAGAAGCCGGCGCCAAGACGGTATTGGCGAACAGCTGGCAGGAAGCCTTGGGCATTGCGGCCAAGAAGCAGCCGGTCGCGCTGGTGCTTCCGCTCGAAACCGGCTTCGCCAATGACGAAATCGAACTCGTCACCGAACAGGACCTGCTGGGCGACCGGCTCGTTCGCAGGAAGAAGAAACGCAAGAGCGCGGACGCCTTCCTCGCCGAGATATCCGCCCTCACGCCGGGCGATCTCATCGTCCACATGGATCACGGCATCGGGCGCTACGAAGGGCTGCAATCGATCCCCGTGGGCAAGAGCCCGCACGATTGCGTCCAGCTCTCCTATGCCGGCGGCGACAAGCTCTACATCCCGGTCGAGAACCTCGACGTCCTCTCGCGCTATGGCAGCGAAAGCGACAGCGTACCGCTCGACAAGCTGGGCGGCGAAGCGTGGCAGCGCCGCAAGTCGGGCCTCAAGGAACGCATCCGCGAGATCGCGCACGAATTGCTCAAGACCGCCGCCGCCCGAAGCCTGCGCAAGGCGCCGGTGCTCGAACCCGAGAAATCTTCCTACGACCAGTTCGTCGAGAAATTCCCGTGGGAGGAAACCGACGACCAGGACGCGGCGATCGACGATGTCATTCGCGATCTGGGCACCGGACGGCCGATGGACCGGCTGGTGTGCGGCGATGTCGGCTTCGGCAAGACCGAGGTCGCCCTGCGCGCCGCCTTCATCGCCGCGATGGAAGGACGACAGGTCGCCGTGGTCGCGCCCACCACCCTGCTCGCGCGCCAGCACTTCACCAATTTCAGGGAGCGTTTTTCGGGCTTTCCGCTGGAGATCGGTCGCCTTTCGCGCCTCGTACCTCCCAAGGAAGCCAAGCAGACCCGCGAAGGCCTAGAAAAGGGCGATGTCGATATCGTGATCGGCACCCATGCGATCCTGTCGAAGAACGTGAATTTCAAGGACCTCGGCCTCGTGATCGTCGACGAGGAACAGCGCTTCGGGGTGACCCACAAGGAGAAGCTCAAGCAGCTGCGCGCCGACGTTCACGTTCTCACGCTCACCGCGACGCCGATCCCGCGCACCTTGCAGATGGCCATGTCGGGCCTGCGCGAATTGTCGACGATCCAGACACCGCCGGTCGATCGCCTCGCCACGCGCACCTATGTCACCGAATGGGACGACATGATCATGCGCGAGGCCCTGCTGCGCGAACACCATCGCGGCGGGCAGAGCTTCATCGTCGTGCCGCGTATTGCCGACATGGCCGATGTCGAGGACTGGCTCAAAGAGAACGTGCCCGAAATCAAGGCGATCACCGCGCATGGGCAGATGACGCCGAGCGAGGTCGAGGACCGGATGGGCGCGTTCTACGAAGGAAAGTACGAAGTGCTGCTCTCGACCACGATCGTCGAAAGCGGGATCGACATCCCGAGCGCCAACACGATCATCATCCACCGCGCCGACCGCTTCGGCCTCGCCCAGCTTTACCAGCTGCGCGGTCGCGTCGGCCGGGCCAAATTGCGCGCCTATGCCTACCTCACCTACCCCGCCGACACGCAATTGTCCGAAGTCGCCGAGAAGCGCCTCAAGGTGCTGGGCGATCTCGACAGCCTGGGTGCGGGTTTCCAGCTCGCCAGCCACGATCTCGACCTGCGCGGCGCCGGCAACCTGCTCGGCGACGAGCAATCGGGTCATATTCGCGAAGTCGGGTTCGAACTTTACCAGTCGATGCTCGAGGACGCGATCGTCATGGCCAAGGCCGGCGATGCGGGGCTGGAGAAGGACACCACCGGCCTGTCGCCGCAGATCACCGTCGATGCACCGATCATGATTCCCGAAGACTATGTGCCGGATCTTGCGGTGCGGATGGCGCTCTATCGCCGCCTCAACCAGGTCGAAGGCAAGGCCGAGCTCGAATCGCTCGCCGCCGAGATGATCGACCGCTTTGGACCGCTGCCGGATTCCACCGCCAATCTGGTCAAGCTCATAGAAATCAAGCAGCAGGCGATCGAGGCGCATATCGCCAAGATCGACCTTGGCCCGAAGGGGGCGCTGGTCACCTTCCACAACGACAATTTCCCCGACGGTCCGGGCCTCGTCGCCTATGTCGACCGATTGAAAGGCGCTGCCAAGCTGCGGCCCGACATGAAATTGGTCGTAACCCGCAGCTGGGGCGATCCGCAATCGCGGCTGAACGGGCTTTTCCAGCTCACCAAGGGTTTGTCGGGCGTGGTGCGCCGTTCGACGAAAGGCAGACCTGCTCCGGCATAGCGCATTGATCGTGCCCCCGTGCGGCGGTTAGCGTGGCCGCGAGGGAGAATCACATCATGCGTTTGCCATCCATCGCCGCCAGTTCCTTTGCACTGGCCATCGGTCTTGTCGCCGCCACCCCCGCCGCCGCGCAGGAAGGCTATCGCCTTCCGCCGCCCGACGTGGTCGATATCGTCACCCGCGCGCCCAGTCCGCGCGTTTCGGTTTCGCCCGACAACGATCAGCTCTTGCTGCTAGAGCGTGAAGCGCTGCCGCCGGTGGCGGAGCTTGCCAAGCCGATGGAAAAGCTCGCCGGGATGCGGCTCGATGCGGCGATCAACGATCGCTACGGCACCCGCGCCACGATCGGCCTGTCTCTGCAGGACATCGCCTCCGGTGACCTACGCCCCGTCGCCATGCCCGCCGACGCGGATATTTCCGACGTTTCCTGGGCACCAGACGGATCGAGCGTGGTGTTCACCAACACCCGCAGCGATGCGATGGATCTCTACGTCCTCGACACGCAGACCGCGGCGGCGCGCAAGGTCATGACCGGCGGGGTCAATCCGATCTTCCAGACGCCGCGCTTTCTGCCCGACGGATCGCTGCTGGTGCTGACCATTCCCGAGGCGCGCGGCCCGCGCCCGGTCGCTTCGCTCACTCCGGTCGGCCCTGCGATCCAGGATGCATCGGGCGGGCAGGAAGCGCAGACGCGCACCTATCAGGACCTGCTCGAAAATCCGCACGACGAGGCAATGTTCGAATGGCTCACCACGAGCCAGCCCGTGGTGATGGATGCCGATGGCAGCAACAAGCGCAAGCTGGGCGAACCGCGCATCTATACCAGCGTCGCATTCTCGCCCGATGGCAAGTACATGCTGATGGAATGGATCGAAAAGCCGTTCTCCTATCAGGTCCCGTATTACCGTTTCCCGACCACCACGGCGGTCTACACGCGCGACGGAAAGCTGGTGAAGACGATCGTCCGCCAACCGCTCGCCGATGCCCTTCCGGTGCAGGGCGTCGTCAAAGGTCCGCGCAACGTCCAGTGGCATCCGACCGAGGATGCGCTGCTGGTGTGGGCCGAAGCGCAGGACGGGGGCGATCCGCGCGTCGAAACCGACAATCGCGACAATCTCATGGCTCTGGCCGCTCCCTTCGACAGTGAAGCCCGGGTTCTCGTCCGGCTCGAAGATCGTGCATCGGGCGCGTTCGGGATCGAGAAATCGGATGATCTGGTCGCTTACGAGTACGATCGCGACACCCGCGAACTCCGTCAGACCCTGGTCGATGTGACCGGCAACAACGCGCCGCGGCAGATCAATATCCGCAACATCCAGGATGCCTATGCCGACCCGGGCGAACCGGTGACGACCTATACCGATCGGGGCTTTTCGGTCGCGCGATCGGATGACGGCGCGCTGCTGCTGACCGGCGCAGGCGCGTCGCCCGAAGGTTTGCGGCCGTTCCTGCGGCGCTTCGATCTCGACACTCTCGAAACCACCGAATTGTGGCGTTCTTCCGGCGAACAGCTCGAATCGGTGATCGACGTTCTCGACGACGATGGCGACAGCTTCATCACCTATTTCGAGAACCCGATCGATCCGGGCAATGTCCGCCTGCACCGGAAAGGCGAAGTGCGGGCCCTGACCGACTTCCGCGATCCGCATCCCGAACTGACCGGGATCAAGCGCGAACTCGTGACCTACAAGCGCGCCGACGGGGTCGATCTCACGGCCACGCTCTATCTCCCGCCCGAATACAAGGAAGGCGACAAGCTGCCGGTGGTCGTGTGGGCCTATCCGCGGGAATACAACGATGCGGCAACGGCAGGGCAGAACCGCGACTCGCCGTATCGCTTCACGCAAATCGGCGGCTACTCGCAACTATTCTTCCTGACCCAGGGCTATGCCGTGCTCGATCGCGCGGCGATGCCAGTGATCGGTGACGACCCCGAAACGGTCAACGACACCTTCATCGAACAGATCGTTGCTTCGGCGCAGGCAGCTGTGGACTTCACCGTCGAACGCGGCTTCGGCGACGGAGTGCGCGTCGGCGTGGGAGGGCACAGCTACGGTGCCTTCATGACGGCGCACCTGCTGGCGCAGAGCGATATCTTCAGGGCCGGCATCGCGCGTTCGGGTGCGTACAATCGCACGCTGACCCCGTTCGGCTTCCAGTCGGAACGGCGGATTTTCTGGGATACGCCAGCAACCTATTACGAGCTCAGCCCGTTCATGGCGGCGGACAAGATCAACGAACCGATCCTGTTCACCCACGGAATGAACGATAGCAACTCGGGCACTTTCCCGCAGCAGTCCGAACGCATGTTCGCCGCGGTCAAAGGCACCGGGGGCACCGCGCGCCTCGTCATGCTGCCGCACGAAGACCACGGCTATCGCGGTCGCGAATCGGTGCTCCACGTGCTGGCGGAAATGTTCGACTGGTTCGATACGCATGTGAAGAACGCACCGGTCGAACGGGACACGGACGACGCCAGCGCAGAGTGATCGCTCAGCCTTTGGCGAGCGTCAGGAATTCGGCGGCCGACATCGGTTGGTCGCCGAAATAGCCCTGGTAGACATCGCAGCCTTCGGCGGCGAGGAGATCGCGCAATTCTTCGGTCTCGACGCCTTCGGCGATCAGTTTCATGCTCAGCGCCTTGCCCAGCGCGATGATCGCCCGCATCACTTCGAGGTCGCGGGTGTCGGTGGTGACGCCTTCGACCATCGAGCGATCGAGCTTGATCGCACCGATCGGAAGGACCTTGAGGTAGCGGAAATTGCAGAAGCCCGCGCCGAAATCGTCGCACGCGATCTCGATCTTGGCTTCGGCGAGTTGTTCGAGGCTTTCCTGCGCCGTGCTGAGATCGCCGAGCAGCGCATGTTCGGTTACTTCGATCGTCAGCTTCTGCGGCAGGAAGGCGGTCTGTCGCACGATCGACAGCATTTGCGTGGCAAACCGGCTGTCGGCAAGGTCGGATGGCGTCACATTGAGCGATAGCCGCAAATGGCTCGGCCATTGGCTCGCCAGTTCGAGCGCGCGCATGGCGATATGACGCGATAGCGGCGTCACATGATCGGCGCGCTCGGCAATCGTGAACAGCGCAGAGGCACCGACCTGGCCTAGATCGCGGTGCTGCCAGCGCGCCAGCGCTTCCGCCCCCACCAGGATCCCGCCGTTCAGTGAATATTGGGGCTGGAACCAGATCTCGATCTCGTCGCGATCGATCGCGCGCAGCAGGTCCGCCTCGAGCTCTGCTCCACTCCGGCCCAATAACGCGCGTTCTCCGTCGGCCCATTGGACCCGCCGGTTCTGTTCGCGCTGGAGCTCGGCAAGCGTGATCGACAGGCGATCGAGCATGGTATCGACCCGCTCGCTCGACAAGGCACGCAGCAGAGCCACGCGGGGAGACAGGCGCAACACGCCTTCGCTGGCATTGATCGGGTGCGCGATCGCATCGGCCAGTTCCTCGGCCAGCCACTGCCATCGTTCTCGACTGCAGTTCCCACGCAAGATGACGAGGAAATGGCCCCCACCGCCGCGTGCGAGCTTCCATTCGCCGTCGATCTCGTCTTCGCAAAAGCGGTTGAGACGGCGCGCGACTTCGACCAGCGCGCCGTCGCCAGTGCTCTCTCCGTAAGCCAGATTGACCGTATCGAACCGCCGCAAGCCGATCAAAGCGGCGTGAACCTGGGGAGCGGACTGGCTGGAGGCTGCGTCTTTCAGCCAGGTGCGCAACGAAGAGCGCACCTCCTCCATCACAGGCAGACCTGTCAGCGGATCGCGTGAAATATCGTCAGCTGAATCGTGGCCGCCCATCTGGCCGTCCATGCGCTCCCGCGCTCGCGCTGGCAATAATCCGGATGCGACATGCCATTGCCAATCGTGCCCCTGCCCCATAACGAGGCACCATGTTTGCGCGAGAACAGTGGACGCCCACGGCGAAATGACCATCGAGACCGGCAAGCTCGCCCTGCTGGCGGCTGATAGCGAGCGCGCGCAGGAGGCCGCTGCAGAGATTCGCGAACAGGGCGATTTCGTTCCGCTCGCCGAAGCCGATGTCGCCGTCGTGCTGGGCGGGGACGGTTTCATGCTCCAGACGCTGCATTCCATGCTCGACCAAGGGCGGGTGATTCCGGCTTTCGGCCTGAATCTCGGCACGGTCGGCTTTCTGATGAACCGGCTCACCCGCTCGCGCTCGCTGGCCGAACGCGTATCGCGCGCGCAGCCCGTGGCCGTGAAACCTCTGTGCATGAAGGCGCATACCCATGGCGGGGAAGTGCGCGAGTACCACGCCATCAACGAGGTCTCTCTTCTGCGTGAAACCCGCCAGACGGCGAAGCTCGAAGTGTCGGTCAACGGCAAGCGCCGGATCGCCGAGCTGTCCGCCGATGGCGTGCTGGTGGCGACACCCGCGGGATCGACCGCCTACAATTTTTCCGCCAACGGCCCGATTCTGCCGCTGACATCGAACATGCTCGCGCTCACCCCGATCAGCGCGTTTCGCCCACGCCGCTGGCGCGGGGCAATCCTGCCTGATCACTACGAGATCGGTTTCCGCGTGATCGAGCCCGACAAACGGCCGGTTTCCGCCGTGGCAGACCAGAAAGAACTGCGCGATATCGACGAGGTTACCGTCTCGATCGACACCTCGCGGACGCTCACCCTGCTGTTCGACAAGGGAAAGACACTCGAAGAACGGATCGTTGCCGAACAATTCGTCACTTGAATGGTGAAGCGGTCTTGCAATCGGTGAATCGCCCGCATATAGGCGCGCTTCCGCGAGAGATGGGTATTCCCCGATAGCTCAGCGGTAGAGTAGGTGACTGTTAATCACTTGGTCGTTGGTTCGAATCCAACTCGGGGAGCCACCCACCTCTCGCGGACATGAAAAAGGCGCCGGAAGCTCGATTGCTTCCGGCGCCTTTTTCGTTGCCCTCCGGCTTAACCCGCCCTGCCGTGGCAGTGCTTGTACTTTGCACCCGAACCGCAGGGGCACGGGGCGTTGCGGTTGAGGTTCATGCCGGCATAGGGATTGTCGCCCTCACCTTCGGCACCCTGCGGCATCGCGCCCAGTCCGGCCATCTGTCCGGTTGCGCCCGCGCTCATGCCTTCGGCGTCATTCCGTCCGGTCAGCGGATCGATATGGCCGGTCAGGAAATCGGGCAGGTCGGGCAGCTCGTCGACCGTGGGGGCCGGGACCTGGATGTCGCTGGTGGCGAGAATCCGGGTCACGTCCTCACGCAGCTGGTCGAGCATGTTCTCGAACAGGCCGAACGCCTCGCGCTTGTATTCGTTGATCGGCTGCTTCTGTGCATGGGCGCGCAGGAACACGACGGTGCGCAGCGCATCGAGAGTGGCAAGGTGCTCCTTCCAGTGGTGGTCGAGCCGCTGGAGCAGCACGCTCTTTTCGACCGTGCGCCAGATCGAAGCGTCGGTGCGCTCGATCTTGGCCTGCATCTTTTCTTCGGTCGCCTTGCCCAGGCGTTCCTCGATTTCGGACTGGTCGATCCCGTCTTCCTCGATCCAGGATTCGATCGGCGCGGGCACGGCGAGGACTTCCTCGACCTTTTCCTTGAGCCCGGCGACATCCCACTGCTCGGGATAGGATCCGGGCGGGCAATGCTCGGTCACCATCGCGTTGATCGTGTCTTCGCGCATGTCGAGCATCACGTCGTCGACCGTTTCGCTGTCCATGATCTCGGCACGCTGGTCGTAGATCACCTTGCGCTGGTCGTTCATCACGTCGTCGAATTCGACGACCTGCTTGCGAGCCTCGTAATTGCGCGCCTCGACCTTCTTCTGCGCGGTCTCGATCGCCTTGGAAAGCCATTTGGAACCGATCGCCTCGCCATCTTCGAGGTTCGAATTCATCATCTTGGCGAACAGCGTGTCCGGGCCGAAGATGCGCAGGAGATCGTCCTCGAGGCAGAGGTAGAAGCGCGACAGGCCGGGGTCGCCCTGACGGCCCGAACGGCCGCGCAACTGGTTGTCGATGCGACGCGATTCATGCCGCTCGGTGCCGAGCACGAACAGGCCGCCGGCGTCCTTCACCCGCTGCTTTTCTTCCTCGATTTCGGCTTTCAGGCGCTCGATCGCGGCATCGCGTTCGGGGCCCTCTTCCATGTCGGAAAGCTCGTCGTTCATCCGGAATTCGAGGTTGCCGCCGAGCTGGATGTCGGTCCCGCGACCGGCCATGTTGGTGGCGATGGTCACCGCGCCGATCCGGCCCGCCTGGGCGACGATATGCGCCTCGCTTTCGTGGAAGCGCGCATTGAGCACCGCGTGCTTGACGCCTTCCTCGTCGAGGAATTTCGACAGCAGTTCCGATTTCTCGATCGAGACCGTGCCAACCAGCACCGGCTGGCCGATCTCGTTCTTCTCGCGGATCGCGCCGGCGATCGCTTTGAACTTGTCGAGCGTGTTCTTGTAGAATTCGTCATCCTCGTCGATCCGCTGGACCGGGAGGTTGGTCGGGATTTCGACCACGTTGAGCTTGTAGATGTCCCAGAACTCGGCCGCTTCGGTGGCCGCGGTGCCGGTCATGCCGGCGAGCTTGGGATACATGCGGAAATAGTTCTGGAAGGTGATCGAGGCGAGCGTCTGGTTCTCCGGCTCGATCTTGACGCCTTCCTTCGCCTCGACCGCCTGGTGCAGGCCGTTCGACCAGCGGCGTCCGTCCATCATGCGGCCGGTAAATTCATCGATGATGACGACTTTCTCGTCCTTTACGATGTAGTCGGTGTCGCGCTTGAACATGACGTTGGCCTTGAGCGCCTGGTCGAGGTGGTGGACCACCTGCGTGTTCTCGATGTCGTAGAGGTTGTCGCCTTCGAGCAGGCCTTCCTTCTCGAGCTCGCGCTCGGCCCATTCGATGCCGTCTTCGGTCAGCTGGACGTTCTTGGTCTTCTCGTCGGCTTCGTAAAGATCGTCGGTGATCCGCTTCACCACCGCATCGACCGCGATGTACAGATCGGACTTGTCCTCGGTCGGGCCGGAGATGATCAGCGGGGTGCGCGCTTCGTCGATCAGGATCGAATCGACTTCGTCGACGATCGCGAAATTGAACGGGCGCTGCACCATCTGGCTGCGCTCGTGCTTCATGTTGTCGCGCAGGTAGTCGAAGCCGAGCTCGTTATTGGTCGCGTAGGTGATGTCGGCCGCATAGGCTTCGCGCCGACCGGGTTCGGACATGTTCGGCACGATCACGCCGACGGTCAGGCCCATCCAGCCATAGAGCTGGCCCATCCATTCGGCGTCGCGGCGGGCGAGGTAGTCGTTGACCGTGACGACGTGGACGCCCTTGCCTTCGAGCGCGTTAAGGTAACAGGCCAGGGTCGCGACCAGGGTCTTGCCCTCACCGGTGCGCATTTCGGCGATCTCGCCGCGATGGAGCACCACGCCGCCGACCATTTGCACGTCGAAATGCCGCATGCCGAGCACGCGGAACGAGGCTTCGCGCACGGTAGCGAAGGCTTCCGGCATAATATCGTCGAGCGTCTTGCCCTCTTCGAGCTGGCGGCGGAACTTGGCCGTCTGGCCCTGCAGTTCCTCGTCGCTCAACGCCTTGATCTGGTCTTCATAGGCGGCGATCTGCGCGACGATCTTGTTGATCGAGGCGACGTAGCGATCGTTGGACGAGCCGAAGAGGCCCTTGAAAAGGTTGCCGAGCATGGTGGCCGAGACTTTCGTGATGTGATGTAGGGAAATGCGCTCACGGCGTCAGTGGCCGGAGCGCGAAAATGCGGTCGTATAAGGGGGCTGCGCGCTATTGCAGCGCGAGATCGACGCCGACATAGATCGGGGGAATGTAGATCGTGCGCCGCTTCTCGCGCGGACAATCCTTATCCTCGATCTTTTTTCCGTCCTTGCCCTTGGCACGGCATTCGCATGCCTTGTCGTCATCCTTGCAGTCGATGGTATCGCCGATTTGCGATTCGACCTGGCTGACGAGCGAGCGAGCATTCTCGGCCTGCGCGGGCGCGGCAACGGCAGCAAGGCCGGTTAGAACCGCGAGGCAGGTGAGAAGACGGCGTAGCATCGTGACCGATGATGTAATCGCTGGATCGCGTTTCGTAAACCTTCGACGGACATTTGCTTGCGAGCGTTGCAGCAAAGACATAGGCGCATCGCGATATGGACCTCGATCGCTCTCCCCTCGCCCGTTCTTTTCCAAACCTGCCCGCGATTACTGGCGCGACGCCGCGCGTGGCGCGTGCGCGCTATAAGACCTGGGATCGGTGCGACCTGACGCTGGTCGAATTCGCCAAGGGCACCGCAGTCGCCGGGCTGTTCACCAAGAGCGCCTGCGCCTCGCCCGAAGTCGAGGCCGGACGCGTGCAGATCGGCGGCGGATCGGCCCGCGCGCTGGTCGTCAACGCGGGCAATGCCAATGCCTTCACCGGTGCCGCAGGGCGCGAAGCGGTCGAACAGATCCAGGCTCAGGTGGCCGACGAACTCGATTGCTCCCCCGAGCAGGTGTTCGTCAGCTCGACCGGCGTGATCGGCGTGCCGCTGCCGAAGGACAAGGCGCGCGCCGGGATCGCCGCCGCGCTCCTCGCGGAGCCGTGCGATTGGCTCGAAGTCGCGCGTGCGATCGGCACCACCGACACGTTCGAAAAGGGCGCGACGACCACCGCAACGATCGGCGATACCGAGGTCACGCTGATCGGCGTGATCAAGGGCAGCGGCATGATCGCGCCCGATATGGCGACCATGCTCGGCTATATCGTCACCGATGCGGCGATCGAACCGGCCCTGCTGCAGACAATGCTCTCGCAGGCCAACGGGGCCAGCTTCGGTGCGATCACCGTCGATAGCGACACGTCGACCAGCGACACCGTGCTTGCCTTCGCAACCGGCGCGGCGGGCAATGTCCCGCTCGCCGATGACGACAGTCCCGAAGCCGAAGCCTTTGCCGCTGCGCTCGAGGACTTGTGCGGCCAGCTCGCCCGGCTCGTGGTGCGCGACGGCGAAGGCGCAAGCAAGTTCATCACGGTGAAGGTGACGGGCGCGGATTCGGATGACAGCGCGCACCGGATCGGCCTCTCGATCGCCAATTCGCCGCTGGTGAAGACCGCGATCGCGGGCGAGGACGCCAATTGGGGCCGTGTGGTGATGGCCGTCGGCAAGGCCGGCGAACCGGCGGATCGCGACCGCCTGTCGATTGCATTCGGCGGCATCGAGGTGGCGCGCGAAGGCCGCGCAGTCGAAACCTATGACGAAGCGCCGGTTGCCGCGCATCTCAAAGGACAGGAGATCGATATCGATGTCGATATCGATCTCGGAGACGGACAGGCCACGGTCTACACCTGCGATCTCACCCACGGCTATATTTCGATCAACGCGGACTACCGCTCGTGAGCGAGAGCCTGACCGGCCAGGTTCATGCCCTGATGGCGCGCGCGAGCCGCGATGCGATCATGCCGCATTACCGCACGCTCGACGACGGCGAGATCACGAACAAGGCGGCCGACGATGTCGTCACCGTGGCCGATCATGCGAGCGAGACAATCCTCACCGAGGGTCTCGCGCGGTTGCTGCCGCAGGCCTCGATCGTGGGAGAAGAAGCGGCGGAGGCCGATCCATCGATCATGGACCGGCTCGGCGACGGGCTGTGCTGGATCGTCGACCCGCTCGACGGGACGAACAATTTCGCGTTCGGCAAGCCGCCTTTCGGCGTGCTGGTCGCGCTGGCCGAGGGCGGGGAAACGGTCGCGGGTTGGATCTACGATTGCCTGTCGGGCCGCTTCTGCCACGCCATCCAGGGCGGCGGGGCATTCGTGGACGGCGAACCGGTTTCGGCGCGCGCGACCGGGCACGACGTGCCGATCGCCGCGATTTCACTGATTTTCCTCGACCAGGCCGAGCGCGCGGCAGTGTCCGAGCATATCGCGCCGCATTACGAACTGGTCGACATTCCCCGCTGCGCCGCCGAACAATATCCGCGGCTCGCACTCGGGGAAAACGACGTTTCGCTGTTCAACCGCACCCTGCCATGGGATCACGCGGCGGGGGCGCTGTGGCTCAACGAAGCGGGCGGCAAGGTCGCGCGGCTCGATGGCAGCGCCTATCGGCCCGCGGACTGGGAGCGCACGGGCCTGATCGGAGCGGCCACGCCGCAATTGTGGGATGCACTGGCGGAGCGGATCGCCGCCATGGGCTGAATCCCCGCTCTCACGGGGATCCAGCGGCGCATCAAAGCTCGCTCTCGAGCCAGCTCTGAAGCTGCGATTTGGGCGCGGCACCGAGCTTCTGCGCAACCGCTTCGCCATTCTTGAACAGCACCATCAGCGGGATCGACTGGACGCCATATTTCTGCGGCACTTCGGTGCTTTCCATGATGTCCATCTTGGCGATCGTCACCTTGTCGGCCAGCTCTTCGGAAATCTCTTCCAGCGCCGGCGCGATCATCTTGCACGGGCCGCACCACTCGGCCCAGAAATCGACCAGCACGGGCTTGTCGCTATCGAGAACGGTGGACTGGAAATCGGCGTCGGTGACAGCTTTGGTGGACATGAAAACTCCTTTGCGTGTGCAATCTATCTAGGATCGCGGATCGGATACGCAAGCGCACGAGACGCTCAGACGTTCCGCCGCTCCGCTCGCGCTTCCGGCCCTTCGGAGACGAGCAAGGCATCCGGCAGACCGATCAGTTGCGGCGTGTGCGTGTAGAGCACCGCGGC
The DNA here is from genome assembly GCF_009827575.1 of Alteriqipengyuania halimionae. Classification (NCBI taxonomy): domain Bacteria; kingdom Pseudomonadati; phylum Pseudomonadota; class Alphaproteobacteria; order Sphingomonadales; family Erythrobacteraceae; genus Pseudoblastomonas; species Pseudoblastomonas halimionae. The sequence continues at coordinate 832,907 of NZ_WTYR01000001.1, read as the reverse complement.
TTCGACCGACCTTCCGGGATATATGGCGCGCAGGCTCGCGGCGTAGGCGGCCATCTGGCGAATGGTGGATCCGGGCACCCCGTCGAGCGCATGGGGCGGGCGCAGCGTGGTCTTGAAATCGACGATCAGGATGCGCTCGTCCTCGATCAGCAACCGGTCGATCGTGCCGGCAATCACCGCTTCGCCCACAGTCGCCGCAATCGGGACTTCCGCCAATGCGCGCGGACCGAACAGCTCGGCCCATTGCGGATCGTCGAGCACTGCGATCGCGCTCGAAGCCATTTCCGCGCGCATGTCGTGGGCCAGATCGTCCGCCTGCTTTTCAAGCCAGCGCAGCGCGCGTTCCTGGCGCTCGCCCTCCGGCACTTCGGGCAAGCGTTCGAGCAGGGCGTGGATCAGCGTTCCGCGCCGCGCCGCAACCGCCAGCGCATCGCTCGGCAGCGGCGGGTCGGGTGCCTCGTCCTCGCCCAGCGACGACGGAGCCAGCGGGCGCGGAGGACGCGGCTCGGGGCCGATCGGCGTGGTAAGCCATGCCGGCTTTTCGGGCTCCGGATCGGGCCCTGCGCTAGTCTTGGCCACACCATCGCCAGCCTTGCCCCGGACGTTGGTAGCATCCCAGATCGGATCGTCGCGCCACTCGCCCTCGTCGAACAATGCTTGGAGCCGCGCATACCAGCTATCGTCGTGGGGTTTCTTTTCACGTGCGCCAAGCGACCCGGTGACGAACAGCGCTTCTTCCGCGCGCGTCATGCCGACATACAGCAGGCGCCAGTGTTCGCGCAGCATTTCGGCCTTGGCATCTTCGAGGATCGGCGCCAGCGGGCCGACCAGATGATCTTTCGACAATTTGGGCAGGGGCAACGTCAACGGATCGCCTGCGGGATCGGGCTCCTCGATATCGAGCCGGTCGGTCTGCGAGTTGTTCGGATTGTCGGCCGCATCGGCAAGGATCACGATCGGCGATTGCAGCCCCTTCGATCCATGCACGGTCATGACCCGCACCTGGTCGCCCGCGCTCCCCGCCTCGCGCTTCAACTCGCCCTCGCCCGCGTCGAGCCAATGGAGGAAGCCTGAAAGGCTCGGCACTTGCGACACGGCATAGGCGTGGGCAGCGTTCAGCAATTCGTCGAGCGGATCGTTGGCCTCGCGCCCCAATTGCGAGACGAGCTTGCGGCGCCCTTCCCACGGCCCGGTCAGCAACCAGTGGAGGATCTTCTGCGGGGGCTCGAAGTCGGCCTGCGCCAGCAGCGGTTCGAACTGCAGCAGGACCTGCGCAACGTCGGAATGCGAGGACGCACGCAAATGATCCCACAACCGCACCCGGTCCTCGCGATAGCCGTGATCGAGCAATTGCTCCTGCGACCATCCGACCAGGGGGGAGACCAGCAGCGCGGCGAGATTGAGATCGTCGAGCGGCTGCGCGGCAAAGCGCAGCGCGGAAAGCACATCCTTGACCGCCAGCGGATCGCCGAGCCGCAGACGGTCGACCCCGGCCACCGCGACGCCTTCCTCATGCAGCCGGGCAACGATCAGGCCAGCCAGTTGCTTGCGCCGCCGAACCAGCACCATGATGTCGCCCGGGCTCACGCGTTTGCCGCCGCGCTTGTGGAGCGCGAAGCCCGCATCGATCCAGGCTTTCACCTGCCGCGCGATCCGCTTGGCGAGACGGCGATCGCTGGGCTGGAGCCAATCGCCACCCTCGCCTTCTTCGCGTTCGTCCTCGTCCTCTCCGCCAATCGGACGCCAGAGCCCGACCAGCCCCGGCCCGTGCTCGCCGGCATGGGGTTCGACGTCCTGCGCGCGGAGGCCGATTTCCTCATGCCCGATCGCCTCGATCGCTTCGTCGACGATGGAGAGGATGGGCTGGGTGGTGCGGAAGGAACGACCTAACCCAAGCTCGCGCAAGGGGCGGGGAGCCGATTCAGCGCGCGCGCGGGAGTTGGCGCTGCGCCAGGCTTCGGCATAGTCGGCCATCCGCGTCCGCACCCGGTCGCGCGCCTTGCGGAAGTTTTCGGGGCTGGTGCCCTGAAAGCCGAAGATCGCCTGCTTGTAGTCGCCGACCACGAACAGCGTGCGGGTTTCTGTCCCGTGCTGGCCTTCGCCGCGCCAGAAATCGTCGGCCAGCCCGTCCAGGATGATCTGCCATTGGTCGGCATTGGTATCCTGCGCTTCGTCGACCAGGATATGATCGAAGCGGCGATCGAGCTTGAACCGGATCCAATCGGCGGGAACGGCATCGGTCAGGAGATGTGCGGCGAGGCGGATCTGGTCGTCGAAATCGATCAGGCCTTCGCGCTGCTTGGCTTCGTCCCATGCCAGCGCATAGCGGCGCCCCAATTCATACGCCGGCGCGAGCCAGTCGGCGAGTTCGATCAGTCGGCGCTGTTCGGCGATCGAATCAAGCGCCTGATTGACGTCGTCGATCGCCGGTCCGTAGCGATCGTCGACCTTCAGGATGTTGGCGATCTGCTTGGGCGTCCCGTCCTTGTTGAGCACGGTGCCGTAGAATTCGTCGATGGCTGCAAGCCGCGCCGCAGGATCGAGCGCCTGCCATTGTGCGATCGTCGCCGCGCCTGTCAGGCCCGTCTTCGTCCCCCAATCCTCGAGGATCGAGCGGCAAAGACCCAGCGATTCCAACGGGAAAGCACCGTCGGCACACAGCGCAGGCAGATCGTCGGGCGATGCATCGGCTTCCAGCCCCAGCATCCGCATCAGGCGCGGGCGGACCGGAGGCTGGAACCCGCGCGTGCCCTTCCACGCCTCAATATGCTTGGCGCATCGCCGCAGGAACGCTTCCGCGCCATCCGGCCCGAACCGCAGCGAAAGCGAGGCAAGCGCATCGAGCGACGCTGTGTCTCCCACCGCTTCGGCGTCGACTAGCAGTTCGGCCAGAACCTCGCGCGACAGCAGGTCCTGCTCGCGCTCTTCCATCGCCCGCAGGCCGGGAGGGAGGCCCGCCTCATAGGGGAACGCCGAGAGCAGCCAGGTCGAGAAAGCGTGGATCGTATCGATCCTCAGCCCGCCCCCCGGACAATCGAGGACCGCCGCAAACCGCGTGCGCGCGCGGTTGAGCGTCTCTTCTCCGACATCGGCGCCGATATGGGCAAGCTCCTTGCCCAGTTCATCATCCTTCATCCGCACCCAGCGGGCGAGCACGCCGTTGACGCGCTCTGCCATTTCGGCCGCGCCCGCCTTGGTAAAGGTCAGGCACAGGATCTGCGACGGCGACACGCCGGGTTCGAGCAGCAGGCGGAGGACGCGGGCAGACAGCACCTGCGTCTTCCCCGTCCCCGCAGACGCTCCGAGCCAGACGGTGTCGCGCGGATCGACCGCTTCGGCCTGCGCACCTTCGAGACGATGGACCGCGCTCATAGGGCATCCTCCGCCGCTTCCTCGTCGTCAGGTGAGGCGATCCATTCCTCGAGCCGCATCAGGTGATCGTAGTCGGTATACGCCTCGTAATCGGGGTTCTCGCGCGCCAGGAACGGCTCGCGCCCGTCGATGTATTTCTCGACGGCCATGCGCAGGAAGTGGGCCGTGCGATCGAGGAACTCCTCGCGCGGGATGCCGCGCTTGCCCCGCGGGGTCGGATGCGGGTCGGCGATGTGGCCGAATTGCTCGGTCTTGGGAAGGCGGCCCAGCGACCAATATTCGAACAGTTCGGGATCGCCCGCCACGCCCTTGAACGCGCCCGCGCGCGCCATCAGCCCGATCAACCCGAGCTGCAGCGCGAATCCCTTTTCGACCTGCGCTTTCGAAGGCGGCGCACCGGTCTTGTAATCGAGAATAGCGAGCGAGCCGTCGGGCAAGCGATCGATCCGGTCGGCCCGTCCCACCAGCGTCGCGCCGCAGACTTGCGCGGTGCCCTTTTCCTCGATCGCGATCGGAATACGACCGTCCGCGCGCATCTTTTCGGTCTCGTCGGCCACCCAGTCCAGCGCCTCGCGCAGGCGCGGCCACCACAGATGACGCACCAGCGGGTGGCCCGACATCTTTGCAAGCTCCTCGCGCGCGATCGTTTCGAGATCGCCCTCGCCTTCGTGCCAGCGCTGGAGGATCTTGTGCGCTGCCGTACCCTTCCACTTGGCCGAAGGCTCGTCATCGAGGCCATCGAGTGATTTCAGACGCAGGATTTCCGAGGCGTAGAACTGGTAGGGATCGCCCAGCAGCCGGTCGAGCGCGGTGACCGCGATCGGCACCTTGCGCCGCTCGGCCGCGGGGTCGGGCGCGGGCCGTGGCGCAGGATCGGTGCGTCCCGTCCAGTCGATCGAGCGAGCAAGCGCGGGGGTGCGTTCATCGGTATGACGTTGCGCCAGATCCTCGCCCATCAGGGCTCGCACCCGCTGGACGAACCGCGAAGGGATCACCGGCCCGCTTTCATCGCGGCGCGCATGGCTGAGAACGACATCCGGCGCGCCGAGTGCGGCGGCGAGATCGTGCGCCGAAAGCCCGATGCGAAACTCGCCATCGGGAACGCCGAGCGCACGCATGACCGGCGGCGGTAACAACGCGTCGGGCGTCGGGGAAGCAGGCCAGGAGCCTTCGTGCATCGCGCCGCAGATCACCAGTTCGGCACGGCTCATCCGGCTTTCGAGCAGGCCGTAGATCGAAACGCGCGGATGTCCGCCCCAGGGCGGTCGCACCGCGATATCTTCCATCACATCGCGCAGGATCGACGGCAGCTCGCGCGGTTCGACGTCGGTCGGCACGGTCTCGGCAGCGGTTCGCAAGTTCTCGATGAAGGCGGACAGCGCACGGCCCTCCGCGCCGCCCCACACAGTCGTTCCGCCCAGCGCCTCGATCGTCGTCGAAAGCTGGCGCAGCGCCTGATTGAGCGGCAGAGTTGTGGGCGGATCGAACAGCGGTGCAATCAGCGCTTCGGCTTCGTCCCACCAGTCTCGGATATGCTTTTCAACGGCCAGCGCGCGCAGCGGAGCCAGGCCCGGAGCCGGACGCGGCCCGCGCAAGGCACGGTCGAATTTGCGCGCATTCTCAAGCCACGATTTGCGGTTTCCGGAGCGCATCACGAGAGGGTGCTGGAGCAGCGCCGTGAGCGCGACCGGCCCGCCCTCGCCGCCCAGCATCTCCGCCGAAAGCAGGAACAGGCGTCCCGGTGCTGTCTGCGGCAGGGGTGTGCCCGCCGTATCGTCAGCCGCGATATTCCAGCGCCGCAGATGAGCGACCACACGGGCGGCGAGTCCGCGGTCGGGGGTCACCAGCGCGACGCGCCTTTCAGGCGTTTCGAGCGCTTCGCGGACGAGAATCGCGATGGCTTGCGCTTCCTCTTCGGAATTGGCGCTTTCCATCAGAGTAACGCCTTCAAGACGCCGATCCTCGCTGCCGAGGTCGGCCCAGCGCGCCGAGGGGCCCGGCGGCAAAAAGAGATTCGCGATCGCCTTGCTGCGTTCGGGACGCGCGGCGGTCATCCCGGCGCGGTGCCATTGGTCGATCTCGGCGCGGTTCACGCCCATCCGGTTGAGCAACAGTTTAAGATGGTATTGCGGATGAGTGAGCGCGTCGCGGCGCCCGATCGGCGCGCCATCGACCTCTTCAGGCACGCCTGCACGCCCAAGTCCGTCCCAGACATCGTCATCGAGCCGGTCGGCCAGGGCCAGGTCGGGCAGGATCACCGCGCCTTGCGGCAATTCGCTGACCACGCGCAGCAACCGCGCGAGCGAAGGCGAGGCACTGGTGACGCCCGCCGCGACGATCGGACTTGCGGGCGGATCGTCGCGCCAGCGCCGGGCCGCGTGGTCGAACAGGAGATTGCGCCGGGTCGGTGGGTCGACCTGGCCGAATTGCGCCAACCGCTCCTGCCACAACCGCTCGATGGTCGCGAACACAAGCGTCGAGGCTTTCCAGTGATCGGCGAGATCGGGCACCAGTTCGAGCACGCGATCGGAGAGCAGTGCATCGGAGGAAACGCCCTCCACCAGCAGGCGGTCGATCGTCCGCCCGATCAGGTCGGCTTCACGCAAGCGCGCCGAGGCGGGCGGTGGCTCTTCGCCCCGATTGCGGCGCGGATCGTGCTCGTGCAACAGTGCCGCGAGTTCGAGCCGCCGGCGGGTGGGATCGATTGCCGGTGGAATGGTATCGTTCGCTTCGCCAATCGGATCGAGCAGCGAGCCAAGCGCCTCGTCGAGGTCGAGATCGCCCACCACCACCATGCGAGGCAGCAGCAGGCCACCATCCGACGCGCGAACGAACGCCTCCGTCACGGTGCGCGCGGCACGACGGCTCGGAAGCAACAGGGTAACCCGCGCGAGACCGAACCCCTCCTCGCGATAACGCGGGATCAGACCGGCGACGAGCGCATCGGCGAATCCGCGATGCGCTGCGATCGTGTAGATCTGCGGAGCGCCCGCGCCCACCGCGCCCTCAGCGCTCGGCCAAAGCGGCTTCGGTTGGCGCGATCGCCTGCGGGGTGCCGACCTCGAACCACTCGCCGGTATGCACCAGGCCATAGAGCCGTTCTTCCTCGATCGCGCGCTCCCACAGCACATTGGTCGAGAACTTGCCTTCGGGCGCATCGCGCAGCAGGCGGTGCGAAACGAGCTGGATACCCGTGTAGATATAGGGCGCGATCCGCCCCGGCTCGCGGCGCGTGATACGGCCAACCGGATCGAGATAGAAATCGCCCTGCCCGCGATAATTTCCCGCATTGTGGTGGCGAACGACGAGCAGCAACGCGTCCATCCTGTCCGCGTCCCATCCCAGGCTCAACTCGTGGAACACGTCGCGCGGACCGTCGAGCCAGACATTGTCCGAATTGAGACAGAAGAATGGGTCTGGCAGCCTGCCCTGCGCGCGGACCATCCCCCCGCCCGTCTCCAGCAGCAGGTCGCGCTCGTCCGAAATCACGACGGCGGGATTCTTGCGCGGCTTTACATGCGCTTCGAGCGCATCGGCCAGGTAGTGGACATTGACCACCGCCTTCGCCACGCCCGCATCGGCGAGCGCATCGAGCGTGTGGTCGATCAGGTGACGTCCCGCCACCTTGACCAGGGGCTTGGGCTGGGTCGCAGTAAGCGGACGCATCCGCTTGCCTAGACCCGCCGCCATCACCATGGCCGTATCGCTCACCAACTCGATCATCGCTGGAATTCCCCGCCCAGATTGTCGCGCAATTCGCGCGGGACATTGGTGTCGAACCATTTGGCGACCGGCTCGAGCGCCGGATGGGCCAGATCGCGTTCCATCAGGTTCCAGACGCGCGGGATCAGGTCGAGATAGCGCGGCTTCCCATCGCGCTTCCACAGCCGCGTGAAGATGCCGACGATCTTTGCGTTCCGCTGGGCGCCCAACCGCGCATAGTCGGCTTCGAAGTCTTCGCCCGGATCGGTTTTGGACAGATAGTGATCGAGCATCGCGCGCTCGAGCTCGGGCGAAACGTCGCGCCGCGCATCTTGCAACAGCGAGACCAGATCGTAGGCCTTGTGACCAACCAGGGCGTCCTGGAAATCGAGCAAGCCCTGCCGCCCCAGCGCACCCAGCAGCATGATGTTCTCGGCATGGTAATCGCGCAGCACGGTGACGCCTTGCCGCTGGTTGCGCAGCACCGGGAGCATGGCGTCCTGCCAGGCGTCGATATATCCGCCCTCGTCGACCTCGAGCCCCTGAGCGGGAGCATACCACTCGGTGAGCAGTCCGACTTCGCGGGCGTATTCGGACCATCCGTATTCAGGGAAAGGTCCGGCCGGCTTGGTGTGCAGATCGACCAGCGCATCGATCGCACCGCGATAGGTCTCGGTCTCGTCCTGCGGCCATTCGTCGAGATAGTCGCGCATCCTTGCCGCGCCGAAATCTTCGAGCAGGACGAAGCCGTGCTCTTCGTTTTCGGCATGGATTTCCGGCGCACGCAATCCGTGTTCGCACAGCCAGCGATCGACTTTGACGAAGGGGCGGATGTCCTCTTGTGGGGGCGGTGCGTGCATCAGCAGCGCGCTGTCTTCACCGCGCTTCAACCGCCAGTAGCGGCGGAACGAGGCATCGCCTGTCAGCGCGGTGGATTCGGCCGCGCCCCATCCGGCTGCGGCAAGGAAAGTGTCGGCGCCTTCAGGCAGTTCGCTCATGGCAAGCGTCCCTGCCACTCCGTTCCGCCTTCGACAATGGCGAAGCGCATGTCATCCCGCTTTTCGAGACGGATCGAAAGACAGGCCGGTTCCTCGTCGAAACCACCGGCGCGATCGGGCCACTCGGCTAGGAGGACGGCCCCGTCGCGATAATCATCGAGCCCGATTTCGTACAATTCATCCGGATGTTCGAGCCGATAGAAATCGGCGTGCACCACGGGTGGCTCGAGCGCCTCGTAAGTCTCGATGATCGTGAAAGTCGGCGACGGCACATCACCCTCGTGCCCGGCAGCACGCAGGATCGCGCGCGATAGCGTCGTCTTGCCTGCCCCCAGATCTCCGGTCAGTGCGATCACATCTCCCCCGCGCAGGCGGGCAGCGATATCGGCACCGAACGCATCGACCGCAGCCAGATCGGGCAGATCGCGCCGCAGCTCAGCCAAGGTCGAAGATCACGGCAGTGCCCTGCCCCTTCTCGGACATGATTTCGAGGTTGCCACCATGGGCTTCGACGATCCGTTTCGCCAACGGGAGACCATAATTGACCCTGCGTTCGACGGTTTTTCCATCGGCGCTGACCATTAACCCGTCGAGCGCACGGGCGAGCGTGATCGCGTCCATTCCCTCGCCATCGTCCGAGATCACGATCCGCGTGCCGTCCTTTCGATCGAGGAGTTTAACGAGGATCCGCCCACCCTCAGGAAGCGCGTTGATCGCATTGTCGAGGATATGCCCAACGGCTCGCGAAAAGCGCGCGTCGTCGCCCATGATCCGGGCGCCGCTTCCGGCGACCTTGAGCTCGAGCTGGATGTCTTGGCCCTCGATCCGTTCGCGCCTGGTCTCGATCAGGTTTTCGAGGAAGGGAGCAAGCGTAATCTCTTCCTTCACCAGCGGCAGCATACCCGCCTCGCTTTGCGACAGATCGAGCACGCTTTCCACCTGCTCGACCGAATCGAGAATCGCCTTGAGATAGGCCATGCCGTCATCGGTTAGTTCGCCCCCGATGCCGGTTTCGAGCAATTCCGCAAACCCACGCATCGAGGTAAGTGGGGTGCGGAATTCGTAGCTCATATTGGCGAGGAAGCGCGTCTTCATCGCGTCGGCCTCGACCAAGGCCGCATTGCGCGCGCGCAGTGCCTCTTCGGCCTTTTGCGTGTCGGTGATGTCGAGCACGGTGAGCAGACCGTTGCCATCGGGCAGCGGCACGCCCGCGAATTCCAGGATGCGTCCATCGGATAGGTTCGCCCGGCCCACCCCCTGCGCGCGATCGAGCGTCGCTGCCCGGACCACGTCGCCGATCTGACCGGCCTTGTCCCCGCGCTGCAGCTTCTTCTGGATCAGTCCGAGAAGCTCATCGATCCGCGGATGGGTATCGAGGAATTCCTCGTCGAGCCCCCAATCGGCGGCAAAGCGGCGGTTCCACAATTGCAGACGTCCATCGGGCCGGAACACCGCGATCGATTCGAACAGGCTGTCGAAAGTAGCTGTGCGAGTTCGCAGCAACGTGTCCTGGGAGGCCGAGAGCTGCAATTGTTCGGTCTGGTCCTCGGCCAGCAGCAGCAGCCCCCCGTCGGGATTGGGCTGAGCGAATATGCGAAGATGCGTGCCGTCGGCCAGCGTCCAGCTTTCCTCATTGGTCTCGTTCGAGGTAAACCACTCCTCGCGTTCCTTGCGCCAGGCGGGGTAATCGCGAACTTGCGGTATGCGATCCCGATCGCGCGCATTTTCGAGCCAGCGGCTGAAACTCGGCTGCTCTCGCATCTGTTCGAAGGTCAGGCCGAAACTGCGCTGGAACGGGCGATTGGCGAAAATCAGGTGATGGTTGGCATCGAATTGCGCCACCCCGGCGGACAATTTGTCGAGCATGTTGCGCTGAGCAACACGGAACGCCTTGAAGCTGCGCGACAGCTCTTCCATGTCCTCGACATCGATCGCATAACCGGCGATGCCTTCCTCGCCGAGCGGCAGGTCCGAGACGCGCAAAGCCCGCCTCTGACCATTGATCGTGGCATTCACCATTCGCTCGATCGGAAGGCGCTGTTCGCTCGCTTCGCGCGCGACATGAGACGCGGCCAGTCCGTTTACCGGCTCCACCAGTTCGATCTGTTCGGCCACGACTTCGTCGGCATCCTTCGCACCGACAGCCACGACATAGGCGCTGTTGACGAGCCGGATGTCGCCCTCGTTCGTGCGGAACCACATCGGCATCGGCGCCGCTTCGAGCAGTCCGACCAGCGCGGCAAAATCCCCCCGCGCACGCTGGGCTTCATCACGCAGCCGGGCCAATTCGCTTTCGCTGTCGGAAAAATCGAAGACCCAGACCAGCGCGGCGCCGCCTGGCGAGACTTGCGGATCGGCCAATTGCCCACGCAACGACAGAGATCGTAACGACCCTTGCGGGGTGATGATCATATCGAACGGGGCCGCCGTCTTCTGCGTGCGCCGCACCGCTTCCTGCAACTGCTCTGCTTGTGGGGGTGCAAGGCCCCGATCTGTCTCGCCCAGTTCGGCTAGATAAGTCGGCAATTCCTCGAGCCCAAGCCATCCGGCAAGTCGGGGCGAGGCCTCGATCCTTCCATCGGCACGTACAAGCAGCGGCAGCGCCGGCGATTCGTCGAGCATGCGCTGGAGCCGCTTCAATCCCGTGCGGGCATCGCGGACCTGCGCCGTCGCCCTGCTGGCAAGATAGATGGCAGCCAGCGCGGCGAGCGTCCACCCGCCGAGCACGACGCCGATCAGCACCCAGGTCGTGGCCGAAATATCCATTGGCTTTCAGCTATGACGGCTAAGGCTGCGACGCAACGGCGCTAACCAACAAAAACGGGGCGTTCCGTTGCCGAAACGCCCCGCCGTGTTCGATTTGCGATCGATCAGTAACGATAATGTTCGGGCTTGAACGGACCGTCGACCGGCACACCGATGTAATCGGCCTGCTTCTGGGTCAGCTTGGTCAGCTGGACACCCAGCTTGTCGAGGTGCAGCGCGGCGACCTTCTCGTCGAGGTGCTTCGGCAGAACGTAGACGTCGTTCTTGTACTGATCGGTGTTCTTGTAGAGCTCGATCTGAGCCAGCACCTGATTGGTGAAGGAACAGCTCATCACAAAGCTCGGGTGGCCGGTGGCGCAGGCGAGGTTCACGAGGCGGCCCTTGGCCAATACGATGATTTCCTTGCCGTCGGGGAACTTCACAAGGTCAGTGCCGGGCTTCAATTCGGTCCACTCGTAATTGTCGAGCGCGCCGATCTGGATCTCGCTGTCGAAGTGGCCGATGTTGCAGACGATGCTCATCGGTTTCATCGCCTTCATGTGCTCTGCGGTGATGACGTCTTCATTGCCCGTGGTGGTCACGAAGATGTCGGCGCGCTTGACGCCTTCTTCCATCGTAACGACCTCGAACCCGTCCATCGCCGCCTGCAGCGCGCAAATCGGATCCACCTCGGTCACCAGCACACGCGCGCCGCCATTGCGAAGCGACTGGGCCGAGCCCTTGCCGACATCGCCGAAGCCCGCGACCAAGGCAACTTTACCCGAAAGCATGACGTCGGTAGCGCGGCGGATCGCGTCGACGAGCGATTCGCGGCAACCGTAGAGGTTGTCGAACTTCGACTTGGTCACGCTGTCATTCACGTTGATCGCCGGGAATGGCAGCTTGTCCTGTTTGGCAAGCGAATAGAGGCGGTGGACACCGGTGGTGGTCTCTTCTGACACGCCCTTGATGTTCTTGACGCTGGCGGTGAGGTAGCCGGGCTTCTTCTTGAGGAATTCCTTCAGCGCACGCTGGAATTCGATTTCCTCGGCATTACCGGGTGCGGGCAGTTCCTCGCCCGCTTCGACCCGTGCGCCCCAAAGCGCGAACATCGTAGCGTCGCCGCCATCATCGAGGATGATATTTGCGGTCTGGTCAGCATCGTCGTCGGTCGACCAGTCGAAGATCTTGCCGACATAATCCCAGTATTCGGCCAGGCTCTCACCCTTGATGGCGAACACCGGAATGTCCTGATCGGCGATCGCGGCAGCGGCGTGGTCCTGGGTCGAATAGATGTTGCAGGTCGCCCAGCGTACTTCGGCGCCCAGCTCGACCAGCGTCTCGATCAACACCGCCGTCTGGATCGTCATGTGGAGCGAGCCGGTGATGCGCGCGCCCTTGAGCAGTTTCTCGTTCCCGTATTCCTCGCGGATGGCCATGAGGCCGGGCATTTCTGTTTCGGCGATGCGGATTTCCTGGTGGCCGTATTCGGCCAGCGAAATATCCTTGATGACGTAGTCCTTGGCAGCAGCCACGGTATTCTCCTGAAACTTGTGTAAATAGCCCTGCCTAGGGACCGACCGAGGGAGGACGATCCACCAGCAGCGCAGGATGGTCTCCCACTTAGCGGCTGACCTCGCTCGAGGCAAATATAAAGACATCTTTATATGTCATATCGACATCGAGACGCGGCAACCGGATGACGGACGCCGCGCACGCCCGACAGATCGGCGATTGTGCGCGCGGAACGCGCTTCCTATATCGGCTCCGACTGCAATCCCTATTCTAGAAGGAAATACGACATGACGATTTCGGTTGGCGACAAACTGCCCGACGTACAGCTGGTCAAGGCGACCGGCGACGGCCCGCAGCCGGTCCAGAGCGGCGACTATTTCGCCGGCAAGAAGATTGCCCTGTTCTCTGTGCCCGGCGCTTACACCCCGACCTGCTCGGCGCGCCACCTCCCTGGCTATGTCGAAAAGGCAGATGACCTTATGGCCAAGGGTGTCGACGAAATCGCCTGCACCGCGGTCAACGACGCGTTCGTCATGGGCGCCTGGCAGGAAGCCAACAATGCCAGCGACGTGACCATGCTGTCGGACGGTAATGGCGAATTCGCGCAAGCGACCGGCCTTACGATGGACGGCAGCGCCTTCGGCCTCGGCCAGCGCGGCCAGCGGTATTCCATGATCGTCGACGATGGTGTCGTCACCGAGCTCAATGTCGAAGAACCCGGCGACTTCAAGGTCTCGAGCGCCGACCACATGCTCGGCCAGCTCTGAGACAGATCGGCACGCGATTCGCGTGCCTTCGCAAGGCAAGCAGACAAGGCGGGCGCGACCTATATGGTCGCGCCCGTTTTGCTTCCAGGCGACAATCGTCTATTGGTATAAGTAACGGGTGATCAATGATTTGCGGCTAACAGACCACCATGCGCATTGAGCGGAGTTTTCGCGGCTGGAAGCCGGTGCTGTCGTCGCTCGTTGCGTCATTGGCCCTGCTTGCTCCGGACGCCGCATTCGCGCGCTGTGTCGGTGTCGACGATCCTGTCGTCCAGCAGGCCGAACTGGAAATCGGCCGCAACCCGGCTGCCGCTATCGCATCGATAGATCGTGCAATCTCGCGAACGGACCCAAATGATCGCCGCCGCCTCGCCAATCTCCATCTTGCCCAGACGATCGCCTATTCGATGGACGGGCAGTTAGACTCAAAAATCTTCGACGAGGCCGAGCGGCTCGCCGCCGAATTCCCAGCCAGTGATCCGATCAATCTGTTCATGCGGATTCCACAAGCAGACAGGTTAGAAGACAAGGCGGATCGAGTAGAGGCGAGACAGGCGATCCTGCACGACGTGGAAAGCCTTCCTGCCAACGCCGGTACCAGGGCTTGCCTTGGCCTGGATCTCGCCGTGTCCTATTCCGACGACAACAATCTGCGGCGAGCCTTCGATTTGACGAGCCGCGCCTATCGCAACACCGATGGCGACACATTTCCGCGAGCGCATGCCGAAGCAGCCTCGATCTTGGCCTACCTCGTGTCGATTGGCCGGGATTTCGAATACGCACTTCGTCTCCATTCGGAATCTCTCGACTTCTATGTGTCTAACGAGCTTTACGACCTCGCCGCGAACGAGCACGTGGTTCGAGGGTATACGGAACTCGAAGCCGACAATATTCGAGACGCGCTCGCGGATTTCGAAGCGTCGGTTGAACAAGCGAAAAGCTACGGAAACAGTTACGCTGTGGCCTATGCCGAGCAAGGCCTGTGTCTCGCCGCTCTGGAGGGCGGCATGATCGCTCGCGCGCGGCCAGCTTGCATCGCCTCGTACAGTGTCCTCGATCAAGCAAACGAGCCGATGGCCTATCGCGCTGGAGTTGCGAAAGGCATGCTGCTCCTTGCGGAAGGCCGCGCATCGGAGGCTTTGAAAGCAATCGAAAGGGTATTCGAAAGAAAATACAAACCGCTGGGATATGAGGACCAGATCGAGGCTTACGCAACCCGGGCCAAGGCACTTGCAGCCTTGGGCCGTAGTGACGAAGCCTATCGAGACATGGTCCGCGCGGCCGAACTGACGTCCGACGATCACAAAATCGCGCAGGCCAGCGCTACAGGCGTCGCCCAGGCACGATTTCAAACACGACAACTGAAGAGCGAACTCGCGCAGGAGCAGCGGTCCAGCCAGGAGAGCCGCAGGCTGGCGCTCGCCGTTGTCATCGGTTCGGCGACCGGTCTCGTACTGCTGGGAATGCTCGTATTTACACTGCTCCGCCACCGTAGCGAATTCCGCAAGCTGGCTATGCTCGATCCGCTGACCAATCTCGCCAACCGGAGAGCGACGCTCCACGAGGCCGACGAAATCCTGAGTGGCCCTGCGACGATTCGCCCTCGGGCGACGACCGCGTTGCTCGATATCGATCGGTTCAAACGCTGCAACGATCGCTTCGGCCACGACGCGGGCGACCAGATCTTGCGCGAATTTGCGCGGGTCGTGAAACGCTGCGTCCGTCCCGACGATATCGTTGGTCGCTGGGGCGGCGAGGAGTTCCTCGTCATCTTTCCCGCGCTTTGCGCCGAAAAGGCCGAACAGGTCATCGAACGCATCCGGCGCGAAGCCGAAGTTCAACCGTTCGAGCTCGCACCTGACTTAACCTTGCGCTTCAGCGCGGGGATTGCCGAGATCGAGGAAGCCGGCGACGATATGCGGGAGTGCATCAGACTGGCCGATCGTCGCCTGTATCAAGCCAAGGCCATGGGTCGGCACCGCACTTGCAGTCGCGGTCCTGGGATCGATCCGCTCGCTTCAATCGGTGAGCAGTCCGGTAACGGAAAGCCGGGCGGATCGCCCGACCATTCGAGCGAAGCTAGCCGTAGCCCATCAGCTTGAGCACTTCCTCGCGACTGCGAGGATCGTCGAGGAAGGTGCCCATCATCCGGCTGGTGATCATACCGACACCGGGCGTGCGTACGCCGCGCGCAGTCATGCAGCTGTGCGAAGCCTCGATCACCACCGCCACGCCTTCCGGCTCGAGATGCTCCCAGATGCAATCGGCGACTTCGGCGGTGAGTCGCTCCTGCACCTGCAAGCGCCGGGCAAAACCGTGTAGTACTCGCGCGAGCTTCGAAATACCGACCACCCGGTTGGTCGGGAGATAGGCAATGGCCGCCTTCCCGATGATCGGAGCCATGTGGTGCTCGCAATGCGACTGGAACGGGATGTCCTTGAGCAGGACGATCTCGTTGTAGCCCCCCACTTCCTCGAACACGCGCGAGAGATGCACGGCCGGATCCTCGGTATAGCCGAGGCAGTATTCCTTCCACGCCCGCGCCACACGCGCCGGGGTATCGAGCAGCCCTTCGCGTGAAGGATCATCGCCGGTCCATTCGATCAGCGTCCTGATCGCGTCCTGCACATGGTCGGGTACCGGCGGTTTCCCGCGCGGATCGTCTTCGTCGGGGCCGACGAGGCTGCTCATCTCAATTTCCTTTTACGCGTCGCCAGAGGCGGTCGAGCGGGGTCTCTTTGCGGAAAAGTCCGCCATTGGCAAACGGCTCGAACATTTCATCGGGACGCTCGGGATCGAGCAATTCGGACCCTGCAAGCGTTTCGGTGACATCGCCCTTCTCCGGCGGATCGTAACGGCGCAGCTGGCGCGAATTGCGGCCTCCGTGCTGCTCAATGAAGTCCTGCATCGATTCGGCGTTCTCAAGCTCTTCAAGCGCAGCAGCTTCGGTCACCCCGGTATGCTCGGCAAGCAAGGAGACGCGCAGATCGCGTATCTGGTCGCCAATATGGGCATTGGCGGGACGGGACTTGTCGATGAACAGATCGGTCTCGCTGTCGAGCCCCATCGAGCGATTGTTGAGATTGGCAGATCCGATCCGCAGGATCTCGTCGTCGAAGATCGAGATCTTGGCATGAACATAGATCGGCGTGTCCCCCGTATAGGGGACATAGATCGCGAAGCGGTTCTTATGGTCGAGTTCGCGCAACCGCTCGACCAGGAGATCGCGTGCATGGTCCATCGCCTGCTGCTCAAGCCAACCTTCGGCATTGGCCGGGTGGACGATCACGATTTCGGGCGGATCGTCCTCCTGCAAGCGCTGGACGATCGCATCGACGACCTTGCGCGATGTGATGTATTGGTTCTCGAAATAAATGAACTTCTTTGCCTCGCCAATCTGGCGGAGCATCAACTCCTCGATCTCGTCGATCTGGGTCAGCTCTTCGTATTTTGCCCTGGTCCGGGCGATTCCGATCTCGATATCCTTGAATTGCGCGTCGAGCTCATCCGGCCAGGGCGTGTCGTCGCAATCGACCGGATCGAGCTCCTTGCCGCCGGCATTGTGCCAGCGATTGCGGCCGAGCTCGCCAAGGCAGCCCGCAATATCGCCTTCCAGCATCATCGTGGCATCATGCCATGGCTGGTAGGTCGAGCCGCGCGGCGTCCGGCGATCGGGATCGTGTTCATCGTGAGCGCGCGTGTCCCACCGCTCTGTGGTCATATCGATACCGCCGCACACGGCAAAATTGTCGTCGATCACCGCGATCTTCTGATGATGCGAGCAACCGATCGGGTGCTTGGTATCGAATTTGAAATCGATCGCTTTCTTGGGCCACATGCGGGCCAGATCGGCCAGCATGCCCATTCGCCCGACGAACTGGATCCACCCGACGCTCCATTTGAGCACAAGAATATCCAGCCCCTTGCGATGACGCGCCAGCCATAGAAGGAAGCTGCCGAGACGCACGGGGTAACCCGCGTCCTTGATCCGGTCATACCAGCGGCGCCCTTCGGCAAGGTGGATGCGGGTGTCGAAATCCCACCCCACTAACATGATTCGCCTCTCGGCCTTCAGCATCGCTTGCTGCATCAGCGCGAAATAATCCTCGGCATCGACGATCACCGACGCGCGCGAGGCCTTGGCATAGCGCCAGACCCCGGGCTCGACCGGCTTGTCGAAGTCCTCCTGCGCGTCGTGCGCCTGCCCCTCCCCCAGGATCGCCACTATTCCTTGGCGTCCTCTTTCTTTTCCGGAGTTACTTCGGCGTCGGCCTTCTCGGCCTTTTTACGGCGTTCAAACACATGCTCCATGTGCTCGACGTCCTTGCCGTCTAGGTACTTCTTGAAGTCGGGAAAGTGATCTTCCTCTTCCTCGTCGATGTGATGGCGGTAATCGTGGTCGAGCTGTTTGAACTTCTGCAGCCAGGCCGACGAACTCATATCGGTTGCGGCAAGATCGTTGAGCGCTTCCTCGATCTCGTGATGCTCTGCCACCGAGTGCCGGGTTTCGTCGGTGGTGGGCGGCTTGCGTAGCATGGTCGAATAGAGCGCCTGCTCCTCGGCCGAGGCGTGACCTTTCACGTCCTTCGTGAATTCTTCGAACAGCGTCTTGCGCTCGTCGGTCTCCCCGCTGGTCTCCCCGATCCTGTCGAGCAACTCGCGGTGTCGGTCGTGATCTTCCTTGAGGCGGGCGAAAATATCTTCGGCAGACATGGCGGCGATCCTTTCAGTTCGGTTTGATGATTGAACCGCAAGTCACGTGCCTTGTTCCGCATATCTTCCGATTCCACCTCCCGAAGTGCTTCCGCACGCCTCCCGAAACCAAAAAAGGGACCGACCCCGTCGGGTCAGTCCCTTGTTTGGCGCGCCAGGAAGGATTCGAACCTCCGGCCGCCTGATTCGTAGTCAGGTACTCTATCCAGCTGAGCTACTGGCGCGCTTTGGAGGTGGCCACATAGGGCCGGCTCGAAACCAATGCAACCCGATTATCGTGTTTCATTCAACTTGTGCGCAAGCGGGATATCGAGCGGAGGCATGGCGAGGCTATCCATCGTCGAGCGATCGAACCAAGCAATCTCCTGTCCTTCCAACGGTCGAGGCTCCCCGTCCCAGAAACGGCAAGTGTAAAGAAGAATGACATAGGGCGATCTTTCACTGGTTCGCTGATCCCGATCGCTGGAGAATACCAGCGGTTCCAGATCGCGTGCTGCAATCGTGATTCCCAGTTCTTCCCACAACTCGCGGATCAGCGCGGTTTCCAGCGTCTCGTCCTTCTCTACTTTCCCGCCCGGGAACTCCCACAGGCCCGCGTGCGGATGCCCCGAAGGGCAGCGCTGGAGCAGGACCTTCCCAGTGGGCGACATCAACGCCGCTGCAACCACGATTCGGTTTGTCGGATTTTTTTGCAAGAAATCACCGTGCATCAACACTTCATTAGCCAATCCACGCAATAACGGCATCGTCACGAACCGGACAGGGGGATCGATGATGGGACAAGACATACTTCGGCAGACGTTGCGCGACGAGAGTGGGGCAACCGCTGTCGAATACGGACTGATCGTCGCGCTGATCTTCCTCGCGATTGCCGGTGCCGTGGCTGGCATGGCCAACGAAAACACGAAGACCTGGAATAAGGTCTCGGACGAAATGACCGATGCCAACAGGGCCGCCAACTAGGCGGTTTAGGAATTATCAACGAATTGGGACTAGACCCAGAACCACTCAACACACGGCATTTTGGGTGCGCCGGGTAGAGAGACTGTAAAACAGGAGACTTGATATGAAATTCTTCAACAAGCTGATCAAAGACGAAGCCGGCGCTACCGCCATCGAATACGGCCTCATCGCCGCTCTGATCGCGGTTGCCGCGATCACCGCGATGCAGGGCCTCGGCGGCCAGCTCAAGACGACCTTCAACAAGGCGTCGACCGAAATGGCTTCGACCAACTAAGGTCTGGACCAAACGAACAAAGAAGGGCGGCGAGGAAACTCGCCGCCCTTTTTTTATGTCCGCTTCCGGATCGCCAACTCAGTAGGTGATGATTTTAACCTTGTCGCCAGCGCGCAGGGTCGAGTTCGCTTCGAGATCGTTGAGAACAAGGAAGCGTTCGAGCTGATAGTTCGAATAGCTCATCCGGCTCGCGATCGAACGGACCGTATCGCCCGAACGCACCGTGTAGATATCGATCTTGCGCGGTTTGACATTGGCGGCTTCGGAGCTGCTGATCCGGCGCATCGATTGATACATGGAATTGAACACGCCAGTATTCCCCGCCTGGGTCACGGTCAGGAAGTGGAAAGCCTGTCCGTTGGAAAATTCGTAGGCGAAAACCGTCGCATCGACCTGTCCATTGCCGCTGTTGACCCGCGCAACACCATAAGCGGCAGGGATGCCATTAACGGTCGTGCGCTGGACGCTGGAGGGTTGGACCTGTTGTTGTTCGGAAAGGCCGGCGAAGACCGAACGCACATAGCGATCGAGATCGCCATTATACGACGCCATCGAGAACTGGCCCTGCCCCGACTGTCCGCCGATCGACACCGCGCGGGTGCCGTTGACCAGGTAAAACCCCTGCGGTGCCTTGAAGGCGAGCTTGAGCTCGGGATGGATGAACGTGCCGTTCTCGATGATCCCCTGCTTGGGATCGTCGCCGTAGAGCATGCCATCGATGTTGTTCAGGAACTGATCGCGCGCGGTGATGCCGCCGGCATCGTACTTTTGCGCTTCGGCGAGCGCTTCCTGCACGCGCGAGGCCGGATCGGGGTGGGTCGACGCCCATTCGGGCACACGGGTTTCCGAGCGCCCCATCATGCGGGAGTCGAGCGCGTTCTGAGCTGCCAGGCTGTTGAGCACCGTCGCCATGGCGCGCTCATCATAACCGGCACGATTGAGATAGAGCGCGCCGAGCTTGTCTGCTTCGAGCTCCTGCCCGCGCGAATAACTGAGCGTCGCGGCCTGGGCGAGGCCGAGCGAACCGCGTGCAAGCGTGTCGCCGAGGCCCGAGCCGCCGAGGAAAACGCTCGAGAGAATCGCGCCCAAGGTCCCGAAGAGCGAATTGCGCTGAGCTTCTGCCTGGCGGCGTTCCGAGTGGCGTGCCGCCACGTGGCCGACTTCGTGACCAAGCACGCCGGCCAGCTCGGCCTCATTGTCCATCAGTCCCACCAGTTGGCGCGTCGTGTAGATATAGCCCCCGGGGATCGCGAAGGCGTTATTCACCGAGGAATTGAGTAGCGTGACCGTGTAGGCATCGCGACCATTGGCGAGGCCCGATTGCGCGGCGATGTTCTTGCCCACGCGCTCGACATACGCGCCGCCCGGGCCGGTATATTCCCCACCGAACTCGGCCATCAGCTGGGGGTGGTATTCGGCACCCTGGGCACGGTCCTGCGCGCTGATCGGTTCGGGGGTTTGGTTGATGTCGTAATTGCCCCCGCCGCCGAGCAGGCCGGAGCCTGCAGCGCAGCCTGCAAGCGAAGCGCAAGCGATCAAAGCGGTGGTCGATTTCAGAACTGTTTTTACCATCGGGGCATCTCCTGTCAGGCGCCCGATCAGAATGGTGCGGGGGCGCGTGGTCCGTCGTCGCGCGCGAACCCTTCTGTCAGAAGAAATCTGTTGTAGCTGAGTAAGTTCCCAGCCCTGCCGAGTTAGGTCGTCAGCCCTCGCCGATGCTCAGGAAACGTTCCTCGCGCATCGCACGCAACTTGGCGGAATCGAATTCAGAGAGAGTCTGCAGTTCGTCTTCCAGCGCTTTGCCCAGCGCGGCGCAGGCCTTGTCGGGCGCGCGGTGCGCACCGCCTACAGGCTCGGACACGATCCGGTCGATCACACCCAACTTGAGCAGGTCCTGCGCGGTCATCTTCATCGCCTCGGCCGCATCGGGCGCGTTTTCCGCGGTTCGCCACAGGATGGAGGCGCAGCCTTCGGGGCTGATCACCGAATAAACTGCATGCTCGAACATCAGCACGCGCTCCGCACTCGCCAGCGCCACCGCGCCGCCCGAACCGCCCTCGCCTACGATCGCCGAAACCATCGGCACCGGCAGCGCGAGGCAGGCTTCGGTCGAACGCGCGATCGCTTCGGCCTGGCCGCGCTCTTCGGCCTCGATCCCCGGGAATGCGCCCGACGTATCGACCAGCGTTACCACTGGCAGGCCGAACCGGCCCGCCATGTCCATCAGGCGGATCGCCTTGCGATAACCTTCGGGCTTGCCCATGCCGAAATTGTGCTTGAGCCGAGTCTGGGTGTCGTGCCCCTTCTCATGGCCCATCAGCACCACCCGGCGATCGCCGAGCTTGGCGAGTCCGCCGACTATCGCTTCGTCCTCGGCGTAATAGCGGTCACCGCCCAGCGGCACGAAATCGGTGAAGATCTGCTCGACATAGTCGCGGAAATGCGGTCGCTGCGGATGCCGCGCGACCTGCGTTTTCTGCCACGGCGTGAGCTTGGCGAAAGTGCTGCCGATCAATGACGCCCGGCGTTCACGCAGCTTTTCGATCTCGCTCGTCAGGTCGACGTCGTCGCCCGCTGCGCTTTCAAGTTCGGCGATGCGCGAATCGATCTCCGCGATCGGTTTTTCGAATTCCAGGTAGGATGCCATGTCGCTCCGCTACCGCCCTCGTCCGCGCGCGGCAAGAGGATGCCGTGTATTCACCAGCTCGACGAGCCGGGCTGCATCGACATGGGTGTATATCTGCGTGGTCGCGATATCGGCATGGCCAAGTAGGGTCTGGAGCACCCTCAGATCGGCCCCGCCTTCGAGCAGATGCGTGGCGAAAGCATGGCGCAGGACGTGCGGGCTGACTTGCGTCGGCGGCACCCCGGCCCGTCCTGCGAGATCGCGGAGTAGCTGGTAGAGCCGCACCCGCGTCAAGTGCCCGTCCTTCCCGCGCGAAGGGAACAGGAAGCGCGAACCGCCTGCGCGTAGCGCGACCCAGCGCCCGAGCGCCTCCTTCGCCCGCGAAGAGACCGGCACCATCCGCTGCTGGCCGCCCTTCCCCGTAACCGTCACGAACGGCGCATCGCGCGGGACAGCGTTGAGCGGCAGCGAAACCAGCTCTGTCGCGCGCAGGCCCGATCCGTAGAGCATTTCGAGGAGCGCGAGCATTCGGACGGCGGCAGCACAATCGCTTTCCGCCTCTTCCTCCGCCTGTTGTATGAGCGCTTCGACCTGATCGTGCGACAGAATACGCGGCAACGGCCGGCGCGACTTTGGTATGGCCAGCGCCGAGGACGGGTCGTCTTCCCGCAATCCCTCGTCGAGCGCGAAACCATAGAACTGACGCAAGGCCGAGACCTTTCTTGCCACGGTCGACGGCGCGAGGCCGGACCAACTTTGGGGCAGAGAGCGCAAGGCATCCTTGTCCGCCGCGAGCAGATCTCCCACCACGCTTTCGGTCTGTTCCAGATCGCGGGTATAGGCAGCGAGCGTATTGGTCGCCGCCCCGCGCTCGACTGCCATCATTTCGAGAAAATCCGCGATGGCCGCGGAATGCTCGCTCGGGTCACTCACCCGCGCGCGACCGCCTCGGCCGCGATCATCCGCGCTTCGGCGGACAGTCCGACCTTATCGAGCGCGCGAACGATGTGATAAAGATAGAGCGGCGTCATCCGGTTCCAACCGTCGCCCTGCATCCCCAGCCCCGCAAGCAGTGCCACAAGTGGCGCGCTGCCGGCATCGGCTGCGGCGGAGATCGCCCTCGTCCAGCGCGTCTGGCGCGCCAGGTCGATGTCGTGATCTGCCGCCAGCCCGTTCTCGGCCTTGCCGAGCCCGACAAGTCCGGCAACAAATAGCGGTGCGGTCTCGTCGAGATCGCCGACGGCACTGCCGCCGACCGCGCCCTGCTGCGGATCGATCAGAGCGAGCATTGCCCAGCCTTTCGATCCCGGTGCGACCACGTTCTTCCACCGCAGGGCGTTGCGGTCGAGCCCGGCGGAGAGCATCGAGCCGATCAGATCGCCGGCCTCATCCTCGAATGCATCGCTGACCGGCAGGCGCGCGGCGGCATAGGCCGTCATCACCTGTGCGCCGTAAGGGTATTCACCCCCCGCCGCCCACAGGTCCTGCATCGCCGCGAGCCGCGCCGAAGGTTCGGCGGCGACATAGGCGAGGCGCAATTGTTCGGCCTGACGCGCGACCGCGCCTTCGCTTTGGCCCTGCCCGTAAGCAAGGCTGAACAGGTCGACCATCGCCTGGGCCGACAGCACGCCGTTCGAGGCCGCAAACCATGAGGAGGCAGCGCGCTTGTCGATCGGAAGAGCGGGCGCGGTGGCATCGACCATCGCGTAGTAGCGGCCCGCTCCATCGCGGAGCCCGGTGGGCACATCGAGGCCGGCGGCCAAGGCCAGCCCATAGGCGAAGGGGCTCAGCTGCTGGCTCTCGTCCCATTCGACATTGACCGCGCGCCGGGTCGAGCCGCCGGCACCGGCAAAGCGTTGGGCAAGCAGCATTTCGGCACGCGGCAGCACACCTTGCTGGCGCGCACGCTCGAGACGGCGAAGCGATTCGCCGCTGCGGCCCGAATAGGCACCGCAAATATCGCGCGTGATCGTAATCCGCGCGTCCTCGGCATCGTATGGGCGCATGATTTCGAGCATCGGGCAAGCGCCGACGATGTCGCCTGTCGCCACGAAGGCATCGAAGGCGGCCGCGCTCATGCCGCTGTCATAGGCGGAGTTGTCGACTTGCTGCGCGAGAGCGCGGGCAACGTTCCCTTCGCCCATCCGGACGAGCAACGCGGTGCGGAGCGCAGCGAAATCGACCGGATCCATACCAGAGGGCGCGGCAAGCCGAGACGCGAGCGTGCGTCGCAGGAGAATATGTCCCCAGCGCGAAACGAGCCGCCCACTATTGCCGCGCAGCGAAGCTTCGACCAGCGTTGCCGGCTGAGGGCCGAGCGCGGCGGCCTGCAAGCCCCCTTCGCCCTCGCCCAGCACACCGACCGCGCGCAGCGATCGCCGCGCGGCAGGCGGGATGTCGGCCTTGGGCTTGAGGTCGAACAATTCCTCGAATTGGTCGTCCGACATCCGCTCGAGCTCGTCGAGCGACGGAATGTTGGCCGGGATGGACGCCGTGCGGCGTACGCGAGTCTCGCCGGTATCCTGCACGACCGGTACCGATACGGTCGCCGCAGCGGTGGGCGTGGGGGAAGGCTCGGCGTCCTGAAGAGTCGCCATTGCCATGACCGACGTGAGGGCGAGCGCCGATCCGGCGACAAGGTAGCCCAGTTTTTTCATTGCGCACTCTCCGGCACCGGTATTTCCTCGACGATCGGTTCGAGCTGGCGTTCGCCGCCGTCGATCCACGCAACCACGAGCACCAGCAGCACGACGCAGCCGCCGACCACCCACCAGAAACCTCGTCCCAATCTTGCGGTCATGCGAACCTTCGATGCCAATGCGCTTGCGCCTCGCCTAGCCGATCTATAGCCGCCGCTTCAATGGCCCTGACGTCTTCCCCCGAACTTGGCGATCTCGCCGCGCGGCTCGACCGGCCGATCGTGCTGGTAGGACTGATGGGGGCAGGGAAGAGCACGGTCGGGCGCAAACTTGCCGACATGCTCGGCGTCGAATTCGTCGATGTCGATCACGAGATCGAGGCAGCGGCCAATCTAACCGTCGGTGAAATCTTCGAACGGTTCGGCGAGCCGCATTTCCGCGATGGGGAGCGGCGCGTTTTCGCCCGCCTCATCGGCGAGAGCCAAGGCCGGGGCATGGTGATCGCGGCTGGTGGCGGGGCCTTCTCCGATGCCGGGACGCGCGCGCTGATCGTCGAGCGCGCGATTGCGGTCTGGCTCGACAGCGACGACGCCACCCTCGCCGAGCGCGCCACACGCCGCGATACGCGCCCCTTGCTCCGCGATGGCGATCCCGAGGCGAAGCTTGCCGAATTGCGCGCAAAACGACGCGCGGACTATGGCGTCGCACCGATCTGGGTCAAAAGCGGACGCGGCGCGCATCACAGGGTCGCCATCGACATCGCGCGCAGCCTGGAAATGTGGATCGAGCGATGGATCGGATAAAGGTCGAAGCCCCGTCGGCGTCCTATGACGTAGTAGTAGGCACCGGTTTGCTAGCGCAGTTCGAAGAACTGGCGGGACCGTTCCTCACTTCGGGCCGGGTCGCAGTGGTAACCGATGCAAATGTGCGGGACCTGCACGGCGCGGCGCTCGAACGCGCTGTCGCGGATGCCGGTCGCGAAATTGCCTGGCACGTCGTCGATCCGGGCGAAGGCGCGAAAAGCTGGCAAGGCCTCGAGGCGCTGAGCGACTGGTTGCTCGAACAAGGCGTGACCCGCGGCGATCATGTCGTCGCATTCGGCGGCGGCGTGGTCGGCGACCTGACGGGATTTGCCGCCGCGATCCACAAGCGTGGCTGCGGCTTCATCCAGGTGCCGACGACCCTGCTCGCGCACGTCGATAGTTCGGTCGGTGGAAAGACCGCGATCAATTCCTCCGCAGGCAAGAACATGGTCGGCGCGTTCCACCAGCCTGCGCTGGTGATTGCCGACAGCGATTGCCTCGCCACTCTACCGAATCGCGAATTGCGCGCAGGATTTGCCGAAGTTCTCAAATACGGTCTCCTGGGCGATGCCGATTTCTTCGACTGGTGCGCGGCGAACGGTGCGGCGCTGCTGGCCGGCGATGCAGCTCTGCGGCGCGATGCCGTTGCGCATTGCGTGCGCGCCAAGGCGTCGATCGTCGCTGCCGACGAGACCGAACGCACCGGCACGCGCGCTCTGCTCAATCTCGGCCATACCTTCGGTCACGCGCTCGAAGCGGCGACGGGTTTCGGCGACGCGCTGCTCCATGGCGAAGCGGTCGCGCTGGGCATGGTGCTCGCCGTGAAATACTCTGCGCGGACTGGGCTGATGAGCGAAAATGCTGCGCAGCATGTGGACGAAGCGATCGGGCGCGCAGGCCTGCCGACGGCCATCTCCGCGCTCGATTTGGACGCCGACGGTGCCACGCTGGCGGACCTGATGCGGCACGACAAGAAAGTGGTCGGCGACTCGATACCGCTGATTTTGCTGCGCGGAATCGGTGCAGCATTCATGCAGCACGATATCGACCTCGCCGACGTCGCTAGCTTCCTCGATCAGCAGCTTCAAGCGCACTGAAGCGAAGGCTGATCAGCCGAACAAGGCGAAGGACTGGGTCTGTGCTGCGAGCGGACGGCCGCTGGCGTCCCACACACCCATTGTCTGGTGTGAGCTTCCATCTCTGGCATGTTCGGCGCGACTCTCGAGCATGAACCAGCCATCTTCCGTCGCGGGCTGGTCCGTCAGCAGATTGATCTGCCAGGTCATCGAACTCATCGGTGCCGCGATCGGGCCAAGGCCCAGCACGCCGGGCGGCAAAGAATCGGCGATCAGCAACAGTTCGGTCATCGGATCGAGCCCATCGCGCTCCTTCAGCCGCACATACCAGCAGAGCTCGGCTTGCGGTTCGCCAGGCTTCGGCCGGGCAAACTTCATGTCGAGATTGCGCGTGAACTGCGGGCGCATCGGGCTATCCGGCAGATCGCGCGCTTTATCCAGCGGAACCATGTCGGCGGGCGCTGCAACACGATCGAAATCGTATCGGCTATCGAGCGCCTGCATGAACACGAAGGTCGCGCTGAGGCCGACGCCCTTCTCGCTGGTAATTTCCACCGCGATCCAGGTCGCGTTGCGGCCCTTGCGCAGCACGCGCG
Organism: Alteriqipengyuania halimionae; assembly: GCF_009827575.1. Classification (NCBI taxonomy): domain Bacteria; kingdom Pseudomonadati; phylum Pseudomonadota; class Alphaproteobacteria; order Sphingomonadales; family Erythrobacteraceae; genus Pseudoblastomonas; species Pseudoblastomonas halimionae. The sequence goes on along the minus strand of NZ_WTYR01000001.1, from coordinate 806,118 downwards.
CCGCCAGTTCCACGTCACCGAACAGCGGCCCGACGAAAGCAATCTGTGCCGAACGCAAGGGTGGCAATTCTCCCCCTAACCGACGCGCGACTTCGTAGGCCAGCGCGGCGGAATACCCGCCAAAGGACGTGCGGCCCTGGGTCCATTCATTCGGGACTTCGGCCAGATACCGGTCGCCCTCTTGGCGGATCGCCGCGAACAACTCGCCTGCAGCCATTCCTATTCGAGCTCCAGGATTACGGCGTCGACGGCCAGGCTGTCGCCTTCCTCGGCATTGATCTTGGCGATCGTGCCGGTTTTCTCGGCGCGTAGGATGTTCTCCATCTTCATCGCCTCGACCGTCGCGAGCGGCTGTCCGGGCTGCACCTCCTCGCCTTCCGCGACATGTAGGCTGACCAGCAGGCCCGGCATCGGGCAGATCAGCAGCTTGGAAAGATCAGGCGGTTCCTTCTCGATCATGTGATTCGCCAGCGGCGCGACGCGCGCGGGCAGGATCCGTAGATCGTGGCTCGCCCCGCGAGTGGTCAGCGTCAGACCGGTCACGCTGGACTTGAGGCGAACCGACATTTGCTCGCTGCCTTCACCGTTCTCATCCGCATCGAACAGCGCATGCACGATGCGATCGCCCGGCGTGTATTCCATCGACAGGTCCACCGCCTCGCCATCGACCACGATTTCCGATTCGTTGATCGTCACCGCGTGATCGGTATCGCCGAGGCGGATCGTCCAGTCGAACACCGGATCGGGCGCGCCGTTCAACTGCTGGTCGATGCGCTTGGCGCGGTCGTTGCGCGCGGTGGCGATGAAGCCCGCGATCGCGGCGAGCCGCTTCTGCAGTTCGACGTCAGCAGGCGCGCCTTCGAAACCTTCGGGGTATTCTTCGGCGATGAAACCGGTGGTCAGCTCGCCCGAGCGGAAACGTGGGTGCTGCATGATCGCACTGAGAAAATCGACATTGTGGCCGAGCCCCTCGATCTCGAAGGCATCCAACGCGGCGATCTGGAGGTCCGCGGCTTCGTCGCGCGTCTCGCCCCAGGTCACCAGCTTGGCGATCATCGGGTCGTAGAACATCGAGACTTCGCCGCCTTCGAACACGCCATCGTCGACGCGCACGCCATCGACACCGCGACGACCGTTTTCGGCGTCGTCGTGGATCCAGCCCGGAAGTGGCGGATCGTAGCGCACCAAACGCCCGGTGGAGGGCAGGAAACCACGATAGGGATCTTCGGCATAAACGCGGTTCTCGATCGCCCAGCCATCGATCTTCACGTCGTCCTGCGTCATTTCGAGCTTTTCGCCCGCCGCGACGCGGATCATCTGCTCGACCAGATCGACGCCGGTGATCGCTTCGGTCACCGGATGCTCGACCTGCAGGCGGGTATTCATTTCCAGGAAGTAGAAGCTCTCGCCGGTCTCGTCGGCGCCGCTGACAATCAGTTCGACCGTACCGGCGGAATGGTAATCCACCGCCGCGGCCAGGGCGACGCTTTGCTCGCCCATGGCTTTGCGCATTGTCGGCGTCACGAACGGCGACGGCGCTTCCTCGACCACCTTCTGGTGGCGGCGCTGGATCGAGCATTCGCGCTCGTTCAGATAGATGATGTTGCCGTGCTTATCGCCGAGGATCTGGATCTCGATGTGGCGCGGGTCTTCGATGAACTTCTCGATGAAGACGCGCTCGTCGCCGAAGCTGTTCTTGCCCTCGCGTTGCGTAGCCTCGAACCCGTCCTTCACGTCCTGATCGTCCCAGGCGAGACGCATACCCTTGCCGCCGCCGCCGGCGCTGGCTTTCATCATCACCGGATAGCCGATCTTATTGGCCCATTCGAGCGCTTCGGCCGTATCGGCGATCGCGCCGCCCGATCCGGGCACGGTGTTGACCCCGGCTTCGGCGGCGAGCTTCTTCGATTCGATTTTGTCGCCCATCGCCGCGATCGCGCTGGCGGGCGGGCCGATGAAAGTGATGTTCTCCTTCTCCAGCGCCTCGACGAAGCTGGCGCGTTCGGAGAGGAACCCATAGCCCGGATGGACGGCGTCTGCCCCCGTCTGCTTGCAGGCATCGATGATCTTGTCCGCTACCAGATAGCTTTCCGCCGCCGCCGCCGGGCCGATATGCACCGCCTCGTCCGCCATCTTTACGAACGGCGCGCGCGCATCGGCATCGGAATAGACCGCCACGGTGGCGATCCCCATCCGCTTGGCCGTCTGGATCACACGGCAGGCGATCTCGCCGCGATTGGCAATCAGGATTTTCTTGAACATCAATTTTCGTCCAACAGGGTCTGGAGTTGTTCTGTGCGCAGTTCGGTCAACGTGAAAAGGCAGCTATTGGCAATCAGGGGCGCAATGCTCCCGCCTTCAAATCGGTCCCGCTGCAGGGCGCATTCGGCATCGCGGTAGGCCAGCCAGGACCGCTGGGCCTTCAGGATCGCGTTCCATGTATCCGTCTGGCCGTCGTCGGCGCGATAGCGCTCGGCCACCTGCGACCATGCCTGGTTCAGCGCAATATCGGCGCGCAGATACGTGCGGTAGGAGCAGACGTTCATCGCCGTCTGCGTCATCGGCTCTTCGCAATCGAGGTCGGGCAATTGCCGGAGCGATTCCTGCAGCGCGCATTCGCTTGAAATCCTAGCGCCGCTCTTCTCGGAGCAGTCGGCCGGCGCGGCGACAAGGAGCAGCAGTGTAGAAACGATCATCGATTGTCCTCTCGTCCCGCCGCATAGCCGATTAGCGCGTCGGCGTAAGCCCCCGCGCCGCGGCGATCCCCCTCACCTTCGACCAGCGAGCCGATGGCGCGGGCGAGCATGGCGATATTGGCAGCAGACAGATCGCCCAACGGCGAAACGTAGACTCCGATCGTGAACAGGATCGCGCCCGTCTGCGGCAAGCGGCGCAAGGTCTGGCGCTCGGAGCGGACGAACAGCGTCTCACCAGCATTCTGGCGAGTCACATGGGCGAATGCTGTTGCAGGCGGCTCGGCCACCCAGCGCATGTCGCCGGTGGTGGCGATGAACCAGTTGCAACGGCCATAGATCGGCCCGGGCTTCAGCTTGGCCATGAAATGATCGACCCCGCTGGCGAGCTGTTCCTCATAGCCCTGGATCGGCGCATGGAGCGCGCGCAGCGGGAGGCCGAGCTTGTCGGCGGGCGTCCAGTCCGACGGCCACGCCACCGCCGCGCCGACGAGGCGATACTGCTCGTCCTGCTCGCGCTTGGTGAGGAGGCACATGTCTTCGTGATGGGCCTGCGCGGCTTCGGGCAGACCGCCGGTGAGGCCGAGCATAGCGGCAAGCTCCCCTCCGGGCCCCTCACCGTCGGGAGAGAGCTGGATGCCCTCCGGATAGGCGGCGAAGCCTTCGGCCCGCGCGGCAAGGTCGGGATCGGGCTGGAGCCAGCATTCCTCGTCGAGCTTCTGGAGGCCCATCTTCAACTGCCCCCCTCCGCGCGCCTTGGGAAGGAGGTCCTCGACGGAGAAGCCGAGGCTCAACTGAAGGCACCACCGATCAGCGCGAGGAAGGCACCGATTCCGGCCCCGAGCAGTCCGGGTGCCAATCGATGTCCGAAGCGCAGCCAGGAGGTAGAGACTTTCTTGCCGCGCGCCATCTGCACAATATCGGCCTGGCATTGCAGCGCGACGATGCCCCCTGCGGCAATCAGGCCCGCTGTCACCAGCATCTGCCAGAACTCTATCCGCTCGGCGAACAGGCCTTCGGACAAAGTCAGGATGCCGCCCAAGGTCAGGATCGACAGCGAGGTCATGTTCTTGAAGAAATCGTAGCTGAGGTTCTCGGCATCTGCGCCCTTGAACTCGGCGATCAATTGCTCATCGGTCGTCCCGCCAAGGCGTTCAGTCAGCGATTTCTTCTCGGTCATTCAGCCGGCTCCATTTGCTGATCTACCCCGGTCCGAGCCTGACGAAGGGGCTCCTCGCCTTGTAGCGGCGTCAGCCCCAGCTTGGCGAACAGCGCGCCGTCGCTGTCGTCGCCCGCATTCGGCGCGGTGAGCAGCTTGTCGCCGGTGAAGATCGAATTCGCGCCCGCCATGAAGCACATTGCCTGCGTGGCCTCGCTCATGCTCTCGCGTCCGGCGGACAGGCGCACCATGCTCATCGGCATGGTAATGCGCGCGACCGCCACGGTGCGAACGAATTCGATATCGTCGATCTTGGCGAGCGGGGTATCGGCGAGCATGTCGCCCAGCACCGTGCCCTTGACCGGAACCAGCGCGTTGACCGGCACGCTTTCGGGATGGCGTTCGAGCGTGGCGAGCGTGTGGACGAAGCCCACGCGGTCCTCGCGCGTTTCGCCCATGCCCACGATTCCGCCGCTGCACACATTGATGCCCGCATCGCGCACGTTCTGGAGCGTATCGAGCCGGTCCTGGTAGTTGCGCGACGAGATCACCCGCTCGTAATATTCCGGCCCGGTGTCGACATTGTGATTGTAATAGTCGAGGCCCGCTTCCTTGAGCATATCCGCCTGCTTTGGCGTCAGCATGCCCAGCGTCATGCAGGTCTCCAGCCCCATCGCGCGCACGCCTTTCACGATCTCGACAATCGCGGGCATGTCGCGGTCCTTGGGATTGCGCCACGCGGCGCCCATGCAGAAGCGCTGGCTGCCCGCATCCTTCGCCTGCGCCGCAGTCTGCAGCACGGCGCGAACGTCCATCAGCTTGGTCGCCTCAACGCCGCTATCGGCCTTCACCGACTGCGAGCAATAGCCGCAATCTTCCGGACACCCGCCGGTCTTGATCGAGAGCAGCGTGCACAGCTGCACCTGTTCGGGCGGATGATATTCGCGATGGACCGTGGCAGCTTGGAAAAGCAATTCGGTGAAGGGAAGGTCGAACATCTCGGCGATTTGTTCGCGTGTCCAGTCGGTGCGGATTTGGGTCATTCTGGTTCGACACCTTCTTCTTCAATCATTGCCTCGGTGGTTGCGTCTGGAGGATGTGCTGCGAACAACGTTCCGTCATTCCTTCGAACCAGATAGAAACGCCCTGAAATCCTCGATTGCCATGGCTCGAATGTTTGCGGACACCGGCCGATCACAATCCTCCCATCGATCTCATTTTGCGGAGGCGTTTCATCGACGTGCATGTTGACTTTCGAGCCAGATAATTTTTCGTCACCCTTGAGAACCTCAAAAATCTGCAGCTCGCAGACCCCAGTTGTCTCAAGACAAAAGGCTTCGGCCTCTACAACCAGATCGCTGCGCTCGAATTTCGCGCTCGGAATCAGCTGCCGACAGGCTTGAGCTGCCGTCGGCGAAAGAGCCAACAGCATTCCCAAACCTGCGGGTAGGAATCTCATCACTCCGCCGCCTCCAACTCGTCCCCCGCAGGTGGCATATTGTGCCCCAGCAAGCGCAGCACGTCCGCGGCGCACTCGACCACGTTACTGCCCGGGCCGTAAATGCCCTGCACCCCGGCATCGCGCAGGAAGTCGTAGTCCTTCTGCGGAATCACGCCGCCGGCGATCACCTTGATGTCTGGGCGGCCCGCGTCTTTCAGCAAGCCGATCAGTTCGGGGATCAGCGTCTTGTGGCCCGCCGCAAGGCTGCTCGCGCCGATGGCGTCGACTTGCGTTTCGAGCGCCATGTCGCGGGTTTCTTCCGGCGTCTGGAACAGCGGGCCGGAGACGACTTCGAAGCCCATATCGGCAAAGGCGCTCGCGATCACATTGGCCCCGCGGTCGTGGCCGTCCTGCCCCATCTTGGCAACCATCAGGCGCGGCGCGCGGCCCAGGCGGCGTTCGACCGCCTTCACGCCTTCGACCACCTGCGCATAGCGATCGTCGTCGGCATAGGCTTCGGAATAGACGCCGCGCACCGGGGCGGGGATCGTGTCGTAGCGACCGAACACATCTTCCATTGCCGCACTGATTTCGCCAAGCGTGGCGTCGTGGCGCGCGGCCTCGACCGCGAGCTGCAGGACGTTCTCACCGCCCCGCGCGCCTTCGGTCAGGGATTCGAGCGCGGCCTGGCACGCCTTCTCGTCGCGCTTGGCGCGCACTTCCTCGAGCCGCGCAATCTGGCTCTGGCGCACAGCGTGGTTGTCGATATCGAGCGTGTCGATCTCGTCTTCCTTGTCGCGGCGATACTTGTTGACCCCGACAATCACGGTCTCGCCGCGATCGACCCTGGCCTGCTTCACCGCGGCGGCGCGCTCGATCTGCGCCTTGGGCTGACCGCTAGCAACATATTCGGTCATCCCGCCCGCCGCCTCGACCTCGTCCAGCATGGCCTTGGCCTTCTCGACCAGCGCCGCGGTGAGGCTTTCGATGTAGTACGAACCGCCCAGCGGATCGGCGACATTGGTGATGCCGGTTTCTTCCTGGATCACCAGCTGCGTGTTGCGCGCGATGCGAGCGGAGAAGTCGGTCGGCAGCGCGATCGCCTCGTCCAGCGCATTGGTGTGGAGCGACTGTGTGCCGCCCAGCACCGCCGCCATCGCCTCGATCGTGGTGCGGATGACGTTGTTGTAGGGGTCCTGCTCCTGCAACGAAACGCCGCTCGTCTGGCAATGGGTGCGCAGCATCTTCGACTTGGGGTTCTGCGCACCGAGATCGGTCATCACATCGTGCCACAGATGACGCGCCGCGCGCATCTTGGCGATCTCCATGAAGAAGTTCATGCCGATGCCCCAGAAGAAGGACAGGCGCGGCGCGAAGGCATCGAGATCGAGGCCCGCTTCCATCGCGCGCTTGGCGTATTCCTTGCCGTCGGCAATGGTGAAGGCGAGTTCCTGCACCGCGGTGGCCCCGGCCTCGTGCATATGATAGCCCGAGATCGAAATGCTGTTGAATTTCGGCATGTTGGCCGAAGTATAGGCGATGATGTCCGAGATGATCCGCATGCTCGGTTCGGGCGGGTAGATATAGGTGTTGCGGACCATGAACTCCTTGAGAATGTCGTTCTGGATGGTTCCGGCGAGCTTGTCCTGCGAAACCCCCTGCCGCTCCGCCGCGACGATGTAGAACGCCAGCACGGGGATCACCGCGCCGTTCATCGTCATCGATACGCTCATCGTGTCGAGCGGGATTTGGTCGAACAGGATTTCCATGTCGCGTACGGTGTCGATCGCGACGCCAGCCTTGCCGACATCGCCAACCACGCGCGGGTGATCGGAATCGTATCCGCGATGGGTGGCGAGGTCGAAGGCGACCGAGAGGCCCTTCTGCCCGGCGGCCAGATTACGGCGATAGAAGGCGTTCGATTCCTCTGCGGTGGAGAAGCCCGCATATTGGCGGATGGTCCACGGCCGCCCGGTATACATCGAGGCATAGGGCCCGCGCGTGAACGGCGCGATGCCCGGAACACCGGGATCGAGTTCGGGCGCGTGGGCACCCACATCTTCAGACGTATAGAGTGGCTTGACCGCGATCCCTTCCGGCGTGTGCCAGGTCAGGTCGCGGCCCTTCACTTCCTTGTCGGCCTTGGTTTTCCAGTCGTCGTAAGTGGGGGTTTTGTTGTCGCTCATGACCGAGCCTGTAACCCGAACGCCGCCGCCTGCCAAATCCACAAGGCGCGCTTTCCCGCGATCCGGCGCTTGCACAGGCCGAATGGTTGGCACGCGCAGCTTCCAAGCGACAGACGGTTAAGATCGCGCTAACCCCGCCCGATTCTTGCCACGGCCGGAACCACGCCATGCCCGTTGCCGAAGCCACCCCTACCCTCCACGAACCGGCCGACCGGTCCTTCCTCGGTCATCCGAAGGGGCTCGGCTATCTCGCTTTTACCGAGGCGTGGGAGCGGTTCTCCTTCTACGGCATGCAGGCGCTGCTGGTGCTCTAGATGACGAAATCGCTGCTGCTGCCGGGCGAGGTCGAAAGCGTGGCGGGGATCGAGCAATTGCGTGCGCTTTATGGCGGAATCGACGGTCAGGCCTTCGCCAGCGCGATCTTCGGAACCTATGCGGCGAGCGTCTATCTCACGCCCATCCTGGGCGGCTGGATTGCCGATCGTGTGCTGGGCAAGCGACGCACGGTGCTGCTTGGCGCGATCACCATGGCGCTGGGCCATTTCCTGATGGCGTTCAACGTCACCTTCCTGCTCGCGCTGCTGTGCCTGATCCTGGGGTCGGGCATGTTCAAGGCAATATCGCCAGCCAGGTCGGCAGCCTTTACAAACCCGACGATCTGCGCCGTGCCGACGCGTTCCAGATCTTCTACCTCGCGATCAACGCCGGTGTGATCGCCAGCCCGCTGATCGTTGGCACGCTGGGTGAGACGATGGGCTGGCACTGGGGCTTCGGCGCGGCGGGCGTCGGCATGCTCATTGGCCTCGCGATCTATCTCTGGGGCCAGAAATACCTGCCCCGCGAACATTTCGGCGTCGCGAAAACAACCGCCGAGCCCAAGGAGCCGATGAGCCGCAAAGACTGGCTCGCCACCGCCGCGCTGATCCTGCTGATCCCGGTGCTGGCGGTGGCGATCGTGCCCAATAACCAGATCTTCAACGCCTATCTCGTCTGGGCGGACAAGGATTTCGCGCTCTATTGGGGTGGCGAGAAGCTGCCGACCACTTGGCTGATCACGCTCGATGCAGTGGTATCGGTCAGCTTCCTCGCGATCGTCGCGGGGTTCTATCGCTGGTGGAAGACCCGCTGGACCGAGCCCGACGAGCTGACCAAGATCATCATCGGCTCGGTGTTTTCGATCGGCGGGATGGTGTGCCTCTACATGGCGGCAGCGACCACACCTCCGGGCGAGAAGATCGGCCTTGCCTGGCCGGTCATGTTCCACATCGTCAACTCGATCGGCCTCGCGCACATGCTCCCGGTCAGCCTCGCGCTGTTCGCGCGGCTTGCACCCAAGCAGATCAACGCGACCGTGATCGGTCTCTATTACCTGTCGTTCTTCGCCGGCAATTCGCTGGTCGGCTGGGTCGGCGGATGGTTCGAGACCATGCCGGTAACGCAGTTCTGGCTGATCCACATGGCTCTGGCCACAGGGGCAGGCGTGGTGTTCATGCTGTTCAAGCTGCTGCTTGCCCCGCGCCTTATGGGCAAGGCCGAGCCCGAGGATGCAGCGCTGGCCTGATCCGGTCAGCGCCGCGCCGCTGGCGAGCGATCACTCGCCCTTGAAGTCCGGCTTGCGCTTCTGGAGGAACGACATCGCGCCTTCGACGGCATCCTTGCTGTCGCCCGCGCGGTGCTGGCCGAGCGCTTCCTGATGGAGCGCGCCGGTCAGGTCGTGCTGCAGCGCGTGCATGATGTTCTCGCGAATCTGGCCCAGCGCCAACGTGGGCCCCTTGGCGAGGCGCGCAGCGAGGGCCTGCGCCTCGTCGGACAGCGCCTCGTCGGATACGGCCTTGTAGATCAGGCCCCAGTCCTCGGCCTTTTCCGCGCCGATCTTCTCGCCCAGCATCATCATCTCGGTCGCGCGGGCCTTGCCGATCAGGCGGGGCAGCATCCATGTCGCGCCGCCATCGGGCACGAGGCCGATATTGACGAAGGCCTGGAGGAAATAGGCCGAGCTTCCGGCGAGGACGAAATCGCACGCCAGCGCGATCGAGCACCCGATGCCCGCCGCCGGTCCATTGACCGCCGCGATGATCGGCACGCTGCATTGCGCCATCTGCACCATCAGCGGGTTGTAGCTCATCGACAGGCTGTCATAGGCCCCGCGCCCGCCGCTGGACCCGCGGTCGCGGCCACTGGCGAGATCGGCACCCGAGCAGAACGCCCGCCCTGCCCCCTCGATCAGGAACGCGCGCGCATCACCCGGCGCAGCCAGCGCATCGCGCAGTTCGACGGCCATGGCAGGCGTGATCGCGTTCAGGCGATCGGGCCGGTTAAGCGTGATTTTCGCGACCGAATTATCGTGGTCGACGAGGATATTTTCGTAATCTGCCATCGGGCCTCCCGTTCGGGCCTGCGACTAGCCGCAGTCACCGGCTTACAGCAAGACCCTGATCAGGTGGATTCGGCTTCCTGCTCTACCGACGCTTCGTCGCGATGCGCGGCACGGTAGGGGAAAATGAACGTCCATTTCGTGCCCGTGCCTTCCGATTTCCGCTGCAGCTCCCCGCCGATCTGCTGCGCCAGAGCTTCCATAATTCGGCTGCCAGACCCCTCACGCTCAGAATCGTCGGACATACCCTTGCCATCATCGGCGATGCTGACTTCCAGCTTGTCGACCCCGTTCTTCTGCAACGCCACCCTCACACGACCGTCGCGATTGCCCGGGAAGGCATGTTTGGCGGCATTGGTGATAAGCTCGTTTATCAATAGGCTGAGCGGTGTTGCGTCCTCCACCGGCAAGGTGACATCGAGCAATTCGTTCTCAAGCGAAATGTTGTCCGGCAAAACCGACTGCTGCAATTGGTGGCATAGCGACCGAATCAGCTCGCCCGCTTGCACGAAATCGATTTCGCCCGCCTGATCCAGCAGATCGTGCACCGCACGGATCGCGTGGATCCGGTTTTCAAGGTCGCTCAGCGCCTTTTTGACATCCGCACTATCGCTGGCCTTGCTGCGAAAACTGACCAGCGCATTGAGCAACGCCAGATTGTTTTTCACCCGGTGGATCAACTCGCGGTGAAGGCGTCCCTCGGCCTCGAGCGCTCGCTCAAGATTGGCGTTGTCGTTTCGCTTCGACAATAAATCGCGGTTCAGTTCTCGTACCAGTCCGCGCAGTTGGGCAAAACCCTCGTCGCGATCCCGCGCGCTCACCAGCAGGATATTGTGCTCGGCGGCATCCTTGTCCCACACGCCGCGCCCGCGCATTTTCAGCTCGACGCCTTTCATCGGGCCCGATCGGAAGGTCGCATTCAGCGGCAGCCACTGACCCGACTGCGCAATTGCGCGGAGTTTACCGCGCAGCTCATTATTCTCGTTGGCAAATAGGTCGAACACGTGCTGCTCACCATCGACGAGGAATTCCTCCGCCGCCGGATTGGCGAACAGAATCTTCCCGCCCTTGCCAAGCAGCAGGGTTTCCTGGCTCAGGTTGTCTACGACCCTGGCGCAATAGCTGGCGGAAAGGCTGCCCCGGCTCTTCATACTAAATCAGATCGTCATCCACGCGGAAAAATTCGTGGTCTTCGTCGCCCGCCGTATCGGTGGGCTTGAGATTGATCACGACCCGGCAACGCCCGTCGCCTTTGGCAATAGTCTCCTGGAGGTCGACGCGGGCATAACCCAGCTGATTGGCGGTAATCCGGCCAAACACATTGGATGTCATCCGGCAAAGCGCCGGCCGCCCTTCGGCAAGCTCGGCAAACGGGCAGGCATCGTTCCCCAGCACAATCTGGTCGTCATCCACGCTGATCACGTGAAACTTGCCCCCAATTCGCCCCTTCAGATCGACCAGCAACTCGGCCAGCTCCTCCGGCTCGAACCGTTCCTTGCCGGAGGATTCCTTATACTGGTCTTCGATCCAAGTGCCAATTTCGGAACCGACCAGCGCGACATAACCCGCCGCCTCATCCAGACCGACAGTTTCTTCCAGAGATTTTGCAAACGAACTGATCATCTTCCGGAAGAAGAGATCGCGATCGAGTGGCAAATCCAGCTCTTGCATGTCTGTCGCCCCCCTGTAATCGGCAAACCGCCGCCCCTGAGCGCAGCCCTATCAGATTTGTGAACAAATTCAACGTCCGTGGACCGTCGCGACCCGCCAATGCGAGAATGCGTCGCGCCCGGACGATCAGGCGCTGGTCGGCGTTTCCATGATTTCCGTGAGCTGGCCCATCATGTCCTTCGGATGGAGGAAGAAGATCGGCGTGCCATGCGCGCCGATGCGCGTCGGGCCGAGGATGCGCTTGCCCTTCCCCTCGAACCACTCGCGTGCCGCCTCGATGTCCTCCACCTCGTAGCAGACATGGTGCTGGCCCCCGGCGGGGTTTTTGGCGAGGAAACCGTTGATGGGGGAGCTTTCGTCATAAGGCTCGATCAGCTCGATCTGCGTGCCCTTGCCGACTTCGCCCGCGCTGTCGGGCGTATCGACGAAGCAGACCTTCACGCCCTGTTCGGGCAGGTCGAACGGCTCGTTGATCCGCACCGCGCCCATCGTGTCGCGGTAATAGGCGACGGAGTCCGCAATCGAAGGCGTCGCGACGCCGATATGGTTGAGACGGCCGAGTTTCATCTCTAATCCTGCATAATACAAAACAGCCGATGGTACTCAGCTCCATAAGTACCCGGTATTACGTAACTCATCGCACCCCCACCCTGTCGCTCAATCATCCTACCCTCGGAATCATACGCGACCCACAAGAGAACCTGAATTCGTTCCTTCGCGCAGTCGAGCCGATAACGGGTCTTAGTCTCGCGGTAATCAACATCTCTGTTTTTCTTATGGTACCCACGGACCCAAAACTCGGGCTGGCGTTCAGATTCCGTTCGAGCATTTAGCAACTGCTCAGCGTGGACTGCAAAATCATCCTCCTGCCCCACTTCATCAACATTTATCCAAATCGTCCCATCCGGAGTTATGTCAAACCCGTAGGGCGAGTTCGCAGCCACCCATTCTAGCCATGGACTTGATTGGGCTAGGGCCTGAGAGCTCAGGAATATGACGAAGAAAAACAGCGCCCTTTTCATGCGATCACCTCAAAGCGGAATATTATCGTGCTTCTTCCAAGGGTTCTCCAGCACCTTCCCGCGTAGCTTCCTGAGCCCCAGCGCAATCCGCTTGCGCGTCGAGTGCGGGAAGATCACCTCGTCGATATAGCCGCGTGAGGCGGCCACGAAGGGGTTGGCGAAGCGGTCTTCGTATTCCTTGGTCTTTTCGGCGATCTTGTCGGGATCGTTGCGGTCCTGGCGGAAGATGATCTCCACCGCGCCCTTCGCGCCCATCACCGCGATCTCGGCGGTCGGCCAGGCGTAGTTGAGGTCGCCGCGCAGGTGTTTGGACGCCATCACGTCATACGCGCCGCCATAGGCCTTGCGGGTGATGACGGTGATCTTGGGCACGGTCGCCTCAGCATAGGCGAAGAGCAGCTTCGCGCCGTGCTTGATGATGCCGTTATGCTCCTGGCTCGTGCCGGGGAGGAAGCCGGGCACGTCAACGAAGGTCAGGATCGGAATGTCGAACGCATCGCAGAAGCGGACGAAGCGCGCGGCCTTCTTCGACGAATTGATATCGAGCACGCCCGCCAGCACCATCGGCTGGTTCGCGACGACGCCCACCGTGCGGCCTTCGACGCGGCCGAAGCCGCACAGGATATTGGCCGCATGGGCGGGCTGGATCTCGAAGAACTCGCCCTCGTCCAGCACTTTGCGCAGCACCTCGTGCATGTCGTAGGGCTGGTTCGCATTGTCGGGGATCAGCGTATCGAGGCTGCGTTCTTCGCGCTCGATTGGATCGGCGGTCGGGCGGTCGGGCACATCCTCGCGGTTCGACAGTGGCAAATAGTCGATGAAATCGCGCGCCGCGAGCAGCGCCTCGATATCGTTTTCATAGGCGATATCGGCGACGCTGGTCTTGGTCGTATGCGTCACCGCACCGCCCAGTTCCTCCTGCGTCACCGTCTCGTTGGTCACCGTTTTTACCACTTCGGGTCCGGTCACGAACATGTAGGAGCTGTCCTTCACCATGAAGATGAAGTCGGTCATCGCCGGGCTATAGACCGCCCCGCCCGCGCAGGGGCCCATGATCAGCGACAGCTGCGGGACCACGCCCGATGCAAGCACGTTCTTCTGGAACACTTCGGCATAGCCGCCGAGCGATGCAACGCCTTCCTGGATGCGCGCGCCGCCCGAATCGTTGAGGCCAATTACCGGCGCGCCGACCTTCATCGCCATGTCCATCACCTTGCAGATCTTCTCTGCATGGCGCTTCGACAGCGAGCCGCCGAATACGGTGAAATCCTGGCTGAAAACGAAGACGAGACGGCCGTTGATCGTTCCCGAACCGGTGACCACACCATCGCCGGGGATCTTGTTTTTCTGCATCCCGAAATCGACGCAATCGTGTTCGACATAGGTGTCGAGCTCTTCGAACGAGCCTTCGTCGAGCAGAACGTCGAGCCGTTCGCGCGCAGTCAGCTTGCCCTTGGCGTGCTGGGCATCGATGCGTTTCTGCCCCCCGCCCATGCGGGCGGCTTCGCGGCGGCGTTCCATTTCGGCAATATTGGCGGACATAGGCTCTGGCGCTCTCCCTTGGTTACGAGGCGGTTAGCCACCGACGGGGCAAGTTGGCAAGCTTCGAGGGGGCGCTAGACCTTTACTACCCCGCAGGCGATCAGGCTTTTTGCGCAATCGACGACGCTCTCTTCGGGCGGGCGGGTCTCCCAGTCGAGCACCTCTTTGGCATGGCTCACATCGTAATATGTAGTGCGCCCGAGGCCGGGTTTGATCTGCCGCACACCCGAATTGAACAGCGCCAGCGCGTGTACCATCCAGTTCGGCATCACCCGCTTGGGCACTTTGCGCGTCTGTCCGGGCGGCAGGCGGCGGCGCAACACCTCGGCGATCTCGATCAGCTTCATCGGCTTGCCAGAAGCGATGAAGCGCTCGTTGGCGAGGCCGGACTGGGTCAGGCAGCGGACATGGAGGTCGGCCAGATCGCGCAGGTCGACCACGCCGAAGCCGATATCGGGCGCCATTGGCATCGAACCATCCAGAAGTTGTTTCACAACCTGCACCGAGGGCGAGAAATCGGCGTCGTAGACAGGGCCGAGCACCATCGAGGGATTGACCGAGACGAATTCCATCTCCCCGCCATTGGCCAGCACCCAGTCGCGCGCGGCGCGTTCGGCGATGGTCTTGGACTTGGCGTAGGCGCCCGTTTCGGCATGGGTGATATCGGTCCAGTCGCTTTCGTCGACCGTGCGGGTCTTGGCATCGCTGCCATAGGACACCGCGGCGACCGAGCTGGTCTGCACGAAGCGCGCGACGCCCGCTTCCTTGGCGAAACGCAGCGCGCGGATCGCGCCTTCGCGAGCGGGCACGATCATCTCGTCCTCATCCTTGGGCGTGCCGACCGCAATCGGCGAGGCGACATGGGCGACGGCGTCGCAGCCGGCATTGGCCTCTGCCCACCCGGCATCGTCCATCAGATCGGCCTCGAAGATCTTCAGCTTGGCCGCGCCGACATCGAACCGGTCGCGCAAGCCGTCCTCGCTCTTCTTGCGGTTGCGCACCGTCGTGTGGACGGTGTGCCCGGCTTCGAGCAGGCGGTCGATGATCTCCCCGGCGATGAAGCCGGTGCCACCGGTAACGAGGATGGTCTTGGGCATTGCGTCTCTCCCTTCGGAGATCCGCAATATCACGCCATCACCGCATCAGCACCAGTTCTTCGGCCATGGTCGGATGGATCGCGGTGGTCGCGTCGAAGTCTTCCTTGGTCAGCCCGGCTTTGACCGCGATCGCGGCTGCCTGCATCATTTCGGGCGCTTCGGGCGCGATCATGTGGATGCCGACGATCTTGCCGTTCTCGCCGTCGCAAATCATCTTGAACAGGCTGCGCTCGTTGCGGCCCGCAAGCACGTTCTTCATCGGCCTGAAATCCGACAGATAGACCTTCACGCTGCCGAGCGCGTTCTTGGCCTCGCCTTCGGTCATGCCCACCGATGCAATCGGCGGATGGCTGAACACGGCGCTGGGAATGCAGGAATGATCGACCGCAACCGGATCGCCGCCGCCGAACACGGTGTCGGCAAAGGCCTGGCCTTCGCGGATAGCAACGGGGGTAAGCTGCACCCGATCGGTGACGTCGCCGACGGCGTAGATGTGATCGACATTGGTCTTGCTGAAGCGGTCGACCTTGACCTCGCCATTCTCGCCGAGTTCGACCCCCGCCTTGTCGAGGCCCAGCCCGTCGGTGTTGGGAATGCGTCCGACCGCGAACATCACGAGGTCGGCTTTTTCCTCGTCGCAATCCGAAAGCTTCACGAAATAGCCGCCTTCGTCGCATGGCTTGATGTATTCGAAAGTGGTGTTGAAGCGGAACTTGATCCCCTTCATCGTGCTGATCTGCAGCAGCCGGTCGCGCACCGCCTCGTCATACTGGCGGAGCAGGCGATCGCCGCGGTTGACGATATGCACATCGCAGCCGAATTCGTTGAAGATACCGGCGAACTCGTTGGCGATGTAGCCGCCCCCGGCGATGATGATCTTCTTGGGCAATTCGTCGAGGTGGAACGCCTCGTTCGAGCTGATGGCGTGATCGGCGCCCTGACAGCTCGGCATGCGCGGTGTCGCGCCGGTCGCGACCAGAATGTATTTCGCGGTAACCGTGCGGCCGCTTTCGAGCGTGATCTCATGCGCGCCGGTGATCGTCGCGCGTTCCTTGAATATCTCGACGTCGTGGTTCTCGAGCGTCTCGGTGTAGCCACTCTCGAGCCGGTCGACATCGTCGAGCACATTGTCGCGCAGCGTCTTCCAGTCGAACTCGCATTTTTCGGTCGACCAGCCGAACGCGCGCGCGTCTTTCAGGTCCTCGGCGAAATGCGCACCGTAGACGAGCATTTTCTTGGGCACGCAGCCGCGGATCACGCAGGTCCCGCCGACGCGGTACTCCTCCGCCAGCGCGACGCGTGCGCCGTGTGCGGCAGAGACCCGGCTCGCGCGCACTCCGCCCGATCCGCCACCGATGGTGAAGAGATCGTAATCGTATTCGGGCGTATCGTTCGAGGCGGTCATGCAAATGCTCCTAGAGCCGGATCAGGTCGGCGGTGAAAAGAATGAAGAGGGTGTAGGCGAGGACCAGCGCGCCGCCTTCCCATCGCCCGAGACGTCCGCCGGTAAAGGCGAACACCATCGCAACGACCGAAGCGCCGACCAGGACCCAGAGATCGAAAGACAGGATCGGGAGCGGAATCGGCCCGGGCGCGACGATGCCGGTCACTCCCCCGATGAAGAAGATGTTGTAGATGTTGGAGCCGAGCACATTGCCGAGCGCGAGATCGCTCTGCTTGCGAAGCGCCGCGATCACGGTGGTGACGAGTTCGGGAAAGGATGTTCCCGCTGCCACGATGGTGAGGCCGATGACCGTGTCCGACACGCCGAGATGCCCCGCGATTTTGACCGCCGCATCGATCAGCACCGTGCCCCCGGCGACGATCAGGACAAGCCCGGCGAGGAACAATGCCACCGCCGTCCACATGCTGCCGCGCGGTTCTTCCTCGACGTGGAAATCGGGATGCGTGCCTTCCACGGCCAAGACGCGGTCTCCGGCGGCCCCGTGCACACCGGTTTTCTCCTGATGGAAGGCGAACCAGATATAGGCCGCCAGCACGGCCAGGAAGCCGATGCCGACCACACGATCGAGGCCCAGCGTCTGCCCAGCGAGCATCAGCAGCAACACGCCGCCCAGCCCGACAAGACCATCGCGCCACAACACGCTGCGCTCCACCATCACCGGCGCGATCAGCGCAGCGGTGCCGAGGATCAACAGCGTGTTGGCGAGGTTCGAGCCGACGATGTTACCCAGCGCAATGCCGGGCGATCCGGCCAATGCGGCCTGCACGCTCGCGGCCAGCTCGGGCATCGAGGTGCCCAGGCCGACCACGGTGAGGCCGATCAGCATCGAGGAAAGCCCCAGCCGCTCGGCCAAACGCACCGCGCCGCGGACCAGCAATTCACCCCCGCCCACCAGCAGGGCAAAGCCCAGCAGCAGGAACAGTATCGTGCCGGTCATGTCGTGATCGTCTCCGCGTGGATTATCGAGCTAGCGCCTGACAACCCTAGCGAAGAGGGTCAAGGATTGTTCCGACCGCCTCCGCCGCCGCTGCGGCGACGATTGCGATTGCCACGGCGCTGACCACCACCGGAACCACCCTGGCCGCCACCGTTCCCGGCGCCTTGCGGCCTGCCCTTGCGAGCGGGATGCTTCTGCTTGGGCCGTCCGCCCTTGGGCGCAGCGCCCGGACGCGGCTGGACCTTCGCACGCGGCGCGCGCTGGCCCGGGGGAGCGCGCTTGGTCGGGCCGACGCCTTCGACCACCGCACGGAAATTCTCCGGCAAATCGAGCCGTTCGAATTCGGCATCGGTCGTCTTGCGAATGTCCTTGAGGTAAGCCCGTTCGTCTTCGGCACAAAAGGCGATCGCGACCCCGTCCGCCCCGGCACGCGCGGTGCGGCCGATCCGGTGGACATATTGCTCGGGCACGTTCGGCAGTTCGTAATTGATCACGTGACTGACACCGGGAATGTCGATCCCGCGCGCCGCGACATCGGTCGCGATCAGCACCGGCGTCTTGGCCCGCTTGAACTCGTCTAGCGCGCGCTGGCGCTGCGGCTGGCTCTTATTGCCATGGATCGCATTGGCGGCGATGCCGACCTGGGCGAGCTTTTTCACCACCCGGTCGCAGCCATGCTTGGTCCGCGCGAAAATCAGCACACGTTCGATCTTGCCCGGGATCGGGTGACGCCCCGAGAGGATCATTTCGAGCAGGCTCTGCTTCTCGTCCTGCTGGACCATGAAGAGATACTGGTCGATCCGCTCTGCGGTCGTGCTTTCGGGCGTGACCGAGACGGTCACCGGATTGCGACAATATTTGCCCACCAATTCCTTGATCGCGGTCGGCATGGTTGCGCTGAAGAAGAGCGTCTGGCGTTCGTCGGGCACCAGCTGGCTGATCTTGCGCAGCGCGTGGATGAAGCCGAGGTCGAGCATCTGGTCGGCCTCGTCGAGGACGAGGATTTCGACGCCGTCGAGGCGGAAGGCCTTCTGGTCGATGAGATCGAGCAGCCTGCCCGGCGTGGCGACGAGAATGTCGGTGCCGCGATGCAGCTTGTTGCGATCCTTGTTGACCGAGGTCCCGCCGACGATCGAGTGGACCTTGAGCCCGGCGAGCGCGCCATATTCCTTGGCATTTTCGGCAATCTGCCCGGCCAGTTCGCGCGTTGGCGCAAGCACCAGCATGCGGCAGGACTTGAACGGGGTCTGGTTGTCCGCCTCGCGAAGATTGTCGATCGAGGGCAGCATGAACGCCGCAGTCTTGCCGGTGCCGGTCTGCGCGATGCCGAGGAGGTCGCGTCCTTCGAGCACGGGCGGAATCGCCTGCGCCTGAATCGGTGTAGGTGTATCGTAGCCCTTGAGATCGAGGGCCTGAAGCACGGGCTGCGAGAGCCCGAGGTCTGTAAATTGTGTCATGAAAACTCGTAACTTGAGCGGCGCGCAGACGGAATCGTCGCGCGGCGCGGGGGTTGAAAACCGCCCGCGTGAAATGGGAAGCTTGAGAACTGGAACCGAAGCGCGCCGGGGCTTGCCTGGAAGGCCGCCGCTTCACGCTGGCTGGCGCTTCGATGAAGCCCATGTGGTGCAGTGCAGCGCAAAAGTCAATCTTTCACCGTCTATGTGCCGCGCACAATCGTTTGGTGAAACCAGGGCAATGCTCTAGAGCGCACCCATTCCGGTAAACGAACCGCATGCCCGGAACTGAGAGACTACGTCGCGCTCCCGCAGAACAGGAGCCGTAATGTCGTCCGTCCCCTCCCTCACCCTCGCGCCCTGGGCCGTGGTCATGTCCACGCGGGTGATGATCGCCTATGCGCTGATTGCGCTGCTCGTCGTCGTTCTGGCCATTGTGATCTGGAACCTGCGCCACCATTCGCAGCGCAATGTCGAACGGCGTCTGTTCGAACGCCGCGCGACCGCAGCCCGCAAGGCTCGCGAACGCCGCGAAGCGAGGGAGCACGACCATGCCTGATCCGCGTCCCCGCAGCGCAGCCATCGAATGTGTGCTCACCGCCAAGGCCCTGGCGCTTCATGCCAAGCCCCCGCGTGCATTGCGCCGCCGCGTCACCCTCGAACCGTTTCAGATCAGCTGATCGACTTGGGTTCGAGCCGATGCGGAAGCACCGGTACCAAACGTCGATCCGATCGCCGCGCACGCCTTAGGGCTTGGCACCTTCCGCGTCGCGCTGTGCAAGCACTTGCGCCATCGCGACCTTTTGCAGCCGCCCGGCGACCTTGGGTTCTATGCCCAGTTCGTGCGCGGCCCTTTCACCATCGCCGAACTGGCGCACGTCGTATCCGGTGATTTCGGCGAACACCACCAGCGCCTCGAGATAGGAGCCCTCGGCACTGGCGTGATAATGGTCGTAGCTCCACAGGTCGATCTTGCCGTAATCGCGCCCGTCATAAGGGTTGGCGTCGGCGATCCCGGCTACGATCGCAGCGTTCCAGGCCTCGCCGACGGGTAGGACCGCATCGATCTCCTCGCTTGCCGCGTCGACCGCGTCGAGTTCGCGCCTGAGGTCGAGCGCCATGGCGGAGATCGGTCTGCCGAACCAGTGCCCGGTCGGCTGATAGGTCTGATCGGCGCGGGTCCAGGTCGACATCAGATACACCTGCACCTGCGGGTTGGCGGCTGTGAACAGCCGCGCCAGCGCCGGGGCATCCTCGCGCGTGTCGCGGGCATCGAGCGGGATCTTCGGGTCGAGCGTCGAATATTGCTGCATCACCACCGCATCCCACGAGCGGTCGATCGCCTCGCGCTTTTCGTTGAGGTGAAAACCCAGCGTGCTGCCGCCCCGCAATTCGTGGCTCACGCTCCACGCCTGCCCGGCCTCCTCGGCGAATTTCGCAAACAGGGCGGGTATGCCCCCCACGCCTTCGCCGTTGATGTCCTCGACGCTGTCGGGCCGATAGCGCAGCACGGCGGAATTGGCCCCCTGGGTAAAACTGTTACCGATAAACAGGATCGACTGCGGAGCAGGCTGCTCTTCCTGCGCATGCGCCGGAACGCCCTGCCAGAGCGCAGCGGCGGCGAGCAGGGTCTGGACCAGACGGATCATCGCTGGAGCCCGCCTGCCAGTGCAAAAACATGATTCATCGTCGCAGCTATCCTCTATCCCATTGGAGAGACATTTACGCTGAAATGTCATGTCATCTTCAACTTAGAAAATGGTGTGAACGGTAACCCTGTTTCAGCGGCGGTGCGAACTTTCCTGCGTAAAAGCTCATCTAAAGAAACCTTTGAACCTAAAGCCTCGTAAATGTCTTCACCGTTCACGCATATGAGACTTTTTGCATTACCGAATGCAGTCAGGCCAACGTCGATGAAACCGTTGTAGCTCACAAAAACGCCTCGCGTCCACGATGCTTTCTCTAGCTTCCCTAAGAACGCCCTAAGCTCGGCAACGCCGATCGGAGAGTCAGTCCATTTTGCTTCCAGCAGATACACTTCATGATCGAGAAGAAAACTGCCGTCTATCTGCTCACCAGTGTTTCGAAAACCGCGGCGTCCAGATAGGCCAAATGCATTGAAGCAATCAGTTAAATATGTTTCAAATTCATACCCTCTGCGCTGTGGGGGTACGTTTCGCAATTTGTAGAGCCGCTGTTTAAGTTCATCGAACTTACCGTGGTCGAATGCATGCGGTAAAGGGGTGCTCGACGATGATTGACCTGATTTCAAACGAGCTTTGATGAGCTCGATTTTTCCTTCGAGGCCAACCAACTGTTCGCTTCGACCAATGCGCTCCATTTCATACTGACGATGCGCCCACAACGACTCGATGACACGGAGAGCAGTGGTGTTATCAGCCTTTCGCAAAAAGCAGCGAAGCCGCTTACCTTTGGATTGCCCGTCTTCACAGAACTCGGGAGCATCAATATCGATGTTAAACTCATCTGCGAAATATTCCGCGAAGGTGCCATCGCCGAAATTGAGAACATAACCGGCACCACGAAAGCACTCGACCATCTCTGAGATGATACGCATATCTATGGATCTAAGGTCGCTCATAAGGTTCTTTCATCACCCCAACCCCGCCGCATTCAGCAGCGCCTGCGTGCTCGCGTCGAATTCCCCCTCGTCCTCTTCCATCGCGCGGGCGAGCTGCTTGCCCAGCTCGACACCGAACTGGTCAAAGGGATTGATGCCCAGCAGCACCGCGTTCGCGAAGGTGCGGTGTTCGTGGAACGCGATCAGCACGCCCAACGTCGCAGGGTTGAGCGCGTCGCACAGGATCGTCGCGCTGGGGCGGTCGCCGGGGTAGTTCCTGGCGCCATCCTCGCTCTTCTTGCCCGCCATCAGCGCGGCGCCCTGGGCGAAGCAGTTCATCAGCAGGATCTCGTGATGCGCGGGGTCGAGATCGTGGCCGGGTTCGATGGCCGCGATGAAATCGACCGGCACCAGATGCGTGCCTTGGTGCAGGAGCTGGAACACCGCGTGCTGCGCGTCGGTGCCGGTGCCGCCCCAGGTGATCGGCGCGGTGGGGCCGTGGACGGGCTCGCCATTGACGGTCACGCTCTTGCCGTTGCTCTCCATTTCGAGCTGCTGGAGATAATCGGGCAGCAGCGCCAGCCGTTCGTCATAGGCGAACACCGCCCGGGTCTGGCAACCACGCAGATGGGTGTAATAGAGATCGGCAAAGGCAGCGCGCAGCGGCAGGTTCGCAAGGCCCTCGCTCTCGCGGAAATGCGCGTCCATCGCGCCCGCCCCGTCGAGCATCGCGGCAAAGCCTTCCCAGCCCAGTGCGATCGCGACCGGGAAGCCGATTGAGCTCCACAGCGAATAGCGCCCGCCCACGGTCTCGCTGAACGGCAGGATGCGCGTTTCGTCGACACCCCAATCGACCGCCTTCCCGGGATTGGCGGTGAGCGCGACCACGCGGCCCTCGGGATCGGCAATGCCACCTTCCAGCATCCAGTCGAGCGTCGACTGCGCGTTGGTCATCGTCTCGATCGTGGTGAACGTCTTCGACGCGACCGCGAGCATGGTCGTTTCCGGGTCGCAGGCGGCGAACGCCGCCTTCAGCGCATTGCCATCGACGTTGGAAACGACGTGGACGTCGACCTTGGCATCGTCCCTTGCCAGCGCATCGAGCGCCAGCGCCGGGCCGAGTGCCGAACCGCCGATCCCGACATGGATCAGGTGCCGGACCTCGCCGAAGGCGCCGCCATGGATCGCCTCGACCAGGCCGCGCATCCGCATGTGGAGCGCATCGGCGAGCGCCACCGCCTCATCGTCGCCATGACCGCGTTCGGCGGTGTGTTCGGCGGCCCGATCCTCCGTCTGATTGACAATTTCGCCTGCAAACAGCGCGCGGCGCTTTTCGGCGAAGTCCATCGCACCGGCCAGCTTGGCAAAAGCCTCGCCATGCGCATCGTCGAGATGGGTTTTGGACCAGTCGAAGCGGATCGTTCCCCCCGGCAGGTCGAGCGCGCGGGACCATTCGTCCACCCTCGCTTGATCCTCGAACAGCGCCGCAAGGGTCGGCTTTTCGAGAAGGGTCAGTTCTTTCCAGATGGCTTGCGGATCGGTCACGCTTGTCTCCGTCGATGATTGGCGACCGGCCTAGAGTGGCACGCCCGTCGAATAAAGACCCGTCTTCATCCCTGCGCGCTTGATTTTCGAGCGGGTTCAAGGGCAGAGGAGCCGGCCATGACCGACACCGCCGCCCCGCCTGCCGAAAAGCCGGAAAACGAGAGCACCGACGCGCCCGCCAAGAAGGAGAAGAAGGAAGAGAATATCTTCGTCTTCATCCTCAAGCTGTTCGTGATCGTGTTCATCTTCCGCAGCTTCATCTTCGCCTCGCATTCGATCCCCAGCGAATCCATGCTGCCCAAGCTGTGGAACGGCGATTACCTCGCGGCGAGCAAGTGGTCCTACGGCTACACCCGCTATTCGCTGCTGTTCGAACCTCCGGTGGGCGATTGGCGCATCTTCGGCAGCGAGCCCGAGCGCGGCGACGTCGCCGTATTCAAACACCCGGTCAGTCACGAGGACTACATCAAGCGGGTGATCGGATTGCCCGGCGACCAGATCCAGATGAAAGAGGGCGTCCTCTACATCAACGGCACCGCGGTGAAGCGCGAGAAGGTCGCCGATTTCATCGAGCCGCAGTCTGAAAACACGACCTGCGCCGCCCAGCGTTTCCGCACCGTGTCGGACGACGGAACGCCGGTCTGCCGCTACGAGCAATACCGCGAGACGCTGCCCAATGACGTCTCCTACAACACGCTCGATTTCGGCTTGGGCCAGTATGATAATACGCCGGTCTACGTCGTGCCCGAAGGAAACCTGTTCATGATGGGCGACAATCGCGACAATTCGCTCGATAGCCGCGCACCCGCGGTGGCCGGCGGCGGGGTCGGCTATGTGCCGATGAACCTGCTGCTCGGCAAAGCGCAGATGCGGATCTGGTCGAGCGATGGCAGCGCAAGCACCTTCCTTCCGTGGACATGGTTCACGGCCGCGCGGTGGGACCGGATCGGAGACGGTCTCTGACCCGCCCTGCCCTCTCCGACGACACCCGCGCGTTTCTGATCGCACTGGTCGGTCGCGACCTCGGCGACGAAGGCGTCTGGCTCGACGCGCTGACGCATGGTTCGACCGGCGAGAAGCGCGATTACCAGCGGCTCGAATTCCTCGGCGACCGCGTGCTCGGCCTCGCGATCGCGCAATGGCTCTACACGCATGACAACCAGGCCGAAGGCAAGCTTGCGCAGCGCTTGGCAGCGCTGGTCAGCCGCGATACCTGCGCCGAAGTCGCCCGTGCTAGCGGGCTTCCCGCGCATGTCCGGCTCGGCAAGCAGGCGCGCGACGATGGCGGCACCGACAGCACCAACATCCTCGGCGATGTGATGGAATCGGTGATCGGCGCAGCCTTCATGACGGGCGATTTCGAAAACGCCGCCGCAATGGTCGAGCAATTGTGGTCAGATACGCTGTCGGGGCGTATGGGCCGTTCCAAGCATCCCAAGAGCGCGCTGCAGGAATGGGCCGCTGGCAATAATCGCCGCCCGCCGCGCTACAGCGTGATCGACACCTCCGGGCCCGACCATTCGCGCCATTTCACCGTGCGGGTCGAAATCGAAAAGGTCGGCGCGGTCGAGGCCAGCGGATCGAGCAAACAGGACGCCGAAACCGAAGCGGCAAGGAAATTCATCGAAACCTATGGCTGACAAACAAACCCAATGCGGCGTGGTCGCCGTGATCGGCGCCCCGAATGCCGGCAAGTCCACCCTGGTCAACCAGCTGGTCGGCCAGAAGGTCGCGATCACCTCGCCCAAAGCGCAGACGACCCGTGCCCGGATGATGGGGATCGCGCTGCATGACAGCGCGCAGATCATCCTCGTCGACACCCCGGGCATCTTCGCGCCGCGCCGCAAGCTCGACCGCGCGATGGTCACCGCCGCCTGGGAAGGCGCCGAGGCGGCCGATGCAGTGCTGCTACTGGTCGATCCGATCAAGCAGCGCCGACACGAGTTGATGCCGCTGATCGAAGCGCTGGCCAAACGGCCCGAGCGCAAGATCCTGGTGCTGAACAAGGTCGACAAGGCGGTGAAGGAGCCGCTGCTGGCGCTGGCGCAGGAGCTGGTCGATCAGATCGACTTCGCCGAAGTGTTCTTCGTCTCGGCGCTTACCGGCGACGGCGTGCCCGAATTGAAGGCCGAGCTCGCCAAGGCGATGCCCGAAAGCCCGTGGCACTATCCTGAAGACCAGGTGTCCGATGCGAGCGAGCGCCTGCTGGCTGCCGAAGTGACGCGCGAACAGCTCTACAAGCAGCTGCGCGAAGAACTGCCCTATGACAGCGCGGTGCGGCCCGAGAGCTATACCGAGCGCGACGATGGCAGCGTGGAAATCCACCAGCAGATCGTCGTCGCCCGCGACAACCAGCGCGCCATCGTGCTCGGCAAGGGCGGATCGATGATCAAATCGATCGGCCAGGCCGCGCGCGAGGAATTGAGCGAGATGCTCGGCCGCAAGGTCCACCTCTTCCTGCACGTGAAAACCGAGGAAGGCTGGGACGAGGATCGCGAGTTCTACGAAGCGATGGGACTGGAAATGCCGCGCTAGCACGCTGCCGGCGGCAAGATGCTGCCAACGGCTAGCGTTTCTTGGCGATCGCGATCTTCTGTTTCTTCGCGAAGTCCTTGGTCGAATCCTCGCTTCGGCCAAGCGCTTTCGCGATCTGTTTCAGTCCTTGCCCCTTGGCGGCCAGCGTCCGCAGCTGGCCCACCTCGTCCGCGTTCCATGGCTGTTTGTGACGTTCGAAACGCTCCTTGCTCATGCCGGGTCCGATGATTTTTCGGCGGATTTCTTCGCCGCGGGTTTCTTGGCCGCAGCTTTCTTCTTGGCCGGTGCCTTTTTCTTGGGCGCAGCCTTCTTCTTGGCAGGCGCCTTCTTCTTTCCCTTCTTCTTCGCCGGCCCCTTGGCAACGCGTTCGTCGATCAGGCGGATGGCGTCTTCCTCGGTCACGTCCTCGGGCTTCATGTCGCGCGGGATCGTGGCGTTGGTCGTGCCGTCGGTGACATAGGGGCCGTAGCGGCCGGGCAGCACCTTCATCTCGGCTTCGCTCACCGGGTGTTTACCGAAAGTCTTGATCGGCTCGGCCTTGGCGCGGCCTCCACCCTTGCGATTGGCGGCTTCGGCCAGCAGCGTGACCGCCGCATTCATGCCGGTGTCGAAGACATCGCGGGTCGATTGCAGCTTCGCGTACTTTCCATCGTGCCTGAGATAGGGACCGTAACGTCCTATCGCTGCTTCGATTTCCTCGCCCGTCTCGGGATGCTCACCAACGATGCGCGGGAGTGCCAACAGCTTGAGCGCCCATTCGAGATCGAAGTCGTCGAGGTCCTTGGGGATCGAGGCGCGCTTGGCCTCCTTGCCCTCGCCCAACTGCACATAGGGACCGAAGCGGCCCGACTTGCGCTCGACGTCGAGACCGGTCTCGGGGTCCTTGCCCATGATTGTGTCTTCGGCCGGATCCTCCCCATCGGCGCCAGGCTGGGCGAAACGGCGGGTGAACTTGCATTCGGGGTAGTTCGAGCAGGCGACGAAGGCACCATACTTGCCCCCACGCAGCGCCAGCCGCCCGTCGCCGCAGCGCGGACAAAGGCGCGGATCGGTGCCGTCGGCCTTGGGCGGGAAAAGGTAATCCTCAAGGAAGGTGTCGAGCACTTCGGTGACTTCCGAAGGCTTGCGCTCCATCACCTCGTCGCTCTTCGGCTTGAAGTCGCGCCAGAAGGCTTCGAGCACCTTCTTCCATTCGGCGCGGCCACCGGAAACCTCGTCGAGCTCGTCTTCCATCCCTGCGGTGAAATCAAACGCGACATAGCGGGTAAAGAACCGTTCGAGAAACGCCGTCAAAAGACGCCCCGATTCCTCTGCGTGGAAACGATTTTTCTCCATCCGCACATAGTCGCGATCGCGCAGGGTCTGGATGGTCGAAGCATAGGTCGAGGGACGCCCGATGCCGAGTTCCTCAAGCCGCTTGACCAGCGAGGCTTCAGAGAAGCGCGGCGGTGGCTGGGTAAAGTGCTGATTGGCCTCGACCGCGCGCTTGGCGGGCGTATCGCCTTCGCGCAGGAAGGGCAGCAGGCCGTCCTCGTCCTCTTCGTCGCCGCGCTTGTCGATGCCTTCTTCGTAGAGCGCGAGGAAGCCGGGGAATTTCACGACCTGGCCGGTGGCACGCAGGCCGTGGCGGCCGGTCGCCTCTTCCATGTGTACAGTCGTGCGCTCGAGCCGCGCCGAGGCCATCTGGCTAGCCAGAGCGCGGGTCCAGATCAGCTTGTAGAGCTTCTCCTCGTCGCCGCGCCCGGCCTTTTCCTTGATGAAATCGGTCGGCCGGATCGCTTCGTGCGCTTCCTGAGCATTCTTGGCCTTGGTTTTGTACTGGCGCGGTTTTTCCGGGAGGTAATGCCCGTCATAGCGGCGCGTGATGGCCTTGCGTGCCGAAGCGATTGCGCTGCCTTCCATCGAGACACCATCGGTACGCATGTAAGTGATCGCGCCGGCCTCGTAGAGCGACTGCGCAAGCCGCATCGTGTGGCTGGCCGAGAAGCCTAGCTTGCGCGCCGCTTCCTGCTGCAGCGTCGAGGTGGTGAACGGCGGCGCGGGGCTGCGCTGCATCGGTTTGGTATCGACGCCGACGACGCGGAACTCGTTTTCCTCGACCGCGGCCTTGGCCTTGGCGGCCGAGCCTTCATTGCCGAGCGTGAGCTTTTCCAGCTTCTCACCATCGAACTTGACCAGCCGCGCATCGAAGCCGGTACCGTCCTGCTCCATCTTGGCGACGATCGACCAGTATTCGTCCGACTTGAACGCTTCGATCTCGCGCTCGCGATCGACAATCAAACGCAGCGCGACGGACTGCACGCGCCCCGCCGATTTCGCACCGGGCAGCTTGCGCCACAGCACCGGCGAAAGCGTGAAGCCGAACAGGTAATCGAGCGCACGGCGCCCGAAATAGGCGTCGATCAGATCCTGGTCGAGCTGGCGCGGCTTCTCCATCGCGCTCGTCACCGCCTGCTTGGTGATCGCGTTGAAGGTCACCCGCTCGACATCGGCAGGGAGGGCCTTCCGCTTCTTCAGCAGATCGAGCACGTGCCAGCTGATCGCCTCCCCCTCGCGATCGGGGTCGGTTGCGAGGATCAGGCGGTCGGCCTTCTTGGCCGCATCGGCGATGGCCTTCACCTGGGCGCGGTTTCGCTGATCCGAATAGACTTCCCAGTCCATCTCGAAATCCTCGTCCGGGCGCACGCTGCCATCCTTGGGCGGCAGATCGCGCACATGGCCGTAGGAGGCGAGAACCTTGAAGTCCTTGCCGAGGTATTTTTCGATGGTCTTCGCCTTGGCCGGCGATTCGACGATAACGAGTTGCATATGAGTTCGGGCAGTCCCTTACGTGTGTACGTGTACGTACGCGCGATGGTCAGGCGGGAGGGCGATTCGTCAAGCGGTCAATTGGTCAGGTGAGAAGATTGGCGCGTTAAATCACCGGGCGGCGACGAGGGTCAGTAACGGGATGCGCACCAGCGTCTCGCAACTTATCGATCAACGCGTCTGAGCTATGCGACTTTGCATACGCAACCTCAGAATCTGTGATTCCTGTAAAGCCAACTAAAATGACCTCGCCCGACGGAAGACCAAATTTTCGCGGAATGTCTTCGCATTCTGTGAGGATTAGATTCTTGATCTCGCAACTCTGATTACCGTCGATAGGAGCATTTAAAGGTAGCCGGTCATGCAATCCAATGTGATCGCAACCTGGATAGACCCCGGCGTTGAGCAATAGGTTATATGCCAACATGTTGGCGAGCGTATTTATGGCCCAATCGCCCTGCGCCGCGACGGAAAACGTAAACTCAACTCCGTATCCAGATTCACCCTCAGGATCATATTCGGAAGGCTCTTGAAACCATGGGTTTGACATACCCGAGGTCACGTAAACCCATGAGGCGCGCTCTGTGGTTGGAGCGAATTCGATCACACCCATAGATAGCCATCGCGGATCAACTTCTTGTTGATGGAACGTGCTTGAAAACAGTTCTGAGCTGAGAGTGAATATCCCTCTCTGTTCCGATCCGAACAGCGCCGGATAAATCTCTTCCTCTCGCATTTCCCAGACTTTTTCGAGATCCATAGTAAAGTCCTTCTAGGCTTGAACCAAACTCACCCTGCCCCCAGCGTGCCGCTCCAGCCGTCCGGCCAGTTCCAGTTCCAGCAGTGCCAGTTGCACTGCGGCGGCGCTGTCGCCCGATTGGCGGATGAGTTCGTCCACCGCGACGGGCGCGGTGGTAAGCCAGTCGGCAAGTTCTGCGGGTTCGGCTTCGGGCAGCTCCTCGGCAGGCTCCCAGAGCGGGGCACTGGCCTCGCGGAACGTACTGCGCGGGGTGCCGTCGAAGCCGGAGAGCAGCTCGATCACGTCCTCGGGCGTCTGGACCAGCACGCCGCCTTCGCGGATCAGCTGGTTGCAGCCGTGGCTGCGCGCATCGAGCGGGCTGCCCGGGATCGCCATCACCTCGCGCCCCGCTTCGCCCGCCAGCCGCGCGGTGATCAGCGAACCCGATTTGGGCGCGGCTTCGACCACCAGCGTGCCCGCCGCCATTCCGGCGATGATGCGGTTGCGCTTGGGAAATTGCTGCGCGCGGGGCTCGCTGCCCGGCGGTTCCTCGGCGATCAGCAGCGCTTCGCTGGCGATGCGTTCCTGCAATGCGGCGTGTTGCGGCGGATAGGCGATATCGATCCCGCTTGCGATCACGCCGATGGTGCCGGGAAAGGCGCCCTCATGCGCCGCGCCGTCGATCCCGCGCGCGAGGCCGGACACGACGGTCCAGCCTTCCTCCGCCAGGGCATGGGCGAAATCCCGTGCCAGCTTGACAGCCGCCGCGCTTGCATTGCGCGCGCCCACCATCGCTACGCACGGCCTGGCGGCCAGCGAAGGATCTCCGCGATAGGTGACGATCGGCGGCGCGCTGTCGAGCTCGGCCAGCAGCGGGGGATAGTCGGGCTGGTCGTGGAACAGATAGCGCGCACCTGCTGCCTTCACTGCGGCAATCTCGGCCTCAACCTTGCCGGTCGGGGTCGGCGCGATCTTTCGACCGCCCCGCTGGGCGAGATCGGGGAGCGCGTCGATCGCGGCGCGGGCATTGCCAAAGCGTTGCAACAGTTGGCGATAACTCACCGGACCGACATTGGGCGAACGCAGCAGGCGAATGCGCGCAAAGGCTTCGTCCTGCGTCAACTCGCTCATGGCGCGCTCCTCACCCCTTCGATCCGACCCTGGGTTCCTCGCCCTTCAGCAGCCGCCCGATATTGGCGCGGTGAAGCCAGATGATGATCAGCGCGATCACGATGAGCGCGGGCACATAAGCTTCGTACCCCAGCAGCGCGGCCGCAATGGCGGCGGCCACGACCGAAATCATCCCGGCCAGCGAGGAGATGCGCGTCAGCGCCAGCACGCCGATCCAGACCAGCGCGTAGGCCAGCCCGATCGGCCAAGCCAGGCCGAAGCTCACACCCGCATTGGTCGCCACGCCCTTCCCGCCCATGAAACCGAGCCAGACGGGGAAGCAATGGCCCAGCACCGCGGCAACGGCGGCATAGGGCGCGGTTTCTTCACCGAACACCAGGCGCGCGATCAGCACCCCGGCGAGCCCCTTGAGGAGGTCGAGCACCAGCGTCGCCGCGCCCAGTTTCTTGCCCCCGGCGCGCAGTACATTGGTGGCCCCGATATTGCCCGATCCCTGAGCGCGGACATCGCCCAGACCGGCGGCCTTGGTCAGCAGCAGGCCGAACGGGATCGAGCCAACGAGGTAGGCCGCAAGTGCGGCGAGCAACGTTTCCATCGAACCTCCGGCAATCGACCGGCGCGCGGAAACGGCGCCGTCTTCGCGACGACGATAGAGGCAAGCAGGCCGAGCACACAAGACGCTTGCTCGGGAATGGTTCATTCGGACAAGCCGCCGTAAGCGCCGCGAAAAGGTACCAGCCTTCGGTACTATGCCCCTGCCACCCGATGGGGCTAAGATGCATGCCGATGTCGAACGCCTTACCCCGCTCGCCCGAACGCCTGACCGAAAAGGAAAAGGAATGCCTGCGCCTATGGCTTGCACCTGCCACGGCGAAGGAAATCGCCATCGAACTCGGTGTCTCGCACCACGCGAGAACGGGACACTGGCCAAGGCCGACCTGCGCAAAGCCTTCGACCGGATGGACAAGGATGGATCGGGGTTCATCGAATCCGGTGAAGCCTCCAACATCCGGTTGTCGAAGGTCGATGGCAGCAAATCGGGAGAGAAGACCGAGCAGACCGGTCGCAGCGCCGTCGCGCTGTTCGACGACGACCAGGATGGGCGGGTCAGCTACGACGAGTTCGAGAACTGGTTCGCTTCCTCGCTAATCCGTGCCGGCGCGGTCGCGGAGGACTGAACCGACCGCACAACGCTCGATTGACGGGGGCGGTAAATGGCGGCATTTCGCTAGCCGAATGTCGCCGACCGCCCCCATCCTTTTGTTCGATTCCGGTGTCGGCGGACTGTCCGTGCTGGCGGCGCTCCGGCGCGCATTGCCCGATGCCCCGGTGGTCTATGCCGCCGACAATGCGGGCTTTCCCTACGGCACGAAAAGCGAGGCGCAGATCGCCACCCGTGTGCCCGCGCTGCTCGGGCGACTGGTCGAGCGGTATCGCCCGCGCCTCGTGGTGATCGCCTGCAACACCGCCTCTACCATCGCGCTCGAGGATGTGCGCGCCGCGCTCGACCTCCCGGTGGTCGGCACCGTTCCCGCGATCAAACCCGCCGCCGCTCTGACCAAGACCGGCGTGATCGGCCTGCTCGGCACCGATGCGACCGTGCGCCAAGCCTATGTCGACGCGCTGGCGACGGATTTCGCCAGCGATTGCACGCTGCTTCGCCATGGCTCGGCCGGGCTGGTCGCCGCGGCGGAAGAGCGACTGCATGGCGGCACGCCCGATCCGGCGGTGTTCGAACGGGTGGCCAAGGCCTTCCGCGATCAGCCCGACGGCGAACGGATGGACACAGTGGTGCTGGCCTGCACCCATTTCCCGCTGGTGGAGGAAGAACTGCGTGCCGCGATGGGCGATGTGCGCTTCGTCCACGGGGCCGAGGGCATCGCCAGGCGAGTCGCATATCTGCTCAAAGGCCACAGTTTCGAGCGAGAGCAGCCGGATCGCCTCGTTCTGACAGAAACCGACGATCGGTTCGCCGCGCTCGAACCGGCACTTTTGGCTTACGGGTTAGAGGTTTGCGAGACGCTGTAGCATTCGCGCCTAACTGGTGAGAATCGTTCGCAAAGACAATCCTTCAAATCCGCGCATCGCAGGTCTAAGGCCCCGCCAAGGACGAGAGACCGATGAATTATCAGCACATCTTCGACCAAGCGATCGAACGCCTTCACGAGGAAGGCCGTTATCGCGTCTTCATCGACATCCTGCGCAACAAGGGGGCCTTCCCCAATGCCCGCTGCTTCGCCGGGCATAACGGGCCGAAGCCGATCACGGTGTGGTGTTCGAATGATTACCTCGCCATGGGCCAGCACCCCAAGGTCGTGACCGCGATGGAAGAGGCGCTGCACGATGTCGGCGCGGGCTCTGGCGGCACGCGCAATATCGGCGGCAACACGCACTATCATATCGAGCTCGAAAACGAGCTCGCCGATCTGCATGGCAAGGAAGGCGCGCTGCTGTTCACCAGCGGCTACGTCTCCAACGAAGCCAGCCTCGCGACGCTCGCCAAGCTACTGCCGGGTTGTGTCATCTTCTCCGACGAGTTGAACCACGCCAGCATGATCGCCGGGATCCGCAACTCGGGCTGCGAGAAGCGGGTGTTCCGCCACAACGATCTCGAGCATCTTGAGGAATTGCTGGCCGCCGAAGACATCGACACGCCCAAGCTGATCGCTTTCGAAAGCGTCTATTCGATGGATGGCGACGTCGCCCCGGTCCACGCGATCTGCGACCTGGCGGAAAAATACAACGCGCTCACCTATATCGACGAAGTCCACGCGGTGGGCATGTACGGCAAGCGCGGCGGCGGGATCACCGAACGCGACGAAGCCGCCGATCGGGTCGACATCATCGAAGGCACGCTGGGCAAGGCGTTCGGCGTGATGGGCGGCTATATCGCGGCCGACAAGAAGATCATCGACTGCATCCGTTCCTATGCACCGGGCTTCATCTTCACCACCTCGCTCAGCCCCGTGCTGGTCGCCGGCGTGCTCGCCTCGGTCAAGCATCTGAAGGCGTCGAGCGAAGAGCGTGACGCCCAGCAGGCCAGCGCCGCCAAGCTCAAGGCGATGATGCGCGAAGCCCACCTCCCGGTGATGGATTCGACCACCCATATCGTCCCGCTGATGGTCGGCGACCCGGTGCGCGCGAAGAAGATTTCCGACATCCTGCTCGCCGAATATGGCGTCTATGTGCAGCCGATCAATTTCCCCACCGTGCCGCGCGGCACCGAACGCCTGCGCTTCACCCCCGGCCCCGCTCACACCGAAGAGCTGATGGCCGAACTGGTCGACGCGCTGGTGGAAATCTGGGACCGGCTCGACATGGAGCTGCAGGAGGCCGCATAGGCTTGTGGCCGCTGTCACGCGGACACCCGCTTTCGGATATTTGCGGCAAACACCGTCGCCAACGCGTGCGATCTTAGGCGATTAGAAACCAAATCGCGCCATAGCTTCCGCCTGTTCCTCACCCGTGAGGAGCGAACGGGACAATTATGGGTTTATTCCGCAAGCGCGCCAATACCGCCGATACGGACGACGAGACCGCTCCGGTTACCGCCGGTGGAATCGACATGCGCGATCCGCATGCGCGGCTGGCCCTGCTCGACGATTACGAGCGTACGGGACTCTCCTGGATCTGGGCTACCGATGCCGCGAACAAGCTGATCTACCTTTCGCCGGGCGCGGCCGAGCATCTCGGTCTCGAGCCGGAACGAATGCTCGATCAACCGCTCGAATCGCTGTTCGAAACCGATCCCGACGATCCCGACGGTCGCTCTTCGCGTCCACTCAAGTTCCAGATCAAGGCGCGCGGCAAGCTTCATTCGGTCGTGGTGCGTTGCTCGTTGTGCGCGAAGAAGCCGTCCGCCGATATCTGGTGGCAGATCTCCGCCCATCCGAAATTCGACGATGAAGGCCATTTCCTCGGCTATCGCGGCTCCGCCAAGGACGTCACGGTCGAATACAATCGCAAGCTCGAAGACAGCCGCCTCGCCGAATTCGACTCACTCACGGGGCTCTACAACCGTCACCGGATGACCCGTCGGCTCGAATCGATGCTGGCCGCGTTCAAGATGGCCAAACGTTCCTGCGCGCTGATGATGCTCGATCTCGACAAGTTCAAGCAGGTCAACGACACAATGGGTCACCAGGCAGGCGACGAACTGCTGAAGATGGTGGCCGAACGCCTGATCTCGATTATCGGTGACAGCGGCCATGTCGGGCGCTTGGGCGGCGATGAATTCCAGGTGATCCTCCCCGATCTCGACGATCGCGGGAAGCTCGGCGAACTGGCCGACAAGATCATCCAGATCCTTTCGCAGCCCTATCCGATCGACAACAAGCGCGCCGTCATCGGCACCTCGGTCGGGATCGCGATCGCGCCCTATGACGGGATCGAGAGCGAGGACCTGATCCAGTCATCCGACCTTGCGCTCTACGCTGCCAAGCACGGCGGACGCGGCCAGTTCCGGTTCTATTCGGCAGACTTGAAGGATGGGGAGGTCGAGCGTCAGGAACTGCTCGACGATTTGCGCGACGCGCTTGTCGAAGACCAGCTCGAGCTTCATTACCAGCCCGTCGTCCGCTGCGAGGATTCGGCCGTGGTGGGGTTCGAGGCCCTGATGCGCTGGAACCATCCCGAACGCGGGATGGTGCCGCCCGACAGCTTCATTCCGATCGCCGAAAGTACCGCGCTGATCAACCGCTTGGGCGAGTGGGCCCTGCGCCGCGCGTGCGCCGATGCCGCCGAATGGCCGGAATCGGTGCGGGTGGCGGTCAATGTGTCGCCCAAGCAGTTCTCGCAGAAGGGCTTTCTGTCGATCGTCACCAACGCGCTGGCAGAAAGCGAACTGGCGCCCGACCGGCTCGAGCTCGAGCTGACCGAAAGCGTGTTCATGGGCGATAGCGAGACGGTTGAGGAGATGTTCGATCAGCTCAAGAAGCTGGGTGTGCGGATCGCGCTCGACGATTTCGGGACGGGCTATTCCTCGCTCAGCTATTTGCGCGCCGCGCCGTTCGACAAGCTCAAGGTCGACAAGAGCTTCGTCGATTCCTGCACCGGCAAGGACCAGAACAGCGCCAAGATCATCGCCGCTATTATCGGTCTTTCCGATGCGCTGGGAATGGACGTCACGGTCGAAGGGGTCGAAGCATTCGACCAACTCGAACTGGTCAAGGAAAAGGGTGCCAAGTTCATCCAGGGCTGGCTCTACGCCAAGGCGCTGCCGCTGGCCGAAGTGCTGGAACGGATGGAAGCGGGCGAGTGGAAGATCGAGCCTGACGGCCCCGATACGCACCGGCCCGAGCGACGCTCGGTGTTTCGCCGGATCGGTGTGATTCACGAGGATCATCGCTACGGCGCGATGCTGCGCGACCTGTCGAAAACGGGCGCGCTCGTCGAAGGCCTGGTGGGCGTGCCGCAGGGCGAGAAGATCGTTCTCGATCTCGGCAACGGCCAGCTCGCCGTCGGAACGGTTGCGCGCGCGGGGGAAGACCGTTTCGGAGTCGAGTTCGAGACCGAACTGGTGTCGGACGGCGCGGGCGGCCTGTGCACCCGCCACCGGGTGAGCCCCTACGCTCTCGCCGCTGCCGGCATGCCGCTCGAAGTGCTGCCGCAGGGCGCCGCGCCCAAGGGGATTATCCCCGAAGGGCCGAAAAGCCCGCCGCGTTTCATGGAAGTCGTCGTCGGCGGAATGGCCTGACGCCGGCGGGCATCGCGCCCGCCATGCAGGTGAGGATCAGGCCTTGCTTTTGCGCTTGCCGGTGCGCGCGATGATCATCCCGGCAATCGCCAGTCCGAACAGCAGCAGCATGTTGGGTTCGGGAACCGGGGTACCACCATTGGTGCCGCCCGAAGTGGTGCCGCCGCTCGACCCGGTCGGGATGTCCGGGCCGGGATAATCGCTCGAGAACGTGCCGAGGTGCAGTTCGCCGCGCTGGTCGAGGTTGCCGAACACCGCCGAACCTTCGATGAAGTTGCCGAGCTGGCCGTCGGCCTTCGGCGCGAGGATCGACCCGCCCCAGGCAGTGGTCGTCTTGAGCGAAGTCGCATCGGGGAAGTTCCAGATCACCTTTTCGCCGAGCTTCTGCGTGCCGCCGAGGAAATTGTCGTTGAGCGTGATGTCGGTACCGGCGACATTGACGATGACTGTTTCCGCGCCGTTGAGATCGAATTCGATTTCTCCGATGCGGTCGAGATCGGCTTGCGAGATGTCGAACACCGCAACGCCATCCGCATCGGGCTGGGCCGAGAAAACGCCCTTGTTGCCCTGGATGTCGAGCGTGCTGTTGGCGGTCAGCTCACCGAGGTCGGCCGACAAATTGCCCATACTGGTGGTAAGCGCGCTCTTGTCCTGGTTGAGGTCGGAAAGGAAACTGGGGTCGCTGGCGGCGAGGCCGGATTCGACCGTATTCTGGTTCACATTGGTCCTGCTGATCGTGCCGCCGACCTTCACCGTCTGCGCGCTGCCATTGAGGTTGAAGCCGCTATCGACATTGCCGCCGACGACTGCGCCGCCGCCATTGTTGAGATTCTTGGCCCCGCCGATCACATTGCCGACCACCGTCAGCGCCGGCTGACCGTTGGGCGAAGGATCCTGGCCCGCGACGATGTTGTAATTGGACGACGATCCCTTGAGGTCGCCACCCACGAAGGTGCGTCCCTCTACTTCGGAATTGGACGTGAGGTCTCCCAGGACGACCAGATTCCATTCGCGCAGCGCATCGAGACCGAGCGGAAGATTGTTCGATTGCGCGTGGGCGACACCGATTCCCGCCATCAACAGCAGGACAGCGCAAAACGATCGGAAGTATTTCAACATCTTAATGCCTTTGGGTCGCGAAAAGGAAACGCACCGTGCGATTTCTTCGCAGTACATAAGGTATTTCACGGACCCGGGCGAGCGAATTGGCGGCCTCGTTCGATTGCGTACCGAAACGAAACGGAATCGCCGAAGCCCCCAATCGACCGCCTTATCGTCTAGCCCTGGGCCGCTTTTTCCGCGCAGCGCGACACCCAGTCTCGGATTACAGGATCTGCCGGCAGCATCTCCTTGAACCACTGGAACGGCGACGACAGCAGGATGTCGGCCGCGCTGAAGCGCTCGCCAAGCAGCCATGGCCCATCGCGCAGCGGCTCCGCCAGCCGTTCGAGCATCGTCGCTTCATCGCGAATTCCGGCTTCGATCGCCGGATGTGAGATATCCGCCATTTTGAGGATCAGCAGCGGCTCCATCACGCCCTGATACCACGACAGCCAGGAGAGGTAGGCGCCGCGGCCGGCCTCGCCCACCACCGGGCCGAGCTTGGCGTCGGGATAGGCATCGGTGAGATAGAGCACGATCGCCCCGCGCTCGCGCACGTGCTCGTCGCCATCGACGAGATACGGCACCTTCTTTTCGGGATGCGGATTGTCCCAATCAGGACTGCCCGAACCGTCCTGACGCGTGATCGAGACTTCGTGGATATCGATATCGGCGCCGAGCAGGCGGACGAGGTCGACGATGGTATCCGAACGCGATTGCGGCGAATGATAGAGGGTAGGCATCGGGTTTCTCCTTTCGATTGCGAGACCGATCGGATAGGCCGCCCCTCCTGACAGAAAGAGGCAGCAGGGTGCGATGGCGCGGCAGGACAGACTCATGCGATTGCTTTCAGCATTGCGGCGGCTGCCCTCCCCCGTCACGGCCGAACGGCTTGCGGCGGAGACCGAGATTTCGCAGCGCCAGCTCTATCGCGATATCGCCACGTTGCGCGCGGGCGGCGCGCTGATCGATGGCGCGGCAGGCTATGGCTACACGCTGACCGAAGATCCGGCGCTCCCGCCCCAGAGCTTCTCCCGCCTCGAGACCGAAGCGCTGATGCTCGCGGTTGGCAGTCTCGACCAGTTGGGCGACGAGCGTCTGGCCGCCGCCGGGAAAGACGCGCTGGCCCGGATCATTGCCAGCCTCCCCGATCGGCAGGCGCGGCAATCGATGCACGCGATCATGCGATCGTGGCGCCATGACGAAGAGCGCCCCGACATCACGGTCGACCTCGAAATGCTGCGCGAAGCGTGCTGGAACGAGACCAGCGTGCATATCGCCTATCGTGACAAGAACGACCGCCGCTCCGAACGCGAGATCCTCCCGCTCGGCCTGTCCTACAGCCCGACGACGCTGATGGTGGTGGGATGGTGCCTGCTACGCGAAAGCTACCGTACGTTCGAAGTCGCACGGATGGAGCGGCTCACGCCGGGCGCAACGAGCTTCCGCCCGCGTCGGGTCGAACTGCTGCGCCAATATGTGAAGCTGCGCATGGCCGAATGGAAAGCGCAACAGGCAGAGGAGCGGCAGCAAGATCCTGGATCGGGGGGATGAGCCGGGCCCCGACGCAACTTCTTCAATCCAATGAAACTGCGCCGTTGCGATCCTGCGCCGGCGCAAACGAGATGGCGGTTGTGATTTTTGCCAGCAGATCGTGCGAGATATCCGCCCATTGCTCGGAACCTGCGCCGTCCGGCCCCAAATTCTCAGGCGCTATTCCCACGTTCGGCATGTCGTCATAGAAAAACACGATCATCTCGTGCCGCGCAGCCTCGTCCGGGATGTGTACCAGGCGCGCGAATGCGTACTCGCCGGGTATCTCGACGCCGTGGGAGGCAAGAAATCTGTGGGCTTGGTAGCGGTCGCTGCCCGGCTTGCCGTAGGGGAACAGAGTATTGAGCAAGCCGCCGGTCGAAGCAGCCTCGGTCAGCGTGAAAAAATCGAGCCCGTCGATCTGCGTGCGAAGCGGTGCATCGGAATAATCGTAAGCGTGATCGACACCCGGGAGCACGCTTTCGAACTGCAGCCGGATGATAGACTGCGCATGCCCGGCCTCGTCACGTTGCACGTAGAAATACTGATCGACTGCGACCGTGCCGTAGAGCGTGAATTTCTGCCCGCCGAGATAGTCGTACGCATCCGACACCTTTATCTGCGCTACCGGATTGTCGTCGGACACAAGGACATCGTCAGCGTAATGGCGCGGCAAGCCGGTGACTTCCGGCTGGGTGGTTTCCCAAGCAGGATCGTCCCACACGACCTTGCCGACATAAAGACTGAAACCCAACAGAACGACCGCCAACGCGATCCAGACATATCTCTTCATAGTTTTCCCGCCACTGTGTTACTGTATCAATACAGCGGCAGAGATCGAGGTCAATCCTTAGCGCAGGCTCACCACATTGTCGCGGCGCACGATGTCGCGATCGCCGCGATAGAGGCTGGCCATCGGCTCGTCCTCGGCGGTGACGACCGTCGCGCCGCCGAAGCCGTTGAAGCCGGTCTTCATCGTGGCGCCATAGGCCCCGATCATGCCGATCTCGATGAAATCGCCCGCGCCGATATCCTCGGGCAGCAGGAACGGGCCAGCCATGTAGTCGGCATCGTCGCAGGTCGGGCCATAGAAGGCGAATTCGGCCAGCGGCGATGCGCTGTCTGCCATCCCTTCGGCCGTCACCTTGCGGACCGGGAAGCGCCAGCCGACATGCGCGGCATCGAACAAAGCGCCATAGGCACCGTCATTGATAAACAGCTCGGTCCCGCGGCGACGTTCGACCCGCACGATCAGCGAATTGTACTCCGCCGAGAGCGCACGGCCGGGCTCGCACCACAGCTCGGACGAATAGGAAATCGGGAGCGATTCATTAGCATTGTGGATCGCGCCGAAATAATCCTCGAGCGGCGGCGGTTCCATGCCGGGATAGACGCTCGGGAAACCGCCGCCCACATCGATCACGTCGACCGTGACCGAGGCTGCGACGATCGCCGCACGCACGCGCTCCATCGCCTGGACATAGGCGAAGGGCGTCATCGCCTGGCTGCCGACATGGAAGCAGATGCCGAACGTGTCGGCGACCTGGCGGGTCGACTGCAACAGACCGGTCGCATCGGCGAGATCGACGCCGAACTTGCTCGCCAGCGAGAGCTCGGCATGCTCCGACGACACGCGCAGGCGCACCAGCAAAGCGAGATCGGCAGCGTCGTTCCCGTCGTCGTCGCGGGTGGCAGTGACAACCTTTTCGAGCTCTTCCTGGCAGTCGAGGCTGAAGACCTTAACGCCGTGCTCGTGATAGGCCTCGGCGATCGCGCGCGGCGTCTTGACCGGATGCATAAAGCACAAGGTCGCCTCCGGCAGGATCGAACGCACG
This sequence comes from Alteriqipengyuania halimionae, assembly GCF_009827575.1. Classification (NCBI taxonomy): domain Bacteria; kingdom Pseudomonadati; phylum Pseudomonadota; class Alphaproteobacteria; order Sphingomonadales; family Erythrobacteraceae; genus Pseudoblastomonas; species Pseudoblastomonas halimionae. The sequence goes on along the minus strand of NZ_WTYR01000001.1, from coordinate 765,574 downwards.
AGGCGCACTTCGGCGATCGACGCGACGTCGTAATGCGTCACGCCGGCTTCCCACAGCACGCGCAGCAGATCGGGCGAAGGATTGGCCTTCACCGCGTAAAGCGATTTGCCCGGGAATTTCTCGACGAAGAAACGCGCTGCGCGGCTAGCCGCGTGCGGCCGGTCGAGGATCACAGGTTCGTCGGGCGAAAGGGCGCCGACTACAGCCTTGGCGTCAGGGAAATGGTGCAACTCAAGGGACCCCCAAAACGGTTTGTTGAAACCATGAAACGACAAGCTGCCTTGCGGTTAGGAAGTCCCCTTGGGGCAGCGAGCCGCGCATATAGTCTCTTTCGCGAGCGCTGCAAGTGGAGATCGCACCCCCGTTCGCAAGGTTTGCCTCGCTGCGTCGTGGCACTTTCGCGACCGGACGACGACCGTAGGACCGCTCGATTGCCGGGCACCGTTCGTTAACCACTTCCTGACAAGGCGCACAGTGATGAGATTCGTCCTTCGCATCGCGACGCTGTGCGTGCTCCTGATGGGCATGTGGAGCCATGCCTCGCATGCGCATGTGACGTCCGACCAGCGCTTCGATATCTTCTCTCACAGCTGCATGCTCGTGAGCGAAACACCGATTGGTTTTGCCGAGGCCAGGGAAAGCGGCCAGTGGAATTGCCGCCCCGATTTCCGCGCTGCCGAAGCGCCCTATGTCTGGCTCCGCACGACGTTGCCTGATTCGGTCGGCAATGATCTCGTGCTCCGGGGAATGGCTGCGCCGGTCGAGCGGCTGACCCTGATCGTCGACGGGGCCGACGATGCCGTTAACCTTACCGTGCTCTACGAAGCCGACCTGCGCCAGCACTGGACGCCCGGCAATTATTTCGCTGCGCCACTGCCGGAAAACGTGGCGCCGGGGTCGACGATCTATATCGAATTGCGCCAGCCACTCTCGCGATTGATGGCCACCGAGCTTTCTCTCGAGGCAGCGGAAAAGGCCACGCGCGAACGGCTCAGCCGGACCTTCTTCTATTCACTGTGCGCCGGGATGCTTATCCTCGTCGCGCTTTTGAGCGGTGTGCTGTCCTACCTGATGCGCAGCGTCTCCGCAGGTCTCCATGCGATCTTCTCCCTCGGTGCCGCGGGTTATGTGCTATCAGCGAGCTCGATCGTCTTCATCCTCGCACCCGATCTGCCGCTATGGGATCGCCAGGCGTTCAGCTATGCCTTGCTCGGGATAGGGGTGATGATGGTCGCCCCAATCCTCTACCTGCATGTCGACGAAGGCACGCTCACGCGCCCGCAGAAGATCGGCCTCGCCGTGGGCACGTTAGGAAGCCTCGTCGCCGCGTTGGCCCTGCCGCTGAGTACGTGGTTCGACTTCAACGCGCGCACGGTATTCCATCTCGCCTTCATCCCCTTCATCGTCGTCCTGTTCTGGATCATCGGCTCCGCCCTGAGGCGGGGAGAGCGATCGATCATCGGCTTCGCGCTTGCCTGGTCGGCACTGATCGTGCTCGGGATCGAGCGCGTGCTGCGCGGCGCCGATTTCTATTTCGCCCCGATGTGGCTCGACTACCTGTTCTTCTTCGGACTGGCATTCCAGGCGCTCGTCATGACGGTGGCGATTGCATACCAGACGCAGACCTTGCGCAAGGATCGCGATCGCGAGCGCGCCGTGGCGCTTTCGGCGCTCGAAACGGCGATGACCGATTCGCTGACCCGGCTGCCCAACCGCCGCGATTTCGACCAGTTCGACTGGCAGCGCGCGGACTTTTTCGGCTTCGTCGATCTCGATCGCTTCAAGGCGATCAACGACACTTATGGCCACGATATCGGAGACCAGGTGCTGCGGGTGATGGCCGACGCGCTGTCTCCGAACGACAATACCGGTATCGTGCGGGCCTGGCGGCTCGGCGGCGAGGAGTTCGCGATTGCCATGCAAGCGCCGTCGATCGAAGCTGCCGCGATCGCGTTCAACCGTTTACGCGGCGAAGCGAGCGCGCGCGTGGCAAGGGATGTTCCGCAGATCACACGACCGGTCACGGTCAGCGCGGGGCTCGTCGCCCTGGCGCCCGACCCGCGCAAGGCCTTTCGCGCTGCCGACGTTGCGCTCTACCGCGCCAAGACGTCGGGCCGGGATAGACTGTGCTACCAGACCGAGAGCGGAGATCTTGCCACCATGTTCCCCAACACGGGAACGCCGCAAGCAGCCTAGATCAGCCGGCGACCTGGATCAGCTGGTCGCCGCGGAAATCGCCGCTGATGAAGTCCGGTCAGAATGCAATTTTGGGCGCCTGGTCGACCGTACCCTTCTCGCTATCGTCGAGCCGATGGAAATCGGCCTCGCTGAAGCCGAACATCCCGGCGAAGAGGACCGCTGGGAAGCTCTCGATTCCGGTGTTGTAGCGGGCGACTGCCGCGTTGAGCGCCCGGCGCGCGGCAGCGAGCTTGTCTTCCACGTCGGCCAGCTCGCGCTGCAATTCCTGGAAGTTCGCACTCGCCTTCAGATCGGGATAGGCCTCGCCCAGCGCCAGCAGCTTGTCGAGCGCGACGCGGAGCCGGGTCTCGTCGCCCGACGACACTTCGCCCGAGGCAGCGGCATTGCGCGCCTCGATCACCTGCCGGAGGGTCTCCTGCTCATGCCCGGCATAGCCCTTCACCGTTTCGACCAGGTTGGGAATCAGATCGTGCCGCTGGCGTAGTTGCGCATCGATATCGGCCACGCCGCGCCGCACGTTCTGCCGCAGCGACACCAGCCGGTTGTAGATCCCGACAAGCACGAAAAGCAGGATCACCACGATCCCGAGCACGATCCATTCCATGGCAATCCCCTTTGCGCGCGGCATCCCTTGCGCCGCCAACGGCAATGCGTATCAAAGCAAACGCAAGGGGGAAAGCGATGATCGAACGGCCGGATGCGGCACAATTGATGTCAGGGCCGCTCGGCGAGTGGCTGCAAACCCAGCACGATGTCCGCCGCCAGGCCAAGGCCGCCTCGAACAAGCGCTTCCTGATCGTCGTGCCCTGCCTGCTGGTCGGCGCATTGCTGTGGTGGGCGATCATACCCGATATCGGCGCGATGCGTCCGTTCATCTACGTCGCCATCGCGATGTTTGCGCTCTTCTGGGCCTACAGGCCGCGCGCCGAGGCGATCAACCGGATGAAGACCGGGATCAACAGCGCGATCGCCGAAGCGGTCGGCCTGATGTACGAGGAAAAGCGCGAAGCGGGAGCCAGCTTCGCGCTCGCCCGCGCGTTCGACATGCTACCCGGCTACACCCGCAGCAGCTTCGAGGATTTCTGGAGCGGCGAGATTGCCGGCCACCCGTTCGAACTGTTCGAAGCGCATCTCGAACAGAAGCGCTCCAACGGGAAGAACTCGCATTATGTCACCGTGTTTCGCGGCGCGATCATGCGCTTCGGCTTCGGCACCCCGTTCCATGGCACCACCCTCCTCACTCGCGATGGACGCTATCGCAAGTTCCTGATCGGCGGGCGCAAGGATGCGATTTCCCTTGGTGATTGCCAGCTCGACCTTGCCGAGCTCGTCCATCCCGAATTCGAAGACGCGTTCGACCTCTATACCACCGACCAGACCGAAGCCCGCTATCTGGTCGATCCCCTGTATTGCGAGCGGCTGATCGCGATCGAGGATGCGTTTGCGGGGAAGGACATCCGCACCCTGTTCCACGAGGGACAGCTGCTGGTGATCGTCGAACTCAAAAACATGTTCGAAAGCGGTTCGCTCGACAGCAGCCGCGACCGCGCATTGCTGGAGCGGACCTGCGAGCAGTTCGGGACCCTCGCCGATCTCGCCAACACGCTCGATAAGGAGCGGCGAACCTAGCTCAGCCGGTCGCGGAAATCGCGGTAGCCGAACTTGCGGATCTGCTCGAGCTGGTCGGTCTCGCTGTCCCACAGCCAGATCGAGGGTAGCGGCACACCGTTGAAGGTCGTTGTCTTGACCATCGAGTAATGCGCCTGGTCGAGAAACGCGAAGCGCGCGCCGGGCTCGCATGTGCCGGGCATCATGTAATCGCCGATCACGTCGCCCGCGAGGCAGGACGGACCGCCGAGCCGCACCGGTGTGCCCTCGCCCTGCTCGTCCAGCATCGCCGGGCGATAGGGTGCCTCGATCACATCGGGCATGTGGCAGGTGGCGGAAACGTCGGTGATCGCGAACGGCACTTCGTTGACCCCGGTATCGAGAATGGTGCCGACGAGAATCCCCGCATCGAGCGCCACCGCCTCGCCCGGCTCGAGATAGATTTCGCAGCCGGTGTCTTCCTTTGCGTCCTTCAGGAATTCGACCAGTTCCTCGCGCTGGTAATCGGCGCGGGTGATGTGGTGTCCTCCGCCCATATTGATCCAGTCGAGCTGGTCGAAATACGGCTCGATCGCATCGAACACCTTGTCCCAGGTGCGGTGGAGCGGCTCGAAATCCTGCTCGCACAGATTGTGGAAGTGGATGCCGGTGACGCCCTGCATATGCTCGTCGGTTAGCTGGTCGATCGGGAAGCCCAGGCGCGAGCCGGGGCTGGAGGGATCGTAGCGCGGCACTTCGCCGGTCGGCACTTGCGGATTGATCCTGAGGCCGACGTCGAAATCGTTGCCGCGCGCGCGCTCCTGCTCGAGGATCAGCGCGGCGCGCGCAATCTGCGCCGGGGAGTTGAAGATCACATGGTCGGACAGCCGGCAGACCTCGGGGATGTCCTCGGGCTTGTAGGCCGCGCAATAGGTCGTGATCTCGCCATCGTAATGTTCGGAAGCGAGCAGCGCTTCCCACAGGCCCGAGGTGCACACGCCGTCGAGATATTCCCCGATCAGCGGGGCGACGCTCCACATGCTGAACGCCTTGAGCGCGGCCAGCACCTTGATGTCGGCCTCGTCGCGGATCTCGGCCAGTATCTGGCAATTGGCGCGCAGCTTGGCCGCGTCGATGACGAAGGAGGGACTGTCGACCCGGCTGAGGTCGAAATGGCGAAAGGCGCCCGGATCGCCGGCTTTGGTTTCCATGGCTCGTCAGATAGGGACACAGTCGAGCCTTGTCATGCACCGGTCGAGGATTTGTGACCGCGCGAACGATCGATGCCAGGCCAATGCGTGCAAAGTCGCGGGTCGCGTGAACCGGGGGAGACGGAGAATGCTCCGCATATTGGCGCTGTTCGCGCTGTTGATGGCAATCATATCGCCAGCGGCGGCGAGCGAACTGGGCGACTTCGTCGATGCACGGATGGAGCAGTCCGCCCTACCCGGCGTGGCCTGGGCGGTGATCGAGGGCGACACCGTTACCACCGGTGCACGCGGCACGTCCGATGGCACGCAGCCTGTGACTCCCGACACGCCGTTCCTGCTCGGCTCGATCTCGAAAAGCTTCACCGCGCTGGCGATCATGCAATTGGTCGAAGCGGGCAAGATCGATCCCGATGCGCCGGTTTCCGACTACCTGCCGGACTTCAAGGGGCGGCCCGCAGGCGCGATCACGATCCGGCAATTGCTGAGCCATACAAGCGGATATTCGACCTTGCAGGGCAACAGCGCGCCCACCCAGACCGACACCGGTGCCGATGCCATTGCCCGCCGCGCGACCTGGTATGCGCAGCAGCAACCGGCGTATTCGCCCGGCCCCCGATGGGAATATTCCAACGCCAATTACCTGATCCTGGGCCGCGTGATCGAGCGGGTCGGCGGCTTTCCCTACCCGGCCTATATCACGGCCAACATCCTCCGGCCGATCGGCATGGACCACACCTACGTCTCGGGCGACGAACAGCACACGGAATTGGCACAAGGATACTCACCCTGGTTCGGATCGATGCGGCGGACCGGCGCGCCAGCTCCCGGCCTCGGCTCCGCGCCGCAAGGCGGGATCGTCTCCACGGCGAACGATTTCGCGCGTTACCTGCGGATGATGATGAACGGCAGGGACGATATCCTTAGCGCAGCCGGCAAGACCCGGATGCTGGAGCCAGCGAGCGATGCCTCCCCCGGCTACGGGTTCGGGTGGATGCTCGATGCCGAGGACGGCAGCGCTTACCACACCGGGCTCAGCCCCGGCTTCGAGACCATCGCGGCGATGATCCCGGCGCAGCGGCGCGGCGTCGTCGTGCTGACCAACGCCAATGGCGGCATGGGTTTTGCCGAGACGACCGATTTGCGGTTCGGCCTCGTCGCACGCGCGCTCGACCTCCCGCAGGCCGACGACAGTGGCCGCACGATGCGGAAAATCAATTTCCTCGCGCTGGCCGCCGCGCCGCTGATCCTGCTGCTGGCGATCGTCTGGGCGTGGGCAAAGCGCGGCGCATTGCGCTCCAAACGATCGAGCGCTTTCGGCCGTTTCAGCCTGTGGTTCCCGCTGCTCGCCATGGCGGCGGTGGCGTGGGTGTGCCTGGTGCTGATCCCGCAGCTGTTCGGTGTCTCGATCTCGACGCTTGCCATCTACCAGCCCGACATGGCGCTGCTGCTGAAGGCAACCGCGGCACTGGGCGTTGTATGGGCGGCGATCAGGCTGGCACTGGCGTATTCAGGACGTCGAGCGAACGGCTGATCGCTCGTTCGCTATGGCTATTCAAACGGCCTCCAGCGCGGCGTTAAACGCAGTCAGCGCCTTAGCGTCGAAACAGACCAGCGCGATATGTTTGAATGCACCCGGCCTGTCGCGGACAAAGATTGCGATCGTATCGACCGCGACCTTCGCAGCCTTGTCGAGCGGATAACCATAGATACCCGTCGAAATGGCCGGGATGCCGAGCGTTCGCGCACCGACTTCGATCGCGCGATCCAGTGATTCCCGGTAACAGCTCGCCAAAAGCTCGGCTTCACCGTTTTCGCCGCCGCGCCAAACCGGGCCCACGGTGTGGATGATGTGCTTCGCGGGCAGGCGATAGCCCTTCGTCGCTTTTGCCTGTCCGGTCTTGCAGCCGCCGAGCAAGCGGCATTCGTGAACAAGGTCCGGTCCAGCCGCGCGGTGGATCGCACCGTCTACGCCGCCCCCGCCCAGTAGCGAGGAATTGGCGGCATTGACGATGGCATCGAATTCCATCGTGACGATATCGCCTTTGACGGCCTCTATAGAGGTGCCACCGATATGCATATGGTCAGAAATCCACCGGCCCGTCGAGTTCCTTCACCTGCCACGGCAGGCCGTGTTCGTTGAGCATGTCCATGAACGGATCGGGGTCCATTTCTTCCATGTTGAACACGCCGTCGCCCGACCATTTGCCAGTGACCATCATCGCAGAGCCGATCATCGCGGGCACGCCGGTGGTGTAGGACACGGCTTGGTTGCCCGTTTCCTCGTAAGCCGCTTCGTGGCTGCAGATATTGTTGATGTAGAACGTCTTTTCGCCGCTGCCGTCGAGCGCCTCGCCGGTGGCGATGACGCCGATATTGGTGTTGCCCTTGGTCGTTTCGCCGAGGCTTTCGGGCTTGGGCAGCACGGCGGCGAGGAATTGCAGCGGGATGATTTCCTGGCCCTTGTACTTGATCGGGTCGATCCGGGTCATGCCGACATTCTGCAGCACGGTCAGGTGCTTGATGTATTCATCGCCGAAGGTCATCCAGAAGCGCGCGCGCTCCAGTTCGGGATTGAACTTGGCAAGGCTTTCGAGCTCCTCGTGATACATCATGTAGGCGTTCTTCTCGCCCACGCCTTCGAAATCGAAGGTGATCTTCTTGCCCATTGCCGGGGTCTCGACGAATTCGCCGGCTTCCCCCGGTTTTTTGGCCCAATGCCGCGCGGGCGCGGTCACTTCGCGGATGTTGATTTCCGGGTTGAAGTTGGTGGCAAAGGCCTGGCCGTGATCGCCGCCATTGCAATCGAGGATGTCGAGCTGGCGAATGCTCTTCAGCTTGTGCTTCTTGAGCCACATGGTGAAGACGCTGGTGACGCCCGGATCGAAGCCCGAACCCAGCAGCGCCATCAGGCCCGCTTCCCGGAAGCGGTCGTGATAGGCCCACTGCCACTTGTATTCGAACTTGGCCTCGTCCTTGGGTTCGTAATTGGCGGTGTCGAGGTAATCGACGCCTGCTTCGAGGCACGCATCCATGATCGGCAGATCCTGGTACGGCAGCGCGAGGTTCACGACGAGGCTCGGCTCGATTTTGCGGATGAGATTGATCATCGCCGGGACTTCCTCGGCGTCGATCTCGTAGGTCGCCACCGTCTCGCCAGTGCGTTTTTTCACGCTGGCGGCAATGCTGTCGCACTTCGACTTGGTGCGGCTCGCGAGGTGGATTTCGCCGAAAATGTCGGCGTTCCCATCCTTGTTTACTTGGGCCATCTTGTGCACGCAGACCGAGCTCACTCCACCCGCGCCAATCACCAATACCTTGCTCATGTTCGTCTCTTTCTGCGCCCCCTGTGAAGGCGGGCCTTGTCTCGTGTGCGTTGAATGTCCCTGCGTATGCCGGGACCGTTTTTCTGCCGCCCACATAATCCAATGCACTGGCATCGCAACATGATCCGAGGCTTTCCTACCCGCACGCAAACGGGCAGAAGGACGGCATGATACTTCCCGCCCCTTCATCGCTTTTCCCGCTGACCGGGCGTCGTGCAATCGGATGCTTTTTCTTGTCTGGACTGTGTAACACGCGGTCCATCCGTGCTGCAGGAGCGACGAACCGATGAGTAGGCTGCGCACTCCGACTCGCGAAGGCGTCGAAGCCGCGGCCCGTTCGATCGCCGAGATCCTGCCGCCCACGCCGCTATTGCCGATCACGATCGGCGACGTGACGTGCCGTGCCAAGGTCGAAAGCCTGCAACCGATCGGCGCGTTCAAGATCCGCGGCGGATGGTGGCGCCTGGCCAACCTCACCGACGCGGAACGACGCGCGGGCGTGGTCGCAGTGTCGAGCGGCAATCATGCGCAAGGCGTCGCCTGGGCAGCACGGCGGCTACGGATCGATGCAACGATCGTGATGCCGCGCGACGCGCCTCAGGTGAAGCTCGAAGCGACCCGCGCGCTGGGCGCCGAAATCGTCCTCTACGACCGGCCCGGCGAGGATCGCGACGAGGTCGCGGCGAAACTGATTGCGGAGCGGGCCGAGCGGAACGGAGCGGCGCCCACGTTGGTCCATGCGTTCGGCGATCCATGGGTGATCGAGGGCCAGGGCAGCGCAGGCGTCGAAGCGACTGCCCAGCTCGGCACCGCACCTTCGCGCTTCGTCGTGTGCTGCGGCGGCGGCGGGCTGACGGCGGGCCTCGCGCTCGGCTGTCCCGGCAGCGCGATCGTGCCGGTCGAGCCCGAGGGCTGGGACATGGTGGGTCGGGCACTGGCGACAGGCGAGATCGTCCACGCTGCGCCCGATGCGCCCCGCACGATCTGCGACGCGCTCCAGCCCACCGCCACCAAACAGATCAATCTCGATGTCCTGCGCGGGCGCGCCGAACCGGGTGTCACCGTGACCGACGATGAAGTGCGCGCGGCGCAACGCTTCGCCTTCGGTCAGCTCAACCTTGTGGTCGAACCCGGCGGCGCGGTGGCGCTGGCGGCGGTGCTGGCGAGCAAGGTGCCGGTCGATTCCCACACGGTCGTGATGCTCACCGGAGGGAACACCGATGCGGCGCGTTTTGCCGAAACGCTGCTGGGATAAGCGGCTTGGGCGTGCTTGCATTCGCACCGCACTCGCCTAGGCTCGCCGGTTCACAGAGGGGATAGAAATGCAGGCTCAAATACTCGCTCCGGCCGCCGTGCTGGTGTTCTGGTCGATCATCATGCTGTTCTGGACCGCGGGGACGCGTTTCCCGGCCATGTCCAAGGCCGAGATGGACTTGTCGAAAGCCCCTCCGGGCGGGCGCGGGCAGGATCTGGAAGGCGTACTGCCGCCGCAGGTCCAGTGGAAGGCGCACAATTATGCGCACCTGATGGAACAGCCGACGATCTTCTATCCCACCGTCATCATCCTCGCGATCATGGGCGCCAACGGGCTCGATGCGATGTTCGCCTGGGCCTATGTCGCGATCCGGATCGTCCACTCACTGTGGCAGGCCACGGTCAATCGCGTGCCAGTGCGCTTCGTGCTGTTCATCCTCTCGACGCTGTGCCTGCTCGTACTCGTCCTGCGCGCGCTCAGCGTCACGCTGTTCGCCGGCAGTGGACCGCTCGGATGATCGGGATGGGAATCCTCCAGCCCGTCGTCGCGCTGGCGGCGTGGACGATGGTGATGTGGTTCTGGATGTACCTCGCCCGGATCCCCGCGATGAACGCAGCGGGGATCGAGCCCGACGACGCCCGCGACACCGCAGAAATGGGTCGTCAGCTGCCGCCCGAGGCCCAGTGGAAGACGCACAATTACAACCATCTGCATGAGGCACCGACGGTGTTCTATGCGGTCGCCATCGTGCTCGCGATCATCGGTGCGGGAGATGGCATGGCGATGTGGCTGGGCTGGGCCTATGTCGGCTTGCGCGTATTGCACTCGCTGGTGCAGGCCACGATCAACCGCGTGATGGTCCGCTTTGCGCTCTATTCGCTGTCTATGGTGGTCCTGCTCGCGCTGGTCTTCATCGGCGGGATTGCGGTGTTCGACATCCCGCTCGGCCCGCGCCCGTTTTAGCCGCCTTCGGGCTCGCGGACAAACAGGCTCGCGAGCTCGATATGGGTGGACCACAGGAACTGGCCGACCGGGCGCAGCTCGATGCAGCGCCATCCGGCGTCGACCAGCGCACGGCAATCGCGCGCCCAGCTTACCGGGTTGCAGCTGACATAGGCGATCCGCTCCACCTTGGAGGCCGCGAGTTGCTCGACCTGCGCCCGCGCTCCCGCACGCGGCGGATCGAGCACCACCATGTCGCAACCGGCCATTTCCTCGGGCCGCAGCGGATTGCGGTAGAGATCGCGGTGAAGCGCATGCACATCGCGGCGCGATACGCCCGCCGCCGCCTTGCACGCCAGATGCGCATCGCGTGACGCCTCGACCGCCAGGACCTTGCGCCCTTCGGCCAGCGGGAAGGAGAAGGTGCCCAGCCCTGAAAACAGGTCGGCCACCACCCTCGCCCCGGCAACCCACTCGACCACCGCACCGACCAGCGCCGCCTCGCCTTGCGGTGTCGCCTGCAGGAACGCGCCGTGCGGCATGGTGACGGGAATCCCGCCCAGCGTGATCGTTACCGGCTCGGGCTCCCACCGGTTCTCCGGGCCGAGCCCGTCATCAACCGCGAGCCGCGCGAGGGAATAATGTCCTGCAAAATCGCGCAGCAGCTCTTCCTGCGCGAGCTCTTCGACCTTGAGCCCCGACAGCAGGCAATCGATACCCTGGTCGGCAAGCGTGAGCACGATATCGAGCGCGAGCTTGCCCGGCCACGCCGTCAGCAGATCGCGCAGTGGCTGAACCAGCGCAAACAGCGCAGGGTCGAGCACGTGGCACTCAGCCAGATCGACGATCCGGTGCGACTTCTCCTCACGGAAGCCGATCACGATCCGGCCGCTGGCGCGCATCGCATGAAGCGTCGCGCGGCGGCGCGTCTTGGGAGGGGAGAGTTGCGCGGGCTGCACCGTCCCGACGTCGATCCCCTGCCCCTCGGCCGCCGAAGACGCGCACTCGCGCACGAATTGCTCGAGGGCTACCGCATCGGCATGCTGGAGCTGGCACCCGCCGCATTGCGGGAAATGCCGGCACGGCGGATCGACGTGATGCGGACCGGGTTCGATCGCACCGTCCTCGCTCACTTCGTCGCCCGTCACCGCACCCGCAACGTGCCTGCCATTCGCCGTGACGCCATCGCCGCGCGCGGCCAAGCGGATGATCGTCTCGCTCACAGGCAGCGCTCCAGCGCCGCGCGCACGCAATTGGCAAGCTCGCCTGCAGCGAAGGAGGCACCCGCGATTCGCCCGGCCTCGGCATGCAACCATACGGCCTCGCAAGCCGCATCGAAGGCATCGCCATCCTCGCTGGTCGCGCGCCGGGCCACGGCGATGCCTGCGAGCACGTCGCCCGATCCTGCCACCGAGAGCCAGCTCGGCGAACGCGGCGCGCAGACGCAGTGTCCGTCGGGTGAAGCGATGATCGTATCCGGCCCCTTGGCGATGACGATGGTGCCATAGGTATCGGCCACCCGGCGCGCGCGATCGAGCTTGCTTCCGCGCTTTTCCAGCCCGCCATTCTCCTCGAGCGAGGCGAGTTCGCCTTCATGCGGCGTGAGGATGCTGTCATCCCATTCGCGCTCGAACCGGGTCGCGGCGGGCGTGATGATGCGCAATGCGTCGCCATCGATGACGAGCGGGATGCCGGCGGCCAGCGAGCGTTGAAGCCGATGGCTCGCGTCCTGATCGCGTCCCAGGCCGGGCCCGATCAGTGCGGCATCGATCCGTTCGTCCGAGAGTGCATGTTCGAGTTCGCCGTCGATCTGAACGATATCGTGCGGGACCGCGCCTGCTTCGTTGCTGGCGAGCTGGACGAAACCTGCGCCTGCGCCCTGCGCCGCGCGGGCTGCGAGCAGGCTCGCCCCCGGCATCGCACCGCCGACAACCAAGGCTAGGCCTCGCGAGTATTTGTGCGCATCCGATTTCGGCGCGGCGATCTGCGGGCGATCGAGAGTTTCGGCGCGGTAATGGATATCGCCAAGCCCGATATCGACGCAGCGGACCATGCTCAGATGCGGCGCGGCGGGAAGCAGGACATGAGCCGGTTTCAGCGCGCCCAGCGCCACGGTGAGATCGTAGCTCGGAATATCGTCAAACAGGGCGCCGTCATCGCTTGAAACGCCACTCGGCAAATCGATTGCAACGCTGTTGACATGCCTGTTGGCGAGCCTGTGGAGAAGCTGTTGATGCTCGGGGGATAGCCCACGTGATAGGCCGGTGCCGAATAGCGCATCGACGAACACCTCGCCGCCTGCCTCGTCCCAGCTTTCGGAGACGGAATCGCCCCAGTCGGCGCGTGCGGCCCGCGCGGCATCGGTGTCTGGTGCGAGCGGGGCGACCACGCTCACCGAAGCGCCGCGTTGGCGCAGGTGTCGAGCGATGACATAGCCGTCGCCGCCATTGTTGCCGGGCCCGCAAAGCACCGTGACCGCCCGTCCACCGCAGAGACGCCAGATCCATTCTGCCGCGCCCTCACCCGCGCGGTGCATGAGTTCTTCAACCGAGGTGCCGCTTGCGATCGCCGCTTCTTCGGCCGCGCGCATCTCGTCGGCGGTGACGACCGGATCAGCCATCGTCGCGGCGCTTCGCGATGAAGGGCACCCGGTAACGATCGCCGCCCACACTCAGCAGCAACCAGTCGCCGTCGATCTTCTGGCTCGAACTGTCGGCACCATCCGCCGCGACCAGGCCACCGCCATCGGGGTAGAACAGGAAGCGCCGGAAACTTCCGTCCGGGTGGTGGAGGACGACATCGTTGTCCTTGCGCTCGAGAATGCAGCGGCTGTCGAAACTCTCGCTTCCCCCCAGCGCGCAGGCGATGCTCTCGCCTTCGGGCGCGGGCGCTGGATCGCCCGATTCGGCGGGTTGGGAGCAGGCGGCAAGCGCCGCGAGCGACACCAGGAATAGCTGTCTCACATCAACTCCATCGCGATCCGGTTACACACGCGCTGCAGGCATTCGGCCCACTCGGCCTGACCTGCTGCATCTCCGATCAGGTCCTGCCGCACTTCGAGATAGAGGTAGGGCCTGCCCGGCTCCTCGGCATGGCGGCTGATCGTCGCATTGTACACAGCGCCCGAATAGGGCTGCTGATCGCCGACGGTAAGCCCTTCTTTTTCCAGCAGGATTTTCGCGATCATCGCACCGCGATCGTCGCCCTCGTAGAGCACGCCGCACTGCCAGGGGCGCGGGGTGTCGTCGGTCTGCATGGCGGGGGTGAAGCTGTGGAGGAACAGGATCAGCGCGGGGGGCGCGGCGTCGAGCTGCGCTTCGAGCCGGGCATGGAACGGGGCATGGTAGGCCGCCAGGCGCGCGTCGCGATCGACGTCGCGATTGCCGGGCATGGCGCGCCCGTCGCTCTCCTCGGGCAAGGCCGCGGGATCACTCGCCTCGCGATTGAGGTCGACCACCAAGCGACTGAAATTGGCGATAAAAGCAGCCGTACCGGGATTGCTTGCCATCCGCTCGGCGATCTCGGCGACGCCGATATCGTGCCCGATATGCTGCTCGATCAGTGCCGGATCGATGCCGAGATCGACGTCGTCGGGGACGCTTTTCCCGCCATGGTCGCAGACCACCAGGATGCCGCCGAAACGCGGTTCGCCGACGATGCGGGCGACATCGCTCATCGCAGATTACCTTTCAGCTGCCACCACTGCGGGTGCCGAACACGTGTCAATGAAGCGTATGAATCGCGCGCCGACTCGTCGCCGAACAGCGCAAAGCAGGTTGCGCCCGATCCGGACATGCGAACCAGCCACGCGGAGCTCTCGCGCAGCGCATCGAGCACCTCGGCAATGGCCGGACAATTCGCGATCGCGGGCGCTTCGAGATCGTTCCGGCCCGCCAGCGCGATCTCGCGCGCCGTACCTTCGGACAGCGCGCCGCGATCCTTGCCGTCCCATGCCTGGAACACCGGACCGGTGGCGAGCGGAACGCGCGGATTGACCAGCAGCACCGGCGTTCCGGCGAGATCGCCTGGTCCCGGCACGAAATCCGCCCCCGTCCCGCGGCCGATCGCGGTTTCGCTTTTCACGCAGACCGGGACGTCGGCCCCCAGCGATGTGGCGCGGTCATGCCAATCGTCGGGCAAGCCATGCATCGCCTCGACGAGGCGGAACACCGCGCCGGCATCGGCCGAACCGCCGCCCAGCCCCGCCGCGACCGGAAGCGCTTTCTCGAGCGTGAGGTCGAGCCCGTCGGGCCGTGGCAGTTTGCCGAGCGTGCGCATCACCAGATTGCCGAACGGATCGTCGAGCGCTCCGGCGAATTCGCCCGTGACCGTCAGGCGATCTTTCGCAGCAGAACGCGCGGTGAGCGTGTCGCCCCCGTCGACGAACGCGAACAGCGTCTCAAGCTCGTGATAGCCATCCTCGCGCCGCTTGCGGACATGCAGCGCGAGGTTGATCTTGGCATAGGCGGTTTCGCGCATGGTCATATCCTCCCCGCGGGGGGGAGGATTCACTCATCACATATTCGGATAGTTCGGACCGCCGCCGCCTTCGGGCACGGTCCATTCGATGTTCTGCAGCGGATCCTTGATGTCGCAGGTCTTACAGTGGACGCAGTTCTGCGCGTTGATCACGAATTGGGGCTTGCCCTCTTCGACACCGGTGAACTCGTACACGCCCGCCGGGCAATACCGCGCCGACGGCCCCGCGAAGACCGGCAGGTTGTAATCCACCGGAATGTCCGGGTCCTTGAGCACCAGATGGCTCGGCTGGTCTTCCTCGTGATTGGTGTTCGACAGGAACACCGAGGACAGGCGATCGAAGCTGATCACGCCATCGGGCTTGGGGTACTGGATCGGCGAGAACAGGTCGGCGCGCTGGAGCGCCTCGTTGTCCTTGTGATGCTTCATCGCAATCGGCAGGCCGATCTTGAGCGTGCGCATCCACAGATCCGCACCCGCCAGCAGCGTCCCCATCGCGCCGCCGAATTTGGCGACCAGCGGTTCGGCATTCTGGACGAGCTTCAATTCGGTCGCGATCCAGCTGTCGCGCAGCGACTGATCGTATTCGGAGAGGCTATCCTGCGCGCGGCCCGATTTGATTGCGGCGGCGGCGGCATCGGCGGCGAGCATCCCGCTTTTCATCGCGGTGTGCGTACCCTTGATCCGCGGCACGTTTACGAAGCCGGCCGAACAGCCGATCAGCGCGCCGCCCGGCATGTCGAGCTTGGGCACCGATTGCCAGCCACCCTCGTTGATTGCGCGCGCACCATAGGAAATGCGCTTGCCGCCTTCGAGCACTTCGCGGATCGCCGGATGCTGTTTCCAGCGCTGGAATTCCTCGAACGGGAAGATGTACGGATTGGCGTAATCGAGCGCCGTCACAAAACCCAGCGCGACCTGTCCGTTGGCCTGGTGGTAGAGGAAGCCCCCGCCCCATGCGTCGTTTTCGGACAGCGGCCAGCCCTGGGTGTGGATCACCCGGCCCGGCACGTGCTTGTCGGCCGGAATGTCCCACAACTCCTTGATGCCGAGGCCGTATGTCTGCGGTTGCGCATCGGCGCGCAGGTCGAACTTCTCGATCAGGTGCTTGGACAGGTGCCCGCGCGCGCCCTCGGCGAAGAAGGTGTACTTGCCGTGGAGTTCCATGCCCGGTTCGTAGTCGGGCTTGTGGCTGCCATCCTTGGCGATCCCCATGTCGCGCGTGGCGACGCCCTTGATGTTGCCATTGTCGTCGAACACGACTTCGGCGGCGGGGAAGCCGGGGAAAATTTCGACCCCCAGCCCTTCGGCCTTATCGGCCAGCCAGCGGCACAGATTGCCGAGCGAGCCGGTGTAATTGCCGTCGTTGGAGAACAGCGGCGGCATGAAGAGGTGCGGCAGCTCGTGCTTGCCACCCTTCGTCAGGATCCAGTGCTGGTTGTCGATCACAGGCGTTTCGGCCAGCGGGCAGCCATCGTCGCGCCAATCGGGGAGCAGCTCGTCGAGCGCCTTGGGATCGATCGTCGCACCCGACAGGATATGGGCGCCGATTTCGGAGCCCTTTTCCAGGATGCAGACCGACAGTTCCTCGTCGATCTGTTTAAGCCGGATAGCCGCCGCCAGACCCGCCGGCCCACCGCCGACGATGACGACATCATATTCCATGGATTCGCGTTCGCTCATGCCTCGCCTCTCGCGCGTGAAGAATGTGCTGTATGCCTTGACCTGCCGTGCCCCGCGCGGTCAAGGGTGACGCAACGATAGCCTATGGGGGAACCTTGGCACAAACGCGCGAAATTGCCGGTGAAAAAGCAATGGCAGCGGTCATCGCATGGTGGCGCGAGGCCGGGGTCGACTATGCCTATTCCGACGATGCGAGCGGATTTCTTGCGCAGCCGGAAGAGGAAACCGATGCGTCGGCGAGCGACACTTCGCAAGGAGGCAGCACGCCTACGCCCGTACGCGCGCCCGAAGAACCGCGCGGCCCCTCCCTGCCCGCCCCCGAGCATTGGCCGACGGACCTCGCCGATTTCGAGCAATGGTGGCTGACCGAGGACGCGTTGGGAGATGGAACGGCCGGGCGTATCGCGCCGCGCGGCCCGTCCGAAGCCGCGCTGATGGTGCTCGTTTCGCAGCCCGAGCGTGAGGATCGCGCGCAATTGCTGAGCGGACCCGACGGAAGTTTGCTCGACGCGTTTCTGCGCGCCACCGGGCTCGATGAAGCGAATATCTATCGCGCGAGCATCGCCCCGCAATACGATCCCGCCCGCAACTGGGATGACAGCGCGCATCTGGGCGCGGTCGCCTGGCGCCACATCGCGCTGGTTCGGCCGACGGGCGTGCTTGTGCTCGGCAACAACGCCCGGTCGATTTTGCAGCACGATCCGGCGCAACGCGATTACGCGTTACGCGGTCTTAACCAACAAGACCTAGAGGTTCCGATCCTCGCAGGAACCGGTCTGGCCGCGATGCGCAAGGCACCGCGAACCAAGGCCCGGCTCTGGCGGGATTGGCTGGAATGGACAGGGAAATAGGCAGCTATGCCAAACGCGAAGCTTCGCACGATCGGTCTGGCCGCGATCGCGGGACTGTGTGCCATACCGCAAGCAGCAGCCGCCAATCCTTCGACCACCGCCTATTACCAATCCTTCTCCGCCGAGCCGAACGTGCCGGCGCTGCTCTCGGACAAGGACAAGGCCTATTACGCACAGGTTTTCGCCGCGATCGCGCGCGAGGATTGGGATGCGGTCGAGCAGCTTCTGGCGCAAGGCGACAATAGCGCGCTGCACAAGCTCGTCATGGCCGAGTATTTTCTCGACGCCAATTCTCCCACGATCCCGCTCGATCGCCTCAACGACTGGCTCGCGCGCAGCGGCGAACTGCCGCAGGCCGAGCAGATCGGACGCCTCGCGATCCGTCGCGGAGCAGACCAGATGCCCGACCTGCCGGCCACGCGACGCCTCTCCTCGACCGGCTACAGCCCAAAACGGATCAAGCCGCGTCCCGCGTCCGACGGATCGATGCCGTCCGATGTCGAGGCACGGATTCGCGATGCGATCACGAATGACGATCCGTCGGGTGCGCATGCGCTGCTGAACGAGATCGACCCGCAGCTGGGGTCGGAAGCGCGCGCCGAATGGCGCCAGCGCGTTGCCTGGAGCTATTACATCGAGAACCGCGACGCCGAAGCCCTGGCGCTGGCGCGGACCGTCGAAGATGGTGGCAGCGGTGCCTGGATCGCCGAAGGCTGGTGGGTTGCGGGACTGGCCTCGTGGCGGCTCGGCGATTGCGCGACGAGCGCCGATGCGTTTCAGCGCAGCTCCTACTGGTCGCAAAACGAGGAACTGACCGCCGCCGCGCTCTACTGGCAGGCACGCAGCGACATTCGCTGTCGCCAGCCCGACAAGGCGCAGGGCCTGTTGCGCGACGCCGCCCGCCGCGACGAGACGCTTTACGGCATGATCGCCGCCGCCGCGCTCGGCACGCAGTTGCCCGATCCGCATCGCGGCCCCGATTTCAGCAGCGACGACTGGAAAGATCTGTCCGGCCTGCAAAACGTCCAGCTGGCGGTGAAACTCGTCGAACTGGGCGAAGATGCGCGCGCCGATGAAGTGCTGCGCTACCAGGCCAAGATCGGCGATCCGCGCGAGCACCGCGCCCTCACCCGCCTCGCGCGTGAACTGGGCCTGCCGCAGACGCAGCTGTGGATGGCTTACAATGCGCCCTCGGGCGGGAATTACGAACCGGCGGCGCGCTATCCCACGGTGCGCTGGCAGCCGGTCGGCGGATGGCGCGTCGATCCCGCGCTCGCCTTTGCCCATGCCCTGCAGGAATCGATTTTCCGCACCTCGGTGGTCAGCCCGGCCAATGCCAAGGGGCTGATGCAGATCACCCCGATCACCGTCCGCCAGCATGCCGGATCGCTGGGGATGAACCCCGGCGCGGTCGATCTCACCGATCCGCGGGTCAATCTCGCCTTCGGCCAGCGCAATCTCGAAATGCTGCGCGATACGCCGGCAACGCGCGACAATCTGCTCAAGATTATGGCGGCCTACAATGCAGGGCTCACCCCGATCACCCGCTGGAACACCGAGATCCGCGACCAGGACGATCCGCTGCTGTACATGGAATCGATCCCTTATTGGGAAACCCGCGGCTATGTCGCGATCGTGCTCAAGAACTACTGGATGTACGAACGCCAGGCCGGCTCCACCTCGGAAAGCCGCATGGCGCTGGCCAATGGGGAGTGGCCCAGCTTCCCCACCGCAAGCGCGGACGACCGGATGGCCTCATCGCGCCGCTAGCACCGCAACGAAAAAGGGCGCCCCGAACGGAGCGCCCTTTCGATTTCGATGTGTGTCGTCTCAGACGAAAGCGATCTTGTCGACGAGGTAGAACTTGTCGCCCGACGGCACCGTCACTTCGACTTCCTCGCCCAGGCTCTTGCCGATCAGCGCGCGGCCGAGCGGCGAGGAATAGGTGATCCGCCCCTGCTTGGCGTCCGCCTCGGCGGGGCCGACGATCTGGTATTTGACCGGCTTGTCCTCATCGTCGAGCAGGGTCACCGTGGCGCCGAACACGATCTTGTCGCCCGACAGCGTCGTCGGGTCGATGATCTGCGCGCGGCTGATCTGGTCTTCCAGCTCGCCGATCTGCGCTTCAACGTGGCCCTGGCGCTCCTTGGCTGCGTGGTATTCGGCATTTTCCGACAGGTCGCCATGCGCACGCGCTTCCTCGATCGCATCGACGATCTTGGGGCGTTCGGCGCGCAGCACCTTCAGGTCCGCAGTCAGCTTTTCATAGCCTTCGGCGAGCATCGGGACTTTTTCGACCATCTTCTATCGTCCTTCCGGGCGCGCCATCCGTGAAAAACCCGCTTGCCCGGCCGATGCATTACACATCGAAACGGCTTTCAAGCGGGGTATGTCGGAAGAGCGCTGTCTATTCTTGGGAGCTATAATAGTCCTGCAAGGCGCGAACTTCAAGTTTTCGCGCACCCAGCGCCTCGATCGCCTCGACCGCGGCCAGCCCCGCCGAGGCGGTGGTGTAGTACGGAACCTTGAGATCGAGCGCCCCGGCGCGGATCGATTGCGAGTCCTTCAGGCTTTGCCAACCCTCGGTGGTGTTGAGGATCAGCACGATCTCGCCATCGACGATCGCATCGACGATATGCGGACGGCCCTCGGCCACCTTGTTGACCCGCGTGACGTCCAGCCCGGCCTCGGTGAGATAGGCATGGGTGCCGCTGGTCGCGACCACATCGAAGCCCAGATCGAGCAGCTTCTTCACTCCCGGCAGGATCACCTGTTTGTCGGTATCCTTGACAGAGACGAAAGCCGTGCCCGATTTCGGCAGCGTGACGCCTGCGCCCATCTGCGACTTGGCGAAGGCCATCGCGAAATCGCGGTCGAGGCCCATGACCTCGCCGGTCGATTTCATTTCGGGCGACAGCACCGGGTCGGTGCCGGGGAAGCGCGCGAAGGGGAACACCGCTTCCTTGACCGCGATGTAATCCATCGCGCGGCGGATCTTGGGCAGATCGGCAAGCTTTTCGCCCGCCATGATCCGCGCGGCGTATTTGGCGATGGGCTGGCCGATCGCCTTCGCCACGAACGGCACGGTGCGGGACGCACGCGGGTTCACCTCGATCAGGTAGACCTCGCCATCCTTCACCGCGAACTGCACGTTCATCAGGCCGACCACGCCCAGCGCCATGGCGAGCGCTTCGGCCTGGCGTTCCATCTCCTCGATGATCTCTGTCGGCAGCGAATGCGGCGGCAGGGTGCAGGCACTGTCGCCCGAATGCACGCCCGCCTCTTCGACATGCTGCATCACGCCCGCAATCACGACCTGTTCGCCATCGCACAGCGCATCGACATCGCATTCGATCGCATCGCGCAGATACTGGTCGACCAGCACCGGACTGTCGCCCGACACATTGACCGCGGTGGCGATGTAATCGTCGAGCTGGGCTTCGCTGTCGACCACTTCCATCGCGCGCCCGCCCAGCACGTAGGACGGGCGCAGCAGGACCGGATAGCCGATCCGCGAGGCCCAGGCGGCGGCCTCGTCGCGATTGCGCGCGATGCCGTTCATCGGCTGCTTCAGTTTCAGCTTGTTGACCAGCTTGGCGAACCGCTCGCGATCTTCGGCAAGGTCGATCGCATCGGGGCTGGTGCCGAGGATCGGGATCCCCGCCGCCTCGAGCGCGGCCGCCAGCTTGAGCGGGGTCTGCCCGCCGAACTGGACGATCACGCCGACCAGCTCGCCCGATTTCTGCTCGGTACGCAGGATTTCGAGCACGTCTTCGGCCGTCAGCGGCTCGAAATAGAGCCGGTCGGAGGTATCGTAATCGGTCGAGACCGTCTCGGGATTGCAATTGACCATGATCGTCTCGAACCCGGCATCGCTCAGCGCGAAGCAGGCGTGGACGCAGCAATAGTCGAATTCGATGCCCTGCCCGATCCGGTTGGGCCCGCCGCCCAGGATCACGATCTTGCGCCGGTCGGAAACCTGCGCCTCGTTTTCCGGCTCGCCGAAGCTGGGCGCCTCGTAGGTCGAATACATATAGGGCGTGATCGCCTCGAACTCGGCGGCGCAGCTGTCGATCCGCTTGAACACCGGCGAAACGCCGAATTTCTCGCGCAGCTTGCGCACTTCCTCTTCGGACGTCGCCCCCGCCATCGCGCGCAACGTGTCGTGGAGCAGGCCGGAGGAACGCGCCTGCGTTTCCCCCATGCCGCCCGCCACGCCGACCGAGCGCACCGCGAGCGTCGCAAGCCGCCGGTCGGAGAAGCCCATCGCCTTGATCCGGCGCAATTCCTCGGCGCTGCGCGGCAGGCCGTCATTGGCGATCATCCGCTCTTCGTAGATGATCTCCTCGATCTGGCGCAGGAACCACGGATCGTATCCGGTAACGTCCTGGATATCCTCGACGCTCAGCCCTTCGCGGAAGGCCTGCGCCACTTTCAGCAGCCGGTCGGGCGTGCGCTGCGACAGCTCGGCCACGATCCGCTCGCGCGCGATCCCTTCAAGCGCGACGACGCGGTTGAACCCGTCGAGCCCGGTTTCGAGGCCGCGCAGCGCCTTCTGCATCGATTCCTTGAAATTGCGCCCGATCGCCATGACTTCGCCGACCGATTTCATCGCAGTCGAGAGGTGATTGTTGGCGCCTTTGAACTTCTCGAACGCGAAGCGCGGAATCTTGGTGACGACATAGTCGATCGTCGGTTCGAAGCTCGCGGGCGTCGCGCCGGTGATCTCGTTGGTCAGCTCGTCGAGCGTGTAGCCCACCGCCAGCTTGGCCGCGACGCGCGCGATCGGGAAGCCAGTCGCTTTCGACGCGAGCGCCGAACTGCGCGAAACGCGCGGGTTCATCTCGATCACGATCAGGCGGCCGTCCTTCGGATTGACCGCGAACTGCACGTTCGATCCGCCCGTCTCCACCCCGATCTCGCGCAGCACCTCGATCGAGGCGGTGCGCATGATCTGGTATTCCTTGTCGGTCAGCGTCAGCGCGGGCGCGACAGTGATCGAATCGCCGGTGTGCACGCCCATCGGATCGACATTCTCGATCGAGCAGATAATGATGCAATTGTCCGCCCGGTCGCGGACCACCTCCATCTCGTATTCCTTCCACCCGAGCAGCGATTCCTCGATCAGCACTTCGGTGGTGGGCGAGGCATCGAGGCCCGAACGTACGATCCGTTCGAATTCGGCCTTGTTGTACGCGATCCCGCCGCCGGTGCCGCCGAGCGTGAAGCTGGGACGGATGATCGCGGGCAGGCCAGTGCGTTCGAGCACGGCAAAGGCTTCGTCCACCGAATTGGCGACGCCCGAGCGCGCGGATTCGAGCCCGATCTTGTCCATCGCCTCGCGGAAGCGCTGGCGGTTCTCGGCCTTGTCGATCGCATCGGCATCGGCGCCGATCATCTGCACGCCGAGCCGCTCGAGCGTGCCGTCGTTGAACAGTGCCAGCGCGCAATTGAGCGCGGTCTGCCCGCCCATCGTCGGCAGCACCGCATCGGGGCGCTCCTTCTCGATGATCTTGGCGACGACTTCGGGCGTGATCGGCTCGATATAGGTCGCATCGGCGAATTCGGGATCGGTCATGATCGTCGCCGGGTTCGAATTGACGAGGACGACGCGATAGCCCTCCTCCTTCAGCGCTTTGATCGCCTGCGTGCCCGAATAATCGAACTCGCACGCCTGCCCGATGATGATGGGCCCCGCGCCGATTACGAGGATGGAGGAAATGTCAGTACGTTTGGGCATTAGGGCGCCTTTTTATCTCGGAGGATTATTCCGGGTTGCTCATACGATCTGACGCAGTCGATTTGCTCGTCGGAAAGCGAAGTATCCTCAAGATAGAGCGTCATCACCCCATCGGTGCCGTCGGAAAGCCAAGTTTCGCCGAGCGCGCATTTCTGTACAATTTCGTCCAAAACCTTACGCGCCTCAGGAATGTAGATATCGTTGGTTTCCGGGGGCCCGGTAATACTTACGCCATCCCAAATCTCGATCTCCCACCGCGCTTCCATTGCGTTTATCAACTGATCCTCGTTCGCCACTTCACGAACGATCGATTTCTGACGGTTCGGCTCGCCGCCGCAGCCGAGAAGCGCGAAAGCAAGTGAGAGCAGGATAAGCAGCCGCATCACCCCAACATCCCCACGAATTTCTCGAACAGGTAGAAACTGTCCTGCGGGCCGGGGCTCGCTTCGGGGTGGTACTGGACGCCGAAGGCGTTCTTGCCGCTGATCGAGATGCCGCAGTTCGAGCCGTCGAACAGCGAGACATGGGTTTCGCGTACATTGTCGGGCAGCGTGTCGTTATCGACCGCGAAGCCGTGGTTCATGCTGGTGATCTCGACCACGCCATCCTCGAGGCGCTTGACCGGGTGGTTCGCGCCGCGGTGGCCCTGGTGCATCTTGGTGGTGCTCGCGCCCGCCGCGATGGCGAGCATCTGGTGGCCGAGGCAGATGCCGAAAATCGGCATGTCCTTGTCGAGCAGTTTGCGGATCACGGGGACGGCATATTCGCCTGTCGCTGCCGGATCGCCGGGTCCGTTGGAGAGAAACACGCCGTCGGGCGCTTCCGCCATCACCTGCTCCACCGTGGCGGTGGCAGGCAGCACCGTCACCCGCGCCCCGGCGCGCACGAGATTGCGGAAGATGTTGTCCTTCGATCCATAATCGATAGCGACCACGTGGGGCTTCGCATCGTGCGGCGCGCGGCCATAGCCCTTGCCTAGGGTCCAGTGTCCGCCTTCCCAGTTCTCGCTCTTCTCGCGGCTCACACGCTTGGCGAGGTCCATGCCTTCGAGGCCCGGCCATTCGGCGGCGCGCCTGGTCAGCGCTTCGATATCGAACTGGCCATTGGGCGAATGGGCGATCACCGCATTGGGCGCGCCCGACAGGCGGATGCGGCGCGTGAGCGCGCGGGTATCGACCCCGGCGAGGCCGATCTTGCCGTGGCGCTTCATCCAGCCGGTGAAATCTTCGGCGCTGCGGAAATTGCTCGGCGCGGTGATATCCTCGCGCACGACGCAGCCTAGCGCGGCCTCGACCTTGCTTTCGACATCCTCGTCGTTCGCGCCGACATTGCCGATATGCGGAAAGGTGAAGGTGACGATCTGCTTGGCGTAGGAGGGATCGGTCATCACCTCCTGGTAGCCGGTCATCGCGGTGTTGAAGCACACCTCGCCCACGGCCTCGCCAAGGGCGCCGAATCCCTTGCCCCAGATGCAGGTGCCATCCGCCAAAACGAGAACGCCGGTGGCCCCTGCTGGTGGGCGCGCGTGGCGAAAGGCGGATAGGGCCATATCGGGCTCTCCGGTACAAGTGGGTTACAGCAATGTCGCTAAGTCGCCACCGCTAGGGATGCGGCAGATTCGGGTCAAGCTGTCAAAATGCGTTTCAACGCCTATATCGCCTCCATCCGGCGATCTGCCGTTACATTTCCACAGAACAAGAGAGACCCGATGATCCGCGAGAACCTGAAAGCCGCCCAGATCGAAGCGATGAAGAACAAGGACAAGGCGCGCCTTGGTGCGATCCGCATGATCCTGGCCAAGGTGAAGGACCGCGACATCGAACTGCGCACCGCGAGCGAGCAGCCCGATGACGACGTGCTCGTCACCGAAGTCCTGATGAAGATGGCGAAGCAGCGCCGCGAATCGATCCAGATGTTCAACGATGGCGGGCGCGAGGAAAAGGCGGCCGAGGAACAGGCCGAACTCGACGTGATCGAGGATTTCCTGCCCAAGCAGATGGACGAAGGCGAGATGAACGCCGCGATCGCGCAGGTGAAAGCCGATGTCGGTGCCGAAAGCATCAAGGACATGGGCAAGGTCATGGCCGAGCTGAAAGCGCGCCATGCCGGGCAGATGGATTTCGGCAAGGCCAGCGGGCTGGTGAAAGCGAGTTTTGGTTAACCGGAACCGGCTACAGACGTCGTGCGTCATCCGTTCGACATCTGGGGAGTAATCGCATGATCCGCATCGCATTTCCGCTGGCCGCCGTGGCTGCGCTGGCATTGTCCGCCTGTTCGGACGGGCCCGATACGGTCGAAGGGTCCGACGAGACCGATCTCGACAATGTCGACACCGTCTCCGAAGCCGAGGCCGAGAAAGAGGCGCTTCCGGCGGACGATTTCGCCGACCTGGAGCTCGGGGCCAAGATCGACGGGCCGCAGGGCACCGAGGTGAAAACCACCCTCTCCAACCAGGCGGGCAATTTCGCCGACATCACCTCCTATGTCTCGTGCCCCGACGGACTGGACCCGTGCGACCCGCGCGAGGCACCCGAAGGCACCGTCTTCACCTATGTCCACGTCGTCTATCCGGGCGAGGACATGGACCCGACCACCGGCGCGGGCGAAGGCGTGAGCTCGTCGGACGTCGAGCGCGCGACCATGTTCCGCATGACCCGCCCTGCCCGCGGCTTCACCGGCAAAGCCGGATTCTCCAAAGGCGAAGTCGAAGCCGCGATCGGGACCAAGGCCGATGTGGTGATCACCTGCAATGACGGCGCGCTCGTCTGGACCGTGTCGGCCGGTGATGGCGGCGACCAGTGGCAGGCGCGCGAGCCGATTACCTTCTGGTGGCAGTCCACCCTCCCCCCGGTCGGCCCGGCCGATGCCTACGAGATCGAAGTCGACGGCACGCTCGCCAGCGGCAACGGCCCCTATCCCGGCAAGTCCGACAGCGCCGCGCAGGGCTGCGCCGGGTAACAGGCCCGGCTCGACTCGGTTCACAGAATGGCTAAGTGGGTGGGACCATGCTCTCACCCCAATGGCTCGATCAACTGCGCAACGCGATCACGCTGTCCTCCCTCATCGGGCGGACGGTGAAGCTGCAGCGCGCGGGGCATGAGTACAAGGCCTGCTGCCCGTTCCACGACGAGAAGACGCCGAGCTTCTACGTCAACGACCAGAAGGGTTTCTACCACTGCTTCGGTTGCGAAGCGCATGGCGACGCGATCCGCTGGCTGACCGACCAGCAGGGCCTGCCGTTCATGGACGCGGTGAAGGAACTCGCCGCGATGGCCGGGATGGATGTTCCGGCGCCCGATCCGCGCGCGGCCAAGCGGCAGGAGGAAGCCAAGGGCCTGCGCGACCTGATGGAAGCTGCGCAAACCTGGTTCAGCGACAATCTGTCCGGCCCGCAAGGCGCCGAAGCGCGCGCCTATCTGGAGCGGCGCGGGATCGCGGAGAAGACGATCCGGGCCTTCGGCTTCGGCTATGCGCCCGAAGACCGCACCGCGCTGGGCAAGGCGCTGACCGATTATCCCAAGGACATGCTGGTCGAAGGCGGCCTCAGGATCGAGGTCGAGGGCAAGGAGCCCTACGACCGGTTCCGCGGGCGGCTGATGCTGCCGATCCGCGATCCGCGCGGGCGGGTGATCGCGTTCGGCGGGCGCATCCTCAAGGATATCGAGGGCGCGCCCAAATACCTCAATTCGCCCGACACGCCGCTGTTCGACAAGGGCCGCAATCTCTACAATTTCGACCGCTCGGGGCCGCTCGCACGCAAATCGGGCCGGATGCTGGTGGTCGAAGGCTACATGGATGCGATCGCCTGCGCGGCGGCGGGGATCGAGGAAGTGGTCGCCCCGCTCGGCACCGCGCTGACCGAAGCCCAGCTCGGCCTGCTGTGGCGGGTGGTGGATGTGCCAGTCCTGTGTTTCGATGGCGACGGCGCGGGCCAGCGCGCCGCGATGCGCGCCGTTTCGCGCGCCCTCCCTTTGCTTGCGCCGGGCAAGTCGCTGGCGATCGCGGTGCTCCCCACGGGCAAGGACCCGGACGACCTGCTGAAGGAACGCGGGCGCGAGGCGATGCTGAGGGTGATCGAGGATGCCCGGCCGCTCACCGATGTGTTGTGGGGCCATGAGAGCCAGGCACAGCCCCTGCGCACACCCGAAGACAAGGCAGGCCTCAAGGCGCGGGTGATGGAGCATGTCGACGCAATCGGCGATCCCGATATCCGCGCGCTCTACAAGCGCGAGCTGATGGATCGCTTTTCCACCTTCGCCTTTCCCAAGCGCGAATTCGGCGGGCGTCGCCAGTGGTCGGACAGGCCGGCACCGGCCTCGCGCCCCTCCTCCTCGAACGCCTCGCGCCTCTCCGCCGCGTCTGCCGGAGGGCTGCGTGAAAAGCTCGCCACGGCGGTGCTTGTCGGCCTCGAACGCTATCCCGGCGAAATCCCCCGCCATGCCGATGCGATCGCAGGTCTGGACTTCTCCACCGAAGAACAACGTGCTGCGGCAACCAAGATTCTCGAGCGGGCAGCGCTTGACACGCCGGACGAAAAGCCCACATGGGATTCACCGGACAATTTGCCGCCCGCGCAACAACGAAAAGCGGGGCTGCCCCTGTCCTTTCTGGCCGCCAATGCCGACCCCGAAGATGCGGTTCGCGATCTGGCTGAGGCCGTTGCTCTGCTGGTCGAAAGACCGGCGCTCGACGTCGCCCTCGCCGATGCCGCCGCCCGGTTCGAAACCGACCCCGAGGGAGCGTTTGCCGACCAGCAGCGTTTACTGAATAGAAAACTGGAATTCGAAGAGCGTTTGCGGCAGTTATCCTCCGCTCGCGCAATGGAGCCCGACAAACGGGGCACCGACAAGGCCGATTCTGGCGACGAAATTTGATTGCAAGGCGATTATGGCGACCAAAAGCAAGGACAAGAGCGCGGGTGACGACGCGCCCCTGATCGATCTCAACGAAGCTTCCATCAAGAAGCTCATCGCGAAGGCCAAGAAGAAGAGTTACATCACCTACGATGAGCTCAACGAGGCTCTCCCGCAGGACCAGATGACCTCCGAGCAGATCGAGGACGTGATGTCCGCGCTGTCGGAAATGGGCGTCAATATCGTCGAGAGCGACGAGGATGCCGAAGCCGAGAAAGAGCACCAGCAGGAGCAGGTCGCGGAAATCTCGGGCAACGAGGACGACAAGACCAAGCAGAACGTCCCGGCGCCGAAGAAGAAGGCGACCAATGAGCGTACCGACGATCCGGTGCGGATGTACCTGCGCGAAATGGGCGCGGTCGAGCTGCTCAGCCGCGAAGGCGAAATCGCCATCGCCAAGCGCATCGAAGCGGGTCGCGACATGATGATCCTCGGGCTTTGCGAAAGCCCGATCACCTTCCACGCCATCATCATGTGGAGCCAAGCGCTCAACGATGAGGAAATGCAGCTGCGCGAGATACTCGATCTCGATGCGATGCTTTCCAAGGAGCCGCCCGCCGACAAACTGAACGACGACGCCGAAGACGATGACGACGACGGCGAAATCACCGAGGATTCGGCCGGTCCGACCATCGTCGACGACGATGAGGAAGACGACGACGAAGACGGTGACGACGAGGACGGCGACGGCGAGTCCAAGAAGAAGGAAGAGGAAGAGGAGGACAACACCCTCTCCCTCGCCCAGATGGAGGCCGCGCTGAAGCCCGAAGCGCTCGAGCGTTTCGGCCGCATCACCGACCTGTTCAAGAAATTCGAGAAGATCCAGGCCGAGCGTGTCGACACGCTGGCTCGCGGCGACGATTTCTCCGCCGCCAAGGAAAAGAAATACGAAGATCTGCGCGAACAGCTGACCGCCGAGGTTGAGGCCGTTCAGTTCCACGCGACCAAGATCGAATTCCTGGTCGACAATCTCTACGCTTTCAACCGCCGCCTGATGGCGCTGGGCGGCCAGATCCTGCGTCTGGCCGAACGCCACAAGATCAAGCGGATCGACTTCATCAACGCCTATGAAGGCAACGAGCTCGACGAAGCCTGGCTCGCCGAGATGTCGAAGAAGGACAAGAAATGGGCCGCCTTCGCCGAGAAGGAAGAGTCCAATGTCGAGCGCATCCGCTCCGAGATCGCCGATATCGCGGCGAACACCGGCATGGCGCTCCCCGAATTCCGCCGCATCGTCAACATGGTGCAGAAGGGCGAGCGCGAGGCGCGCATCGCCAAGAAGGAAATGGTCGAGGCGAACCTTCGCTTGGTGATTTCCATCGCCAAGAAATACACCAATCGCGGCCTGCAATTCCTGGACCTCATCCAGGAAGGGAACATCGGCCTGATGAAGGCGGTCGACAAGTTCGAGTATCGCCGCGGCTACAAGTTCAGCACCTATGCGACGTGGTGGATCCGGCAGGCGATCACCCGCTCGATCGCCGACCAGGCGCGCACGATCCGTATCCCGGTCCACATGATCGAGACGATCAACAAGCTGGTACGCACCAGCCGCCAGTTCCTGCACGAGGAAGGCCGCGAGCCGACCCCGGAAGAAATGGCCGCGCGCCTGTCGATGCCACTCGAAAAGGTTCGCAAGGTGATGAAGATCGCCAAGGAACCGATCTCTCTCGAAACGCCGATCGGCGACGAGGAAGATTCGCATCTGGGCGATTTCATCGAGGACAAGAACGCGATCATCCCGGTGGATGCCGCGATCCAGGCAAACCTCAAGGAAACCGTCACCCGCGTGCTCGCCAGCCTGACGCCGCGCGAAGAACGCGTGCTGCGCATGCGCTTCGGCATCGGGATGAACACCGATCACACGCTGGAAGAAGTCGGCCAGCAATTCTCGGTGACCCGCGAACGTATCCGCCAGATCGAGGCCAAGGCGCTGCGCAAGCTCAAGCACCCGAGCCGCAGCCGCAAGATGCGCTCGTTCCTGGATCAGTAAGCGAGAGCTTTTAGATTCAGCCCGGCTTGAGCGGAGAGTAGGTCGCCACCGTTTCGGCGACCGGATCGAACCTTACCCACAGCGACATACCGATCGCCCCGACCAGCAGGATCGGGGCGATCGTGCGTTTGCTTGGCAGTCCGGGCCACAGCGGCATCCAGCCCAGGATGCCGAGCGCGGCCGGCAGCGCGACGACATACGGCATGAACGGCCCGACGCCCTGCATCATGAAAAAGCCGAGATAGAGCATGTAGCCGGTCACCAGCGCGACAAAGATTGCGGCGACAGCCATGTGCGCCTGCCTGCCGAAACATCCGCGTATTCCCTCGCCAAGGCTCGCGAGCATCACCGGGATTACAATGACGTAAGCCGCAGTCGGCGCATAGGCCTGCGCGCCCACGCCCAGTGCCAGCAAGACGAGCGTTGCACCGATCCGTGTCGACGCACCGAGCTGACTGCGACCGAGCACGAGTGCCGCCATGGCGCTCAGCCCCAAGGCTGCCATCGCGGTCAGTTTCGGAATTGCCGCCAAGCGATCGTAGTAGCCTGCGCCTTCCCCCGCTCCCGAAAGAATGTTGAGCCCGAGCAATAGCAACCCGCCGAAAACCAGAAATCCGATCATGCGCGCAACACCGCTCAAAAGGCTTCCCGATTCCTGATGGCGGCGAATGAAGCCCGTGGCCAAACCTGCCGCCGCGATTAACAGCATGAGCCATCCGATCCATGGCGCGAAGACGACGACGAACATGCCGAACAGATCGAAGAAAACAGCATCGCCATCGGCCTTCGGCAACGTGTCCGCATTCGCCAGGGCAAGTGCGAGAGCGTGGGTATGATCGAGCATCTGCCGCAGCGAACCGCGATCGAGATTTTCGGGCGTGGCGAGCGGCGAGTGATAGAAACCCGACCGGCCGATGAAGGCGATGTTGTAAGCCGTGTAGCCGCCGCGTTCGAGAGCGGGGGTCAGATCCGTATCGTTGGGCAGTACCGAATAAATATAGGCCGATAGCGAGGACGTCGCGGGACGCGGCACTGCGCCCGCATATACGCGCGCGGCCGCCGCATTGTCGGGCGAGGTCTGAAACATGCTGGCAATGCCGCCGCCGCCGCGGGCTTCGAGGTTGACGATCGCGCCGACGCGATCGGCCAGCGGGTCGGCGGCATAGAATGCCCTTGCGCCTTGCAGCCCGAGTTCCTCGGCATCGGTCAGCACCACCACGATATCGCGCTCGGTCTGCCCGCGCGCAGCGATGGCGCGCACGGTTTCCAGGATCGCGGCGACCCCGGTGGCATCGTCGGCTGCGCCGGGCGACCCCCAGACGCTGTCGTAATGCGCTATCAGCGCCACGGCCGGAAGCGACGGATCGCGCCCCGGCAACACGCCGATCACATTGGTGAAGGTGGCGGGTTCCGTCGATACGCTACCCTGCCAATAGTCGAGCTTGCTTTGGGCTTGTTCGTCGAGCTTGCCTTCGACCGTCTTGACGTCCAGCCCCATCCCCTCGAGCTGATCGACCAGATAGGCGCGGACCGTGGCATTGGCGGCGCTGCCGGTGACGTGCGGCTCGCTGGCGATCCGTTCGACATGGACGAAGGCCTCGCTCGCCGACGGCCCTTGCGGATCGATCGGGGCCTTGTCGGGCCGCGGGGGCGTCGTCGCGAGGATCGCGAACCCCACCGCCACGGCGATCGCCGTCAGCAGCCACCATCCCTTATTCGCCATTAACCATCCCTCCCCTGCGCCCTTTCAATGCGCGAGGCAGGGGGAGTCAATAGCGGTAAAGTAATTGTCAGCGCTGACCTGCGACCCAAAACAGTATCGCGGCAAGGCTCTAGGCGCCCGCAAACAAGAATGTTGCGCGCCATACCGCCATCTGTTCGGGCTGGCCGATAATGGCGATGATCACCTGTGCGGCCGCGATCCGTTGCAGCGCAAGTCTGGGCATGAGGCACGTCGAGTGGGTAGAAAGGCGGCGACGCACGACCTATAGGGGCGCCATGCGTATTGCCATTGCTTCCGATCATGCCGCCATCGAGATGAAGGCGGCCCTGCGCGAGTGGCTGATCGAGGAAGGTCACGAAGTGGCCGACCTCGGGCCGGACAGTCACGACAGCGTCGATTATCCCGATTTCGGCTACAAGCTCGCCAGCGTCATCGCCGACGGCACGGCCGAGCGCGGGATCGCCCTGTGCGGCTCGGGCATCGGTATCTCGATGTCGGTCAACCGCAACCCGCAGGTCCGTTGCGCGCTCGTGTCCGAGCCGCTCTCGGCCAGCCTCGCGCGCCAGCACAACGATGCGAATTGCCTCGCGATCGGCGCCCGGCTGACCGGGCTCGACATGGCCAAGGCTTGCGTCACCGCATTCCTCACCACCGAATTCGAAGGCGGTCGTCACCAGCGCCGCGTCGACAAGCTAGCGGATCCCCAATGAACGTCGAACGGACCTCCACCGCCCCCACCGGTTTCTTCACCGAGCATCTCGAAAGCGCCGATCCGGCGGTCCATGACGCGATTCGCAAGGAGCTCAAGCGCCAGCAAGACAAGATCGAACTGATCGCGAGCGAGAACATCACCAGCCTCGCCACGCTCGAAGCGACCGGCAGCGTGTTCACCAACAAATATGCCGAGGGCTATCCCGGCAAGCGCTATTACGGCGGCTGCGATTACGCCGACGAAGTCGAGACGCTCGCGATCGAGCGCGCGAAGGAACTGTTCGGCTGCAACTTCGCCAACGTCCAGCCCAATAGCGGCAGCCAGATGAACCAGGCGGTGTTCCTCGCGCTGCTGCAGCCGGGCGACACCTTCATGGGGCTCGATCTCAATTCGGGTGGTCACCTCACCCACGGATCCCCCGTGAACATGAGCGGCAAGTGGTTCAACCCGGTTGCTTACGGCGTGCGCGAGGATGACGAGCTGATCGACATGGACGCGGTTCGCGCGACCGCGCTCGAGCACAAGCCGAAGATCATCATCGCCGGCGGCACCGCTTATTCGCGGGTGTGGGACTGGGCCGCCTTCCGCAAGATCGCGAACGAGGTCGGGGCCTATCTGATGGTCGATATGAGCCATATCGCAGGGCTGGTTGCGGGCGGTGCCCACCCCTCGCCCGTGCCGCACGCCCATGTCGTCACGACCACCACCCACAAGAGCCTGCGCGGTCCGCGCTCTGGCGTAATCCTGTGGAACGACGAAGAGCTTTCCAAGCCGCTCAACATGGCGGTGTTCCCCGGCATGCAGGGCGGCCCGCTGATGCATGTCGTCGCGGCCAAGGCCGTGGCTTTTGGCGAAGCGCTGCAGCCGAGTTTCAAGGCTTATGCCGACGCGGTCGTCGCCAATGCCCGCGCGCTGGCCGCAAGCCTCGAAGAACATGGTTTGCGCGTCGTGTCTGGCGGGACCGACAATCACTCGATGCTGGTCGATCTTTCCGCCAAGGAAGTCACCGGCAAGGACGCCGAGAAGGGCCTCGATCGCGCCTGGCTGACCTGTAACAAGAACGGCATCCCGTTTGACAAGCGCAGCCCCTTCGTCACCAGCGGCATCCGCCTCGGCACGCCTGCGGGCACCACGCGCGGCTTCGGTGAACAGGAATTTTCAACCATCGGTCGATTGATAGCGGAAGTGGTCGACGGTCTAGCGCATAATGGCGCAGAGGGCGACGCACAGGTGGAAGAACGCGTGCGCGGCGAAGTCGCCGAGCTGTGCAAGGCCCACCCGATCTATCCGGAGTTGTAATCATGAGCGAACGCGAACCCAAGAACCACCAGGATCACGACCTGATTCCCGATGCCAAGGAAGAGATTTCGGACATGGCCAAACAGGGCATGGAGCACCCCTCGACCAAGCCGGTGCTGATCGGCGCGGCAGCGGGTGCCGTGGCCGGCGCGATTCTTCCGGTCATCGGTCCGGTGATCGGCGGCGTCGCGGGCGCGGGCATCATGCTGTACAAGCGATTGCGTCCGTAAATGCGTTGTCCTTTCTGTGCCTTTGACGACAGCCAGGTAAAGGATTCCCGGCCGACCGAGGACAACACGGCCATCCGCCGCCGGCGCCAGTGCACCCAGTGCGGCGCGCGCTTCACCACTTTCGAACGCGTGCAATTGCGCGATGTGACCGTAGTCAAGAACGGCGGCGACGGCGATCGTGAGCGGCGCGAACCGTTCGATCGCAGCAAGATCGAACAATCGGTGCTGTTGGCCTGCCGCAAGCGCGACGTCGCGCGCGAGAAGATCGACCAGCTCGTTTCGGGCATCCAGCGCCAGGTCGAAACCGCGGGCGATAGCGAAGTCTCCTCGCAGCGGATCGGCGAAATGGTGATGGACGGCCTGCGCCAGCTCGATAGCGTCGCCTATATCCGTTTCGCCTCGGTCTATCGCGATTTCAGCGAAGCGCGCGATTTCGAGGAATTCGCGAGCACGGTGCGCGATGTCGGCGCCGAATAACCGGCCCGTCATCGTTCTCGTCCGGCCGCAGCTGGGCGAGAATATCGGCAAGGCGGCACGCGCGATGCGCAATTTCGGGCTGACCGAGATGCGCCTCGTGACCCCTCGCGACGGCTGGCCCAACCCGGCGGCCGGTCCTGCTGCCTCCGGGGCCGACGACGTGCTAGAAACCGCCGAAGTGTTCGACAGCCTGGCCGAGGCGGTGAGCGATTGCGCGCATGTCTACGCCACCACCGTGCGCAAGCGCGGTGTCACCAAGCCGGTCATTACGCCCGAAGAAGCGGGGCGCGCAATCCATGCCGAGCCGGGCCGCTCGGCAATCGTGTTCGGTCCCGAACGCTCGGGGCTGGAAACCGACGATGTCGCCGTTGCCCGCACCATCGTGACCGTGCCGATCGATCCCGATTTCGGTTCGCTCAATCTCGCCCAGGCCGTGATCCTCTGCGCCTACGAATGGTCGAAAGGCCGTGACCTGGTCCAGCCGACGCAGGAGGACACCCTGCCCCCAGCCCCGCAGGCGGAGTTCGAAGGGATGTTCGCGCAACTGACCGCCATGCTCGAGCCGCGCGGCTATTTCCTGCCCGAAAGCCGCGCCGATTCGACGCGCCGCACCTTGCGCACGATGCTGACCAAGCCGGGCTGGAATCACCTGGAGATGC
The DNA here is from genome assembly GCF_009827575.1 of Alteriqipengyuania halimionae. Lineage (NCBI taxonomy): Bacteria > Pseudomonadati > Pseudomonadota > Alphaproteobacteria > Sphingomonadales > Erythrobacteraceae > Pseudoblastomonas > Pseudoblastomonas halimionae. Next base: position 730,298 of record NZ_WTYR01000001.1, on the reverse strand, counting down.
GGACGTTGCGCGGTGTGCTGTCGTCGCTCGCACGGCCCGAACGACGCGATTGAGCGACCGAGCCCGCGCTTAGCCGCGGGTGCGGTCGAAAACGTCCATTTCGTAGGCGATCGACGCTTCGACGAGGCGATCCCAGATATCTTCCAGCGCGGCTTCGGGCATGCCCGCCGCGCGCGCATCGGCCACCACATTGTCGATAACCTGACGCTTGCGTGCCTCGTCGCGCACGGCATCGCGATTGGGTTTGATCCGGGCCGCGGCGCGCATGTAGCCGAAGCGCCGATCGAGCAGCTTCATCAACGCGCGGTCGGTCGCATCGACCCCCGTGCGAACCTCGGCCATGGTGGTGCAGTCGTCGGGCAGTTTGAAAGCGTCGTCCATCGCGCTCCCCTGCCCCGTGTCGAGACCCATGTCGAGTGGCAGTGTCGAGACTTGACCGACAGGGCTTTCCTGCTAGATGGGCGCCTCGCTTCGCGCGACTTCCATAAAGTCGAACGAATTGGCCCCGCACCCCGGTGAAGCGGTGGCCGCATCATGGAATAACGCCATGATGGTGCGATGCCGGGTTGAATGGCCGCCAGCGGGGTGGTCCAGCAAATCGAAGGAAAGACTTATGTCGAAGCGCAAGAGCGCCAAGTACAAACTCGACCGCCGGATGGGCGAAAACATCTGGGGTCGTCCGAATTCGCCGGTGAACAAGCGTTCCTACGGTCCGGGCCAGCACGGCCAGCGCCGCAAGGGCAAGATGAGCGACTTCGGTCTGCAGCTCCGCGCCAAGCAGAAGCTCAAGGGCTATTACGGCGACGTGACCGAGAAGCAGTTCAAGGCAACCTACAAGAACGCTGCCGCGATGAAGGGCGATACCGGCCAGAACCTGATCGGTCTGCTCGAGCAGCGCCTCGACATGGTCGTCTATCGCGCCAAGTTCGCGCCGACGATCTTCGCCGCGCGCCAGATCGTCAACCATGGCCACATCAAGCTGAACGGCGTGAAGACCAACATTCCTTCGGCCCGCGTCAAGGTCGGCGACGTGATCGCCCTGGGCGACAAGGCCAAGGAAATGGCCCTCGTCATCGAAGCGCAGAGCCTGCCCGAGCGTGACATCCCCGATTACGTCGCGCCCGAAGGCAACGACGCGGTGACCTTCACCCGCGTCCCGAAGCTCGACGAAGTTCCGTACCCGGTGACGATGGAACCGAACCTTGTGGTCGAATTCTATTCGCGCTGATCGATCGCCGGTCTACCGGCCGATCCAGTGCGATCGAGAGACGAAGGGCGGCCTTGCGGGGCCGCCCTTTTTCGTTGGTCCGGCAATGCCTGCTCACGCCGACGAGAGATAAATTCGTCACAGTAAACGACTCGATAACCGTTCTGTTCTATGAGTGGAGGATGGGCGCGAAGAGCAAGTCTGACGACGGGCTGACGAGTGGAGAGGCAGATCGCCTCGCCGCCCTGGCAGATCTTGCCATTCTCGACACCGCTCCTGATCCCGAGCTCGACACACTTTGCCGTATCGCAGCCGATACATTGGGCGCGCAAAGCGCCGGAATCAGCTTCGTTGCGCGCGACCGCCAATGGTTCAAGGCGCGCCACAACCTGACATTGCGGGAAACTTCGCGCGACAACGCTTTCTGCGCGCACACCGTTGCCGCACGCAAGCCGGTCGTGGTGCTCGATTCGGAGCAGGATGAGCGCTTCAGCGCCAATCCCCTGGTTACCGACGCCCCGTATATCCGTTTCTATGTCGGCGCTCCGATCATCCTGAAATCGGGCTATTGCGTGGGCAGCCTTTGCGTCATCGATCAAACGCCACGCAAAGAGCTTAGCCAAAACGACATCGATACCCTCGAACGCCTGGCCATGCTTGCCGCGCAACTTATCGAACAGACACGTCGCAGACGATTCAGTGACATCGCCGGCAAGGTCATCGAGAGCAGCCTCGACGCCGTCCTCGCGGTCGACAATGCCGGAACGATCATCTTCCTCAACCCGGCAGCGGAGCAGTTGTTCGGTTATTCACGATCCGAAGCGATCGGCAGCCATGTCGGTCTGCTGATATCCGAGAAGCATGGGTCGGAAGAGCGGCAGGTCTTTCTCGATGCCGCTGCCGGTCGTCCGACGCCGCTCGATGAAAGTGCGCTGGAAATCTTCGCTCGACACAAATCGGGCAGTGAATTCCCCGCCAGGCTATCGCTTGCCCCGTGGGGAACCGATCGCCCCGATGGCGGGTATGCCGCGATTATACGCGACGTCACCCGGGAAAAGGCGCTTGAAGACGAAAAGAATCGGTCTCGCGCTTTCCTTGACGGCATCCTGGAAAACCTGCCCGTCATGTTGTTTGTGAAGGACGCAAAGACACGCAAATACCGTTTCGTAAACACGAAGATGGAAAAGGTGGCTGGTCGCACAGCCGAGCAAATGCTCGGACACAGCGATGCCGAGCTTTTTCCCGACGTGGGGGATGGGTTCGAAAACCGCGACAAACTCGCCATTCAATCGCGCGAACCGTTCGTCCATGAAAGTCAGTTCGAACGCGACGACGGCACGGTCTCGCATATCCGCACCACTCGCGTGGTCATGGCCGGGCCGGAAAGCGACGATCAGTTCATTCTCGGCATCGGCGAGGATCTTACCAAGACCCGTATTACAGAGGCGGAAAACTATCGTCTCGCCCGCTACGATACGCTGACCGGCCTGCTGAACCGAGCCAAGCTCGCCGATCTGCTCCGGGACCTTGTCGCCTCGAACAAGACCTTTGCATTGCTCAGCCTCGATCTCGATCGCTTCAAGTCGGTCAACGACCAGTTTGGTCACCTGGTGGGCGATGCCGTGCTCAAACAGGTCGGCGGCCGAATCGAATCGCTCGTCGGAAGCGAGGATTTTGCCGCCAGAATCGGCGGCGACGAGTTCATGGCCGTCCTGATTGGCGACGATCTGCGCCATCGGGCTGAAGCATTTGCCCACCGCCTCATCAGCCGGATCGAAGAGCCGATGGTGACACCGCGCGCGACCGTTCATCTGGGCGCTTCGATCGGGATCGCGATTTTCCCCGACGATGCCACGACGACGGAAAAGCTGAGGGAAAATGCTGATCTGGCCCTCTATCGTGCGAAAAATCGCGGACGTGGGGTTCCGTGTTTCTTCGACGACGGAATGGATGCCGCGGTGCGCGATCGACGCAAGCTGGAGCACGATTTGCGCCGCGCGGTGGAGCAGAACCTGATCGGGCTCGCCTATCAGCCGATCATGTCCACCGCCAGCGGACGGATCACCAGCGTCGAGGCTCTCGCCCGCTGGACTCATCCCGCCCATGGTCTTGTGCCTCCCGATCACTTCATTTCGCTCGCCGAAGAGACAGGCCTGATCGATCGGCTTGGCGATCATCTTATCCGGCTGGCCTGCGAGGATGCCTGCCACTGGCCCGAGCATGTTCGTGTCGCGGTCAACCTCTCGCCGCTGCAGTTTCGAAACCCGAGCTTCGTCGCGAATATCGAGGCGGTGCTCGAAAAGACAGGCCTCGCCCCCAACCGCCTCCAGCTCGAGGTGACCGAACGCGTCGTCCTGCAAAACGTCGAAGAGACGTTCGCGCAACTCGAGGCCCTGCGCGCGCTCGGCATCCAGATCCTGATCGACGACTTCGGGGTCGGCCACTCCTCGCTGAGCTATTTCCAGCGTTTCTCGTTCGACAAGGTCAAGATCGACAAGTCGTTCATCGCCGAAATCGAATCGTCGCGCGCCGCGAGGGCGATCGTCGAAGCGGTGGTCGGCCTGGGCCGCAAGCTGGATATGGGCATCGTCGCGGAAGGCGTCGAAACGATGGACCAGCAAGAGATTTTGACCAAGATGGGCTGCACCCACTTGCAGGGCTACCTGTTCAGCAAACCGACCGATATCGTTACACTACGGCTCATGCTCGATGCGCAAACCAAACCGCACAAGAGCGAGCACCGGGCCGCCTAACCGAGATAGTCGCGCCGAAAATCGGTGGCGAAGGCAGCGAAACGCCCCTCCCCGATCGCATCGCGCATCGCCTGCATGAGCTGCTGGTAGAACGCGATATTGTGCTCGGTCATCAGCATCGCGCCGAGGATTTCCTGCGATTTGACGAGGTGGTGCAGATAGGCGCGGCTGTAGGTCGCGCAGGTGTCGCACGAACAGCGATCGTCGAGCGGATCGGTGTCTTCGGCAAAGCGTGCATTGCGCAGATTGATCGGTCCGTTCCAAGTGAAGGCCTGCCCGTTGCGGCCCGAACGGCTCGGCAGCACGCAATCGAACATGTCGACCCCGCGCTCGACCGCGCCGACCAGATCGTCGGGCTTGCCAACCCCCATCAGGTAGCGCGGGCGATCGTCCGGCAACTGGCCGGGTGCGAAATCGAGGGTCGCGAACATCGCCTCCTGCCCCTCGCCCACGGCCAGCCCACCGATCGCGTAGCCGTCGAACCCGATATCGGCGAGCGCGTCCGCCGATTGCCGGCGCAGCTCCTCGTCGAGCGCGCCCTGCTGGATCCCGAACAATGCCGAGGTAGCGGCATGTTCGCCGCCTTGATCGAAAGCATCGCGGCTTCGCTTGGCCCAGCGCATCGACATCTCCATGCTCGCCGCGATCTCATCGCGCGGACGGTCGGCGCGTGGGCATTCGTCGAACGCCATGACGATGTCGCTGCCGAGCAGGCGCTGGATTTCCATGCTGCGTTCGGGAGTCAGCATGTGCTTCGAGCCGTCGATATGGCTGCGGAACTCGACGCCCTTCTCGGTAAGATTGCGCAGGTCCGAGAGGCTCATCACCTGATAGCCGCCGCTATCGGTCAGGATCGGGCGATCCCAGTTCATGAATTTGTGCAAACCACCCAGCTTCGCGACACGCTCGGCACCAGGGCGCAGCATCAGGTGATAGGTGTTGCCGAGGATGATGTCGGCCCCGGTCTTGCGCACGGTCTCGGGTTTCATCGCCTTGACCGTTGCAGCGGTGCCGACCGGCATGAATGCCGGCGTACGGATCGTCCCGCGGCGCATGGCGATTTTGCCGGTGCGCGCGGCACCGTCGCGGGCATGAATGGAGAAGTCGAAGCGCGTCATCGCCTCGCCGCCTAGCCCGTCAGGCGCGCAGTCGCCAGCCCGTCTTGAAGATGTAGGCGACGATTGCGACGCAGATCGCCAGGAATCCGAGCGTGATCGCGAACGAAATGCGGATATCGACATCGGCGCTGCCGTAAAACGTCCAGCGCAGCCCGCTGACGAGATAGACGATCGGATTGGCCAGCGCGATCGTGTCCCACGGCTTGGGCAGCATCTCGATCGAGTAGAACGTGCCGCCCAGGAAGGTGAGCGGGGTCAGGAACAGCATCGGGATGATGCCGAGCTTCTCGAAATTGTCGGCCCAGATGCCGAGGATGAAGCCGAACAGGCTGAACGCCGCGGCGACCAGCATGATATAGATCAGCGCGAGCAACGGGTGCGCGATCGAATAGTCGACGAAAATGCGCGCGGTTACGAGGATGATTGCAGCAAGGATCAGGCTCTTGGTCATCGCCGCCCCGACGAAGCCGATCAGCGTCTCCGCGACGCCCACGGGTGCCGAAAGCAGTTCGTAAATTGTGCCGGTAAAGCGCGGCATGTAGATGCCGAAGCTCGAATTGCTGGTGGTCTCGCCCAGCAGCGTCAGCATCAGCAGGCCCGGCACGATAAACGCACCGTAATCGACGCCGTTGAGATCGGGCATGCGCCCACCGATCGCGGCACCGAAAACGACGAAATAGAGCGCGGTGGTGAGCACCGGCGCGAGCACCGACTGGAATGCGGTGCGCAGGAAACGCAGCAATTCGCGGGTGTAGATCGACCAGGTAGAGCGCCAGTTGATCATGCGTTCTCTCCCAAAAGAGAGACGAAAATGTCTTCGAGGCTGCTTTCGCGGATGTCGATGCCGATATAGTCGATTCCGGCCGCGATCAGCGCCTTGGTAAGGTCGGCAACCTCCGCCTTGCCTTTTCCGGTGCCGTCGCCGCCGCGATAGCACAGCTTGGTGCCGCCCTCGGTCAGTTCGACCGGGAAGCGCGCGATGGCAGGGGGTATTTCAGCCATGGGCTGAGCGAGTTCGATATGCGCCTCGGTCCGCCCGAGCCGCTTCATCATCGCATGCTTGTCGTCGATCATCACGATCCGGCCGCCATTGATCACGCCCACGCGGTCGGCCATTTCCTCGGCTTCCTCAATGTAGTGCGTGGTCAGAATGATGGTGACGCCGCGAGCGCGCATCTCGTCGATCACCGCCCACATGCCTTTGCGCAGTTCGACATCGACGCCCGCGGTCGGCTCGTCGAGAAACAGCAGGTCGGGCTCGTGCGCCAGCGCTTTGGCAATCAGCACACGTCGCTTCATCCCGCCCGATAGCGCCATGATTTTCGCATCGCGCTTGTCCCACAGGCTCAGGCTTTTCAGGATCTGCTCGATCCGCGCCGGATCGGGAGCGAGCCCGAACAGCCCGCGCGAATAGGACACTGCGCGCAAGACGGGGTCGAACATATCGGTCGAGAGTTCCTGCGGCACCAGTCCTATCCGCCGCCGCGCCGCGCGCCAGTCGTTCGAAAGATCGTGACCGAACGCGTGCATCGTGCCCGAAGTCGGGCGAACGAGGCCGCAAACCGCACCGATCAGCGTCGTCTTGCCCGCGCCATTGGGGCCGAGCAGCGCGAACACCTCGCCCTTGCGGATCGTTAGGTCGACATCGTCGAGCGCCTTGAGGCCACCGGGATAGACCTTGGTCAGCCCTTCGATTTCGAGAATGTCGCCCATTCACCCCGGCTAGCGCGCATCGCGCCGCCGGGGAAGCGGAATCGGGTCAGAAGTCGTAAACCAGCGTGAAGCGCGTGATCGTATCGGTATCGACCTTGCCGACTGGCGGATCACTTTCGAAATCGACCTGGTACGATACCCGCGTACGGAGCCGATCGGTCACGCCGAATTCCACGCCGGTAAGCGAGGACAGCGTGGAGTTCTCTGCCGCAAGCACCGCGCTGGCATCCTGGGTCATCGAAATGCGCTCGGCCAGCTTCCAGTCGAAATCCACCGCAGCAAGCGCGGCGAGCCGCTCGCGATCATCGTCGGTGATGAAGTCGGTGTAGCGATAGGCGGGCCCGGCCCGCAGTGCGAACGACACGCCGCCACTATCGATCGCGGTCCAGCCGATCCCTCCCGAGGCGATGTAGCGGCCCGAGAAGCCCGAAATGCGATCACGCTCGAACTGGCCGAGACCGTAGGCGAACAGATTGTCGCCCAGTTGCAGCCGCGGTTCGTAGGCAAGCAGGAAACGCTCGCGCGTCGTGATGCCGCGGGTCTCCTGGTAATCGACATTGCCGCGCAGGAGATGCTTCCAGTCGACTCCTTCGCGTTCGAGCCGCACGGCTGCGGTCACCCCGACGTTCTCGCTATTGCCGGTCGAACGGAAGGCCCCGATCTGGCCCTTCCCGCCCCAGCGCTCGAACATTCCGGCTTCCTCGATCGCGAGGCGTTCCTGCTCCGCCCTTTGTTGGGCGGCCGCTTCCTGACCGGTACGAAACGCGGTTTCGAGCGCATCGATCTCGGCCGCGCCTTCGGGATAGGTCCGGCGCGCCAGTTCGATCACTGTCGCGACCTTTTTGGGATCGCCAGTGTCGATCGCTGCTTCGATCATAGCGCGCACCCCCTCGGGCAGGTCGAGAGCGGCAACAGGGGAGGTCAAAACCGCTAACGCAGCGGCAAACGGGAGAATCGTGCGCATCACGCCGCTCTAGCCTCGACATGCCAGCTGCGTAAACCCGCCTATTTGGCTGCGTGATAGGCCCCCAGCGCGCGCTCGCGAGCTTCCTTGTGCCCGATCATCTTGACCGGATAATCGCCCCGCCGGTCGTCCGCCGGATCGTGAATCTCGTCGTCGGACAGGTCGGCGAGTTCGGCGATGTATTCGCGGATGTAGTCCGCAGCGTCGAATTTGTCGCTCTGGGTCAGCGGCGCCATGATCCGGCTGAACATGTTGCTGTCGACCCCGGTCCCTGAAATCCACTGCCAGTTTACGCCGTTATTGCCGTAATCGGCATCGACGAGGCAGTCCCAGTACCATTTCTCGCCGTACCGCCAATCGATCAGCAGGTGCTTCACGAGGAAGCTTGCGGCGATCATCCGCACCCGGTTGTGCATCCACCCGGTCTGCCACAGCTGTCGCATCCCGGCATCGACGATCGGGTAACCGGTCATGCCCTTCTGCCAGCATTCGAGGTCCTGCCGGATCAGCTTGCCCGCATTCGGATTGCGCCACAGCGTGCGCTCGTCGTAATCGCGATAGCTCTCGCGCGCATAGTCGGGGAACTGGCAGATCACGTTCTGCGCGTAATCGCGCCAGATGATTTCCTTCAGGAAGGTCTGCCAACCATCCGATCGCAGGTGTTTCATCCGGTGGTAGACCTGCACGGGGCTGATCTCGCCCCAATGCAGATGCGGGCTGAGGCGCGAGGTGGTGTCCTGCGAGGGCAGGTTGCGGCCCTCGTCGTATTCGGCCACCTCGTCCGCCCACCAGTCGAGCCGCTCATGCGCGGCGTCTTCGCCGACGGTCCAGAAATCGCGAATGCCCGCGGCCCAATCGGGATCGGTCGGGAGCAGATCCCAATCGGCAAGCTCGTCGCTCTCGGGCCAGCTGTCGGGAGAATGAAGCGTCTCGGGCGCGTCCAGTGCATCGCGCGGAGGAAGGACTTCGAGCATCGATCGCGCGAAGGGCGAGTAGATCTTGTACGGATCGCCCGAACCGGTCGTCACACTGCCCGGCGGCATCAGGTAATTGCCGTCATGCAGCACGAGCTCGCAATCCTCACCCAGCGCATCCCGCAATTCGTCCTCGGCCTCTTTCCACCAGGGCTCGTAATGGCGATTGGCATGGATGGTGCCGGCCCCAACCTCGTCGGCAAGCGCCGCGAGCACCTGCGGCGCATCGCCCTGGCGCAGAACGATCTGCGAGCGACGCGCACCGAGCGATTTGCCCAGACTTTCAAGCGAATGGTGCAGCCACCAACGCGAGGCACCGCCATAGGCGTGGTCGCCCGCACGCCCATCGTCGAGCACGAAGACGGGAACCACCGGGCCTTGTGCTGCGGCGGCATGGAAGGCGGGCTGATCGGCCAGGCGCAGGTCGCGCCGCAGCCACACTATCTGGGGTGAACTCATTGCTTCGGAACGGGAGGCCGCGCGCACGGTTCCGATTGTCATGGAAGTGAAACAAAACGCGCAAGGGCAATCGGCCGAAACCGACGCGCCCCCCTCCACCACTGCCGATACGATCCGCCTGCCCGAACGCGGCTTCGCGATCGACCGGCCCAAGGCGCTGATCGCCGCCGCGATGTGCTGGGCCGGCTGGGCGATCATGGTCTGGCTGGTCACCACCGGCCGGACGCTCGACATCGACCAATGGGTGCTGTTGTCGTTCCGCACCGGCGAGGATCTGGGACTGCACGGTTCAGAACGGGTCCTGGAGACCGTACGCGACATCACCGCGCTGGGCGGTGTGTTCCTGCGCAACCTTTTCGCGCTGGCGGCGGTGGTGGCGCTGCTGTTCCTCAAGCTGCGGCGCGAGGCGGTGCTCTATGCCCTTACCGTTGCGAGCGGGTGGGTCGCCAATACCGGCATGAAGCTGCTCGTCGGGCGCGAGCGCCCCGAAATCGTGCCGCACCTCACCCATGCCGGCGGCGAGAGCTTTCCCAGCGGCCACAGCTTCAGCGCGGCGGTGGTCTATATCGGCATGGCAATCGCCTTCGCCGCGCTCAGCCGTCGCCACTCGGTGCGCTATACGGTGATCGGCTTCGCGATGGCGGTGTCGGCGCTGGTCGCCTTCAGCCGCGTGCTGCTGGGCGTGCACTTCCCCAGCGATGTGATTGCGGGCTGGCTCGGCGGCGCTGGCTGGGCGTTTCTGGCGGCCGCGCTGTTCTACGCCCCGGCCAAGGCAGCGGCGGAGAGCGAGACGGTGAAGAAGATGGATCCGTCCGAATAGTCGTTGTCGTTGCGAGCCGAAAACGCGGCAATTACGCTTAGGGAAGCGGCTCGCATTCCACATCGGGCATGGCGACGGTGAAGCGATCGCGCGCGCGCGGATCGTAGTAGCGCGCGTCTCGAACGAGGATTTTGCCACCAGAGCTGCACTCGACGAACGGCGTTCTGGACCAAAATATGAAAGCGGCGAGTTGGCGATCACCAACAGCGAGCTCCACTGCAGAAACTGGCGGATCGGCGCCATCTTCGATCCAGACGACTTTAGCTTGGAGACTCGTCATTTCTTTCGAAAGCCCGCTAGCGAGTGTCCATTGACCGGACACTGGCGATGCTGTCTCGACATCGCTGCCCGGAGCATACCAGATGATCTCGCGTTTCCAGATCGCCAGTGGGACAGGGGAGCCGATTGCATCAATACCAGGGTAATTATCGTAGAATGTCAGCGCATCGTTTTCAGATTTGACAGCAATCGCTGCATTCATGCCGATATATGCCAGCCCCACCGCCCCCGCGATCTGCGCCGTCCTCCGCCAATTCCGGCCGCGCTTCTCCTGCCGCAGCGAGAGCCACAGGCCGATGCCCAAAATCGCCCACAGCCACACATCGATGATGAACAGCACGTCGCCGTAGAACCAGCGGTGCGAGAACGGCTCAAGCAGACGGATGCCGTAGACGTTGAGCCAGTCGAGCGCCGGGTGAGTGAGGCAGCCGATAAAGCTCAGCGCATAGAGCCAGCCGAAATGCACCGGCAGCCGCCCCTCGGGCCGTTTTCCGCGCCGTGCCTGCCAGCGATCGAACCACCAAAGCGCGCCCGCCAGCAACAGCGGCAACAGCACCCAAGCGATCGGCCCATGCGTGATCCCGCGGCGGAAGGCGAGGTGCTCCACCCCGTCGAGCCACAGAAAGCAGGCCGCATCCACATCGGGCAGGTTCGCGCCGATGATCAGAGCCGCCATGCCGAGCCCGGTCTTTTTCTTCAGCCCCGCCTGCCCGATCACCGCGCCGACGAGGGAATGGGTGAGATTGTCCACCCCTCTCGGCCCTTACTGCGGGTCCTGCGCCGTGCCGTTGACGGTCCAAGTCTGGCCCGAGCCGAGCAGTTTGGCTAGGTTCGCTTCCTTGCCCGCGGTCGATTTCTCGCGCTCTGCGATGACGGCGCTTTCGTAGGTTGCGGCCGGATCGTCGTAGAGGACGCCAAGCGGCATCGGGAACGGGCCGAACGGCAGTTCGGCCAGCAGGTGCGCCATCACGCGATTGGTGACGTCGTGGACGCGCACACCGGCGGCCTGCCAGTCGTCGTTCTCCACATCGACCACCGTGAAGGCGAGCTTGTCCGTATCGAAGGCGAGACCCTTGGTGCCGCCTGCGAACAGCATGGGTTCGCCGTTTTTGAGCCAGAGCTGGCGATTTTCGGCGCCCTTGGGGGCGGCGAAATCGTCGAACACGTCCTTGTTGTAGACGATGCAATTCTGGAAGATCTCGATGAACGCCGCGCCCTGGTGGGCATGGGCGGCGGTGAGCACCTCGGGGAGGTTCTTCGAGACATCGAACCCGCGCGCCACGAAGCGCGCGCCCGCGCCCAATGCGAAGGCGCAGGGGTTGGCCGGATGATCGACGCTGCCGATCGGGGTCGAGGGGCTGCGCGTGCCTTCGCGGCTTGTGGGCGAGTACTGGCCCTTGGTCAGGCCGTAGATCTCGTTGTTGAACAGCATGATCTGCATGTTCACATTGCGCCGCAGCACATGCATCAGGTGGTTGCCGCCGATGGAAAGCCCGTCGCCGTCACCCGTCACCAGCCACACGTCGAGCTCGGGGTTGGCGAGCTTCGCCCCCGTCGCCACCGCCGGCGCGCGGCCGTGGATCGTATGGAAGCCGTAGGTTTCCATGTAATAGGGAAAGCGGCTCGAACAGCCGATGCCCGAGATGAACACTGTCTTCGCCGGATCGCAGCCCAATTGCGGCAGCGTGCGCTGCACAGCCTTCAGGATCGCGTAATCGCCACAACCCGGGCACCAGCGGACCTCCTGGTCGGTGACCCAGTCCTTGAGCGTGGTTTCGATTTTAACGGGTGCGTTCATTGGTCGGCCTCCACACTCGGCAACTGCTGGTCATTGGCGGCGACCTCTCCGCCTTCATTGCCGTCCACACCATCGAAGAACTTGGCGATCGCCTCTTCCAGCTCGGCGATCTGGAAGGGCTGGCCGCTGGTCTTTGTGAGCGGAATTGCGTCGATCAGGAACTGGTCGCGCAGCACAGTCTTGAACTGGCCGGTGTTCATTTCGGGCACCAGCACCTGATCGTAGCCGCGGAGCAGCTCGCCGAGATTGGCGGGCAGCGGCCAGATGTGGCGGACATGGATATGCGCCACGTCGCAGCCCTTCTTGAGCGCGCGACCGACCGCCTGGTGGATCGGGCCGTAGGTGCTGCCCCAGCCGACCACCGCAAGCTTGCCAGAGGTTTCGCCGCGGCAAACCTCCTGATCTGGTACGTCCACACCCAGCACCTTTTCCTTGCGGATATCGGTCATGTGCTGATGATTAGCCGGATCGTAGGAAATATTGCCGGTCCCCGCGTCCTTCTCGATCCCGCCGATGCGATGCATCATGTCGGGCGTGCCGGGCTTGATCCAAGGGCGCGAGCCCTTTTCGTCGCGCTTGTAGGGGAGCAATTGCTCGCCGCGCGGCTCGGTCAGGAATTCGACCGGGAACGGGGTGTAGTCGGCAGGGTTCGGCACTTTCCACGGCTCGGCGGCATTGGCGATGTAGCCGTCGGTCAGCAGCATCACCGGGGTCATGTACTGCACTGCGATGCGGCAAGCCTCGATCGCGCATTCGAACGCATCGGCAGGGCTGCGCGCGGCGATCACCGGCATCGGCGCATCGCCATTGCGACCATAGACCGCCTGGTAAAGATCGCTCTGCTCGGTCTTGGTCGGCAGGCCGGTGGACGGGCCGCCGCGCTGCGAATTGACGATGACGAGCGGCAGCTCGGTCATGATAGCAAGGCCCATCGCCTCGGTCTTCAAGGCGATGCCGGGGCCCGAAGACGAGGTAACGCCCAGGCTCCCCGCCCAGCTCGCGCCGATCGCGGCGCAGACGGCGGCAATCTCGTCTTCGGCCTGGAAGGTCGTGACGCCGAATTCCTTCAATCGCGCGAGATGATGCAGGATCGCCGAGGCCGGCGTGATCGGATAGCCGCCGAAGAACATCGGCAGTTCGGCCAGTTGCGCACCCGCGACGAGGCCGAGGCTGATCGATTCCGCGCCCGTCACCGTACGATAGAGGCCCGGTTCGCTCGGCACCGGAGGCAGTTCGACCTGCTTCAGCGGGCCGGAAATCTCCGCCGTCTCGCCATAGGCGTGGCCGGCATCGAGCGCGGCGATATTGGCATCGGCAATATCGGGCTTCTTGGCGAATTTGGCCTTCAGCCAATCGTGGATCGGCGTGCGATCGCGATCGAACATCCACAGCGCAAGGCCCAGCGTCCACATGTTCTTCGAACGCAGCGCATCCTTGTTGCCGAGGCCGAACGGCGCGACCGCTTCAATCGTGCGCGCGGAAATGTCGAACGCCAGCAGATCGAACTTGGCAAGGCTGCCGTCTTCCAGCGGGTTGCTGTCATAACCCGCCTTGTCGAGATTGCGCTTGGTGAAGGCGCCGGTGTCGGCGATGATCAGACCGCCCGGCTTCAAGGCCGCGAGGTTCACCTTCAGCGCCGCCGGGTTCATCGCGACGAGCACATCGGGCGCATCGCCCGCGGTGTTGATCTCGCGGCTGCCGAAATTGATCTGGAAGGCCGAAACGCCGAACAGCGTTCCCTGCGGCGCGCGGATTTCGGCCGGAAAGTCCGGGAAGGTGGCAAGATCGTTGCCTGCCAGCGCGGTCGAAAGCGTGAACTGTCCGCCGGTCAATTGCATCCCGTCGCCGGAATCGCCGGCGAAGCGCACGACGATGGAATCGGGGGCCGCGGAGGTGTCGGATTGGAGTGCAGCGGTAGCCATGGATGTCCCGTATCAGATGGCCCGTCCCTATGCTCTCCCTTGCGCCGTCAAACAAGTCTTGTGCGGAACGCGACAATGCGCGAGCGGTTGAATTGATAAAGGAGATACCATGTCCGATACCGAACATTTCGTGCGCGACGATGTCGCCGGATTCCTCGCCATGCTCGAACAATTGGGGCGCCCCGGCGTAGAGGAACTCCCGCTCGACGAAGGCCGCGCGGGGATGCGCGCGATGGGGACGATCGCCGAAGCCGAACCGCGCGAGCTTGCCGTGATCCGCGACCTCACTTGCCCCGGCCCGGATGGCGACATCCCGCTGCGTTTCTACGATACGAAGGAAACACGCGAGCCAGGCCCGGTGGTCCTGTTCCTCCATGGCGGCGGCTTTGTGATCGGCGATCTGGAAGTCTACCACTCGCTTTGCACCGAGATTTCGGCGGTGCTCGATCTGCCGGTCATCTCGGTCGATTATCGCCTCGCGCCCGAGCACCCCTTCCCCGCCGCGCCCGACGACTGCGAAGCGGCAGCGCGCTGGGTGGCGAGCTCACCCAAGGAGTTGGGCCGCGACGTCACCGGGCTGATCGTGACCGGCGACAGCGCGGGCGGCAATCTCACCATCGTGACCACCAATGCGCTCGGCGCGGACAAAGCCGATGTGCCGGTGGTGCTTCAGGCGCCGATCTATCCGGTCGCGGGCGACGTGGCCGAAACACAAAGCTTCCAGGATTTCGCCGAAGGCTTCCTGCTCACCGGCGCGGCAATGAGTTGGTTCACCCAGCAATATCGCGGCGATCCGCTGAGCCATCGAGTCAACCCGATGATCGAGGAAGCGAAGGACATTCCGCCCACCGTCGTCATCACCGCGGGGCTCGATCCCTTGCGCGATTCGGGCCGCGAATATGCCCAGCACCTGATCGCGCGCGGAGTCGATACGACCTATCTCGAAGCGCCCGGTTCGATCCACGGCTTCGCCACGCTGCGCAAGGCGATCCCGAGCGCGCAGGGCGATATCCATGCGTTGCTCGATGCGATGAAGCTGATGCTGCGCCGCCACGGACATATCGCATGAGCGCGCCCGACACCCAAGAGTCCAAGGACGCCACCCAGTACCGCCCCTGCGTGGGCGTGATGCTGATCAACGGCGAAGGCCAGGCCTTCGTCGGCAAGCGGATCGACACCAAGGAAGGCGATTGGTGGCAGATGCCGCAGGGCGGCGTCGATGAAGGCGAGGATGTCCGCGAAGCCGTCTATCGCGAGCTCTACGAGGAAACCGGCATTGCCCGCGAGCATGTCGAGATTCTCGGGCAGACCGAGAACGAGCTGTTCTACGATCTCCCGCCCGAACTCCATGGCAAGCTATGGGGCGGCAAATATCGCGGCCAGCGCCAGACCTGGTATTGCGCGCGCTTCACGGGCTCCGACGACGACGTGAACCTCGAGGCGCATACGCACCCGGAATTTTCCGACTGGCGCTGGGTCGATCGCGCCTCGCTGCCGGAACTGATCATCCCGTTCAAGAAGCCGGTTTATCGCACAGTGGTGGAAGAATTCCGCGAGTTCTGAGCGCCGGAAGGGCTCAATTCTCGCTCGGGCTTTCTTCCGCCGGTGCGGCCGCCATTTGCGGCGCGTTTTCGCGGGTCTCGATCAGCGCTGCGAGGTTCGTCGCTTCGCCGCAATCGCCGCAGATGGCTTCAGCGCGAGCGAGCCGGTCGCGGGCGAGATCGAACGCGCCCTTGTCGGCCAGAGCCATGCCCTCGCCCGCCAGCGCGGTGACGTTGCGCGGTTCGGCAGCGAGCACGACACGGTAATAACGGATCGCGCGGCCCGGCAGGTCCTTGGCGCGCATAGCTTCACCGAGCGCCAGATAGCCGTCGAGATTGCCTGGCTGGATCGCCAGTCCCGCTTCGATCGCATCGACCGCCGAGGCAATTTCGCCCGCGTCGAGCGCCGCTCGGCCATCTTCGATAAATGCAACCGCGCGCGGATCGGCTTCCTCGCGCTGGGCAGCGATGAGCGAGCTGGCGGTAAGCGCGAAAGCGGCGGAAATCGCCAGTGCGGCGGGCGTGAAACGCATGATTTGCTCCCAAAGGGTCGGCGTGGGCGTGAGGGCGGGGTCCTCGGTCATTTGCCCGCTTGCTATCACGGCGAAACAAAACCTGCGATGAAAAATCCGTCGGTCCCGTCGCGATGCGGGGTGAGCCGCCAGCCTTGCCCCCGCGCTTCGCCCGCTGGCAGCGCCAGCGGCAGCGCCGACCAGTCGGGATGCCGCTCGAGAAAGGCAGTCGCGCGATCCTTGCCCTCGGCGTCGAGCAGCGAGCACGTGACGAAATGCACCCGCCCTCCGGGACGCACCAGCGCGGCGGCGATATCGAGCAGCGTGTCCTGTGTCTTGGCGAACGCCTCGATCCGTTCGGGGCTCAGCCGCCAGCGCGTATCGGGCTTGCGCCGCCAGGTGCCCGAACCCGAACACGGCGCATCGACCAGCACGAGATCGGCCTCGCCCGCGACATCGGCCAGCATGTCCAGTTCCTTGCCAGGATCGAGCAGGCGCGCGGCGACATTGGCCACCCCGGCACGTTCGACACGCGGGGGCAGGTTCGACAAGCGCTTGCGATCGACGTCGCATGCCAGGATCGCGCCTTCGTTTCCCAACCGCGCAGCCAGCTGGAGGGTCTTGCCCCCCGCCCCGGCGCACAGATCGATTACGCTCTCACCGGGCGCGGCACCGGCCGACAGGCAGGCGAGCTGCGATCCGGTATCCTGGATTTCGACCAGTCCATCGCGGTACTCGGCCCAGTTCTCGACCGGCGCGTGGGCTTGAAGGCGCAGTCCGTTCGGCGCGACCGTCGGCTCGGTCTCGACTGGAAGCGTCACGGCATCGCGCGTCGTCTTGAGCGTGTTTACTCGCAAATCGAGCGGCGCACGGTTGAGCATTGCTGCCCCCGCAGTCTCGTTGACGCCCGACGCTGCGAGTTCGGCAACCAGCCATTCGGATGCGAAACCGCCTTCCGCTGACTTTTCACCGTCTGCAATCGCCGCCGGGCCGTATTGCGAGCCGTCGAAGAGCTCGGCGGCCACGCCCCCCGTCTCGACCAGGCGCAACATCGCCGCGCGCCCGCTCTCGGGCACGGGGCCGCAGGCGCGGATCGCGTCATAGACAAGATCGCGCAGCGCGCGGCGATCCTTCGATCCGGCGAAACGGTGATTGCGAAACCACTCGGCGAGAATGCGATCGGCGGGCGCCGCGCCTGTGCGCGCGCCTTCGATTACAGCGTCGAGGATCTCGATCGCCGACTGGACGCGGGCGGCAGGTGTCATGCCTCAGCGCGTCGGATAATTGGGAGCTTCGCGAGTAATCGCGACATCGTGGACATGGCTTTCTGCAAGCCCTGCGCCGGTGATGCGCACGAAGCGCGCCTTTTCGTGCAGGTCGGGAATGGTCGCGCAGCCGGTATAGCCCATTGCCGCCTTCACCCCGCCCACGAGCTGGTGGACCACGTCGCCCGCCGGGCCCTTGTACGGCACCTGCCCCTCAATACCCTCGGGGACGAGCTTGAGCGCGTCGGACACGTCCTGCTGGAAATAGCGGTCGGCACTGCCGCGCGCCATTGCTCCCACGCTGCCCATGCCGCGATAGGCCTTGTAACGGCGGCCTTGGTAAAGGAACGTTTCGCCCGGCGCTTCGGCGGTTCCGGCCAGCAGCGAACCGACCATCACGGTCGAGGCACCGGCGGCAAGCGCCTTCGCCGCGTCACCGCTGGTGCGCAGGCCACCATCGGCGATCACCGGCACATCGGCGTCTGCAGCGGCTTCGGCGCTGTCCATCACCGCCGTGAGCTGCGGCACGCCCACGCCCGCGACGACGCGCGTGGTGCAGATCGAGCCCGGCCCGATCCCGACCTTGATCGCATCGGCGCCGGCATCGATCAGCGCCTTGGTCGCTTCGCCGGTGGCGACATTGCCCGCGACGATCTGGACCGAATTGCTGATCTTCTTCACCCGCTCGACCGCGCGGGCGACGTCCTTGTTGTGGCCGTGCGCCGTGTCGATCACGATCACGTCGACCTCGGCATCGAGCAGCGCTTCGCTGCGTTCGAAGCCCGTGTCGCCCACCGTGGTCGCCGCGGCGACGCGCAGACGGCCGTTCGAATCCTTGGTCGCGTTGGGGTAATTAACCGCTTTCTCGATGTCCTTGACCGTGATCAGTCCGACGCAGCGATCGGCATCGTCGACCACGATCAACTTCTCGATCCGGCGCTGGTGGAGGATCCTGCGCGCTTCTTCCTGGCTCACCCCGGCCTTTACCGTGGCGAGGTTGTCGCTCGTCATCAGCTCGCTGATCGGCTGACGCGGATTCTCGGCGAAACGGACGTCGCGATTGGTGAGGATGCCGCACAATTTGCCCGCACCGTCGACCACCGGAATGCCGCTGATCTTGTGCTGGTCCATCAGCGCCTGCGCCTCGCCCAAGGGCGCTTGCGGGGCAATGGTGATCGGATTGACGACCATGCCGCTTTCATAGCGCTTCACCGCGCGCACGGCGGCCGCCTGCTGCTCGACAGTCAGATTGCGGTGCAAAACGCCGATGCCGCCCAATTGCGCCATGACGATCGCCATGTCGGCCTCGGTCACCGTGTCCATCGCGCTGGAAACCACCGGAATGTTGAGTGCGATCTCGCGAGTAAGGCGCGTGCGCGTATCGGCCTGGGTCGGCAGCACCGAGCTTTCGGCCGGGCGCAGCAGCACGTCGTCGAAAGTCAGTCCCAGCGGTATTTCAATGGCCACGCGCGAATCCCCTAAGGCAGTTTGTAATGGGCGGTTGAGTGGCGGCCCATGTAACCGCACTCAACCTCCGCCGCTAGGGGTCGCCCGGGGAATTATTCTTCGTTGTCGAAGGTCCAGCCTTCGGGCTTGGAATAGAGCGCAGGCGTGGCCCAATGGCGCATCAGCGCGACATAGACCGGCACGTCGCTCGCGGCGCCGCCGATTTCGAAACCTTCCCAGATTTCGTCGCTGGCGGCGTGATAGCGGCTCGACATGTAGGTGTCGGTCGCCTCGGCATCACCGAACGAACTGCTTACGAGAACCGAGGGCACGCCCTTGTTCATCAGCGCCCAGCCATCCTGGCGGCGGACATATTTGTCCGACTCGTCTCCCACTTCGACCGTGCGCCCGAGCGAGGCGGCCACGCCTTCGATCGACGCATCGAGCGGCGTGCGTTTCCAGCCGATCACCGAGAGTGGCGCATCGGCCGGGGCAATCGCGACCGTGTCGATATTGAGCGCGGCATGGATCTCGTCGAGCGGGCGCGGCGGGTTTTCGGCGAAATAGGTCGCGCCGAGCAGGCCCATTTCTTCGGCGGTGGTGCCCATGATGTAGACATCGCGCTCGAGCTGCGGGCCAGCGGCCAGCCGACGCGCGGTTTCGAGCATGGCGGCGATGCCGGACGCGTTGTCCACCGCGCCGTTGCAAATCCTGTCTTCGGCGTCTGGCTCGCCGCATTCGCCGATATGATCCCAATGCGCCATCATCACGATCGCGCCGGCTTCGGGACGCGTCCCGGGCAATCTGCCGATCACGTTAGCGCTTTCGAACCGCGTGCCGTCGCTGGTGTAGGCGGCGGAGACCATGTCGGTATCGGCAGCCTTGAACGCCGCGCTCGCATCGTCGCCGAGCAAGACGAACACCGGCTCGGCATCCCCGTTATCCATGTCTGCGAGCTTCACCCGCTCGCGCTGGGCCCCACCCGCGAAATTGGCAAGCAAGGCATCGCCCGCCAGCACGATCGCACCGCGCGCACCCGCCTCGAGACCAGCCTGCGCCGCTTCTCGCATCAGCATCGGATTCTCGATCACCATCAGCTTGCCCGCGATGGTGTCGTTGATGTCGTCCGTCGATGCGATCCGGACCAGTTCGACGCCGTCGAAATCGGTCGACCCGGCTAGGGAGACAACCCCCTCGCCTTCGATCACGGTATCGCCCAGGAGCAGCGCAACCTTGGGTGCGGCGGAACGCTCGAACACCACTTTCTGCTCGAAACTGCCGTTGTAGCCCGGCTCGAAGCCGTATTTCTCCAATTCGCCAGCCAGATAGTCGATCGTCTTGCGACCGCCTTCGGTGCCGGGCTTGCGGCCCATGTAGTCGTCGCTGGCGAGGACCTCGATATGCTTCATCAGGATATCTTCGGTCTGTTCGAGCGTCGGTGCCGCTTCGCTGGTCGCGGCGACAATCGCCGTGTCGGACGCGCTGGCGGGATTCGCTGCATCGCTCGTCGCTGCGCACGCCGGAAGCGCCAGCGCCGCCAGCGGCAGCGCAAAAATCGAAAATCTCTTCATCGGAAAGTCCCCTATTCGGCGGTCCAGCCGCCATCCACGCTCCAGTTCGCCCCGGTCACGTTCCCCGCCTCTTCGCGGCACAGGAACACGGCCAACGCGCCGATTTCCTCCGGCTGCACGAACCGTTTGGTCGGTTGCTTGGCGAGCAGCACGTCGTTCATCACCTCGTCGCGCGTCATGTTACGGGCCTGCATCGTATCGGGGATCTGGTTTTCGACGAGCGGCGTCCAGACATAGCCCGGCGATATGCAATTGGCGGTCACGCCGCTTTCGGCGAGTTCCAGCGCAACCGTCTTGGTCAGCCCGTCGAGCCCGTGCTTGGCCGCGACATAGGCGGTCTTGAACGGCGATGCCGTCTTCGAATGCGCGCTGGCGGTGTTGATGATCCGCCCCCAGCCCTGCTGCTTCATGTGCGGCACGGCGAGCCGGATCGTGTGAAACGCGGCGCCCAAATTGAGCGCGAGGATCTTTTCCCATTTATCGACCGGGAATTCCTCGACCGGGGCGACATGCTGCATCCCGGCATTGTTGACGAGGATATCGATCGGTCCGTGCTCTTCCATCATCGCTTCGATGGCGGCAGTATCGGTCATGTCAGCGCCCGAATGTTTCGCGCCCAGTTCCTCGCACAATTCGGCGATTTCGCTTTCGTCACCGAAGCCGTTGAGCACGATCTCTGCGCCTTCGGCATGGAGGGCACGGGCGACGGCAAGTCCGATGCCCGAGGTGGATCCGGTTACGAGTGCGCGGCGTCCTTCGAGAAACATTTCGCTTCCTTGGCTGTTATTGTTGCTGACGGTCCATCGCGCGGCATACCCGCGCTGTCCACCGAAAGGACCGTGACAGGGGAAAATATCATGCGGCTCAATCCGTTCGACACCAACAAGATCGATGTGCGCGGAGGCGGCGGCGGAAGGGCCGGAAAGCTCGGCTGCGGTGCCATCGTCATTGCCGCGATCGGCTCGCTGGTGTTCGGGACGGATTTCGTCAGCACGCTGGGTACGGTGCAGAGCATCGACCAGGCGACCACCAGCAGCCGCGGTTCGGATATGTCAGAGCAGGAATTGTGCTCGCAGAATGAATATTCGCGCGAGGCCTGCAGCGCCCTGCAATCGCTCAACCAGACATGGGAGCCCGAATTCCGTGAAGCCGATATCGAGTTCCGCCAACCGAGCCTGACCTTCTATTCGGGCCGTGTGCGTTCGGGTTGCGGCACGGCGAGCAGCGCGGCCGGACCGTTCTATTGCCCCGCCGACATGGGCATCTACATCGACACCAGCTTCTACGACCAGCTTGCGCGCCTATCCGGCGAGCGCGGCGATTTCGCGCGGCTTTACGTGATGGCGCACGAATACGGGCACCACATCCAGAAGCTGACCGGCATCGCCGACCAGATCCGGAGCGCGCAGCAGCAAAACCCGCGCCGCGCCAACGATCTCCAGGTGCGCATGGAATTGCAGGCAGATTGCTATGCCGGCGTATGGGCGGCCAAGAACCGCGACAAGGTCGAGCAAGGCGATCTCGAGGAAGGCATGAACGCCGCCGCCGCGATCGGCGACGACACGATCATGGAACGCGCCGGCCAGCGCGCCAATCCGGAAAACTTCACCCACGGCTCCAGCGCCCAGCGCATGCAATGGCTGCGCCGCGGCTTCGCGACCCAGGACGAGGACCAGTGCGACACCTTCGCGGATCTGCGGAGCTGATCCCTCCCCACCCGGGGGAGGACCGCAAACCTCAGTAAATGCCGCCCTGCTCTTCGGCGAAATCGCCTTCGACCACCTGCTCCTCCTGAGGAGCCTCGGTGCGACGGGGCGGATTGCGGGCGGCGCGAACGGCGGCGATGATCGCCTTGCGGCGGCTGTCGAACACGTCGGCATCGCCGCGGCGGGGCGGTTCGGTATCGGCCTTAAAGGCTTCCCAGATCACCGAGGCGCGACGCTCCTCGCTCGGCGTGCCAGCGAAGACGCGCTTGCCCGACAGGCGATCGATCCGGATCATTCGCACGCCATCGGGTGCGACGAAGGGCTGGTTGCCCCAGCGCGGCTTGGTTTCGGAGATCAGCTGGCGCACGATCGGCGCGGCGAAGGTGCCGCCCTGGACATATCCGCCCAGGTTCCGCGGATTGTCGAAGCCGATATAAACCCCCGCGACCAGATCCTGCGAACCGCCGACGAACCATACATCGGTCGGGCCGTTGGTGGTCCCGGTCTTGCCGAACAGCGGAATGTCGAGGCTGGCGAGCGCCAGCGCGGTGCCGCGCTGGACCACGCCGCGCAGCATATGGACGGTCTGATAGGCGGTGGCCGGGTTCATCACCTGCCGCCCGCGCGGCGCGAGGCGCGGCATCGGTTTGCCGTCCCATTCGGCCATG
The DNA here is from genome assembly GCF_009827575.1 of Alteriqipengyuania halimionae. Taxonomy (NCBI): domain Bacteria; kingdom Pseudomonadati; phylum Pseudomonadota; class Alphaproteobacteria; order Sphingomonadales; family Erythrobacteraceae; genus Pseudoblastomonas; species Pseudoblastomonas halimionae. The sequence continues at coordinate 707,582 of NZ_WTYR01000001.1, read as the reverse complement.
TTGCAGCCATCGCAGCGGCGCTTGTCGGCACGCCAGATCACCTTGCCCTTGCGATCCTGGACGAGGTCGATCGGGCTCGCATCATATTGCACGCCGTTATTGGCGAGCGCGGAATAGGCGTTGACCATCCGCTCGACCGTGGTTTCGCCCGCGCCAAGCGCGAAGGAATAATACGGATCGTAGGTCCCGATGCCGAGCCGCTGAAAGGTGCCGGTGACCTTTTCCATCCCGACTTCATCGGCGATGTGGACGGTCATCAGGTTTCGCGATTGCTCTAAGCCCCAGCGCATCGTGTGGCTGCCGCCGCCCGAACGGCTGTAATTGCGGAAGCACTTCTCGCCGAGCGCCGCACCCTGCCAGACGCAGAACGCCTTGTCGTCGACCATGGTCGCGGGGGTCATCCCGTTGTCGAGCGCGGTGGCATAAACGAAAGGCTTGATCGTCGAGCCGGGTTGACGTTCGGCCTGGGTCGCGCGGTTGAACGAGCCGAGCCGCGCATCGAAGCCGCCCTGCATCGCGACGATCCGGCCGGTCTGCGGCTGCTGGACCAGAAGGCCGCCCGATACCGAGGGAACGACCTCGAGCCGGAAGCGTGACTCGCCCTGGCGCGTCGCGGCGACCACGTCACCCGGTTTGAGGCTCGAGGGCGCGCGAGTCAGCGCTCCGGCATCGCCATTGGCAAAGGCGATCCGCGGCGCGCTGCCGCCTTCGGTGATGACGCCGACGCGCCAGTCCTTGTAATTGACCCCGAGATTCGACGAGGCGAGCTGGGAAACGAGATCGCCATTGTCCGGGTTGAGCGTCGCGACCGGGGAGGAGAATCCGCGCCCGCCCTGATAGCGCATCAACCCTGCGCGCAGCGAATCGCGGGCCGCGTCCTGCACTTCGGTATCGAGCGCGGTGCGCACCCACAGTCCGCCGGCATAGACGCTGTTCGGTCCGTCTTCGGCCTGTTCGCCATATTCCTCGATCAGCAGGCGGCGGACTTCCTCAAGGTAGTAACCCGCATCGGCGGTGCGGATATTGGTGCCCCCGGCCACCAGGCCGAGCGGCTTGGCCTTCGCCGCGGCGACTTCTGCCGCCGTCGCCCAACCATTGCGCTCCATCCGGTCGAGCACGGTCGCGCGACGGGCGAGGGCCATGTCTTCATAGCGCGCACGGCCATAGCGTTCGGGCGCCTTGGGCAGGATCGCGAGGAAAGCCGCCTCGTGCAGTTCCAGATCGTCCAGGTCCTTGTCGAAATAGGCGCGCGCGGCGGCCTGCACGCCGAAGCTGCGGCGGCCGAGCGGAATTTCGTTGAGATAAAGCTCGAGGATCTCCTGCTTGGTCAGCACTTCCTCGATCCGCTGGGCCAGCACCATTTCGCGCAGCTTGCGGGTGACCGAATATTCGTCGCCCAGCAGGATGTTCTTGGCGACCTGCTGGGTGATGGTCGATCCGCCCACCGCGCGCTGATCCGATCCGGCCTTGCGGGCATAATCGAAAACGGCATTGAGCGTGCCGGTAATATCGACCCCGCCATGCGACCAGAACGTCTCGTCCTCGGCCGCGAGGAAAGCGTTGGTCACTTCCTCGGGGAAATCCTCGAACTGAAGCTGCACGCGCCGGTCGCGGGCATAGGAATAGACCACTTCGCCATCGATCCCGCGCACCATGGTGGGCAGTTGCGGCTGATAGGTCACCAGCGTTTTGGCATCGGGCAGATTGCGCATCAGCGCGATCCACAACGCCAGCGCGAGGATCAGCAGCGCGAGCCCGATCCGCACCAGCCAGCGGAACTTGCGGTTGTCCGCCCAGGTCTCGCGGAATCCCTCCCACACCACACCGGGATCGCGGCGCAGGCGGTATTGCAGGTAGGCGAGGAAAGGCTGCTGGGTCGCTTCGGTCATGTTCCTGCTGCTTTAGCGTGGCCAAGCTATCGCGCAACTGAATGTCGGTGGAGCGACGATCAGCCGCCCGATTGGCGTGCGAAGTGGATGCGGATGGTGCGGGCGAGCATGTCGGCGATGGCCGCCCGCCCCTCTTCGGTGGCGAGCCGCGCGGCGTCGGCGTCGTTGGAAAGGTAGCCGGCTTCGAACAGGAGCGAGGGCATGTCGGGCGAATGGAGGACGATGAAATTGGCAGACTGGATCGCGCGCCGCCGCATCGGCACCTTTCCTTCGGCCTCGCGCACGATCAGTTCGGCCAGTGCGCGGCTGCGCGACTCGGTATCGCGCTGCGAAAGATCGACGAGGATCGCGTTGATCGTGTCTTCCTGCTCCGAAAGCTCGACGCCGTTGACTGTCACCGAGCGGTTTTCGCGCGCGGCGAAAGCTTCCGCCTGCTCGCTCGACCCCTCTTCGGACAGGACGTAGGCGGTGGCCCCGGTTGCAGCGTCGTTTTCTGCCGAATCGGCATGGATCGAGACAAACAGGTCCGCCCCCAGGCGGCGGGCGATATTGGCGCGCTCCTCGAGCACGAGATAGCTGTCGTCGTCGCGCGTCATCGCCACGCGGATGCCGCCACCCTCGAGCAACCGCTCGCGCACCGCCAAGGCGATCGCCAGCGTAATGGTCTTTTCGCGCAGGCCGTGGCCGCTCGCGCCGGGATCGCCCGCGCCATGGCCGGCATCGATCACCACCAGCGGGCGCGAGGAATCGGCAGGGCCCTGGATCGGCGGCAACCCGATCTCGCCACCCGCCTCGGGCAGCTTGAGCCGCACGATCGGTTCACCGCGATCGCGCACCGAGGTCTCGCCGCCGCTCTGCCAATAGCCCAACCCGGCACCCGCCAGCAGGCCGAGCGGGATCGCAACGATCAGGGCAAGGATGACCCGGCGGTTCATTGGGCCCCGCCTTAGCGCCCCGTTCGAAATGCGCAAAACCCCTCCGCGCGGCTGTGAACAGTGCTTGTGGCGACGACGCAGCGCTGCTAACCAATTGTCCACCGGGGCAGTTTACCCCCGAAAAACGAGAATAATCCGCGCCGGATGTGCCCTCCCGCCCAGACAATACTGGGGAGAGATCAGAAGCTTTCCGCCGCAACAGGTTGATGCAGGTGACTTCAAACATTGCGCTAGAGAACAGCACGCAGGGCCACATGGCCCGTGCGGCGTCCGGCGCATGGCACACTGCAGACACGCACACCGCCGCCGACATTTCGCGCGGCCTGTACCAGAACGCCCGGCACCGCACGACGGCACTCGCCAGTTCGAAAGCGCCGGGCCCCTTAACAATGCGCCCCCCTGCCCCGCCCCTTGCCAGGCCCAGTGTCTGGTTGGGAGCGCCGCCGCCGGGTGCACGGAGAATATTCAATGCCCACGCGTATGCTCATCGACGCGCGCCACCCGGAAGAAACACGGGTCGCAGTTCTTAAAGGCAACCGGATCGAGGAATTCGACTTCGAATCTTCCGATCACAAGCAGATCAAAGGCAATATCTACCTCGCGAAGGTAACCAGGGTCGAACCGAGCCTCCAGGCCGCGTTCGTCGATTTCGGCGGCAACCGCCACGGGTTCCTCGCCTTCAGCGAAATCCACCCCGATTACTACCAGATCCCCTCCGAAGACCGCGCCGCCCTTCTCGCCGAAGAGCAGGAAGCGGCCGAGGAAGAAGCCCGCCTGCGCGCCGAAGAGGAAGAGCGCGGCGAAATGCCGGGTGACGAGTACGACGCCGATGACGAGACCGGGGAATCGCTGGTCGAGGAAATCGCCGAAGACGGGCTCGAGGAAGTCGACGACGACAAGGACAAGGTCGCCACGCTCGAAGAGGGCGAAGCGGTCGAAGACCATGACGACGATGATGACGACGAGGACCAAGATGGCGACGAGAAGCCCCGCAAGGGCCGTGGTCGCGGTCGCGGCAAGGGTGGCAAGCGCCGCCAGGGTCGCTCGCGCGCCAAGGAAGTGGACGAAGTCCGCGAACGCCGCCGTGCGCTGCGCCGCCGCTACAAGATCCAGGACGTCATCCAGCGCCGCCAGGTCCTGCTCGTCCAGGTCGTGAAGGAAGAGCGCGGCAACAAGGGCGCCGCCCTCACCACCTATCTCAGCCTTGCCGGCCGCTACACCGTGCTGATGCCGAACAGCTCCAGCGGCGGCGGCATTTCGCGCAAGATTTCGAACGCGGGCGACCGCAAGCGGCTGAAGAAGATCGTCGGCGATCTGAGCCTGCCGAAGAGCATGGGCCTGATCGTGCGCACCGCCGGCATCAGCCGCAACAAAACCGAGATCAAGCGGGACTTCGACTATCTCGCTCGCCTGTGGGACGAGATCCGCGAAAAGACGATGGGTTCTTCGGCCCCGGCGCTGATTCATTCGGACAGCGACCTGATCAAGCGCGCGATCCGCGACGTCTACAATCGCGAGATCGAGGAAGTGCTGGTCGAAGGCGAGGAAGGCTACAAGGCCGCCAAGCAGTTCATGAAGCTGCTGATGCCCAGCCATGCGCGCCGCGTGAAAAGCTATGCCGATCCGGTGCCGCTGTTCCAGCGCTATGGCGCCGAAGACCAGTTGCGCGCGATGTACGACCCGCAGGTGCAGCTGAAATCGGGCGGTTACCTGATCATCAACCCGACCGAGGCCCTGGTCTCGATCGACATCAACTCGGGCCGCTCGACCAAGGAACACGGGATCGAGCAGACCGCGCTGCACACCAATCTCGAAGCGGCGCGCGAGATCGCCCGCCAGCTTCGCCTGCGTGACATGGCCGGCCTGGTGGTGATCGACTTCATCGACATGGAATACAATTCCAACGTCCGTAAGGTCGAACGCGCGATGAAGGATGCGCTCAAGAGCGATCGCGCGCGCATCCAGGTGGGCCGTATCTCGGGCTTTGGCCTGATGGAAATGAGCCGCCAGCGCCTGCGCACCGGCGTGCTCGAGGCGACCACCCGCGAATGCCCGCATTGCGACGGCACCGGCCTCGTCCGCACCGCTTCCAGCTCCGCGCTTTCGGCGCTGCGCCTGATCGAGGACGAAGCGGCCAAGGGCAAGGGCACGGTGATCAAGCTCTACGCCAGCCAGGAAGCCACGATCTACCTGCTGAACGACAAGCGTTCGGACCTGGCCGAGATTGAGGAGCGCTACGGCGTCACCGTCCACATCATGCCCGAGGGCGAGGACGAAGGCGCCAAGATGCGTGCCGAGAGCACCGGCCCCAAACCGAGCTCGCGCCCCAAATTCGAGCCGATCGTCGAGGATGACGAGCCTGAAGACGAGATCGAGGATTACGGCGACGAAGACGAAGATGACGACGACGACGATCGCGGCGGACGCGGTCGCGGTCGCAAGAAGCGCAGCCGCCGTGGTGGTGGTCGCGGTCGCAATCGGAACCAGCGAGATCGCAATGACGACGATGGCGACGATTCGGACGATGACGACAGCTCGGATGACGACACCCGCAACGATGACAACCGCAATGATGGCGGTCGGAACGACGACGAAGACGAAGACGGCAAGCCCAAGAAGCGTCGCCGCCGGGGTCGTCGCGGCGGTCGTGGACGCGGCAAGAAGAAGGATACGCCAACGAACGAGGAAATCGGTGAAGAAGCCGAGAACCTTGAACAGGTAAGCGAGCAGCTCGACAACGACATCGCGGTCGTCTCCGGCCCCGAAGGCGAGCCGGTCGATCCCGAAGCCGCTGCCGAGCAGGACAAGCCGAAGCGCACCCGTCGTAAACCGGCGGCAAAGAAGGCTTCCGCCGCCAAGGATGGCGACGACGCCCCGGTCCAAGAAAAGGCCGAGGAAAAGACCGAGGAGAAGCCGAAGCGTACCCGTCGCAAGAAGAGCGACGACAGCGCCGAAGCCGCAACCGAGGAAAAGCCCAAGGGCAAGCGCGCCCCGCGCAAGAAAAAGGCCGATGCCGAAGAGGCTCCGGCAGACGAGGCGAAGGCCGAAGAAAAGCCCAAGCGCACCCGTCGCAAGCCGGCGGCCAAGAAAGCCGAAACCGAAGCGGCCGTCGAGGCCGCTCCGACGGCCGGGGAACCCGCTGCGCCCACCGGCGACAAGCGCGAAACCGAGGCTGCCAAGCCGACCGTCGAAGACAAGCCCGCCAAACCGCGCCGCGGTTGGTGGCAGCGCACTTTCGGCGAGTAATGCGGGATTAAGCCGCGTCGTCCCGGTGAGAGCCGGGACGACGTGGCTCCCACGCCTTCAAATGGTCATTGGATCAATGGTGTCTTACTGACCGCACAATCCGGTCAATACGGCAATCGCTCGCCATCATAGGCGAGCAGCGCGCCGCTATCGTCCGGCGTCACTTTATCGAGCACCGCCAGCAGATCGTGCGCCGCTTCCGGCGCTGGCCGCACTTGTCCTTCCGGCAGGCCCTGCTGGAATGGTTCGCTCAGCCCGGTATTTACCGTTCCCGGATGCAGGGCCACCACCGCAGCTTGCTTGTGCGTGCGCGCCAGTTCGATGGCGAAATTCTTCACCAGCATGTTCAACGCCGCCTTGCTCGCGCGGTAGGAATGCCATCCGCCGAGGCGATTGTCCTCGATCGAACCGACCTTGGCCGAAATCGCCGCGAACACGCCACGTTCCTTGCGCGGCAGGAGCGGCAGCGCATGCTTGGCAATCAGCGCAGGGAGCACCGTGTTGATCCGCAGCACTTCGGTCATCGCCTCGGCATCGAGCGCGCGGTAGGTTTTCTCCGGCCCCGTCCCGTCGGCTAGCGTGAGGATACCACTGGCCACCACAACCAGGTCCGCCTCGCCGATGCCTGCCAGCTCGCTCGCGAGCCATTCCTCGTCGAACGGATCGCCGATATGCGCCGTGACACCCTCTGGCGCTGCGATCTCGCTGCGCGCGAAGGCGTGGACGGTCTCGCCGCGACCAGCGAGCGCCTCGACCAGCGCCGCGCCGATCCCGCCATTCGCTCCGAAGATCACTGCCGTCATCGCATCGCTGTCCTACAGGTTCGCCTTGCCCTATAATGGGACTCATGGGACGCAGTTTCTATCCGTATGCGCTTGCAAATCAGGAAGATCGCTTCCGCCCGGAATCTTTATGGCCTGGACAGTGTAACACCCGGTCCATGTCTCGCGACGCCACTCTCGCGCCCCGCCCCCTTGCCGCGCGCGATCAAGCCGCTAGAGAGGGCGCACACAGACCGAACACCGGATAGATCATGGCCACTTTCACGCTCCCCAAGAACTCCACCATCCGCAAGGACGGCAAAACCCACCGCGCCGAGGGCGCGAGCCGGGTCCAGAAGTTCAAGATCTATCGCTACGATCCCGATAGCGGCGAGAACCCGCGCTACGACACGTTCGAGATCGATCTCGACGATTGCGGCCCGATGGTTCTCGATGCGCTGTTCAAGATCAAGAACGACATTGATCCCACGCTGACCTTCCGCCGTTCGTGCCGCGAAGGCATTTGCGGTTCGTGCTCGATGAACATGAACGGCAAGAACGGCCTCGCCTGCACCACCGCGATCGAGGACCTGAAGGGCGAAATCCGCATCACCCCGCTGCCGCACATGGAAGTGGTGAAGGACCTCGTGCCCGATTTCACCCATTTCTACGCGCAATACGCCTCGATCCGTCCGTGGCTGCAAACCGTCAGCCCGACGCCGAACGGCAAGGAACGCCTGCAGTCGCCCGAACAGCGTGAACAGCTCGATGGCCTCTACGAGTGCATCCTGTGCGCCTGCTGCTCGACCGCCTGCCCCAGCTATTGGTGGAACAGCGACAAATTCCTCGGCCCGGCCATCCTGCTCCAGGCCTATCGCTGGATCGCCGACAGCCGCGACGAGATGACCGGTGAACGGCTCGCCGAGCTCGAAGACCCGTTCAAGCTCTATCGCTGTCACACGATCATGAACTGCGCGAATGTCTGCCCCAAGGGCCTCAGCCCGGCCAAGGCGATCGCCGAGATCAAGAAGCTCGAGGTCGAGCGGACCGCCTAAGTGTCGGACGTCGTTCCGGAATTCATCGATTACCGACCCTTGCCCGAAAGCCATACCGGCGAACCGGGCTGGCATAGCTGGGGCCTGGAAGACACCAGTCGCTACAACACCGCGGTGCTGGGCGAGATGTGGGTCCGGCGCGAAGGCGACCACTGCCGCCTCCGCATGTTTCCCGAGCGCAAGCACACCAACCTGGGCGACAACATCCACGGCGCGACCACGCTCGGCCTGATCGACATCGCCCTGTTCGCGACCATGCACATGGTCGGCAGCGGGCATGGCGGTTTCGCCGTCACCGTCGAACTCTCGACCCAGTTCGTGGGCTCGGGCGATCCCGAGCGGCCACTCGACGCGCTCAGCGAAATCGTGCGCGAGACCGGCAGCATGCTGTTCGTCCGAGGCAAAGCGGTCCAAGGCGACGATGTGGTGGCGAGCTATTCGGGCATCGTGCGCAAGCTGAAGAAACGCTCATGAGCGGTTTGCTTGCGGAATACGATGCGCTCGTCGCGCGCGACGAATTGCGCCCCGATGCTGATCAGCGCGCCGCCGCCGAGCGGCTCGACCAATTGCAGCAGGAACTCGAAGCCAAGCCCGATACCGGCGGCTTCTTCGGCAAATTGCTGGGCCGCGAGCCCGAGCCCCCGCGCGGGGTCTATATGTGGGGCGGTGTCGGGCGTGGCAAATCCATGCTGATGGACCTGTTCGTCGCCACGCTTGATAGCGACCGCAAGCGGCGAGTCCATTTTCACGCCTTCATGCTCGAAGTCGACGCAATGATCCGCGAAGAGCGCGAGAAGCAGGCCGAGGGCCCGGTGGCACGCGTGGCCAAGCGCATCGCGACCGATGTGCGCTGCCTCGCCTTCGACGAGATGGTCGTCACCAACACCGCCGATGCGGCGATCATGGCCCGCCTCTTTACCGCGCTGATGGTCGACGAAGGCGTGACGGTAGTGACGACGTCCAATCGCCCGCCGAAGGACCTCTACAAGGACGGGCTCAACCGTTCGCTGTTCCTCCCCTTCATCGCGCTGGTGCATGACCGGCTCGATGTTTTGCCGCTCAATGGCCCCACCGATTACCGGCTCGACCGGCTCGGCGGGATCGATGCCTGGCATACACCGCTGAGGGACGACGCCACCGCGCAGGTGCGCGAGGCCTTCTTCCGCCTGACCGATTACGCGCCCGAGGATGCCGAGCATGTGCCCTCCGGCGATCTCGATCTCGGAGGGGGGCGCACACTGCACGTGCCCAAGGCACTCAAGGGCGTCGCGGTGTTCAGCTTCAAGCGACTGTGCGGCGAAAATCGCGGCGCATCGGATTACCTCGCGATTGCGCGCGCCTTCCACACGGTAATCGTGGTCGGCATCCCGCAAATGGGCCCCGACATGCGCAACGAGGCGATCCGCTTCACCAAGCTGGTCGACGCGCTCTACGAACAACACGTGAAGTTCTTCGCCACCGCCGATGCCGAGCCGGATGAGCTGTACGAGGCAGGGGACGGAAGCTTCGAATTCGATCGTACCGTCAGCCGTCTAATGGAAATGCAGAGCGAGCAATATCTCGCGCTGGGGCATGGTGAAGGTTGAAAGACGCCAGTCCCGCGTTTTCGGGAGCCAAGATCGTGCTCCACACGGGCGGCGAACTGATCGCCTATCTTCGCGACGATAAGCCGGACATACCCTTCCCCGGCTCGTGGGACTTGCCGGGCGGCGGGCGCGAGGGTCACGAAACGCCGGCCGAATGTGCGATGCGCGAAGTCGAGGAGGAATTCGGACTAAAGCTCCCCGTAGATCGCGTCAGCTACTGTCGACGCTATTCCAGCCCTCGTTCGGGCGGAGCCGACAGCTATTTCCTCGCCGCTCCGCTCGAGCCCGGCGAAATCGAAGGAATTGCATTCGGTAGCGAAGGCCAGCGCTGGCGTATGATGCGTTTCGACGCATTTCTCGAGGAAGATCGCGCCGTGCCCGATTTGCAGTTGAGACTAAGGGATTTTTGCTCGACCCTCCGAACCGGCTGATGGTCGAGCGGCTCCGTGCCTTGCGGACGCGCGATCGCTTCCCACCTTATCGACTATTCCGGCGATAACACCCCGCCGATGCAGGAAATACCGATGATCGAAGTCCGCCCCTTCGCCTCTCTCGGCCATGCCAACCATGGCTGGCTCGATGCGCGCCATCATTTCTCCTTTGCGAGCTATCACGACCCCGAACGGATGGGCTGGGGCCCGATCCGCGTCTGGAACGACGATACGATCGCGCCGAAGAGTGGCTTCCCGCCGCATCCGCACGACAATATGGAAATCGTCACCTTCGTCCGCACCGGCGCGATCACGCATAAGGATTCGCTCGGCAATCAGGGGCGCACTGCAGCGGGCGATGTCCAGGTGATGAGCGCCGGCACCGGGATCACCCACGCCGAATACAATGTCGAGGACGAGGCCACGACGCTGTTCCAGATCTGGATCATCCCGAGCCAGCGCGGAGATGCGCCGGGATGGGGCCAGCGCAAATTTCCCAAGGCGGCGCGCGATGGCGGGTTCGAGATCCTCGCCAGCGGTATGCCCGAGGAGGACGATGCCCTCCCCATCCGCACCGATGCGAAAGTGGTCGCAGCCACTCTGAAGGCTGGCCAGACCGCCGAATGGTCCACCGACGGATCGCGCTATCAGTACCTGGTCGCGCCCACTGGCAAAATCCGCGTGAACGGCACCGAAGCGCAGTCCCGCGACGGCGTGGCGATCACCGGCGAAGATACGATCAAGATCGAGGCACTAGAAGACGCCGAGATCGTGATGGTCGACGCCCGCTAAGGGTTGCAGACGACGCGCGCGTTAGGCGACGCGCGCCTTGTCCACCAGCCGTGTCTGGGCCGAAGCGAGACGCTTCATCAGTTTGAGATCGGTCGGCGACAGTTCGAGCGCCGCATCGGCCCACACATCGACGATCTGGCAGAGTTCGGATAGCTGCGTGGGCGAGGCTATGCGGGTGGCCTTCTTCGATGCGACCAGTCCGGAATGCTTGCGCTCGGACTTGGCCATGAACTCCTTCGCCGCCTCGATCCCCTCGCCATCCTCGGCCAGCTGATGCACCAGCCCAAGCTCGTACATCCGTTCCGCCGACCAGGTTTCCTGCGACAGGATCAGCCGATCGGCCATCGCCGCGCCAAGCTTGCGGGTGAGGATCGCATGCGCGCCCATGCCCGGGAACAGGCCGAACATAATTTCGGGCAGGCCGAATGTGGCGCTTTTCTCGGCGATGATGAAATCGAAGCTCAGCAGCGCTTCGAACCCGCCGCCCAAGGCTTGCCCCTGCACCAGCCCGATCGTGATCAGCGGCAGGTCTAGCGCGCGAATATTGCGTTCGAGGATGCGCACGCAACGATAGCCGTAATGGCGCAGACCGTCGCGATCGCCGCGCTCGATCAGCTGAGCGAACAGTTCCAGATCACCACCAAAGCAGAATACGCCGGGCGCGCGGCTGCCGAGAAGGAGGTAGCGCAATGGAACCTTGTCGGGGCCGAAATTCTGCCCGATCAGATCTTGCCAGCGCTCGAAATCGCCCAGCATGTGCGGTGTGAAGCTCGGGCGCCCGCTGGGCCGCATGAACGTCCAGATCGCCGAACGATCCTCTTCGTAGAGGACATCCAGCTCTTCGAGCGAGGTCAGCTCGCGCGGCACGGCGAGGCGACGGTGGGAACGATCGACCAACTCCTCGGCAGCGGTTCCGCGTTCCTGCGAACGGTCTCCCGCATATTCGATGTTGCGTCCGTGGTCCTGAAATCCGTCCATCGCGACCTCCATCAGCCTGGTTGTCCAACCAGACCGCACGAAGCATAAGAGCGCGATCGATCGGTTGTTAACCAAAACTATTCTGGTGGGAGTCCCGGTGGCAAGGGAATTTTAACCACGATCAAAACGAGTGTCCTGAAAGCGGACACGTTTCGGGGCAAACTATTGTGCGTCGAGCCGCGCGATACCTTTTTCGAGCATCAACATCTGCCATAAAACGCGGGAATTATCGGCTCGTCCCGCAATATGTTGTTCCGCAAGCCGTTCGAGCGCTGCTGGATCGAACCAATTGGTGCGCGAAAGCCACGATCCGCACGAAATCGCGCGCGCCTGGCCTGCCAGCGGCCCGCGCAGCCATTGCGCGATCGGCGTGACGAAGCCCTGCTTGGGCCGATAGAGGATGTCGTCGGGCAGGAAACGACGCATTGCCTTCTTGACCAACCACTTGCCCTCGCCTCCACGCAACCGCATCCGGCCGGGCAAGGTGGCAGCGAATTCGACCAGTCGATGATCGAGCAGCGGTTCGCGCGCCTCGAGGCTCACCGCCATGCTCGCACGGTCAACCTTGGTCAGGATATCGCCGGGCAGGAAGAATTTGAGATCGGCATATTGCGCGGCATCCAGCCCGGTCTGCGCGGGAGCTTCGCGCATCAAGCGTTCGACCTGCTCTTCCGCACGATAATCGCCGCGCGCCCGCTTGAACGCATCCGAATAAAGTCGCGCGCGCATTTCTGGCGAGGTAACTCCGACGGCCTGCGCATAAGCGCTCGCCCCGTCCTCGGCGAGGGAGAGCAGCGTCGCTTTGGCGCGCAGCGGGCGCGGCAGCCAATCGGCCTTGGGATAGATCGCGCCGAGCGTGCCGAACAAAGGCTGGCGGAGGCCCGATGGCAGCACGCTGCGCGCGCGCTCCTCGGCGGCGTGGAATTTGTGGCGGCGATACCCTGCGAACGCCTCGTCCGCCCCGTCACCCGAAAGCGCTACTTTGACGTGTTCGCGCGCGAGCGAGGACACGGCGAGCGTCGGCAATGCCGAAGCATCGGCGAACGGCTCATCGTAGATCCCGGCGAGACGATCGACCATTGACCATTCGTCGGGCGAGACCGTGCGGGCATGATGCTCGGTCGCGAACAATTGTGCGACCTGCCGGGCATGGGCGCTTTCGTCGAGCGCGGCGACATCGAAACCGATCGAGCAGGTCGCGACCGGTGCCGCGCTCGCCTCGGCCATCAGCGCGACGACCGAGGAACTGTCGACACCGCCCGACAGAAAAGCCCCCAGCGGCACATCGGCGACCATCCGGCTGGTCACCGCCTCCCGCATCAGATGGAGCAATTCGGCCTCGAGGTCCTCGGCGTTCGCTTGGGCGCGGGCCGCAAAACTCACATCCCACCATTGGCGCGGCGCAGGCAGCGGCATGTCGTGGCCGGCGAGCAGGAAATGGCCCGGCATCAACTTGCGCACGTTCTTCAGGATGGAACGGGTCTCGGGAACGAAGCCCCAGGCTAGGAAATCCTCCACCGCCAGCGGATCGACTTCGCGGCGCAATTGCGGCAGCGCGAGGAGGCCCTTCATTTCTGACGCGAAGGCGATGCTGCCGTCTGACAAGTCCGCAATGTAGAGCGGCTTCACTCCCAGCCGGTCGCGCGCGAGGAAGATCTGTCGCTTCTGCAGATCGTAGATCGCAAAGGCGAACATGCCGTCGAGCCGCTGGAGGCAATCGGGGCCCCAGCGTTGCCAGGCTGCCAGGATCACTTCGCTGTCGCCGTCCGTCCGGAAGCGCGCGCCGAGTTCTTCCAACTCACGCCGAAGGGCGCGGAAATTGTAGATCTCGCCATTGAAGACCAGCATCGCGCGGCCATCGGCTGAGGGCATCGGTTGCGGCGAGCCGGCAAGGTCGATGATCGAGAGGCGCCGGTGGCCGAGGCCGACGCCCGGCGCCGTCCAGACACCCGCGCCGTCAGGCCCGCGATGGACCAGCGCATCGCACATCCGCTCGATCCGCGCGGGATCGACCGGTTTGGGCGTGCCATGATGGAAAATCCCCGCGATCCCGCACATGCGGCGTGCCTACTCGCCGATCGCGATCCGGTCCAGCCACGGTCCGATCGGTCCGGTCGCAACGCGGAAGTCCTTGATCGTTTCCGCGCCCGCTTGCGGATCGCGCGTTTCGGGCGAAAGGATCAGCACCGTCACCGCGCGCGGATCGAGCAACAGCCGGTCGCGCATCGCGGCGAGCTTGATCGCGGTGCGACTGCCGGTGAGTGTCTCCCCGATGCGGTAGAAGGTCGCTGCAGCCCGCCCCGCCGTGCCGTTGCCGAGCAACATCTCGCTGCGAGCATCCGGCACAGCCACGCCTTCGCCATTATAGGCCCAGCCGGTCGAGGGGTCGAGCGCGCCCTGCCCGTATCCGCCCGGCTCAGCGCCTTCGGTCTGTTCGGCATAGACCGCGACGAACACGTCGATCGTACGGCCGTCGGCATTGCGATAGCGGCCCATCAGGCGATGGCGCGCACCTTCCGCCTTCGGCTCCCACACAAGCTGCGGATCATAGGCGACCCGCTCCCACCCGGGGACTTCGGGCAACAGCACGGTATTGGCCACGTCGGCTTCCTGCGCATTGGCTGCGCTCGCCCAGGCATGGGCGGCGAGGACCATGGCGGCGAACGTGGCGAGCAGGATCAGCGGGCGCGCGGTGCCGCGCTCCAAAGGGCCCAGATTCAGCCGCTCGATCGCTTCGGCATCGATCATCGGATCGTCTGCCGCGCGGTCGAAGAAGCGCCACGAGATACCCAGCACCAATGCGAGCACCACGGCGAAGAACACCCAGCCATAGACGATGTGATCGAACCCGGCGGCGAACTCCAAACCCTGCGACTGGGCGATGTAGATCGTCCCCCAGGCGCGAATGCCATTGGCGACGATCGAGGTGACGATGGCAAAGGCGACGAATACCACGCGCCGTCGCCAGCTCTTGAGAAACAGGTTCGCGACGAAGGCGGAGAAGGCGACCATCGCGACGAGGAATTTCACTCCCGAACACGCTTCGGCCACTTCGAACAGGCCGACCGGCGTTTCGATGAACACGCCGTCTATCACCGCCGGAACCCCGCTGGCATGAACCAGCGCGATCGAGATCTTGGCGGTGATCATCTGGAGCGCGGGCACAAGCTCGTCGCCGAACGGCACCAGGAACATCAGGTAAGCGAGCGGGAACAGCGCACCGAGCGCCACACGCGGCCCCAGCAGTGCGACCGCACTGGCGGGCAGCAGTGCCACCGCGCCTAATTGCCGCGCAAGGTTGAGCCCGGAAAAGGCCCCCAGCAGCCAGACCATTGCGGCGCCCACCACCAGGATCATACCCGGCCACCAGGCGCGCGGTACGAGCTTGCGCAATTGGGGCAAGCGCAGGCTGACGAGCCATCCGGCGATGAACGGCACGAACAGCACGTGGTTGTAGGTCGAGGCATTCCACCACTGGTCGGCCATGTCGGCCCAATCGGGCAGGAACAGCACGATCAGTGCGAGCCAGGCCGCGGCGAGCCGGATCGCGGGAGCACGCCAGGGTTCGGGCAGCGCGTCCCAGATCGTACGCCGGCGGGCGGTCAGCGTATTCATGCCGCGTCCTCCATCCCAACCAGTTTCGGGAGGTCTGCGAGGGCCGCTTCCCAGCTGGCGTTTTCTAGGGTCCAGCGTCTTGCGGCGCGGCCCATTTCGAGGGCGGCCTCGGTGTCGTTGGCCAGGGCGACGATTGCGGCGACGGTATCCTCGGCGCTGGATGCGACGAGAAAATCGCGGCCATTGCGCGCCGGGATGCCGGTGGCTGCGCCTTCGCTGACGACGCACGGGAGCGCCATCGCCATCGCTTCGAGCACCTTGTTCTGCACCCCCCGCGCGATTTCGAGCGGGACGACGGCGATGTCCGCAGCGCCGAGAAAGTCCCGCATTTCCCGAACCTTGCCCCACACCCGAACGCCCTCGGATTCGAGCGCGCGGACCGCATCGGTCGGATTGCGCCCGACGATATGGAGCGTGGCATCGGGCACGGTTTCGCGCACTTGCGGGAGGATTTTTGTCGCCAAAAGCTCGGCTGCCGCGATGTTGGGCGGGTAGTCCATCTGGCCGGTGAAGATCAGGCGCGGATGGTGATATAGCGCGAGCGGATCGCTTTCCGTGCCCGCCGGATCGAACGCAGCGGCATCGATACCATTGCCGATCACCTGCAGATCATACGTATGATCGGACGGCAAACCGACGCCGAACGCCGCCGCCTCCTCTGCCGAGATCAGGAGGCAGTGATCGGCGCGCGCGGCGAAGCGTTCTTCCATCGAGCGCACCAGATTGGCCTCGCGGCGATAGACCCAACCCATCGGCCCGCCATCGTCTGCATAGGCGGCGAATTTGGCGCTGTCGGCATCGACGAAGTCGATCACCAGCTTTTGTTCGAGATGCTCGGGCAGATAGGCCGTCATCTGGCCGGAAAAGACGTAGATCGCATCGATCGTCTTTTCGGCCAGCGTGCGGTCGACCCAGTCCTGCAATGTGCGCGAATAGAAACTCGTCTCGCTGACCGGGCGGCCGGTTGCCAATGCCTTGATCCCGTCGAACGGGAGATTGCCTTTGCGCGTCGCCAGGCAATGGCTCGCCGCTATCGCCGCAAGCTCGGGCTCGTGCGCGCGATCCTCGTCGCTTTCCGCCAGGCAGCCGACATGCACGGGGGCAAGTTTCGCCAGCGCCTTGAGCACGTGGTGCGAGCGGATCTTGTCCCCGCGATCGGGCGGAAACGGGATGCGATGCGCGAGGAAGAGGATTTCGCCCATGCCCGGTCAACCCAGACCGTTGGCGATCACGGGGCCGAGGCGGTTCGCGACCGGGAGCGGTAGCTTCTGCCACAGCCGGATCGCGAGCCCGTGCCTGTCGCTGGTCGGATCGGCGTCGCGCCCCTCGTGGCCCGGCGCGGTCCAGCTGGCATACGTCAGCGGCTCGGGCTCGAAACCCCAGTTCTTCTTGAACGCGAACGCACCGCTATGCGTCTTCGAGCGTCCGAAATCGAAGCGGGTGCAACCGCGCTCGCGGGCATGGCCCATCAGGCGGTAATACATCGCCTCGTTGGCCCGCAGCGCGCGCGCATCCCACACCCCGCCGCCCCAATAGGGCATGGCGGTGCCGCGATGGTAAAAAGTCAGCGCGCTGGCGACCGGTTCGCCTTTGTGGCGGACAGTGAGGATATCGGCATCCTCCCCGAACGCTTCGAGCATCGCGTCGAACAGCGCGCGGGGGAACACCGGCGTGCCCAGATTGCGCACGCTCGCGGCATAGACCGCGTAATGCGCCTCGCGATCGCGCGGGCCGCTTCCGGTCTCGACCGTCAGGTCGTTCTTCAATCCCTTGCGCACCTCGGCGCGCTGCTTGCGCGGGATGGCGAGCAGTTCGGCTTCGTCGTTTTCGGCGAGATCGCGTGCAAAATTGGCGTGGCTGTCGCTGCGAATGGCCCAGCCCTCGCGCCCCTCGGGCATGGCACCGCCGCGCAGTTCGATCGTCGGGCAGGAGCGGCGCTGCGCCAGTTCCTCCAGCGCCTCGAATAGAAAGCGCGAGTCGGCATCGTCGCGCAACAGGATGCCGCCACCGATACCGAAAGCCGATCCGGCGAGAAGCCGTCCGAAGATCGGCGAATGGACGATGTTGAGCGGGACCAGCGCGGCGACACCGCGCGCATCCTCGGCCACCAGCGTCAGCGCGCGATGCCCGGTCGCGCACTCGACTGCCTGCGCCCATTCGGGCCGGTGGAACAGCGTGGCATCGGGATGATCGGCGATGAAGCGCGCCGCGGCCTCGTCGCTTGGGTCAGCGATCCGCAAGGAGCAGCGATCGGGCGAAAACGGCATGTTCACGCAGCCAGCCCGGTTGCGCGAGCCGCCTCCCGTTCGGCGAGCGCATCCATCCGCCCCCAATGAAACTCGTTCACCAGCCGGCGCAGCTTGCCGCCCATCCGCTCCAGATTGGTGTAATGGCGCAGCTTCGATTTGAGCGGCGCATCGTCGACCCGCGGCTGATCGGGATCGACTTCCCACGGATGGAAATAGAACACCGCCGGACGGCCATCGCGCGCATTGACCTGCCGGATCGCCCAGCGTGAAAACGCATAGGGCAGCACGCGGAAGAACCCGCCCCCGCCGGCCGCGAGCCGCCTGCCGGCAAACTCGACGGTGGTGACCGGGATCTCGACCAGATCGGATGCGGCTTGCGGCGCGAACGCGAAGCGCGGCGCCTCGCGCCAGCCGTAATGATCGTGCACGATCGGCGCGACCGACGACGAATAGCGATAGCCCTGCTCGGCCAGCACCTCGTAGGCCCAGGGCGTGCGCGCATCGATCGAGAAGCTCGGTGCGCGATAACCGGTCACGCGAGTGCCGCTCGTATCTTCGAGCACTTGCCGCGTTTTCTTCAGGTCTTGCACGAATTCTTCAGGCGACAGGGTGAAGACCCGCGCATGCTCCCAGCCATGGCTCGCGATTTCGTGCCCCTGTTCCGCGATCCGGCGCATCATCGCGGGATGCCGCTCGGCCACCCAGCCCAGCGTGAAGAAGGTCGCGAGGACGCCGGCATCGTCGAACAATTGCAGGATAACGTCGATATTGCGCTCGACCCGGTCACCGATCCCGCCCCAATCCTGGCGGTCGATCACATTCTCGAAGGCACCGACCTGGAACCACTCCTCGACATCGACCGACAGGCCGTTGACGAGGGTGGATGAAGGGGGACGCGTCGTGTCCATATCCGCGACCATACCGCGATCAGGCGATCTTGCGCGAGTCTTCGCCGCCTTCGATCCATTCGATCAGCATGGTGAGCGTGTGGCGTAGCGTCTGCTCCTGCTCGGATACGCGTTCGGAGAGCAGCGCATTGGCGTGTTCGAGCCGCTCGAAGCGCAATTCGATCTCAGCGATGCGCCGCGCGATTTCGGGATCGGGCTCCGCGCCCGTTTCCGCCTGCCGCTCCTCGAGCTTTTCTTCGAGCCGTGAAATCGCGGCGCGGACATCCTCGTCGTCGCCGGACGGCGCGGGTTGGTTCTGCTGCCCGGCGGTCAGCGCGGCCAGCCGCTCGGCCAGTTGGGCGAGCACATCGGGCGATCCGACTGTGGCCCCGCCCAGCGGAGCATCGGCTGCGGCGGCCTTCTCGACCCGCGTCGGTGCCATGACCGGTCGTTCGCGGCGATCGGCATCGGCCTCGACCGCCGAATGGCCCTCATGCTCCATCTCGTCGATCACGTGATCGAGCAATTCGGTGTCGATCGTGTCGCGATCTTCCAGGGCGGCGGCGATCATCATGCGCTGGCAGATCATGTTGACGCGGCGCGGCACGCCTTCGCTGGCCTCATAAAGCGCGGGGAACACATCGCCGTCGAACGACGGGTTTCCGTCCCAACCGACCTTGCGCAGGCGGTGCAGGACGTATTCGCCGACCTCATCCTCGGTCATCGGGCCGAGGTGATGGGTGGCGATCACGCGCTGGCGCAATTGTTCGAGGCTCTGCGTCTCGATCTTCTCGCGGAATTCGGGCTGGCCCAGCAGCAGCGTCTGCAACAGCGGGTGCGCACCGAGCTGGAAGTTCGACAGCATCCGCAATTCTTCGAGCGCGCCGATCGAGAGGTTCTGCGCTTCGTCGACGATCAGCAGGCAACGGCGGCCTTCGCGCGCTTCGTCATGCAGGAACGCCTCGATCGCGCCGAGCGCGCGCGGCTTGTCCCCGCTCGGCAGGTCGAGGCCGAAGGCATGCGCCACGACCGACAGCAGGTCCTTGTCTTCGAGCGATGTGGTCACGATCTGCGCCGCGGTCAGCCGCGCCGGATCGATCTTCTTCATCAGATGCGCGACCAGGGTGGATTTGCCCGCCCCGATCTCGCCGGTGATCACGACGAAGCCTTCGCCCTGCGACAGGCCGTAGCCGAGATAGGACAGCGCCTTCTTGTGCGTGGTGCTCTCGAAATAGAATTCGGGATCGGGAGCGAGCGCGAAGGGGCGCCCGGTCAGTCCATAATGTTCTTCGTACATATTGCCCCCGGATCAGAACGTGTAGCGCAGGCCGAGCCGCGCCGATGCGGTCCAGATATCGACCGTGTTTTCGAATTCCGCGCCATCGATGCCAACCGCCGCCGTGGCGGAAAGGTTGTCGATCAGTTCGCGATAGTAGGATGCCTGCGCGCCGACACCGCCATTGAGGCCGACTTCGGGCCGTCCGCTGTCGAAGATCGACAGATAGGCATTGGCGCTGAAGCCCGACCGGCGATCGATGCGCTGGTTGTAATAGGCTGTGGTGAAATAGTTCTCGTCGACGATGCCGGCGATCGGTTCGAGGATCGTGCCGTCGGCGCCGATCAGCTCGCGGCGCTCGTAACCCGCCGCGATGCCGGTCTGCGCGGTGCCGAAATCGAGATTGTAGCTCGCCGAGACACCGCGTGCGCGATAGGCGGCAGAGCGCAGATTGCCGAATGCGGCGTTGACGCAATTGGCATTGCCCTCGCCCACCACGCAGCCGGTCAGCTCGCCGGTCACGGGATTGCGCACCACGCCGAAATTGGTCGGCAGCGCGGCCAGCGAATTGACGAGGCCGCCGCCGAAGCCGGTCACCTGGTCGTAGACAGACACATTGATCAAGGTGCGCGCGCTCGGCTGCCAGCTGAAACTGCCGGTCACGCTGAGCGATCCGTATTTCTTGCCGATCGAGGCCTGCAATGCGGTGCGACGGCTCGGCTTCCACAGCACGCCGACATCGTAGATCACGCCTTCGACATCGTAGGCGACCAGGCGCGGGCTGGCCGGATCGGCCTGATAGCGTCCGTCGGCCCCGATCACCGGCGCGCCGGTATCGTCGCGCAGCACGTCGCGGCCCGACACCTCGACCTGTTCGTATCCGGCCCCGGCGACCACGGCGAGCGTGGGCGACACCGGCACCGTCACATCGGCGCGCAGTCGGATATCCTCGACCCGCTGGTCGAGATTGGACACGTCTTCGCGGTAATAGGACCCGCCGACACCCACGCCCACGGGCAGCACGCCGCCCGGCGCCGAGCCAACCCGCGCGCTTGCCTGATGGGTGTAGCTTTCATCGAACAGGTCGAGCGGATCGCTCGCATCGGGCGCAACCACCACGCCGGGCGATTCGACCTTGGAATAGCCCGCGCGGTAGCTTGCCTGCACCGAAACGTCGTCGACCTGCGTCTGGAAGCTGGGCCCGACATAGACCGAATAGATCTGGCTCACCCGGTCGCCGATATCGAGCTGGCCGGGAATCGAGACGCCATCGGCGCGGGTGCGCGCGGCGAGGCCACCGACTTCGACCTGCAACGTATCGGGCACCACCGCGATCGCCGCGCGGCCGATGCCGCTCAGCGTATCGCTGTCGCCGATATTCTCGTCGTCCCACCGGATGCGGCGTTCGTAACGCAGCGACAGGCCGCCCTGCACGCGGCGGGTCGCAGCGGTCATGTCGACGCCCGCAGCGAGCACGCTGTAAGTGGCGAAATCGTCACCCGGGCGGATCTGGTAGAGCGCGACCTGCTGCGCCTCGATATAAGGCTGGACCGAATAGCGCGGACCGCTGCGGCCTTGGCTTGCGACCTCGCCATCACCGTCGACATTCTCGTCGACGACGCTCTCCGCACCGATCGTTTGCGCCGCCACCGGCGCGGCGTGCAGCGCGGCCACGCTCGCAGCGGTCAGCAGGAGACGAACGATATGCATGGTTACACCTCGTATCCGTAATAGGATCCGAACCGGCGGCCCGAGGGGCTGAATTGCACCGCGTTGAGCAGCAGTTCGATAGCCTTGCAGCCGGACAGCAACGACACCGTATCTTCAAGCGCGCTGCGCCCTGTCGTATCGGCACGGCACACCACCAGCGTCTGGCCGACCAGCTTGGCCAGTTCGGCCGCGGGCGATGCGGCCAGCGCGGGCGGGCTGTCGAAAATCACGATCCGCTGCCGCGCGCCGCGACCTAGGCTCTCGATCGTCTCGCGCGCATGGCGGGTGGTGAGGTATTCGGTGTCCGACCCGGTGCTCTGTCCGGCAGGCAGCACGAACAGGCCCGGAAGATCGGTCGGGATCACGCAGTCCTCGACCTTGATGTCGCGATCGACCAGCGCGTCCATCAACCCGCAATCGCTTTCGAGGCCGAGCGTCGAGAGGATCGACGGCTTGGCGAAATCTGCATCGACCAGCAGGACTTCGCTTTCCTTCTCCGCCGCGATGGCGAGCGCGAGATTGGCCGCGCAATAGGTCTTGCCCTCGCCCGGCAGCGGGGAGGAGATCAGCACGCGATTGGCCTTGTTGCGCGTCCGCGGATCGTCGCTGCCGCGCAGCAGGGTCGCCTTGGCGAACAGCTCGCGCTTGATGATGCGGAATTCCTCGAGCAGCGCCGACACGCTGCCATCGGGCACGATCATCCCGGTTTCCCAGAGATGGTCGCGATCGAGGCGCTGCATCTTGCCTCCGAAGACCAGCGGCGGACCGACCGGGGCGCGGTCGTTGCGCTGCGTTTCGGCGCGCTTCCTCGCCTCGTCCATCGCATTGCCTGCGGGAACGGGAGCGGGAGCGGGAGCCGGAGCCGGAGCCGGCTGGCGGACTTGTGGCTCGGGCGGCTCGGGTGCGCGCGGAGCGACGGGTTCCGGGTCGACCTTCGCTTCCGGTTGCGGCGCGCGGCGGCGCTTCTCAGGCACCTCGACCTTGGGCAGGCCGGGCGAGGCGAAACCGTCGAGGCCGAAGCGCTCCGAAGCGCGTTCGAGCAGCGAGGGACGGCTTTCCCTGCGCGGCGCATCGGACGCCGCGTCGGACTCGGCGTCGTCATTGGTCGCTTCGGGGCGGCGGATGGGAGTGGGATCGTTCATGTCGTCCTTGTCCTTCACGCCACCATGCCGCGCTGGATGAATTCGGCCACCATCAGCAGCGCGCACACTCCGCCCAGCGCAGCGCCACCGGCATAGAACAGCTTGAGCCGCTTCTTGCGCAAGGCGCGGGAAGCGTCGGTCCAGGTATGCGTGATCGCGCCCAGCACCGGCAGGCCCATTGATTTTTCGAGCTGGGCGGTCGTCGCGAAGGTCGAGCGCAGCTGGCCCAAAGCGAAGGCGATCGCGATGCCGGCGCCGATCCCGGCGATCAGCACGCCGACCAGCAGCAAGGGACGGTTGGGCGCGGCAGGCGATGCGGGCGTGGTCGGCGGATCGATCACCTGGAACTTCACCGAGCTGCGCTCGGTCTCGACCTGGCCGCGCAAACGCAGTTCCTCGCGGTCCTGCAAGAGCTTGTCGTATTGTTCCTTGAGCACGTCGTAATCGCGCCCGATCCGCTGCGCCTCTGCGGCAAGCTGCGGGTTGCTGTATTGCTTGGAAGACAGGTCGGCGATTTCCGCCTGCAGCCCGGCCTTGCGCGTCTGGAGGGCAAGCACGCTGGCCTGGCGATCGGCGCGCATGCTCTCGACCGCGAGGTAAGCGGGATTCAACTGACCCTGCGTGCTGCCACCGGCCGCCTTGGCCTGCGCTTCCATGCTCGCGATCTGGTTCTTCAGCGCGATGACGTCTGGATGGTTGTCGGTCAGCCCGCGCGCCTTCATCCCCGAAAGATCGGCCTTGGCCTTGGCGATCGCGCCGCCGATCGAATTGTCCGACCCGCTGCCGACGATCCGGCGCGGCGTGGCGGAAAGCTGCGAATTGATCGAGGTCAGCGCGCTCTGTGCCGCCTGCAGATCGGCGTCGACGCCGCGCAGTTCGGACCGCGCGGCTTCGAGCCGCTGGGTCAGCGCACCGCCGCCCAATGCGAATTCGGGGTTCGCGGTTTCGAATGCCAGACGACGCTGCTCGGCCGCTTCCAGCTCCTTCGAGCGATCATCGAGCTGCTGGTTCATGAAATCGAGCGATTCGGTCAGCTCTCCGCGACCGCCGGCGATGTTCTCCTCGCGGAAGATGTCGATCATCTTCTGCACGACATCCTGTGCGAGCAGCGCGTTCTCCGAATCCGACAGGCTCGGATCGCCGCTCTGCCCGGTGATTTCGAACAGATTGTCCTGATCTGCGGTCACCTTGATGTTGGCAGCCAGATCGAGGATCGCCCTCTCCATCTCGCGCGGCGTATCGACATTCTCGCCGAGACGGGTCGAACGCACGACTTTTTCTAGGTTGAGCGCACCGGTCAGCGTCTGGCGCACCCGCGCGACTTCGCGCTGGCGATCCTGCAACCCGATGCCGACCTGTTCGGCCAGCGGATCTTCGAGCTGGATCAGGATGCGGCTGCGCGATTCGTAACTGTTCGGGATCAGCGCGACGACGACCCAGCCCAGCACGCAGACCGCCCAGGCGACCGCCAGCGCGACCCAGCGCCGTCGCCAGACGGTGTAGGCCGCCGCGCGCAGCTCGTCGTATATGGAGGACATGCCGTTCATGATCGTGTGCGGTTCCCCAGGGCCGGCCTCAGAAGGCACTTTCCGGGATGATGATCACATCGCCCGGCATCAGCAGCACATTGGCACTGCTGTCGCCTTCCTTGAGCAAGTCCGACAGGCGCAGCGAGTATTCGGTCTGCTTCCCGCTCTGCTTTTCGAAGCGGATCAGCTTGGCCCTGTTGCCACTGGCATATTCCGACAGGCCACCGACCGCGATCATCGCGTCGAGCACGGTCATGTTCGCACGATAGGGGATCGAAGCGGGCTTTTCGGTCGCCCCGACGATGCGGATCTGCTGGCTGAACGTGCCGGCGAACTTGTTGACGATCACCGAGACCAGCGGATCTTCGATATATTGCGACAGCGCGAGCTTGATGTCCTCGGCCAGCATGGTCGGGGTCTTGCCCACCGCGGGCATGTCCTGGATCAGCGGCGTGGTGATGCGCCCGTCGGGCCGCACCTGCACCTTGGCGCCGAGCTCTTCATTGCGCCAGACGAAGATCGTCAGCTCGTCGAGCGGGCCGATCACATATTCCTCGCCCGGGCCTTCTTGCAGCGCAACGAAGCTCGCCGGCGGCAGCTCGGGCGCGCCCGATGTCGTGCTGCATGCGGCCAGCGCGAAGGGAGCCAGCAACACCGCGATCATGGCGGCAATTCGACGTTGGATCGTCATTCTTTCAAACCTCTTTTCCCGGCATTCCACGCGCCGCCCTGTCCAGGCGACGCTCCCCGCACCAGGTTCTGTCTGCCTGCCGTATCGGCGAAAATGGTGAACATAGCGTTAGCCGTGGGAGTTCCAGCGCCCGGAATCCCGCTAATTCTGCACCCAAGTCCCGGATCGGGACGCTATACCAGCATTTCCCGCGCCGGGCCATGGCCGAGGAAGTGCATCGGGCTGGCGGTCGCGCCATAGGCTCCGGCGCAGAAAATCGCGATCAGGTCGCCCACTTCAGCGCGGGGCAATTCGACCTGCGTGGCCAGGCGATCGAGCGGGGTGCACAGGCAACCGCAGATGTGGACCACCTCCTCGGGCGCATCCGAAGAGCGTTCGACCACGGCGACCGGGTAATTGCGCTTGACCACCGCGCCGAAATTGCCGCTGGCGGCAAGCTGGTGATGGAGCCCGCCATCGACCACCAAGAAGGTTTCGCCCTGGCTTTCCTTGCGGTCGACCACACGCGTCAAATAGACCCCCGCCTCGCCCACGAGATAGCGACCGAGTTCGAGCACCAGCCGCGTATCGGGCAGCACGTCCACTGCTGCGGTTTCGTGCAGACCCTCGCCCACCGCTTCGAGATCGAGCGGTTCGTCGCCCGCGAAATAGGGAATGCCGAACCCGCCGCCCAGATTGAGCTTGGGCAGCGGCACTCCCGCTTCGTCGGCCAGCCTGCTCGCCAGTGCGATCGTGTTGCGCTGCGCCTCGGCAATCGCCCCGGCATCGAGCGACTGGCTCCCGGCGAAGATGTGGAATCCCTGCCATTCGCACCCGGCATCGACGACGCGACGCGCCAGCGCCGCCGCCTTGTCGGCATCGACGCCGAACACCTTGGCCCCGCCCGACATCTTCATGCCCGAGCCGCGCAATTCGAAATCGGGATTGACCCGGATCGCCATTTTCGGCGCCGTGTCGAGGCGCTCGCCGATCGCCAGCGCACGACCGGCCTCGCCTGCGCTTTCGCAATTGAGGGTAACCCCGGCAGCAATCGCGATCTCCAGTTCCTCGTCCCGCTTGCCCGGCCCGGCGAAGCTGGTTCGCGCGGCGTCGATTCCGGCCTCGTCGAGCAGCGCCCATTCCCCGATCGAGGCGATGTCGAAGCCGTCGACCAAAGGCTCGATGAATTCAAGAAGATCGGGCCAGGGGTTTGCCTTTACTGCATAATTCACTTCAATCCTTGAAGGAATGGCGGACCGGAGCGCGGCGATGCGATCGGTGATGGCCGCCCGGTCGTAAACGAACAGCGGCGTCGCGCCCGCCTGCTCGACGAGGCTCGACGGTGTGGCACCTGCAATGCGCAAGCCATTGTCAGTGCTGGCATAATGCCCCGGTATCGGTCCTGTTGGCTTCATGACGTCAATTCGCCTTTCACGCGGGTCCGGTCGAGCTTCCCATTGGGCGTTTGCGGCAGTGCCTCGCGCCATTCCAGAACATGCGGGTGCATGAAATTCGGCAGTCCTTTTCGCAACTTGTCGGATAGTTCCGCGGTAATATCAGAAGGCGCGGATACGACCAGCGCAATGCGGTGGCCAAGCGCCTCGTCGGCAATTCCGAACGCCATCGCTTGCGACACCAGCCCGGTCGCCAGCGCCGCCTCCTCGATCTCCTGCGGGCTGATCCGGTTGCCCGACGACTTGATCATCGCATCGTCCCGCGCGACGAAATGGAGGTCCCCCTCGCGATCGCGCACCATCCGGTCGCCCGACCACACCGCCATCCCGCCGAATTCCGAAAATACAGGCGCGGCGCGGAAACGTTCGGCGGTCTTCTCCGGTGCGTTCCAGTAGCCCTGCGCCACCAGCGGCCCGCATTGCACCAGTTCGCCTTCCTCGCCCGCCTCGCACCGGCCGCCATCCTTGTCGAGAACGAACAGTTCGGCATGCGGCACCGCGCGCCCGACCGAGTTCGGCTTGGCGTCGATCTTCGCCGGATCTAGATAGGCGGCGCGGAACGCCTCGGTCAGCCCGTACATCGAATAGAGATCGGCCGCGGGAAAGGTTTCGCGCAGGCGACGAACGAGCTTTTCGCCCATCGCTCCGCCCGTATTCGTCAAGCGCCTGAGCGAAGCCTTGGCGCTGTCGCTCCATTCCACGCCGAGCAATTGGTGCCAGAGCGGCGGCATCCCGCCCAGCGTCGTGATCCGATGCTTCTCGACCGCCTTGGCAAGGTCGCGCGGAAACAGGTAATCGAGCGGAACGACGCTCGCCCCCGCATACCAGGCCGAAAGCAGCTGGTTCTGCCCGTAATCGAAGCTCAGCGGCATGACGCCAAGCACCCGGTCGGACCGCGCAAGATGCAGGTATTGCGCGACGCTTTCCGCGCCCAGCCACAGATTGGCGTGGCTCAGCATCACCCCCTTGGGCCGCCCGGTCGAGCCGCTGGTATAGAGCAGCGCGGCCAGATCGTCCGGCGCCGCTTCTCCCGGTTCGAGCCCGTCGCCGATCGTGTCGGCCTCGCCCAGTGCCGCTTCCTCGACGCTGACGATGCCGCCGAAATCTTCCGGGCCCAGCGTGGCCAACCGCGCCGCATTGCCGACCAGCAGCGATGCGCCGCTATCGCGCAGGATGTGGGCAACCTGCGCGCGCTTGAGCAACGGGTTGATCGGCACATGGACCAGGCCGGCGCGGGCCGCCGCCAGCGGCATCAGGCAGGTCAGCCTGCTCTTCGACGCCCAGCTTGCGACCCGCGCGCCTTTCCCCTTCACGCGTGACGTCAGCCAGGCGGCCAGACGCGCGACATTGCCTTCCAGCTCGGCATAGGTCAGCACGACGTCGCGCAGACGCAGCGCCACCGCATCGGGCTGGCCCATCAGAGCGAGGTGGTCGAGCGGGCGCGAAGGCGGTAGAGGTCGCAGGAAAGGGCCTTTCTGGCGGGGGAACGACAATCGAAATCGAGTATTTCGACGATATCGGCAAACTGCAAGCCGATCCACGCGCGGCTGCCGCTTTGGCACAGGCGCGCACACCCTTCGACCGGCCCGAATGGTGGGCATTGCTCGCCCGGTATTGCGGACTGACGCCATGTATCGCGCTCTATCCGGCAGGCGAGCGCGCGGTGGTCTGGCCACTTGCAAGTGACGGCAAGACGGCAATCGCACTGGCCAATTTCTACAGCTTCACCGCGCGGCCGCTGACCGCGCGACCGGAGGCGCTCTCCGAAGGATTGCTGGCGATCGCGCGCGACCTGCGGGGGCGCTTCGCCCGCGTGCGGCTCGACCACGTGCCGAACGAGTGCGGCGAGGCGGCGGCGGTGCATGCGGCGCTCGAACAGGCGGGATGGTCTGTTCGCGGCATGCAGGACGATACCAACCACGTGCTCGACCTCGCCGGGCGAAACTACGATGCTTATCTCGCCGCGCGCCCCGGGCGGCTGCGCACCACGCTGGCGCGCAAGGCTTCCAAACTTCGCACTCACGTCAGGCGCGCGCCGGGCGCCGGGGACTGGGAGCATTACGAGCGCATCTACGCCGCCAGCTGGAAGCCCGAGGAAGCCTCGCAGGCATTCTGGCAGGCATTCTGCCATCGCGAGGCCGACGCCGGCCGATTGCGCTTCGGGATGGCGTACAAGGACGATGAGCCGGTCGCGGCGCAGATCTGGACGGTCGAACATGGCACCGCCTTCATCCACAAGCTCGCGCATCTGCCCGGATTCGACCACCTGTCCCCCGGCACGGTGTTGACGGCGGCGTTGATGCGTCATGCGATCGACGACGATCGCGTCGCCATGGTCGACTTCGGTACCGGCGACGATCGCTACAAGCGCGACTGGATGGAGCGCCAGCGCCCGCGCTACCGGATCGATGCGCTCGACCCCGCCCGCCCCGCAAACCGGCCGCGGATCGCCAAACGCGCGGTCCAAGCGCGACTTGTCGGCGCCGAAAAGCCCCGTTACAGGCGCGCGGACACCGCTGATGGAGCAAGCATGGCCGCCACCACCGCCAACGATGTGACCCCGGTTTCGCCCAATACGGCGAGCGCCGATGATGCGATCGACACCAGGCTTCGCGCCGTGCTGGCCGATGTCCTTGGCCTCGATGCCGAGCGTGTGGCCGCCTTCGACGCCGATACCGGCCTGTTCGGCCATCTTCCCGAACTCGACAGCCAGGCCGTCGCCACGCTGCTGACCGAGATCGAGGACCGCTTCGGTATCGTGATCGACGACGAGGATGTCGATGGCGAAATGCTCGAGACTTATGGCGGGCTGCGCAGTTTCGTGCGCGCCAAGTGCGACGCGGCGGCTTGATCGCGAGCTACACCGCAGCGGGCAGCGAGACGCCCGAACACATCTTCGCTTTCGATCGCCGTCGCGAGCACCGGCTGCTGATCGTCCCGCCGCTGTTCGACGAGATGCACACGCTGCGCCGCCTGCTGGTCGAGACGATGCGGCGGCTCGACGGCGCCGGGGTAGACAGCTTCCTGATCGACCTGCCGGGCACCAATGAGAGTGCCGCCGACTTGGCCGAACAGGACGCTGAAAGCTGGCAGCGAGCCACCACGCACGCGGCGGAGGATTTCGGCGCGACTCATGTCCTGGGCGTGCGCGGCGGGGCGCTGCTCATACCCGTCCATCTGCCCGGCTGGATTTACGCTCCGATCCACGGCACCTCGGTGCTGAAGCGCTTGCTGCGCGCCCGCACCATCGCATCGCGCGAAGCCGGGCGCGAGGAGACGGCCACCAGCCTGCTCGAACGCGGGAAAAGCGACGGCCTCGACCTCGGCGGCTACCGGCTCGGGCCCTTGATGATCGCCGGCCTAGGCAGGCGCAACATTCCCGCTCGCCCCCGCCTCTCCACGATTGCGCAGGACGCGATCGGCGGCGGCGGAATGTGGCTGCGCGCCGAACCTGGCGACGATCCCGAACAGGCCGATGCCCTCGCCGCCTTCATCACCATGGCGCTGGCGTCATGAGCCGGACCCACCTCACCTTCCCGGTCGAAGGCGCGCAATGCGTCGCCACCATCGACGCGGCCGACGGCAGGACGGGGCTGCTGATCGTATCGGGCGGCAATGAAATCCGCTCGGGACCGGCGGGCGTTAATGCCCGGCTCGCGGCGCGGATGGCCAAACGCGGCTTCCCGGCATTCCGCTACGATCGGCGCGGAATCGGCGAGAGCGAAGGCAACCACGCTGGCTTCCGCGAAAGCGGGGCCGATCTGGCGGGCGCGCTTGCCGCCTTCCGCAAAACCGCGCCTCACCTCGATCGCGTGGTCGCCTTCGGCAATTGCGATGCGGCGAGCCTGCTGATGCTCGAAAGCGGCGGCGGGGCCGATGCGCTTGCGCTCGGCAATCCATGGACCTTCGACACCGAAGACGCCGCGCCGCATGCGCTGCGCGCGCATTACCGCAATCGTTTGAAAAGCGGCTCGGCGATCAAGCGGGTGCTGCGCGGTGAGGTGAACCTCGTTGCGGCGCTCAAATCGGTGATCGAAATGCTGCGCCCGGCCCCCAAGGCCAGCGGTGTTGCCGCCAACATGCGCGAAGGCCTCGCGCGGTTCGACGGCCCGGTCGCGATCCTCATTGCGGGACGCGACCGCACCGGCCAACAGTTTCGCGGATCGTGGCCCAAGCGCGACAAGCGGCTCATGACCTGCGCCAAGGCCACGCACGCCTTCGTCGAACCCGAGAGCCTCGAATGGCTCGAACGAAAACTGCTCAAGCTATTGGAAAGCCGATAGCTTCTTGACTTACTCCGCCGCTTCCTGAGCGGCGAATTCCACCGTCGCGAGGAACCGTTCGGCATCGAGCGCGGCCATGCAACCCGTACCCGCCGCGGTCACCGCCTGGCGATAGGTGTGGTCCATCACGTCGCCGCACGCGAACACGCCGGGGATCGAGGTTTTCGGCGTGCCCGGCTCGATCAGCAGATAGCCGCTGTCGTCCATCGGCAGCTTGCCCTTGAACAGCTCGGTCGCCGGCGCATGGCCGATCGCGACGAAAGCGCCATCGACGTCGAGCGTCGATTCCTCGCCTGTCTCGGTGTCGCGCAGCACGAGGTGGGTGAGCTTGCCTTCTCCCTCGAACCTTTCGACGACCTTGTTCCACATGGGCGTGATCTTGTCGCTGGCGAACAGGCGATCCTGCAGGATCTTCTCGCTGCGCAATTCGTCGCGGCGGTGGATCAGCGTGACGTCGTCCGAATGGTTGGTGAGGTAGAGCGCTTCCTCGACCGCGGTGTTGCCGCCGCCGATCACCGCCACCTTCTTGCCGCGATAGAAGAACCCGTCGCAGGTGGCGCAGGCCGACACGCCCTTGCCGCCCAGTTCGGCTTCGCCAGGGACCGAGAGCCACTTGGCCTGCGCACCGGTTGCGATCACCAGCGTATCGCCGACATATTCGTCGCCGCCATCGCCGATCGCGCGGAACGGGCTGCCTTGGTCCATCACCACTTCGGTGATCGTGTCCCACATCATCCGCGTGCCGACATGTTCGGCCTGGGCCTGCATTTCCTGCATCAGCCATGGGCCCTGCACCACGTCGCGGAAGCCGGGATAATTCTCGACATCGGTGGTGATGGTCAGCTGGCCGCCGGGCTGGATGCCCTGCACGACGATGGGCTTCATCCCCGCACGCGCGCCATAGATCGCGGCCGAAAGCCCCGCCGGGCCCGAGCCGATGATGAGCATCTTGGTTGTGTGAACTGCCATGTCTATCCGTCGATTTCGTGTGAGAGCCCCAGATAGGTGCGCCCGGCGGCGCACGCAAACCGGTGCGCGTCCTATTGGGTGAGGTGTCCCCGCATTTTGTCCTTCACCGCGCCGTCCACGCCCCAGCGCCGCGCGAGATAGGCATCGATCGAGCCTTCGGCGTCGACCATCGAGGCGCGCGCCGCCTCGAGGAACGCGGCATCCACGCCCATCAGCACCCGGCCCGCCGCTTCATTGGTGACCGGGTAGTGTTTCGCGATGCTCGACAGGCCTTCCTCGATCCGCCGTTCATTGTCAGGCGCGTGGTTGGTGAGGAGATAATCCTCCATCCGGTCGTCAGGATGGACGCCGAGCGCATGCAGCACGAGGTCGCAGGCGATGCCGGTGCGATCCTTGCCCGCCGCGCAATGGACGAAGCTCGCCCCCGCCCCTTGCGCCAGCGCGTGCATGTAGCGCGGGATCACCGCGTTGAGGCCCTCGCGATCGGGCAGATCGGCGTAGAGCCCCACCATCACGTCGCACGCCGCCTGCTCGTCGAGCGAATTGCCCGCCGCCTCGACATGCGGCGCAAGCCCGGCGGTCTCGCCGTCATATTCGAGCACTTCGCCATCGAACGAGGAAGGCCGGCGACTCGGATATTTGGCGCGCTCTTTCACCCCGCGAAGATCGACGACCAATTCGATTCCTAGCTCGTCCAGCACGGCAAGGTCGCTCGCGCTTGCATCGCATTGATGGCCGCCGCGCCACAGCAGGCCGCGCTTGACGGTGGTGCCGTTTGCAGCGGCGTAGCCACCGAAATCACGGACATTGTGGATCTTTTCGAGGTGACGGAAACGAGAATCGGTCATGCGCCAGCCCTAACCGTCGCCGCGCCCCGCGCCAATGCCGATCCACACCTGTCGAAATCGGGCGCGCACCCGGTATTGCGTGCTTTCGAAAGCCACTGCCAAGCGCTAGGGCGCCGTCCGTGTTCTTCCGCCGATCCTCGTCGCAGCGCTTCTTTGCGATTGCCGCGCTGGTTGCCATGCTCCAGCTCGCGATCCCGCATGGCTGGATGGTCGCTGCGGCAGCGAACGGCACCCCGACGTTGGTCCCCTGCCCGACGGTCTCGCCCGACCTCGCGGCGCTGGCTACGGGGAGCCCGTCGGCGCACGACCACACGCCCGATCCGCACGCCGCGCATGGCGAGATGCATGCCATGCCTTCGCACGATGCCGGGATGGCGATGGCCCACGGCGATCACGGCCCCATGGCCCACGCGATGGCGCACGGCGATCCCATGCCGATGGATCATGCGATGGCAGCGGAGGATTCGCCGGACGCCCAAGACGCGCATGGCGATCACGATCCGGAATCCGGCCTGGCGAAGGCGATGTGCGATTTGGCCGCGCTCGCCGCGCCCGCGACCTTGCCCGCGCCGCCCCTGCTCGACCTCCCGCTCCCGGCTTCGCCCGAGATCGTGCTCACGCCAATCCGCACGGTATTCCCGGGCCGTGGGCTGGCGGCTCCCCCGCCGCCCTCCACCGGACCTCCGACCCTTTCCTGACCCCACCGCTCATTCGCCGCACTTTTGCGGCCAAAGCCATTTGTCAGGATATTTCGATGAAATCCGAATTCTACTGCCGCGCGCTGTGCAGCGCGTCGGCGCTTGCACTGTTGTCCACGCCTGCCCTCGCCCAATCCGACGAGGCCTCTACCGAGCAGGACCCATCTGCCACCCAGGAAAGCGATGAAAACCGCGTCACGATCATCGGCACGCTCGAAAGCCGCGAGATGCGCTCGCTCGATACGCCCGCGCTGGGCGTGGCGATCGATGCCGACCAGATCGCGGCGATCAACACCATCAATGCCGAGGATGTGATCCGCTATGCGCCCAACCTGATCGTCAGGAAGCGCTATATCGGCGATGCCAACGCGACCCTTTCCTTCCGCAACATGCACACCACGCAAACGCCGCGTGCGCTGGTGACGGTCGACGGGTTCCTGATCTCCGATTTCCTCGGCGCGAGCTTCGGTACGGCGCCCAAGTGGGCGGTCCTCTCGCCGACCGACATCGCCCGGGCAGAGATCATCTACGGGCCCACGTCTGCGCGCTATGCGGGCAATTCGCTGGGCGGGACGCTGCGGCTCGAAACCGCGCCGATCGACAGCAATGCCATCTCGCTGGGCGCGCAACGCTTCTACCAGAACTACAAATATTACGACACGGACGAGAACCTGTACGGCTTTTCCGTGAACGGCCAGGCCGATATCGCAATCGGTTCGCGCGGGGGCGTGTCGGTCGCCTATCGGCACTTCGAGAACGAGGGCCAGCCGCAGCAATGGCGCACGGTTTCGCCGGGCACGCCCTTTGCCGATCAGGCGATCGTCGACAGCGAACTCGGCTTCCCGCTGCGCATCGCGGCGCAGGATAGCGTGGTCGACAGCGTCGAGGACCAGTTCCGCCTGCGCGGCAATTACGATCTGGGCGGCGGCTGGGAGCTGCGCGGCCTCGCAGCGCTGCTGATCGACGACGAGACGACCGACGATCCCAATAGCTTCCTGCGCGATGCCGACGGGGAGCCGACCTTCGTCGGCATTTCCGGCGTGACCCGCGGGCAGGCGCAAAGCACCGAACTGCTCGCGGGGCTTGGCCTTGCGGGCAATGTCGCGGGCTGGGATGTCGATCTCTCGGTCAGCCGGTTCGAACTGCTCGACGAGCGCGCGCGCCAGTCGAACGGAGTGGATGTCACCACCGGCATCATCCCCGACAGCGGCATCGTCACTGATGAGGACGCGCACTGGACCAGCGTGGAGACATCCGCCGAGCGGGCGTTCGGCGCGCATCGTATCGCGCTGGGCGCATCCTACGCGGGCTATTTCGGAGCGAGCGAAACCGGAGCCGTCGCCGACTGGCGCACCGGCGAGCCAACCGCGATCCGCAATGCCTCGGGCGGGGAAACGCAGCTGGCGGGCGTCTTTCTCGAAGACACGATCACGCTCGCCCCGATGCTCGAAGCGACGCTCGGCCTGCGCTACGAAAACTGGCGCGCGAGCGGCGGCTTCCTGCAGTACGGGCCAACCCGCGTGGACTACGCCTCGCGCAATGAAGACGCCTGGTCGCCAAAGCTGGCCCTGACCCTTCAGCCCGACGACGCGACAGAGATCGTGGCCTCGGCCGCCTGGGCAACGCGCTTTCCGACGATCGGCGAACTCTATCAGGCCGGGCTGATCAGCTACGGCCCGAATGTCGGCGAAATCGATCTCGACGGGTTCGATCCGAATCTCGCGCCCGAGCGTGGCTTCGATCTCCAGCTCACCGCGTCGCGGCGGTTCGACAATGTGAAGGTCACGCTCAGCGGCTTCCGCCAGGCGGTCGACGATACGCTGTTCAGCCAGACGATCCTCGTGCCCGGTGCCGACGATCCCTCGGTGCCGGTCAGCCAGTCGCTGATCACCAATATCGGCGAGGTCGAGACCTGGGGCGTCGATGCGATCGTCGCGGTCGAGGACATGTTCGTCGAGGGGCTCTCGCTCGACGCAAACGTCTCGTGGATCGACGCGATCATCACTGAGAACCCACTCAACCCCGCGCTTGAGGGCAATCGTTTCCCGCGTGTACCGAGGTGGCGGGCCAATGCCTCGCTGCGCTACGCGGTTTCGCCGATGTTCGATCTGGCGGCCAATTTGCGCTACCAGAGCACGCCCGAGCGCAATCTGGAGAACAATGCCAGCTCGCGCTGCGACACCTATTACTGCGTGTCGCCCTTCACCTTCGTCGATCTCAAATCGACCGTGCATTTCGACGGTTTCGACCTCGATCTGGGCATCGACAATGTGTTCGACGAGAAGGCCTT
Organism: Alteriqipengyuania halimionae; assembly: GCF_009827575.1. Lineage (NCBI taxonomy): Bacteria > Pseudomonadati > Pseudomonadota > Alphaproteobacteria > Sphingomonadales > Erythrobacteraceae > Pseudoblastomonas > Pseudoblastomonas halimionae. Next base: position 672,289 of record NZ_WTYR01000001.1, on the reverse strand, counting down.
CGTGTTCCACCCCTATCCGGGCCGCACCTTCGTGATCGGCCTGCGCTGGAACGGAGGCTTCTGATGAGCGATGCCACCGCCGCAACCGGCAACTCCACCGCCCGGCAGGAACGATGGTACCGCTCGGTGTGGCGGTGGCATTTCTATGCCGGCCTTCTGACCGTGCCCTTCGTCCTATGGCTATCGGTTACGGGGGCGATCTACTTGTTCAAGCCGCAGGTGGAGAGCTGGATCGACCGGGCTTACGACAGCCTCGAAGTCACCGATGCGCCGCTCGCCCCCTCTGCGCTGGCGGAAAGGGCGGAGGGCGCGGTCCCCGGCTCGGTCCTCCATCGATTCATCCTGCGCGAGGAGGCCGATGACGCGCAGCGCATCGTGGTAGGCGTCGGCGCGGACGAGACGCGCGTCTATCTCCATCCCGACACCGGCGAAGTGCTCAAGACCGTGGGCGAGCAGGACCGCTTCATGCGCGTCATCTTCCGCCTGCATGGCGAGCTGACCATGGGCCGGTGGGGCTCGACGCTGGTCGAACTCGCGGCGAGCTGGACGATCATCATGCTGCTGACCGGCCTGTTCCTGTGGTGGCCGCGCGATGCGAAAGGCCTCGGCGGGGTGCTCTACCCCCGCCTGAGCCGCACGGGCCGCAACTGGTGGAAGGATGTGCACGCGGTCACCGGCATCTGGGTCGCGCTGTTCGCGGCCGTGCTGATTTTCACCGGCCTGCCCTGGGCCAAGACCTGGGGCAATTACTTCGCCACCATGCGCGAGGTAACCGGGCAGGTGGACGGCCCGGTCGACTGGTCGCGTGGATCGGATGTCGAGCGGCAGGAACGCGCCGCGCTCGATCGCCAGGCCCGCGCGGTGATGGGCGAACACGCGGGCCATGTGGGCATGGGCGGCATGGCCGGGCAGCCGGACGCGCCCTCCACCCCGGCGCTCCAGCTCGATCGCGTGGTGCCTAGCGCCACAGCCCTCGCGCTGCCCGCCCCGGTCGAGATCACCCCGCCCGCCGAATCGGGCGCGCCGTGGAAAGTTGTGTCGGACACGCCCAACCGGCCACAGCGAAGTACGGCGGAGATCGATGGTGAGACCGGATCACTCGTCGGCCGGGTCGACTTCGCCCAGCGCCACTGGATCGACCGCGTCGTCGGCTATGGTATCGGCTGGCACGAAGGCGCGCTGTTCGGTCTCGCCAACCAGCTGTTCGCCCTGGCGATCCTGATCGCGCTCGTCACGCTGTCGCTTTCGGGCGTGGTGATGTGGTGGCGGCGGCGACCGGAAGGCCGCCTCGGCGCGCCCGGCCCGAAAGGCGTTCTGCGCCACAGCTGGCTGCTCGTCGGCCTGACGATCGTGCTGGCGTTCGTCGTCCCGCTGTTCGGGATCAGCCTGGCGCTCGTCGTGCTGGCCGACCGCGTTCTGCTCAAATCCGCGCCAAGGGCCCGCACGGTGCTGGGGCTCAGATAGCCCAGCGCCGCATTCCATCAGAGGTCGGGGAGCTTCTGCGAGGCGGCTCCCCACCCTGCCAGCGTCTTGCCCGTGGCCCGCTCGACAAGCTTTTCGGCATCGTCGATCGAGAACGGCTTGGCGTCCTTCATTTTCTTGAGCTCATTCCACCCGATTGGCACCGCCACCGGTGCGCCCGAACGGGCCCGCGCCGAATAGGGCACCACGGCGGTGCTCCCGCGCTGGTTGCGCAGCCAGTCGATGAATATCTTCCCCTTGCGCTTGGCCTTGCTCATCGTCGCGATGAAGCGATCGGGCTCCGCAATGCTCAGCGCTTCGGCGAAGCGGCGCGCGAAATCCTTGTGCGCCTCCCAATTGTGTCCGGGCGTGAGCGGCACGACCACGTGGACGCCCTTCCCGCCCGACAGCATCGCGAAGCTGACGAGCCCGATATCGGATAGCCTGGCGCGAATGTCGCGCGCCGCCTGCTTCACATCGGCGAAATCGAGCCCTTCGTCGGGGTCGAGATCGAAGACCATCCGGTCGGGCGCCTCGACATCGTCGGTCCGTGCGCCCCAGCCGTGGAATTCGATCGTGCCCATCTGCACGCATTGGAGGATGCCGCGCGCATCCTCGACATAGAGGTAATCCTCGCTCCCCCCATCCTTCTCGCGGATCGGCACATGATGGACCGCGTCGCCGAATGCACCGCTATCGTGTTTCTGGAAGAAGCACTTCTTCGCGCGGCCCTGCGGACAGCGCACCAGGCTGATCGGTCGGCGTCCGGCAAATGGCAGCATCAGCGGCGCGATGGCTGCGTAATAGTCGGCCAGCGCACCCTTGGTCTGTCCGCTGTCGGGGAACACCACGCGATCGCGGCTGGTGATCTTCACATCCGGCTCGGGCACTGGTGAAGGCGCCGCTTTTTCGGGCACGACCGCGCTGGCGTCCTTGTCGCTGCGCAGGCCGAGATAGCTGCCGTGGCGCACATTTCCGTCGGCAGTGAATTCGGCAAAGGCGATCTCTGCGACGAGTTTGGGCGTCAGCCAGGTCACGCCCCGCGCGCTCGCCTTGTCGGTTTCGACGGGCGGCGTCTTGCGCTCGAGCCGCCGCATCTTCGCCGCCAGATCGTCGAGCTCGTCGGACGTAAAACCGGTCCCGACATTGCCCTTGTAGACCAGCTCATCGGCTTCGTGCTGGGCCAGCAGCAGCGACGCGAAGGGCCGTCCCTTCGCCTTGCTCGCCTTCCACCCGACCACGACGAATTCCTGCCGCCGCGTGCATTTCACCTTCACCCAGGCCTTGCTGCGCGAATTGCGATAGGGCGCGTCGATCTTCTTGGCGATGATCCCTTCCTGCCCCGATCGGCACATCGCGGCATAGAGTTTTTCCCCTGCGCCGATCACATGGTCGGCGACATGGATCGGCCCATCGGCCCCGGCCAGTAGCGCTTCGAGCCTCTCCTTGCGCTCGATATTGGGCAGCTTGGTCAGATCCTCGCCATCGAGCGACAGCAGGTCGAAGCCGTGAAAGGCCAGCGCATCGTCTTTCGACTGGCTGCCATGGCCACGTTTCAGCACTTTCTGCAGCGTCGAGAAGTCGGGGTTGCCCTTGCTGTCATAGGCGACGATCTCGCCGTCGATCAGGCATGCGGGCAGATCGAGCTCGGCAAAGGCACCGACCAGCGGTCCGAACTTCTCGCTCCAGTCCTTTCCGCTGCGGGTATAGACGCGCACCTCGGCGCCTTTCGCGGCGACCAGCGCGCGATACCCGTCGAACTTGATCTCGTGCATCCAGCCATTGCCGGTGGGCACATCGTCGACCAGCGTGGCCAGCTGGGGCTTGGCGAATTTGGGAAGCGGCGCCGCCTTGCGCTTGCGGCGCGGCTTGGTTTCGTTCGCATTGTGAGCCGAAGCCTTTTCCATCTGCGCGAGGAAAGCATCGTCCTTCTTCCCCGCCAGCGGGAATTCGCCGCCCTTGTCGGCCGCGATCTCCGCCATCGAGCGCCCGGTGAGCACGCTGGTGAGTTCGCGTTCGACCAGCGCATCGCCTTCATCGGCATGATCGTCCTGCAATTTGCGCAGCAGCCAGTTCTCGCGCTTCTCGCCAGGCTTTTTCTTCAGGCGGATGAGCAGCCATTCGCCCTTCATCCGTTCGCCCTCGAGGCAGAAATGCAGATGGCCCTCGTCGATATCCTTCGCGCTCTTGCCCTTTATCGGGGCCCAAGTCCCGCGATCCCACAGCATGACCGTGCCGCCGCCATATTCGCCCTTGGGGATGGTCCCCTCGAATTCGGCATAGGACATCGGGTGATCCTCGGTCCGCACTGCCAGCCGCTTGATATCGGGATCTGGCGACGGGCCCTTGGTCACCGCCCAGCTCTTGAGCACGCCGTCGATCTCCAGCCGCAAGTCCCAGTGCAGCCGCGTCGCATCGTGCTTCTGGACAATGAAGAGATTGCCGTCCGCGCTGGCCTGCGCCTTGCCCGATGGTTCAGGCGTCTTCGCAAAGTCGCGCTTGGCGTTGTAGGTCGCCAGTGGATCGGCGCGCTTGCGCTTCGCCATCTCAGGCGCTCTTCTTGCGCTTGGAGGAAGACTTCCCGCCCGAACCCTTCTTGTCGCCCACGGACTTCTTCAGCGCGGCCATCAGGTCGATCACATTGCCGCCCTCTTCGCCCTCGGGCGCGTCGACATCCTCGATCACGGCTGTCTTGCTCTTCGATTTGGCCTTCTTGTTGATCAGCTTCTTCAGCGCATCGACATAGCGATCCTCGAATTCGCTCGCGTCGAAGGGCGCGCTTTTTTCCTCGATCAGCGTGGTGGCGAGATCGAGCAGTTCCTTCTTGGGCTTCGCTTCATCGATGTCGTGGAAGAACGACTGCCCTTTCCGCACCTCATCGGCATAGCGCAGCGTTTCGAGCAGCAGGCCCTTGCCGCACGGCTTGATCGCGACGAGCTTCTCGCTCCCGCGCACCGACAACTGGCCAAGCGCGACCTTCTTTGCCTTGCGCAGCGCCTCGCGCAGCACGACGAAGGCTTCTTCGGCCAGATCGTCCTTCGGCGCGACGTAATAAGGTTTCTCGTAGTAGAGCGGGTCGATCTCGCCGGCATCGACGAATTGCACGAGTTCGAGCGTCTTGCGGCTCTCGATCTTGACCGCCTCGATCTCCTCGTCGTCGAGCAGGACGTATTCGCCCTTCGAAATCTCGTAGCCCTTGATGATGTCGTCGCGATCGACCGGGCCGACGCCGGGTACGGTCTTCTCGTATTTGACCCGCTTGCCACTCGGTTCGTGGATCTGGTTGAACGAGATCTTCGCGCCGGACTTGCTGGCCGAATAGATTTCCACCGGGATCGAGACGAGCGCCAGCCTGATCTGTCCCTGCCAATATGCCCGTGCCGCCATTCCCGTTCTCCTTGCAGCGAATGAGCGCACGACACCCGCGCAAGGTTCCGGCGAACGCCGAACGGGCGCGTGTCTGCCCACTGCTCCGCTCCGCCGTCAGAATTAGGAAAAGTCGGGGCAGCCCTGTAACGCCGCCCCATGTCCGAGCCTCTCGATTTCACGCGCTACCCCCTGACCGGACGCTTTCTGGCCGGACGCGCCCGTCATCTAATGACTTCGTCGCAAGAGCGCCGGCTCGAGGAAATGGTCGCGGAGACCCGCACGCTTGCCACGGGCGAGCGGATCATCGCGCGCGGCGATGTGTGCGACAATTCGACGATGCTCATCGAAGGTTTCATGCTGCGGTCTCTCGAAACCGGCGGAAAACGCCACGCCGTCAGCTTCCACGTGCCCGGGGATTTCGTCGATCTGCATTGCTTCGCGCTCAAGCGGCTCGATCACAATATCGACTGCGTCGGGCCGACCACGATCGGGCTGGTGCCGCACCGATCGCTCAAACAGGCCATGGCGGAAGACGCGGATCTCGGCCGGCTGCTGTGGTTCTCGACCCTGCTCGATGCGGCGATGCATCGCCAATGGATCATGAAGCTGGAACAGCTCACTGTGCCGCGCCGGATCGCCAACATCGTCGCTGAAATCTGGCGTCGGCTCGAAATGGTAGGCCTGGCCGACGACGGCGGGTTCGACACCCCGCTGACGCAGACCAATTTCGCTGAAATGTGCGGCTCGACACCGATCCACGCCAATCGCGCCGTGGGCAAGCTGAGAAATCTCGGGATCGCCGATTTCCGTCGCGGGCGCATCGACATACCCTCGCGCGAAGAGCTCGAGAACTACGCCGATTTCGAACCCGATTATCTCTACGGCGACGGCGACCTGTATTTGCGGGCCTGACCCGATCACGCGCGCAGCGAAAAGAACTTCAAGCTAACATCCGTCAATAGACCGTCTACGGGTGGTCGCCTACTCGCACAGCCAACCGATCACCGTGTGGGGGCACAATGACGTTAGACTACCCACTGACCGGCAATTTCCTCGCCGGCCGCTTGCGCGACAATCTTTCCAAAGACGATCTGGAATACATCGAACGGCTCATCGAAACCGTCGAAGAGCTTCCGGGATCGACCCGGCTCATCAAACGCGGCGACATCGCCAATCGCAGCACGCTCCTCGTCGAAGGGTTCGTTTTCCGGACGATCGAACGCGAAGACCGTCGGTACATCGTCGGCGTGCACGTGCCGGGTGACTTCATCGATCTGCACGGGTTTGCGCTGAAGCGGCTCGATCACAATATCGTCACGGTCGGCAAGGTCACGATCGGCTGCGTCAGCCATTCGACCCTGCAAGAGGTGATGACCGATCGCCCTGGCGTCGCGCGCGCGATGTGGTTTGCCACGCTGCTCGACGCGGCGATCCATCGCAAATGGATCCAGATGCTCGAACAGCTCGATGCGCCGCGACGCATCGCGCATCTCTATTCCGAAATCCGCACCCGGCTCGAACTGATCGGGCGAGAAGTGCCCGGTGCCTTGCGAACGCCGTTCACGCAAACCGATCTTGCCGACATGTGCGGGGTCAGCGCCATCCACGCCAATCGTGCCGTCGGCAAGCTGAGAGAAGCCGGCCTTGGCGAGATCAGGCGTGGCGACTTTTATCCCACCGACTGGCGGCTGCTGGCCGAATACGCACATTTCGATCCCGATTACCTCTACGGCGACGGACCGCTGAAGCTTCGCGGCGACTGGGGCGCGGTCTGATGCGCTAGCCGACGTGTTTGGGGGCGGGAACGTCGCTCAGACTGTCGACCTCTTCATAGGTCGTATCGCATTTCGGGATCACGCTCAGTTTGCCGTTGGTTTCGAGCACGACCCAGTTTGCGTCCTCCAGCTTGAGGCATCCGTTTTCGCGCAGGGCGGCGAGGATTTCCTCGCGCGAAATCCGGGTTTCTTCCATCGCGTCTTCGAGAAATTCGCCACGGTCAGTCAGTAGCGTCGGCTCGGCCTTCACCACCCTGCTGGCTAGGTCGCTCTGTTGAACCCAGCGTGTGGCAACATATTGGAGCAACGCCAGGGCGAGGATGGCGGTCACCGCATCGATCGTCGACACGTTCTTCAGCAGGATCCCGCTCGCGGCGAGGCTGCCGACCGCGACGGTGATTATCCAGTCGAAATTGTTGAGCTCACCGGTGGTCCGCTTGCCGCTCACCCTCACCATGCCGACGATCAGCAGATAGAAGATCGCTGCGGAAAGAACGATCTGGGCGATGCGATCGAACGACGACCAGAAGTTATCGATCGTCATGATCGGCACCCACCTGGTAGTCGATCGGCTTGAAGCTCCCCCCATTCGACGCATAGGCCGAGCACGCGGTGAGCCCCACGATCAGGTCCATTTCGGCGCGCAGCACGATGCGATCGCCAGCCTTGCTCAACGGAGGCTTCACTGCGACCGTGCCTCCCTCAGTCTCGACATTCATGAAGACATTGAATGCGGTCGGGATCGCGTCTTCCCCGATCCCGTAAGGCTGCAACGCCTCGGCAAGATTGCCGAAACAGCCGCGATGGACCGGCTTGTCCGGATAGAAATGTTCGAAGGTTGCCTCGCTGCACGGCGTCAGGAGGAAATCGTGGCACTCGCAGCTGTCCTCGACGATGGTCAGCATGGGGTGCGAGCGATTCGACCAGAGCCGGTTTCCCTTGCCGAGCCTGATCGTCTCTTCGTAATCGAAGGTCCGCCCGTTCGAGAGGACTTCGCCGACATCGTCTGCACTGTAGCACACGAGGTCGGAAACCTGCCCGCCTTCCGGATCGATCACGGTCAGATACTGCCCTTTGGCGACGCGAAACGCGGTGCCGCTGCGTTTTTCAATGCGTTTCATTTGTTCTCCATTCGCGGATCGGAAAAGGGACATTCCCAATTCTCGTCCACGGCCCGTCCGCTGTATTGTCGCGCTTCGCTCGCCGCGCCGTGACGCGCCAGCATGGGGTTGATCGAGCCCGAAAGCGCCTTGTCACGCGCCAGGATGGCTGCGCGAAGTTTTTCGTAACGCCCATCGTCGCGCAACCGCTCGAACTGGTCGTGCAGATTGAAGACGAGGGTGGGATAGGCAAACCGGCGCGCCTCCCGCGAAGCGCCCGGATGCAGCCCGACGATGAAAAAGGCCTCGCCACCGAAACTGAGCGAGAAATGCGAATCCTTTGGATCGCTGCTCACCCGATCGTCGAGCTTTTGTCCGCGCCAGTCATCCTTGGCGGTGAGCGACTGAATTCGCTCCCACATGAGCTGCTCGAATTCCACCTCACTGGTCTCACCGGGCGCTCCGAACACCACGGCGAAACTGCGCAGGGCATCCGGGTCGGTTCGATAGCCCTTCGCCCACGCCAGAAGCCGATCGTGGATCGCCAGATCGTCCCACGCGCTTCGCAGATCGCGGGCCTCGTAGACACGCAGCCAGTCGCGATTGAGCACGGCCTTCGCACCGACGCAGGGGAAGTCGGTGCGCTCGATAAAGCCCCGCAGTTTTTCCTCCAGGGCGACCGTTCGATCATGGTTTCCGGAAGTCTCTTCCGCCGCCGGGCAAGTAGTGGTTGTCGTCATAGCGACACACAGACGCGCGTCGGCGCGCGAAGTTGCAAACCACATATATGTTAGTGGAAATAAATACCCCGCGTCCCTGAAGTTGTCCCCTAGAACAGGAACGATACCGCCGCGCCGAACGTCCGCGGATCGGATCGGAACGTATTGTAGCCGATGAAGCCATAACCCGAGATCGCGTAATCGCGGTTGGTGAGGTTGCGGCCCCAGATGCTCAACCCGATGCCGGGGTCTTCGAGCGTAAGGCTGGCGCGACTGGCGAGCGTGAGCACGTCACCCTGGCTGCGCTCCGCCAAGCCCGCCGGGTCGAGATAGAACCGGCTGCGGTAATTGGCGTTCGCGCTCACGGCGAGTTCGGCGTCGCGGCTCACGCGCGTCTTGTAGAGAATACGCGCATTGGCCGAGAAATCCGGGGCGAAGGGCAGTGGCTTGCCGTCGTAAGCTTCCGCATTGCCGCCGATGGCGCTCTCTTGCCGGATCCGCGCACGGTTCCAGATCGCACCGAGGTCGAGGTCCAGACCGCGCACGGGTGTCCATCCCAGCTGCCCCTCGATCCCGTAGGATTTCGCCGCGTCGAGATTGGACAGCGAGTTCGAAACGATGGTCGAACCGTCGGGCAAGGCGAATTCGACGAAGATCCGCGCCTGCGGATCGCGATAGTCGCTGTAGAAGCCGGCGAGCGAGTAGCGGAGCCCGGCCCCCCTGCCCTTCAGCCCGGCCTCGATCGTGGTCACGGTTTCGGCGGCGAACAGACCTTCATCTGCGTAATGCAGCGCGTTGTTGGCGATCTCTCCGTTGAAGCCGCCCGACTTGTAGCCATTGGCGATCGAGAGGTAGGCGTTTGCAGCGCCCAGATCGTAGCTCAGCGCGGCATTGCCGCTCAGCCGGGTCGTCTGGATGACATTGCCACCCTTTGCCGGCCCCAGCCCATCGCGATCGTTGAGTGCGCGCACTCCGTCGCGGAAGACATGAATGCCCTCACCCTCGCCGCTGATATCTTCATGGGTCAACCGCATGCCCGCCGTCAGCGTCAGCCGTTCGGCCAGCTCGAAAATGTTGTAAGTGAACGCGGCGAGCGAGAGCCGCTCCTGCGCGATATCGGTGACGAGCGTGGCGGCAGGCGCAGGGCTCGCCGGTGTGGGGCCCACGCGTCCCGGTGCGCCGACATAGTTGCACGAGCCGACCAGCGTCTGCGGATCGAGTTCGCCGCACCAGATCGTGTAGCGCTGGCTGAAATCTTCCAGTGATGCCGCCACGCCGAACAGCACCGAACCGCCGGTGAACTGCCGGCTCAGCCGAGCTTCCTCCGAGAACTGGGCGAAATCCCGCGCGTAGGAGAGGTTGGCGTTGAGCGACGGATCGCCGAACGGCGCAGCCGTGCCGTCGAAATCGAAGCCGTAATTCTGGCGATACCCTTCGAACGCGGTGAGCGAGAACAGCTCCCACTCGCCCAGCGGCAAGGTCGCCTCGACCGAGAACCCGTAGAAGGCGTTGTCGCTGTTCTGGATCCCGTCCCCCACGGATTCGATCTGGTGCTTGTCCAGGTCGAGCGAATCGTTGCGCGGCATCGTATTGATGCCTGTGTCCTGCTCGTAATGGCCGCGCGCCAGCAGGTTTGCCCCGTCCCGATCCAGCAATGCGGACACACGGACACCGAACTCGTCGGTCTCTCCCCCCGCTTCGGCAGGCCCGGCGACATTTTCCAGCACCGGCGAACGCCGGACATAAGTCGTGGCAAGGCGCGCATAGGCCCCCTCGCCGATCCGCCCGCCCAGCGCGGCGTCCAAGTCGAGCCGGTCGAAATTGCCGTAGCCTGCCCGCGCATAATTGGCGCCCTCGGCATCCGGCCGGCGGCTGATGAGGTTGACCGCTCCCGCCGAGGCATTGCGTCCATACAGCGTCCCTTGCGGACCCTTGAGAACTTCCACCCGCTCCAGATCGTAGAGCAGCGCGCTGGTCTGCACGTTGGTCGCCTGGAAAACGCCATCGGCATAGACCGCTGCGGCGATCGGCGTCAGCGCCTGATGGTCGACCGCACCGATCCCGCGGATCTGGAAAGCGACCTGCGTGCCGTTGGCAATCGCCGCCTCGACCCCGGGCAGAAGGTCGGCAAGGTCCTCCGCGCCCGTAAAACCCTCCGCCTGCTCGAGCGCTGCGCCATCGAGCAGCAGAACCGACCCGGGAACCCGCTCGATCGTGAGGGGCTGCCGCGTGGCGGTGATAACGATGGAGTCCCCTTCGTCGCGCGCGCCTTCGTCCGCACCCTGCGCCATCGCGCCAGCAGGGATAGTGCAGGCGACCAGCGACATGGCCGCATAACCGGAGGATTTCATTCGGGATCTCGTCGATATGATACGCCGGAGGTGACGCCCGCGCGCCCTAAACGCTCGCCCCGGGCGCAGAAATACACGTTACCGGCTTCTCCACACCCTCTCCGCGCGCGACCCGCGCCAAAAGCGTCGGTGCAGCAAGCGCGCAATCCGTCATTTCAGGTTCTCACTTACGTTTCCGGCCCGACTTGCCGGACGTCTTGAGATCGGGCTTCGGCGGCGGCTTCCAGTCCGGTGGCGGAACCGGCCGCTGTCTGCTCGTGCCCAGGCCCATGGCGCCAGGCCGTTGCCGGATCAGACCCGACGTGTCGGCCTGTTCGGCACCCGCAGCATCCGCTCCGCCCCGCAGGAGATTGATCTGGTCACGAAGTCGCCGTGCCTCCTCGAAATCGAGAGCGTTCGCGGCGGCTTCCATTTCGCGCTGCAGGTCTTCGATCGTCTTTTCCATCACCCATCAACGCATCGGCCCGGGTTTCGGTGCCAATGCGCCTCGGCCCGAGCGCCTTGCGCGCGAGGCCGGGCGCGCGCTGACAACCCGACTTGGCACGACCAAGCTGGTCCGGACCATCTGTGCTCTCGCACTACAAACGTCTGGAAATGGTAGCGGAGGAGGGACTTGAACCCCCGACACGCGGATTATGATTCCGCTGCTCTAACCACCTGAGCTACTCCGCCCCAATCGGGCCTCGCGCGAGCCGTGGCTCGCGGGCGAGGCGCGCACTTAGGGTGCGTTGCGCGCCCGGTCAAGCACCGATCAGGCGCGCGACAGGCCGCGGAACGCGTAAGTCTGGACCAGTTCCCACGGACCGCCGCGGTAGCGGTGCAGTTCGAGCGCGGGAAACTGGAAATCGCGCGGCTTGAGGACCTTCTCGATCTCCTCCTGCACCGCGCTGGCGCGATTGTTGGAAACCTTGTTCTGGATCGTGATGTGGAGCTTCTTGCCGCCTTGGTCCTGCTGGGTGAGCAGGCCGTGAAAGCGATTCTGGAGCTCGTCGCGAATCCGGTCCATCCCTTCGCTTTCGACCTTGATCGCAGTGCCGCCCCCCAGGTTCATCACGCCCGTCACGCGGGCGTCGACGGGGCCGTATTGACCCGCCAGCACCGCGCAACAGCCCTTTACCTCTTCCAGCGCGAAGGGCGGCAGCGCATGGAACAGCGTCACATGCGCATCGAGGAAGTTCTGCTTGCGCGGGAAATGCGCGCGCCTGAGCCCTGTGGCCCATGCACCGACATCGCGCGACAATTGCGCGGTCATGATCAGCGGTGCGTCGTCAGAGTTCTCCACGTTCCCTCCTGATGGCAAACCATTTTTCGACATTATCGCGGTGTTCTTCGTAGGTGGACGCGAACACGTGCCCCCCGGTTCCGTCGGCCACCATATAGACCGCGTCGGTTGCTTCGGGGTTTAGCACGGCTTCGATCGAAGCGCGCCCCGGATTGGTGATCGGCCCGCGCGGAAGGCCCGCCATCGAATAGGTGTTGTACGCATTGACCGCGTCGATCTCCGATTGCTTGATCCGGCGGCCGAGCGGCTTGCCCTTGGTGATCGGATAGATGATCGTCGGATCGGCCTGAAGGCGGATGCCCTGCTTGAGGCGGTTCGAATAGAGCCCTGCCACCATCCGCCGTTCGGACGGTTTTGCGGTTTCCTTTTCGACGATCGAGGCCAGCGTGAGTGCTTCCTCGGGGCTCGTCACCACCAGATCGGGCGCGCGCTTTTCCCAGGCTTCGTGCAGCACGCGCTGCATCGCGGTCTGCATCCGGCGGATGACGTCCGCCCGGTTCTCGCCGCGCTCGAAACTGTAGGTCTGCGGCAGGATCGAGCCTTCTTCGGGAATCTCGATCTCGCCGGTCAGCAGCGGATTGGCCATCAAGCGTTCGTGGACCAGGATAGATGGCAGGCCTTCGGGGATCGTGATCTGGCGATTGATCACGTCGCCATCCTGCATCAGCCCCAACAGGTGCGACGGGCTGGCTCCGGCGGGAAAGGCGAATTCGCCGGCCTTGATCGGGGCGTTTCCGCCCAGGATCTTGGCCCGCAGCAGAAAGCCGGAGGCGGAGGAGAGCAGCCCCTCCTCCTCCATCTTGTCGGCGACGCTGGCGAGGCTCGACCCCTGGGGCACGATGAAGTTCGTGTCTTCGTCGAACGGGCCGCCCGCATACCACGGCACCAGCAGGTAACCGAGGATGGCGAGCCCCGCCGCGACCAGCGCCCCACCGAAAATGACGCCGCGGCGCTTCATGTGATCAGTCCCCGACCGCTTTCATGATCAGCGAGGCATTGGTGCCGCCGAATCCGAAGCTGTTGTTGAGCACCGCTTTCACTTCGCGCTTCTTGGCCGTGTGCGGCACAAGGTCGACGCCCTCGGTGCCTTCGTCCGGATCGTCGAGATTGAGCGTCGGCGGCACGATCTGGTCGCGCAGTGCGAGGATGCAGAACACCGCCTCCACCGCACCGGCACCGCCGAGCAAGTGGCCGATCGCCGATTTGGTCGAGCTCATCGACGCACCGCACAGATCGTCGCCCAGCACGCGCTTGACCGCGGCAAGTTCGATCGTGTCGGCCATGGTCGAGGTGCCGTGAGCGTTGACGTAGTCGATATCGCAGGGCTCGAGGCCGGCCTTCTTCAGTGCCATGCGCATGGCGAGTTCGGCGCCCCTGCCTTCGGGATGCGGCGCCGTCACGTGATAGGCATCGCCCGAAAGGCCATAGCCGACGACTTCGGCATAGATTTTCGCGCCGCGCGCCTTGGCGTGTTCGTATTCTTCCAGCACCAGCACGCCCGCACCCTCGCCCATGACGAAACCGGCGCGGTTCTTGTCGTAGGGGCGGCTCGCCTTCTCCGGCTGGTCGTTCATGTCGGTGTTGAGCGCGCGCGCCTGGGCAAAGCCTGCGATGCCGAGCGGGTTTACGGTGGATTCCGAACCGCCAGCCAGCATGATGTCGGCATCGTCGTCGCGAATCATGCGCGCGGCATCGCCGATCGAGTGCGCCCCGGTGGAGCACGCGGTGACCACCGCATGGTTCGGTCCCATCAGGCCATAGCGGATCGAGACCTGTCCGCTGATCAGGTTGATGATACGGCCATGGACGAAGTGCGGGCTGACCCGGCCGGGGCCGCGTTCGTGCAGGTTGACCGATTCCTTTTCGATCCCCGGCAGACCGCCGATACCTGCGCCGATCGACACGCCGGCGCGCTCTTTCGTGGCCTGGTCCATGTCGGTGAGACCGGCGTTCTCAAGCGCCTGTCCGGCGGCATCGAGGCCGTAGACAATGAAGGGATCGACCTGGCGCTGGATCTTGGGATCGACGCGTTTATCGGCGTCGAAGCCCCATTCGTGATCCTTGTCCTTCACCTCGCAGGCGATCGTCGCCTTCTGGTTCGAGGCGTCGAAACGGGTGATCTGACCCGCCCCGCTTTTGCCTTCGATGAGGTTTTTCCACGAGGTTTCGACATCGCCCCCAAGCGGGGTGACGAGGCCCAGTCCGGTAACGACCACTCGACGCATTCAACTTCTCCGAAAATACAACAGGCCCGGCCCGCAAATGGGGTCGGGCCTGTCAGGCCGCGCCGCCGTTCAGCGCGCGGTATAGAACAAAACGGCTGGCTTAGCCCTTGTGCTCTTCGATATATTTGGTCGCATCACCAACGGTGGTGATCTTCTCGGCAGCATCGTCGGGAATTTCGACGCCGAATTCCTCTTCGAACGCCATGACCAGCTCGACGATGTCGAGGCTGTCGGCGCCCAGATCATCGATGAAGCTGGCTTCCTGGGTCACCTTGTCGGCTTCGACGCCAAGATGTTCGACGACGATCTTCTGCACGCGGTCAGCGGTATCGCTCATTTACGGCCCTCTCTGAATTGGGGTGTTGTCAATTACCTTGCCACCTAGTGAACGACGGGGCGCAAGGCAAGGGCAACTCGTCCTGATTTAGGGCAATGTGTCGGACCTTGCACCCGGTTCGTCGGTTGAGAAAGCACACAACCACACGAACCCAAGGGACGCACAACCATGAGTACCACGACATTCAAGAGCCTCACCGACACCACGTTCGATTCGGTCGAAGGCTATCGCAAAGCGGCAGAGAAAGCAGACAGCGCACAATTGCAGCAGGCCCTGCAACAACGCCGTCAGCAACGCGAGCAGACCCTGCAGCAAATGAACGCCGAGCTTCAGCGCCAGGGCGACCAGCTCGTAACCGAGGGTACGATGACCGGCGAGGCACACCAGCTATGGGCCAGCATCACCACCGCCTTCGAAAACAACGACGAAGCCGCAGCCCAGCGGGTCGAGGAAGGCGAAGACTACATCGCCAAGAAGTTCAGCGAAGCGCTTGAAAGCGATCAACTCGAAGCACAGGAGCGCGCCGTCGTGCAGCAGTGCTATGACGAGATTTGCCAGGGCGAACGCTTCGGCGACGTGATCAAGCACCAGATGGACTGATCACCCCATCCGATACGATGAAAGGGCGCGGGACGATTCCCGCGCCCTTTTCATGTCATTCGCCGATATTGTCGACGCGCGCTGCTTCGGGCGCATCGGCTTTCGGCTGTTCGACGGTGCGGATATGCACATCGCGCAGCTGCGCATTGCTGACCACCGACGGCGCGCCCATCATGAGGTCCTGCGCCTTCTGGTTCAGCGGGAAGGCGATCACTTCGCGAATGTTCGGCTCGTCGGCCAGCAGCATCACGATGCGGTCGATCCCCGGGGCCGAACCGCCATGCGGCGGCGCGCCGAGCTTGAACGCCTCGATCATGCCGGAGAAGTTCGCGTCGACTTCTTCCTGCGAATAGCCGGCGATCTCGAACGCCTTGTACATAATGTCCGGGCGATGGTTCCGGATCGCGCCCGAGCTAAGTTCGTAGCCGTTGCAGACGATGTCGTACTGCCAGGCGAGGATATCGAGCGGGTCCTTGGTTTCCAGCGCTTCCATCTCGCCCTGCGGCATCGAGAAGGGGTTGTGGCTGAAATCGACGCGCTTCAGTTCCTCGTCATATTCGAACATCGGGAAATCGACGATCCAGCAGAACTTGAAGCAATCCTGTTCGATCAGGTCCAGTTCCTCGGCCACGCGGGTGCGCGCGGCACCGGCCAGCTTGGCGGCGTCCTTTTCCTTGCCCGCGGCAAAGAACAGGCCGTCATTCTCGCCCAGACCCAGCTCGGCATAGAGCTTTTCCATGCCTTCGGTACCGTGGTTCTTGGCGATCGGCCCGCCGAACTTGCCCTGCTTGCGGGTGACGTAACCCAGACCGGCGAAACCTTCGCGGCGCGCCCAGTCGTTCATCTCGTCGAAGAACTTGCGGCTCTTCTCATGCGTGTTGGGTGCGGGGATCACGCGCACGCGGCCCCCGCCGCCCACGATCTTCTCGAACAGGCCGAAGCCCGATTTCTCGAAGTGCGCGGTGACGTCCGAAATGATCAGCGGGTTGCGCAGGTCGGGCTTGTCGCTGCCGTATTTCAGCATCGCCTCGGCATAGGGGATGCGCCGGAATTCGCCCGCCGGGGTCACGCTCTTGCCGTTCGAGAATTCCTCAAACACGCCGGCCAGCACAGGCTCGATCGTGTTGAACACGTCTTCCTGCGTGACGAAGCTCATCTCGAAGTCGAGCTGGTAGAACTCCGGCGAACGGTCGGCGCGCAGGTCTTCGTCGCGGAAGCACGGCGCGATCTGGAAATAGCGGTCGAAGCCGGCGACCATCAGCAGCTGCTTGAACATCTGCGGCGCCTGCGGAAGCGCGTAGAAGCGGCCCGGATGCAGGCGGCTCGGCACCAGGTAGTCGCGCGCACCTTCGGGGCTGGAAGCACCCAGGATCGGCGTCTGGAATTCGGCGAAGCCCTGCGCGTTCATGCGATTGCGCAGCGACGTGATCACCCGGTTGCGCAGCATGATGTTGGCGTGGACGCGCTCGCGGCGCAGGTCGACGAAACGGTATTTGAGGCGCGTTTCTTCGGGATAGTCTTCCGCCGAATTGACGATCAGCGGAAGTTCGTCGGCACGGCTCTGCACCTCGACCGACTTGGCGAAGACTTCGATCTCGCCGGTCGGCAGGTTCGGGTTCACCGCGACATCGGCGCGTGACTTGACCACGCCATCGATGGTGACGACCGATTCCAGCCGGATCTTGTCGAGAATCGGCAACGCCGGGCTATCCTCATCCGCAACGATCTGGGTGATTCCGTAATGATCGCGCAGGTCGACGAACAGCACGCCGCCATGGTCGCGCTTGTTGTGCACCCAGCCGGACAGGCGGACGGTGTCACCGACATTGTCTTTGGTGAGTGCGGCGCAGTTGTGGGTACGATAGGCGTGCATGGGGACTCTTTCCATTGCGGACGTTATGGCGCTAAAGGCGCGCCCGTCATTTTGACATTCCATCCGGGCGTGATTTCGTGGAGAGCGCATAGGCGCTTTGCGCGCGCGTCAACAGGGGAAGCGGCGGCTTTTGTCAAGCCGTGCGGCCTCCGCCGGACGGTGAACCGTCCGCTGCAAACGGGAATACGATGAAGATCCATCCGCTGATTACCACCACCGAAGACCTTGCCGACCTTTGCGACCGGCTGGCGCAGCACGATTTCGTTGCCGTCGACACCGAGTTCATGCGCGAGAACACCTATTACCCGCTGCTGTGCCTGGTGCAGCTGGGGAACGAGGAGGAAGCTGCCGCGGTCGATCCGCTGGCGGATGACATCGACCTCACCCCGATGCTCGACCTGCTGTGCAAGAACGACGAGGTGCTCAAGGTCTTCCATGCCGGCGGGCAGGATGTGGAAATCTTCTACAACCTCACCGGCACCACCCCGCAGCCGATTTTCGACACCCAGATCGCGATGATGGCGGTCAGCCAGTCCGAACAGATCGGCTATGCCAATCTCGTTGAAAGCTGGCTCGGCACCACGGTCGACAAGGGCGCGCGCTTTACCGACTGGAGCCGCCGTCCGCTGACCGATCGCCAGCTCGAATATGCGATCGGCGACGTCACCTATCTCGCCACGATCTTCCCCATGTTGCTCGAAAAGCTGGTCAAGACCGGGCGCGGGGCATGGCTCAACGCCGAGATGGAAAAGCTCGCCGACCCGGCGAATTACGCGGTCGATCCCGATCAGAGCTGGAAGCGCGTGCGCGCCGGCGGGCGCAATCCGCAAATGCTGGGCCGGTTGAAGGCGCTGGCCGCCTGGCGCGAGCTCGAGGCGCAGGACAAGGATATCCCGCGCGGACGCATCGCGCGTGACGAGACGATCGCCGACCTTGCCAGCCATCCGCCCAAGAAGCAGAAGGATCTCGCCAAGGTCCGCGGCTTGTCGAAGACCTGGGCCGAAAACGAGATCGGCAAGCGGCTGATGAAGACCATCGCCAATGCCGAACCGCTGCCCAAGGACGAGATGCCCAAGCGCAAGATCGGCGCCCCGCTCGGCAAGGAAGGCGCGCTGGTTGCCGACCTGTTGAAGCTGCTGCTCAAGATCCGTGCCCGCGAGATCGAAGTCGCCTCGCGCCTGCTGACCAAGTCGGATGAACTCGAAGCACTCGCCGCCGGGCAGCGCAGCGACCTGCCGATCCTCGAAGGCTGGCGCTACGAAGTGTTCGGCCGCGACGCGCTCGAACTCGTCGAAGGTCGCACCGGCTTCGCGGTCGAGAACGGTCGGCTGAAAATGAGCAAGATCAGCGACGAACCGCCCGAGGGGCCGCAAGGGTGACCATCCACCTGCCGACCCTGCGCCAGTTGCAATATCTCGTCGCGCTGCACGAGCACGGCCATTTCGGGCGCGCGGCGGATGCCTGTGCGGTGTCGCAATCGACGCTGTCGGCGGGGCTGCGCGATCTCGAAACCGCGCTCGACGTTACGCTGGTGGAGCGGACGCGGCGCTCGACGCGGTTCACCCCGCTGGGCGAGAAAATCGTCGCCAAGGCGCATCGCGTGCTGCGCGAGGCAGAGGAATTGTCCGACCTCGTCCAGGCGAGCGGCAAGCCGCTGACCGGCGAGATCCGGATGAGCGTGATCCCCACGATCGCGCCCTTCCTGTTGCCGCGCATGCTCCCACGCCTGCGCAAGGAACGGCCCGACCTCAAGCTGTTCCTGCGCGAGGAAACCAGCGCCGATGCGATAGAATCGCTCCATCACGGGCGCGCCGATTGCGTACTGCTCGCCCTGCCCTTCCCCACCGGCGAGAGCGAGCAGGAAATCATCGAGCTCGACGCGCTCTACGTCGCCTTCCCGGCCGACGATCCGCGCGATCCCCCCGCCGAGATCAAGCCCGAACTGATCGACGAGGCGCGCCTGCTGCTGCTCGAAGACGGCCACTGCCTTAAGGATCACGCACTGGCCGCCTGCAACCGCCCCGAAATGCGCGCCAATGCAACCATGATCGGCACCAGCCTCCACACGCTGGTGCAGATGGTCGACAACGGCCTCGGCGTGACGATGCTGCCCGAAATGGCGATCGATGCGGGCATCCTCAACGGCACCAAGGTGGTCGCCCGCCCGCTCAAATCGGATTCGCCCAACCGCGAGATTGCTCTCGTCTGGCGCAAAGGCTCACCGCGGGCCGAGGAATTCCATCTGCTGGCCGAGGAATTGCGAGCCGGGTGAGCGGCGGCGGCGTTTGGTTTGCAAGCGGACAATCAGCGCAAGAGCCATTTGCAGACTTTGCGTGAAAGGTCAGCTTTGCGCCCCAACTTCAGCCATTCGGTGGCATGTTCGATCTACCCGAAAGCAGACGTCGCTAGGATGAAGATTGAATGGGTGATTGGTAAGATCCGGAACGACAAGTCTGGGGCAAGAATTGGGGTTGAAAGTGGCCAGACAGCTTGCAAATTGCCGATCCTGACGATGGTGTGTTGAGGCTGTAATACACCTCTGCTATAGAATGTGAACACCGCAAAAGGAAAGAATCCGAATGATCGGCAAAGTAGGCAGTCTTATCGCCACCGGCGCTCTCTTGGCACTGGCTGCGCCAACCCTCGCACAGGAACTGTCGACTGAAGATATTGAGGCAGCCGTCTTGACGATGGATGATGTCGTGTTCGACCAGGGGTTCAACAGATGCAATATCCCTGCCGTCGAAGCGGTGTTGTCAGACGATCTGGAGTTTTATCATGACGTGGGCGGCATCCAGGACCGGGACGCATTTCTGAAAGCGTTCACTAGCAACATATGCGGTGACAATCCCCTCAAACCCATTCGTAGGATCGTGCCCGACACCCAGCGCGTCTTTCCCCTTTATGCCGACGGCGTCCTTTACGGCGCGATTCAGGAGGGCGATCACAATTTCTACGAGCGCGCCGACGATGGTACGGAAACGCTCGCCGGATCGGCCGCTTTCACGACGATGTGGTTGCTGGAAGGCGAGGCGTGGAAGATGCACCGCGTGCTCAGCTATGACCATTCCGGCGCCGAAAGTGCCGGTTATCGCTCACCCCTGTTCGAGAACGAGCTGCATATTGAAGCGGCCATGGAGATGCTCGACATCCCCTCGATGGCGTTTGCGCGGATAAAGGGCGGCCAAATTCAGCAGATCCGGGTGTTTGGCGAACTGTCTGATGGTGTCGCCGCACCGCTTGATACGATCTACAACATCGCGTCTCTGACCAAGCCTGTCACAGCGATGACAACCCTGAAATTGGTCGATGCAGGCCTTTTTGACCTGGATGAACCTCTGATGCGATATTACGTCGATCCAGATGTGGCCGATGCGCCTGAATTGCGCGTCCTGACCGCGCGGCATGTCCTTACGCATCGCACCGGATTTCCCAATTGGCGATATCTGGCGGATGACAATGTTCTGAGGTTCCAGTTTCAGCCCGGCGCGCGCACGCAATATTCCGGCGAGGGAATGGAGTATCTTCGCAGGGCCCTAAAGGCGAAATTCGGCAAAACGCTGGAGGTCCTGGCGCAAGAACAGCTGTTCGGCCCTCTCGGCATGAAAGACACCCATTTCACTTTTGCCGATGGCGTGGACCGATCCCGGTACGCACAGCCGCATGACAGCGATGGCGAGCCGCTCGACGGAGAGACCCACACCCAAGCAAACGCCGCCGACAACCTGCTGACCTCCGCTCGCGATTATGCGACCTTCATGGTGTACGTTATGGACGGGATGGACCTCTCCCCGGAACTTGCACGCGCCATGGTAACACCGGTCGCTTCCGAGGAAGATGGCATACCTTTCGGCCTTGGATGGCAAATTATCCAGAACCTCGATGGCGGCGGATACGCGCTGCAGCATACCGGGGCCGATGTGGGCGCACGAAGCATCGCTGTCATGTATCCGGAAACCGGCGACGGGATCCTGTTGTTGTCGAACTCTGCGAACACCGGCGATCTGTGGGCGAAACTCATCAGCGAGAGCGTACAGCCCGGCGGTGAAACAGTTCTTCGGCGCAATCTGGGCAACTAACTTGGGTAAGGATCGACTCCTGCAATGATCATGTCACAAACTTATCATGGGAACCGTCCGCGATACGGTCGTTGACAGCCCCGGCGGATTTTCGGGAATTTCGGCCGAGAGCGGACATTCCGCTAGCGGCCCAAAGTCGGACGGTTACCTAAATCGGCGGAATTGTAGCGTTAACAATTGACCGCCATCAAGGCCATTTTCCTACATCATCGCAAACTGCCATCAACGCCGGATGGCCCCCATCGTCCTTCTTTGCCGGACCCCGGTCTTGTCGCGCATCCATGGTGTGGTCGCGGAGACACTCGCGTGGAAGGTTACACTCCCAACAGCAAAAGTGCTCCCAAGCGATTGCAATGGCTTGCATTTCCCGGTTGGCGCAGTTTTGCAAAGACCCCCGGTCGGTGGTCCATCAGTCCATGTGCTTGAGGCCGACGCGCAGGTAATCCCAGCCGGTGATCGCGGTCAGCACGGCCGCGGCCCACAGCGTCACCAGCCCCACGGTGTGCGGCACGTTGGCTTCGACCTGGCCGAGCATCACCGTCCAGTTCGGCAGGCCGCGCCCGAGGATCAGCGAGCCGAGCGCGAGAAGTTGAAACGTCGTCTTCCACTTTGCGAGGCGGCTGACCGGCATCGAGATCTGCAACGGCCCCAGGAATTCGCGCAGGCCGGAGACGGCGATCTCGCGGATCAGGATGATCAGCCCCGCGATCACATGCGCATCGCCCACATAGGGCCCGCGCAGCACGCCTTGCGCCGCGAGCGTCAGGATCACCGCGGCGACCATGATCTTGTCCGCGATCGGATCGAGGAACACGCCGAGTTTCGACACCGTCCCGCTCGATCGGGCCAGGTAGCCATCGAAATAGTCGGTGATCGCCATGACCGAATACAGGCCGAAGGCCAGCAGATAGCCGAAGTGCCAGTTCGGCCACCACATCAGGCCGACCAGCAGCGGCACCATCACGATGCGCGTCAGGGTGAGGATATTGGGGAGGGTCAGCATGTGGCGGGGAGGTTCCGTGTCCTTTGTGCGGCTGCCTTAACAGGGGAGCGCTCGCTGCAAAAGCCTTGTCGCGGCGGATCAATCCGCTACGGACGCCTGACCTCGCGGCAACTGGGAAGCAGTATGACGACAACGACGCACCTGGTGCGGCAGAGGCGGTTCGCCCCGCTCTTCGTCACCCAATTGCTCGGCGCCTTCAACGACAATCTCTACAAGAACGCGATGGTGCTGTTCGTCGTCTACAGCATCTACAATTCCGAAAGTGCCGAGGCGAGCTTCAGCGCGCTGGCATCGGCGATCTTCATCATCCCGTTCTTCCTGTTTTCCGCGCTAGCGGGCCAACTGGCCGACATGCGCGACAAGGCCAGGATCATCCGCATCGTCAAGGCGTGCGAGATCGGCATCATGCTGATCGGCGGGACCGGTCTGATCCTCGCCTGGCAGGAAATGCACGCGCCCTTCACCATCCCGCTCGGCGCGACCGAGATCGGCGTCACCTCGACCCCGATCGTGCTGATGCTGATCGCGTTGTTCGCGCTCGGCATGCATTCGACGTTCTTCGGGCCGATCAAATACGCAATCCTGCCGCAGCACCTGAAAAAGGACGAAGTGCTCGCCGGCACGGGGCTGGTCGAGGCCGGAACCTATATCGCGATCCTGTTCGGAACGATCCTGGCCGGGTGGATCCCGGTCGAAGTCGCCGCCATCGCCACGATGGTGACGGCGTTGGTCGGCTATGTCGCCGGACGCCAGGTGCCCGAGGCGCCGCCGCTGGTCGATCCGGACAAGCTCGATTACAATGTCTGGCGCTCGTCGAAGAACCTGATCGCCGCCACATTGGTCGACAAGCGGGTTTTTCTCGCCATCGTCGCGATCAGCTTCTTCTGGACGATCGGCACCGTGCTGTTCATCCAGTTCCCCCCGCTGGCCAAGAACGTGCTGACGGCCAGCAAGGAAGTGGCGAGCCTTTTCCTCGTGATCTTCTCGATCGGGGTGGCGATCGGATCGATGTCGATCAACGCGCTGCTCAAGGGCCGGGTCTCGGCGCGCTATTCGCCGATGTCGGTGATCGGAATGGGCGCCTTCGTCGTGATCTTCTATTTCGTGTGCCAGCTGTGGCAGCCGCTCGAAGGCGGCGCGCTGCTAGATGCCAGCGGCTTCGTCCAGCAGAGGATGGCGGTGCCGCTGATGCTCGCTTTGCTCGGGATCGCGGTGGCGGGCGGTATGTTCGTGGTGCCGCTTTACGCGTTTCTCACCACCTTCGTCGAAACCTCGCAGGCCGCGCGCACGATCGCCGCGAACAATATCGTCAACGCGCTGGCCATGTCGGTCGGTTCGCTGATTGCGATCGGGCTGAGCCACGCAGGCGTCGCGATCGTCGACCAGGTGCTGCTGAGCGCAGCCATGTGCCTCATCTCCGCCTGGCTGGGCGCGATCCTCTACAAGGCCGAGCAGCGGGCCGAGCTCGCCGAGCCCGTTCAGTAGATGTAGAGCAGCGTGGCGACGAAGAACGCCGCGTAGAAATGCACGAAAGTCCGCGCGTCCTCGCGGGTGAGCCATGGGCGGGTGGCCGTCAGGTGCGTAGGACTGGGCATGCGGCAGACATGCGGCGGCAGCGAGGCCCTGAAGGGATGGCGGCGGGATTCGTCGGTCAGGACCAGGGCGCGGCGATTCGTCATGGTCTCGTGTTAACCATTTGTTAGGCATAAAGTCCCGCGCGCTTTCGGGTTTTTCCCAACTGACCGATGATGGGACAAAACACGTCGGCAATTGCGCCTTTCGCCGGGATCGGTAGAGCGCTTGTCCCATGACTGACCACCCAACCCCCTCACCTTCCCATGCCGGCCGCCTGCTGGTCGATTGTCTCGTCGAACAAGGCTGCGATCGCGTATTCACCGTCCCCGGCGAGAGCTTTCTCGCCGTGCTCGACGGGCTCCACGACGTGCCCGCGATCGATACGGTCGTCTGCCGCCAGGAAGGTGGCGCGGCCTATATGGCCTGCGCCGACGGCGCGATGACCGGCCGCCCCGGCATGTGCTTCGTCACACGAGGTCCGGGTGCGACCAATGCCAGCATCGGCGTGCACGTCGCGCATCAGGACTCGCAGCCGATGATCCTGTTCGTCGGCGATGTCGATCGCGGCATGCGCGATCGCGAAGGGTTTCAGGAGCTCGACCTCCAGGCGGTGTTCGGGCCGATGGCGAAATGGGCCGCGCGGATCGACGATGCTGGCCGGATCCCGGAATATATCGCGCGCGCCTGGAGCACGGCGATCGCCGGTCGCCCCGGCCCCGTGGTGCTCGCCCTGCCCGAAGACATGCTGCGCGAAGAAGTATACGGCATCGTCCCTCGCCCCGCCGTCATGCGCCCGGCCCAGGCCGCCTGCCCCGATGCGATGGGCACGCTGATGGCGATGCTGACCGACGCCGCCGCGCCGATCGCGATTGTCGGCGGCGCAGGCTGGAACGCCAAGGCGCGCGAGCACTTCACGGCCTTCGCCGAACAGATCGGCCTGCCCGTCGCAGGAGCCTTCCGGCGGCAGGACGCTATTCCCAATTCGAGCGCGGTCTGGGCCGGCAATCTCGGCTACGGGCCAAATCCGAAGCTCGTCCAGCGGGTGAAGGATGCCGATCTCGTGATTGCGGTCGGCGCGCGGCTCGGCGAAGCGACCACCGACGGGTACGAGCTTATCACGCCCAATCATCCCGGACAGACGCTGGTTCACGTGCATCCCGATCCCGAAGAATTGGGACGGGTCTATCGCACCGATCTCTCAATCTGCGCTGACATGGCAGAATTTGCCGAAAGCGCCGCTCTGATGGCCGACGATGTGATCGATTTCGATGCCGGCAAGCAGGCCCACGACGAATGGCTGGCTTGGTCTACGCCCGACAGCAGCGGCGAGCGCGGGCTCGACCTCGCACTGGCGGTAAAGACCATGCGCGACCGTTTTCCGGCCGATACCATCGTTTGCAATGGCGCCGGCAATTTCTCGGGCTGGTGGCACCGCTACTGGCCCTACGAAGGCTATCCCTCCCAGCTCGCTCCCACCGCCGGGGCGATGGGCTATGGCGTCCCGGCAGCCGTTGCGGCCGCGCGCCGCTTCCCCGATCGCAGCGTGGTCGCGGTGGCAGGAGATGGCGATTTCATGATGAATGGGCAAGAACTGGCGACTGCCGCTGCGCTGGGCGTCGATCTGCTCGTGCTGGTGATCGACAACGGCGTGTACGGCACGATCCGGATGCATCAGGAGCGCGATTTCCCGGCGCGCGTTTCCGGCACGTCGCTCGCCAATCCCGATTTCGCCAAGTTCGGCGAAGCGTTCGGTGCGTGGACCGCCACGGTCGACGACAATCCGGGTTTCGATGATGCGTTGACCGTGGCCGCATCGCTCAAGGGCCTGCGCCTCATTCACTGCCGCACCGAGATCGAGAACCTCGCCGCTTCGGGTCTCAAGCTCAGCGCGCTACGAGACAAGAACTAGAGACCAATGAGCGCACACGAAAAAGGCCGCCTCCGATAAGGAGACGGCCTTTTTCGATTGATTGGCTTCGATCAGACGTCGTTGCCGAGCTTGCCTTCGACTTCGCCCTTGAACTGCTGGGCCTTGCCCTTGGTTTCCTGCTCGCGGCCTTCGGCGCGCGTTTCGGGATTGTCCGACTTCTGCTTCAGTTCGCCGGCGGCTTCGTTGACGTTGCCTTTCACTTTTTCGGTAAGTTCGCCCATGATAATTTCCTTCCAGATCAAACGGCTTGATTGCCGCGTTGTGAAATAGAAACGGGCCAACTAGGGGAAAGTTTCGCGATCAGCGCCAGAACGAGGCTGGCTTGCGCCAGTCAGCGTTTGGTTAGCCCGCCATCGACGAAATACTCCGAGCCGGTGACGTAACTTGCAGCGTCCGACAGCAGAAAGAGCGCGACATTCGCGACCTCGTCCGACGATCCGAAGCGACCGAGCGGGACCTGTTCCTTGATCTGTTCGACGAATTTCTCCTTCTTTTCATCGGACAGGCCGAGGCCTTCCATGAAATTGGTATCGATCGGACCGGGCGCGACCGAGTTCACGCGCACGCCGCGATCGGCCATCGCGCCGGACCAGGACCGCGCGAGCGCGAGGCAGGCCGCCTTGGTCGCTGCATACACAGCGCCATTGGCCTGCCCCAGGTAGGGAGCTACCGACGAGGTCAGCAGCACCGCGCCATTATCCGCCACCGCATCCATCAGCTGCGCCATCTGGAGCACCGGGCCGCGAACGTTGGTGTTCATGATTTCATCGAAGAATTCCGCGTCGTTCTTCTGGTTGGGGCGGAACGCGCCGTAACCGGCGTTGAGCCACAGCCCGTCGAGCGAGCCGAGTTCGGATTTCACCTTCTCAGCGAGCTCGGTCGCGGCATCGGGATCGGAGGCATCGTTCTTCAGCACCATTGTGCCATCGGGCAAGGCGTCGCGGGCATCCTGGAGGTGATCTTCGCTCATCCCCGTAACGGCGACGGTCCCGCCCTCTTCAGCGATGCTTTTTGCCGCCGAAAGCCCGAAACCGCTCGTGCCGCCCGTGATAAGGACGGTCTTTCCATCAAACCTGTTCATTCGAAAACTCCGTTGCTTGTTGCCCCGTCCAACGAAGCTTGCCGGAGTTCTGTCCCGAACGCAGGACGGATGGAGGCTATGGCGCGGTCAGATTCCGGCCAGCGCGCAGATCATCGACCATTCGTCGGGCTTTATCTCCGCCACCGAAAGCCGCGAATAGCGCACCAGTTCGCAATCGGCGAGCTTGGGCTCGGCCTTGATCTGCTTGAGCGAAACGGCATGCGGCAGTTTGGTTTTCGGCACGACCTTCACCGCCGCCCATTTGCCGGTCTCGTCGGTGGGATCGAGAATCCCGGATTCGCTGATTTCGCAAATGCCGACGATCTCGAGCCCCTCGCGCGAATGGTAGAAGAACGCCTGTTCGCCCACTTCCATCTCCGCGAGATTGTTCTTCGCCTTGTGATTGCGCACGCCGCTCCAAACGCCTTCCTTCTCCGCGACCAGATCGTCCCATGAATATTCGAACGGTTCGGACTTCATCAGCCAATAGCGCGGCCGCACGTTCGCATCGTCGGGCAAATTGCTCATGAATTTCCTCTCTGAAGTGCTATGGGGCCGAGCATAGCCAGTTGAATCGGACTTTTCCAATGCCCCTCACCTCCCTGCCCGTCCTCTCGCTCGAAGCGCCCGCCGAAGATTTCTCCCAGGATATCGGCAACAGTTTCCGCACTTTCGGCTTCGCCATGGTGAAGGATCACGGCATCGATCGCGAGCTGATCGACCGGGCATGGAAACTGACGGCGGAGTTCTTCGACCGGCCGCGCGATGAGAAGCAGAAGTATTTCCTCGAAGGCCTTGCCGGGGCGCGCGGCTACACCCCGTTCGGAACCGAGATCGCAAAGGACGCCAAGGCGCACGATCTCAAGGAGTTCTGGCATGTAGGGCGCGACCTCCCGGATGGCCATCCGCTGGCCGACGATCAGCCGAACAACGTCTGGCCCGAAGCCCCGGAAGGCTTCCGCGAAACGATGGAAGCGCTGTTCGCAGCCTTCGACGCGACCGGCGCGAAGATCCTCTCGCGCATCGCGGGCTATCTGGGGCTCGACGAGCATTGGTTCGAAGGCCCGATCGAGGACGGCAATTCGGTGATGCGCCTGCTCCACTACCCGCCACTCGGCGACGCTGCCGAGGAAGGTGCGATCCGCGCCGGAGCACATGAAGACATCAACCTGATCACGCTGCTGCTCGGTGCCGAGGAAGCCGGCTTGCAGTTGAAAACGCGCCAGGGCGAATGGCTCGACGTGTCGCCGCCCGACGGCGCGCTGGCGATCAATGTCGGCGACATGCTCCAGCGTCTGACCAACCATTATCTGCCATCGACCACGCACCGGGTGATCAATCCCTCGGGCGAACGCGCGCGCCACAGCCGCTATTCGATGCCGTTTTTCCTCCACTTGCGCAGCGATTACAAATTCGAAACGCTGCCCCAGTGCATCACCGAGGAAAACCCCGATCGATACCCCGTATCGATCACCGCCGACGACTATCTCAAGCAGCGTTTGCGGGAGATCGGGCTGCTCAAATAGTTCCCAGAGGTTGCCGGTGGTTAACCTAAATTCAACCGAGTTGCCCTAGCTCCCGAAATCGGAATTCAGGGGAGCTCGGATTGAGCGAAGAAACCAACCGGGAAGAGGCGAGCAATAGCCGCGCCGAGCACGATGTCGTCGCGCTGGGGATTGCTGTCGCGGCGATCATCATGTTCGTCGGCACGGGCAGCGCGGTGCTGCCCAAGATCGTGCGTGCGCGACTGTTCGGTCTCGAGGGGCCCGACGTCATTCTGGTCAATGCGCTGCTGCTCAACATCGCCTTGGTGATCTTCGGCTGGCGCCGCTATCGCGAATTGTCGGACGAGGTGAAGGTCCGTCGTGCGGCAGAGGAGCAGGCGCGCATCCTGGCGGAAACCGATCCGCTGACCGGGTGCCTGAACCGCCGCACCATTAACGAGCAGACAGACAAGCTGATCGCCGAAACCGCCGGACGCGGAGAAGCGGTCGCGTTCCTGATGCTCGATCTCGACAATTTCAAGAACGTCAACGATGTCAACGGCCATGCTGCCGGCGACACGGTGCTGCGCCAGACCGCGCGGCGGATTGCCGAACACCTGCCCGATCGCGGCCTCGTCGCGAGGCTCGGGGGCGACGAATTTGCCTGCGTCATTCCCTTCGATCGGGACCGGACCGACCGTGTCGATGCGTTTGCCAACAAGCTGATCGAAAGCATCGCGCAGCCGATCGAACATCGCAAGCTGACGCTCGATGTGACCACCTCGATCGGGATTGCCCGCAGTGACACCGGCCTCCCGGATTCGGATGAGCGGATCGATGCGCGCAAGCTGATGCATTTCTCCGATATCGCAATGTATCATTCGAAAAAGCACGGACGAAACCGCTTCTTCTGGTTCGAACACCAGATGGAAAGCGAACTGCGCTTCCGCAGCCAGCTCGAAGCGGGTATCCGCCGTGGCCTGCAGGAAGGCGAATTCGAACCCTATTACGAGCAGCAGATCGACGTCGAGACGGGAAAATTGCTCGGTTTCGAAATGCTCGCGCGCTGGAAGTCACCGCAGCTTGGTCTCGTCAATCCGGATGTCTTCATTCCGATCGCCGAAGAATTGGGCGTGATCGGCGAAATGTCCGAACAGCTGATCCGCAAGGCGCTGCTCGATGCCAAGGACTGGGATTCCAGCCTTACCCTATCGGTCAACATCTCGCCGGTTCAATTGCGCGATCCGTGGTTCGCGCAGCGCTTGCTCAAATTGCTGATCGAAGGCAATTTCCCGGCCAATCGCCTCGATGTCGAAATCACCGAAACCTGCCTGCACGAGAATATCGGCGTCGTGCGCTCGCTGGTTACCAGCCTGCGCAACCAGGGCGTTACGGTCAGCCTCGACGATTTCGGCACCGGCTACAGCTCGCTGTCGCAATTGCGTTCGCTGCCGTTCGACCGGATCAAGATCGACCGCAGCTTCGTCAGTAACCTCCCGCGTGACGAAGAAGGCGTTAAAATCGTGCAGGCGATCAGTACTTTGGGAGAAGGGTTCGGCCTTCCGATCACCGCCGAAGGAATCGAGAGCGAGGAAGTGCTCGACATGCTGCGCGGACTCGGAACGTTCAAGGGTCAGGGCTATCTCTACGGGCGCCCTGAGCCCTCCGAAGCGATCCGAGAACGTCTGCGCAAGCTCGACTTGCTGCGGGGCGAAGGGCCAGCCCTCGCGAAGCTGCCGCAGGATGACGACGGTGCTAGCGACGGGAAGTCGCGCGAGGCCTGACCGCGCGCGGCCTTGCCCCGTACTCTGCTGCCCCTTTCCATACGCTGGACCTGACCCGCGCGGACGCCTAGGACGCGCGCTGTCATGCGTGTCGATTTCACCAAGATGCACGGCCTCGGTAACGACTTCGTCGTGATCGATCATCGTGCGCACGAGAGTGTTGCGATCGATCGCGCGCTCGCCGCCGCGCTGGCCGACCGTCATACCGGGATCGGCTGCGACCAGTTGATCGTGCTCGAAGCCGCCCGCGACGAAGATGAAGACGCCGACTTCCGAATGCGGATCTGGAATGTCGATGGCGGCGAGGTCGAAGCCTGCGGCAATGCCTCGCGCGCGGTCGCCCTGTTCCACGGAGCGCAGGCACGGGTTGCAACGGCGGGCGGGATCATCGCGGTCACGCCCGAACGCGGCGGTGCAGCGGTCGCCATGGGCAAGCCGCGGTTCGGGTGGGAGGACATTCCGCTCGACTACGCAATGGACAGCTCGGCCCTGCCGCTTTCCTGGGGGCCGCTCGAACAGCCCTTCGCTGTCAACGTGGGCAATCCGCATGTCGTGTTCTTCGTCGACGATATCGAAGCGGTCGATCTCGCCACGCTCGGCCCCGAGATCGAACACGATCCGGTGTTCCCCGAAGGCATCAATGTCGGCATCGCGAGCGTCGAGGCGCGCGACTACATTTCACTGCGCGTGTGGGAGCGCGGCGCCGGACTGACCCGCGCCTGCGGGACCGGTGCCTGCGCCGCCCTGGTCGCCGCGGCCGAACGCGGCCTGACGGAGCGCACCGCGACGGTAAACCTGCCGGGCGGTCGCCTGACCATATCCTATGGAGAAGACGGCGCGATCGTGATGCGCGGCCCTGCCGTCGAGAGTTTCCGCGGAAGTTTCGATCCGTCCGCTTTCGGAGCCGCGTGATGGGCGCGCAAGTGATCACGCTGGGTTGCCGGCTCAATATCGCCGAGAGCGAGGAAATCCGCAGCCTGCTGGCACGCGAGGACGATCTCGTCGTCATCAATAGCTGCGCCGTCACCAGCGAGGCGGTTCGCCATACCCGCCAGGCGATCCGCCGCGCGCGGCGTGACCATCCCGAGGCGCGGCTGCTGGTGACAGGCTGCGCGGCCGAAACCGAACGCGAAGCGCTCGCCGCCATGCCCGAAGTCGACGGGCTCGTTCCCAATGCCGAGAAACGCGATCCGCGGCGCTGGAACGTCGCGCCCGAACGCGTGCTTGCGCCCGAGCACACCCGCGCCTTCATCGAAATCCAGAACGGCTGCGATCATTCCTGCACCTTCTGCATCATCCCGCAGGGCCGCGGTACGAGCCGCTCGCGCCCGATCGATGCGGTTGTGGCCGACATCGAACGGCACTTGGACCGGGGCGCGGCAGAGATCGTGCTGACCGGGGTCGACGTCACCAGCTGGGGGCACGACCTGCCCGATACTCCGCCCTTGGGCGCGCTTGTCCAGGCGATCCTCGACCGCCTTCCGCAAGTCCGGCGCCTGCGTCTGTCCTCGGTGGACGGGATCGAACTCGACGGGCTGCTGCTCGATCTCCTCGCGCACGAACCCCGGATGATGCCGCACGTCCACCTTTCGCTCCAACATGGCGACGACCTGATTCTCAAACGGATGAAACGTCGCCATTTGCGCCACGACGCCCTGAACCTCGCCGAATGGCTCAAGGCGCGTCGACCCGAGATAGCCTTTGGTGCCGACCTGATCGCCGGCTTCCCGACCGAGAGCGGGGAAGCGCATGCCGCCAACCTCTCGATCATTCCCGAAATCGGGATCGTGCATGGCCATATCTTCCCCTTCTCGCCGCGCCACGGCACGCCTGCTGCGCGGATGCCGCAAGTGGACAAGCCGACAATCAAGCAACGCGCCAAGGCGCTTCGCGGAGAAGTTGCGCGGGTTCGTCGGGAATGGCTGCAAAGCCGGGTCGGCGTTGCGCAGGATGTGCTGGTGGAAAAGGGCGGCGTCGGCCATGCTCCCGATTTCGCGCCGTTTCGCGTGGGCGATGCCCCCTCGCCCGGTGATGTGATCCGCATCACCCCCGAAGGAATCGAAGAAGGAATGCTGGTTTGAGCTTGAGCTGGTCCGAACGTCTTGCCGGCGGTTTCCGCAAGACATCCGAACGCCTGTCCGACAATCTCGCCGGGCTCGGCGGGGCGACGAAACTGACGCTCGAACAGCTCGACGAGATCGAGGATGCGCTGATCGTGTCCGACCTCGGCCCGCGTGCTGCCGCCCGGATCCGCGACAAGCTGGCCGAGCATCGCTTCGATGGTGCGGCCGACGGGCAGGCGATCCGCGAACAGGTCGCGGTGGAGATCGCCGAGATCCTGCGTCCGGTGGCCAAGCCGCTCGAGGTGACCGCCTTCCCGCGTCCGCAGGTCATCCTGGTGATCGGCGTCAATGGCAGCGGTAAAACAACCACCATCGCCAAGATGGGACACCTGTTTCAGGAAGACGATTACGAAGTGATGCTGGCCGCCGGCGACACGTTCCGCGCCGCCGCAATCGGCCAATTGAAAGTCTGGGGCGAGCGGCTCGGCGTGCCGGTGGTTGCGGGCGCCGAGGGCGGCGATCCGGCCTCGATCGTGTTCGACGCGGTCAAACATGCGACCGAAATCGGTACCGATGCACTGATCGTCGACACCGCCGGACGGCTCCAGAACAAGCGCGAGCTGATGGACGAACTGGCGAAGGTCCGAAAAGTCCTCGGCAAACTCAACCCCGAAGCGCCCCACGATGTGGTGCTCGTGCTCGATGCGACCAATGGTCAGAATGCGCTCTCGCAAATCGAAGTGTTCAAAGAGACCGCGGGGGTGACCGGACTGGTGATGACCAAGCTGGACGGGACCGCGCGCGGCGGCGTTCTGGTCGCTGCAGCCGAGCAATACGGCCTGCCTGTCCATGCGATCGGCGTCGGCGAGAAGATGGACGATCTGCGTCCGTTTGACCCCGATCTGGTCGCGCGCGTCATTGCGGGAGTGGCTTGATGGAACACGAACCGCGCATCGATCCGAAGGCGAAATCGGGCTGGGCCAACCTATTGGTCGATTACGGTCCGATCCTCGTGTTCTTCCTCACCTACAAATATTTCGCGCCCGACGAACCCAATCCGATCCAGAACGTCGCCGCCGTGGTCTGGGGTACGGGCGCGTTCATGATCGCGGCAGTCGCCGCGTTGCTCTATTCGAAGCTCAAGCTCGGCAAGGTTTCGCCGATGCTCAAGCTATCGACCGCCCTGATCATGTTCTTCGGCGGACTGACCGTGATCCTGCGCGATCCGGTGTTCGTGCAGCTCAAACCTACTCTGATCTATGCCGGGTTCGGAATCGCCCTGCTGGTGGGCGTGTGGCGCGGGCACTCGCTGTTGAGATACCTGCTCGAGGCGGCTTTCGAAGGGCTGGACGCTGAAGGCTGGCGCAAGCTGTCCCTGCGCTGGGGCGTGTTCTTCCTCGCGCTGGCGGGGCTCAACGAATTCATGCGGCTGGCTTTCGATTTCGAGACCTGGCTCGGCTCGAAACTCTGGCTGTTCCTGCCCGCGACCTTCCTCTTCACCTTCGCGCAAATCCCGATGCTGTTGCGTCACGGACTTGCAGTCGAGGGCGAAGCGGTGAGCGATCAGCCGCCCACCGGCGAGTAAGCCCCACCGCTACAAAGCTGGGATCAGATCTTCAGCTGGCTGCCCAGCTCCACCACGCGGTTGGTGGGAAGCTTGAAGAACTGCATCGGCGTTGCCGAATTGCGCAGCATCCAGGCGAACAGCTTTTCACGCCAGATCGCCATCCCCGGCCGGTCGGACGCGATCAGCGTTTGGCGCGAGAGGAAGAAGCTGGTCTTCATCATGTCGAACGGGCCGCCGCACACTTCGTGATTGGTCAACGCCTTGGGCAGGTCGGTTTCCTCGATGAAGCCATAACGCAGTACCAGGCGATAGAAGCCGTCTCCCAGATCGGAGATCGTGCAGCGGTCCTGCGGATCGACGAACGGCACATCTTCGATCTGCACCGTCAGCACCACGACGCGTTCGTGCAGAACCTTGTTGTGCTTGATGTTGTGAAGCAGCGCGCTCGGCACACCCTTACTGGCCGAGGCCATGAAGATCGCGGTGCCCGGCACCCTCTGGGCCGAGGACCGCGCGCTCTTGGCGAAGACTTCGAGCGGGAGCCCGCTTTCGGCCATGCGCGCGCGCATCAACTGGCGTCCCCGCGCCCAGCTGGTGAGCATGGTAAAGGCGATCGCCCCGATCAGCAGCGGGAACCAGCCCCCGTCGGGCACCTTGGGCAGGTTGGCCGCAAAATAGGCACCGTCGACGAACACGAACAGCAGCAGCACCGGAATGGCGAGCCACAAACGCCATTTCCACACCGCGATCAGCAGCACGCCCATCAGCAGCGTGTCGATGAACATCGCTCCGGTCACCGCGATACCATAGGCCGATGCCAGCGCGCTCGAGCTGCCGAAGCCGAGCACCAGCAGGATCACCGCCACCATCAGCGCATTGTTGACCAGCGGCATGTAGATCTGGCCGCGTTCGGAAACACTGGTGTGCTCGGTCGTCAGGCGCGGCACGAAGCCCAGCTGGATCGCCTGGTGGGTCACCGAGAACGCGCCAGAGATCACGGCCTGGCTGGCGATGAAGGTCGCCATTGTGGCGAGGAACACAAGCGGCAGCCGCAGCATTTCCGGCGCCATGTTGAAGAACGGGCTTTCCATCGCCACCGCCGCTTCGAGCGGTTCCATGCCGGACATCAACGCGCCCTGCCCGAAATAGTTGAGCAAAAGGCACGGCATCACGAAGCCGAACCACGACAGGCGCATCGGGCCGCGCCCGAAATGACCCATGTCGGAATAGAGCGCTTCGGACCCGGTTACTGCCAGCACCACCGAGCCCAGCGCGAGAAACGCGATGGTACCGTCGGTAATAAAGAACTGGATGGCGTAATAGGGGTTCAACGCCATCAGGATCGCCGGGTTCTGGAAAATCTGGATGATCCCCAGCACCGCGATAGTGATGAAATAGACAATCATGATCGGTGCGAACAGCTTGCCCACCGTGGCAGTACCGCGTCGCTGGATAAGGAACAGGAAGATCAGCAGCGCGAGCGCGATCGGGATTACCAGTGGCTGCAATCCGGCGTTGACGACAGTTAGGCCCTCGACCGCAGAGAGCACCGAGATCGCCGGCGTGATCATGCTGTCGCCGTAGAATAGTGCGGTCGCGAAAACGCCCAGCAACACCGTGATCCAGCCATAGCTCGATTTGCCGATATGCCGGGTCAGCAAGGCGACCAGCGCCAGCGTGCCGCCCTGCCCCTTATTGTCTGCACGCATCAGGATCGAAACGTACTGAATCGACACGATCAGCGTCATCGACCAGAAAATCAGGCTGACGACGCCGTAAATGTGAAGCTTGTCGATCGCGAGGCTGTGTTCACCGAGGAACGTCTCGCGAAACGCATAGAGCGGGCTGGTGCCGATATCGCCGAACACCACGCCGATCGCCCCCACGGCCAATGCCGTTTTGGTCGCGTTCTTGTGACCGCCGGCGGCGTGCGCCTGGTCGTCGGTTCCGTCGGCGGGGACGGGTTCGACCTTGTCTGGGGAAGTGTCGCTCATGCCTGGAGGCTAAGTCCCATGCGTCGGCGCGGCCCATCCCGCGCTGGCGAAGGCGCGCCCAGTAGCACTCACCGTGACGGGGGGCAATTCCCCGTTCACTGCGTCTCGGAAGGAGACAGCTCGCGCATCTGCTTCGCGCGCGCGATCATCGCGGCCAGCAGGCTGAGACGCGCGCCCATCTCTTCATGCACCGGTGTGCCTTCTTCGGTGCGCTCGTAAGAGAGCTGCCACAACGCTGCCGTGCGCTCGAAATCGCCGGAATTGAGCCATCCGAGGCCGAGGAAGAAATACGGTGCCGGGTCGGTTTCATCGGCCACCGCGCCGCGGCGATAGGCCTCGATCGCGGCTTCGGTGAGATTGCCCTCCGCCTGAGCGAGGATCGCATTGCCAAGCGCGGTCCAGGCTTCCGAATCGTCGGGGTTTTTATCGAGATAGCCGTTCAGCAGCGCCGCTGCGTAGTCGAACCGGCCCGAACGGACGAGACCATCTGCGGTGACGATCGTGCTGTTTTTCGAGACCGGTGACCCGTCGAACTGGCGCCGCACCTCGATCAGTGCCGCCCCGTCGAAGCCGCCGGCAGCATTCCGCTGACCCGGCGCACCTGCCTGTCCCGGGCTCGATTGCACGGCGTAGCCGGCCAGGCCGAGCATAAGTGCGGCCGCGACCGCTTCCCACGCCCCGCGCGGCAGCTTGAACAGCCATACCATCGCAACCAGCACCACCGCGACAAACAGGAGGATCGGAATCCAGGCCATCATGCTGCGCGCCTCCGGCGAATACGGCTCCAGGCAAGCCCGGCCACCGCCAGCAGGATCAGCACCGGGCCGACGAAGAGCGGCCATGTCGTGCTAGTCAGTTCGGGTTCGTAGGTCACATACGCGCCATAGCGCTCGACCAGCCAGCCGCGCACTTCCTGAGGCGTCTCGCCAGCCATGATCCGCTCGCGCACGAGACTGCGCATCTCTGCTGCCATCGGCGCTTCGCTATCGGCGATCGACTGGCTCTGGCAGGTGATGCAGCGCAGCGTATGCATCAGCTCGCGTGCCTGCGCCTCAAGCGCGGGGTTCTCCAACTGGGTATCGGCATAGGGGCTGGTCACCTCCGCTTCCTGCGCGGCAAGCGGCAGCGCGGCGACGGCCAGCAGCAAGGCGATCAGCCACTTCATTGCGAGGCCTCCCGCCACTTCGCGACGATATCGGCGACGTGTTCGGGACGTATCTCGCCAATATGCTGGTAGCGAATGATCCCCTCGCCATCGACGATGAAACTCTCGGGCACGCCCGAACTGCCGAGCATGACCTGGAAGCGGCCATTGGGATCGGCACCGATTGCGGCGAACGGATCGCCATACTGGGCAAGGAAGTCCTGGACCTGTTCGGGGGTGTCGCGCACCGCGACCGCATCGATCGGCACACCTGCCCGCGCGAGTTCGAGCATTTGCGGGCTTTCCACGCGGCACGGAATGCACCAGCTGCCGAAGACGTTGATCAGCCGCGCTTCGCCGCCCTTGTAATCGGCGCTCGCCATGCCCGGCTTGCCCGGGACCTGCGGATCGAGCGCAATGGCGGGCAGCGGCTGACCGATCATGCGACTGGGGACGTCGCGCGACGGCGGGGCGACGAGCGCCCAGATCGCGAGAGCGAGGAAGGCACTGAACAGCAGCAAGGGTGCAGCAATCGCCCATTTGCGCATCATACGGTCTCCCGCCGGGCCGCCGCGCGGCGCAATCCGATGCTCCGGCGCAGCGCGGAGCGCGCATGGCCCAGCAGCGCTAGGAGGCCACCGAGCGCCACGAGGAGCCCACCATACCAGATGAACGGAACGAAGGGTTTCCACCACATGCGCAGCTTGCGGGTCGAGCCATCACCCTTTTCGCCGAGCACAACATAGAGCTGGCCGTTCCAGCGCGTCCACAGCGCCGCCTCGGTGGTGGTTTGCGGCGGCGACCAGAAACTGCGGCGTTGGGGATGGAGCGAAACGTAATCGCGCTCGCCGTCCGAGATCCGCACATCGCCTTCAATCGCGGTCCAGTTCGGGCCGACGACCGGTCGGGTCTTTTCGAGTGTGACCGTCCAGCCGCCGACTTCGGCGGAGTCACCGGGCGCTACCGAAACCAGCCGCTCCTGGATGAAGGCCGATTCGGACGAAGAACCGAACAATGTGAGTGCCAGGCCGAAATGGGCGATCACCATGCCCCACAGTTGCAGCGGCGCACGCCAGGGCTTGCGCCCAGCCAGCGGCAACAGGCTGGCAACCGCGAGACCGCCTGCCAGTGCCAGCCCCAGAGCACTTAACCAGCCCGCCGTGCCTTCGATCAGGACGAAGACCAGAATGACCACGATCGTGGCCCAGGCCGGGGCGAGACGCTTGGCCACGGGCGCCCAATTGCTGTCTTTCCAGCGCAACATCGGGCCGACCATCATTGCCAGCACCAACGGGAAGAAGAAAGCCGCACCGACTGGGTTGAAATAGGGCGGGCCGACCGACACGCGCGTGCCGAGCGCCTCGGTCAGCAGCGGATAGAGCGTGCCGAGCAGGACAATGCCGAGCAGCGCCGTCAGAAGAACGTTGTTGACAACCAGCGAGGCTTCGCGGCTCTTCCAGCTGAATCGCGCGCCTTCGCTGATCCCGCCCGCCCGCAAGGCGAACAGCACCAGCGCGCCGCCAATGAACAGCGCGAGGAGGCCGAGGAGGAACGTGCCGCGCTCCGGATCGACCGCGAATGCATGGACGCTCGTCAATACGCCCGAGCGGACGAGGAAAGTGCCGACCATCGCCATCGAGAATGCGACCACGGCAAGCATGATCGTCCACACGCGCAAGGCATCGCGCGAGGCGAGCACGCTGGTCGAATGGAACAGCGCCGTAGCGGCAAGCCACGGCATCAGCGCCGCATTCTCGACCGGGTCCCAGAACCACCAGCCGCCCCAGCCCAGTTCGTAATAGGCCCACCAGGATCCAGCGGTGAGTCCGATGGTGAGGAATATCCACGCGCCCAGCACCCAACTGCGCATCGTGCGAGCAAAATCGCGGGTGACTTCGCCCGTCAGTAGCGCACCGACCGCGAAACTGAACGCGATCGAGAGCCCGACATAACCGATGTAAAGCGTGGGCGGATGGAAGGCGAGGCCGATGTCCTGCAACAGCGGGTTGAGGCCGTTGCCCTGCTCGGCAGGCACCGGCAGCCTTTCGAACGGGTTCGAACTGATCAGGAGGAAGGCGTAGAAACCGAGCGTGACGATCGCCTGCGCTCCCAGCGTCGCGCGCATTGTGGCGGGCGAGAGCCGCTTCTCCACCAGCGCGACCAGCGCGCCCGAGAGCGCCATCACCATCACCCACAGCAGCATCGAGCCTTCATGGTTCGCCCACGCACCCGAGAGCTTGAAGATCATCGGTTTGGCGACGTGCGAGTTCTCGACCACCAGCGCGACCGAAAGGTCGGTCCGTGCGAACAGCCACACCAGCATCAGGAACGAGAAGCCCGCGAGCAGCCCCTGCATCACCGCCACCGGGCGAGTCGCCTCACCCAGCACCGGCGCACCGCGCCCGGCCAGGATTGCGGCGACGAGCTGGAACGCGGCCAAGCCTGCCGCTAGCCACAGCGCCAGCAATCCAAGTTCGGCAATCATTCGCTTGTTTCCGCGACGGTGGCCTTCGCCTGTGCGGCAGTCATCTCTTCGAGTTCGCGCGGGACGTAATTCTCGTCATGCTTGGCGAGCAGCGTATCGGCATCGAACGTGCCATCGGGGGCGAAGCGACCCTCCGCCGTCACGCCCGATCCTTCGACGAATAGATCGGGCAGGATACCCCGATATCGCACCGGCACCTGGGCCTCGCCATCGTGGACGAGGAAGGTGATCGTCACCCCGTCAGCGGCCTGGCCGAGCGAACCTTCCTTCACCATCCCGCCAAGGCGGATGTTCTGGCCGATTTCAGGTGGATCGCTCTCGACCTGGGCAGGGACGTAGAAATAGCTCGCCTGGCTGCGCAGTCCCCACATTGCCAGCAGCACTGCGCCGACCAGCGCGACGAGAGCGACGCCCAGCAGGGCCATGCGTTGATGCTTGGGTTTGAGGTTCATTTCCGCCTGGAATCCTCGCGCCGCTTCTCAGCGCGTTTCATCGCGACCCAGCTCCACCCGACCAGCATCAACGTGCCGATCGCCGCGAGCACATAGGCGCCGATCACATAGGGCCATTGATCAATACTCTCGCGCATCATGGCTGCATCGCTTTCCGGCGCAGCCGCGCCTCTGCCTGTTGGGCGGCCAGGATGGCGCGCATCCGGGCCAGCAGCACGCCGCCGAAGATGCAGGTGAAGCCGATCACGGCGATGCCCAGCGGCCAAAGGAAGGCGCTGTCGATCGCGCTGGTGCCGGCGGTGATGCTGGCGCGCTGATGCTGGGTTTCCCACCATTCGACCGAGCGGTTGATGATCGGAATGTTGATCGCGCCGACGAGGCCGAAGATCGCCGGGATGCGCCGCGACGCTTCGGACTGCGAGGCGACATTCGAAAGTGCGATATAGCCGAAATAGAGAAACAGCAGGATCAGGAAGCTGGTCAAGCGACCATCCCAAACCCACCACACGCCCCAGGTGGGCCGCGCCCAGATCGATCCGGTGGCGAGGCATATCGCGGTGAAGGCCGCACCGGGCCAGGCCGCTGCACGCGCAGCGATATCGGCCAGCGGATGACGCCAGACCAGATAGGCGAAGCTCGCGCCTGCGATCGTGGTCCATCCCGCCATGCCGAGCCACGCAGTGGGCACATGGACGAACAGGATGCGCACGGTTTCGCCCTGCAAACGCTCGGGCGGGGCCTGCATCAAACCCCACGCCAGGGCACCGCCGGCAAGCAGCAGGCCAACGATCAGCAGCACCGGCGTGAGCCAGCGGGCGATCTTCAGGAATCGGGCAGGATTGGCATATCCGTGCATGGCGTCCCCCTAGCCACTTTGTCGCGTCAGCCCAATGCCTATCCGCGTCCAATCAGCGTCTGCGCGCGCTTATCCGCAACCTCTGCGGAGGTGAGGCCGCTATCCTTCGCTTCTTCCCAGATCGAGACGAGGCGATCGGGGATCTCGCCGATTCGCTCGCGCACATCGGAGACGTCGGCTTCGCGGCCTTCGGTCTTCGCGAAATACTCGTGCGCCACGGAGATGATACCGCCTGCGTTGATGACGTAATCGGGCGCATAGAGAATGTCGCGCTCCGCCAACACACGCCCGTGTTCGGGACGCGCCAGTTGATTGTTCGCACCGCCCGCAACGATCGGTGCCTGCAGCGCGGCGATGCTAGCATCGTCGAGAATGCCGCCAAGCGCATTGGGGCTGAAGACGTCGCAATCCACGCCCATGATCTCATCGGTCGAAGCGGTTTCCCCGCCCAGTTCGGCGGCCAGATCGTTCGCCGCATCGTCATTGATATCGGCGAGCGTCAGTTTCGCGCCGTCTTCGGCGAGCAGGCGCGCCAGGCGTCCGCCGACGCTGCCGGTGCCCTGGATCGCCACATGGACGCCGTCCATGCTGTCGCGATCGAGCTTGTGGCGCACGGCGGCGCGGATGCCGAGAAAGATGCCGAATGCCGTGAAAGGGCCCGGATCGCCGCCGGCATGATCGCCTTGGGCGGGAAGCCCGGAGACGTAGGAGGTCTGTTTGGCCACTTCGAGCATATCGGCGACCGAAATGCCGACGTCTTCGGCAGTGACGTATTTGCCACCCAGCCCTTCGACCGCACGGCCAAAGGCTTCAAGCATTTCGGGTGTCTTGGTGCGCGAATCGTCGGCCAGGATCACGGCTTTGCCACCGCCCATGGGGAGGCCCGCCATCGCGTTCTTGTAGCTCATCCCGCGCGAGAGACGCAGCACGTCCTTCACCGCGCCCATCTTGTCGGCATAGTGCCAGAAGCGGGTGCCGCCACCGGCCGGACCGAGATGGGTCGAATGCAACGCGATGATCGCACTGAGACCGCTATCGATGTCGCGGATGAAATGGACGATCTCGTGATCATCGTAATCGGGCAGGTCCCACATTGCGCTCAAGACGCCTCTCCCTAGCGGGCACGCTGCTGGAGGAAGGGGCGGATGGGGCGATCGAGGGGTCTCGAACCCCCGACCTCCGGTACCACAAACCGGCGCTCTAACCAACTGAGCTACGATCGCCATGCCGCCCGTAAAAGCGTGCCGAAGGGCGCGCTTAGGCAAGTCGCGTATGCCCTTGCAAGCAAGGAATCGCGAGCCGCGCGCCTGTTGCACACGATGCCGTTTTTGGGAAGCAAAAAGTGGTTTGAAGGCGATTTCGTGCAAGATTGTGTCGCGGCCGATTTCGCCTAGTTGGCGCGCGCGTTCCGATTCGTTAGGAATGCCGCCATGCTTTCACCCGGCGACACCACGCCCGATATCCTGCGTGCACACCCTGGCGTCAAACGCGTCCCGAGCCCCAAGCTCGAACTGTTCATGTGCGACGATTTTCTCCCGCCCGACCTGTGCGATCGCCTGATTGAATTGATCGAGGCCGATCGCCGACCCTCTACGGTCGCCGATTACAATGGCGACGCGGCGTTCCGCACCAGCGAAACCTGCGATCTCGATGTAAAGCACCCCGCCGTGATCGATCTCGAACGGCGGCTCCATACCTTCAATGGCATGGATCCCGCGCACGGAGAGACGCCGCAGGGCCAGCGCTATGCGGTGGGGCAGGAATTCAAGCAGCACACCGACTGGTTCAATCCCGGTGGCGCCGATTGGGAAAAATACTGCAGCACGGCGGGCCAGCGGACCTGGACCTTCATGATCTATCTGAACGAGGTCGAAGCTGGCGGTGGCACGCGCTTCAAGGTGCTGGGCAAGACGGTCCAGCCCAAGCGCGGCAAACTGCTGTGCTGGAACAACCGCAAGCCCGACGGCAGCGGCAACGTCAACACGCTCCACCACGGCATGAAGGTGCGCGCGGGCGTCAAATACGTGATCACCAAATGGTATCGCGAGAAACCGTGGGGCTGAACGAGAAAGGGCGGCCCCGTCGGACCGCCCTCCCCAGCCGATCTTGCGATCGGCGAACTGTGCGAAGGCCTTAGCCTTCCTTTTTCTTGAGCGACAAGCCGCCGAAACGCTTGTTGAACTTGTCCACACGACCGCCCTTGTCGAGCAGGCGCTGGCCGCCGCCGGTCCACGCCGGGTGACTGGTCGGATCGATTTCGAGCGTCAGCGTGTCGCCTTCGCTGCCCCAAGTGGAGCGCGTTTCGAACTCGGTGCCGTCGGTCATCTTGACCTTGATCGTGTGGTATTCGGGGTGCGTATCGGTCTTCATTTCATATCTCCGCGAACGGACCGGTTCCGACCGGTCCTCGGATGATGGAATTTCGGTGAAGCGCGCGGTTAGGCGCGGTCACGCGAAAACGCAAGCATTAAGCAGGCGGGTCCGCAATCATGGCGGTGAACTCGACATTGCAGGTCGTCTTGCCCTCGACGCTG